>CBFGZY010000074.1:0-18976 GCA_965653375.1 uncultured Pseudoxanthomonas sp.
AAAGAAAGCACGCCCCGGGCGGCGCGCCCCTGCGGGGTCCGCAATCGGGCCGGGAATTTTCGGAAGGCACATCCATGTGCCATCCGAAAACGGCGCACATCGTGTGCGCCGCCCCTGCGGGGTTTAACCCGTCCCGCTTGCCGCGCCTAAACGGGGGCCCGAAGAGCCAAGAGCGAAGCCAAAGCAAGAACAACAGCAACCCCACAGGCGCAGCGCAAAGCTGAACGCCTTTGCCTTGCCTTTGCTTGTTGCTTTTGACTTTTGGGGTCCCCTTTAAGGCGCGGTGGCGCCGGTGGGTACAACCCCTTGGGGCGCCGCGCAGGACGCGCGGCGTTTTCGGCAGGCACATGGATGTGCCTTCCGAAAATTCCCACCGGCGACACGCACCCGAAGGGCGCGCTGCCAGGGGCGTGTTGACCAGCCATTCGGCTGTTGAAAAGCGCTTCTTTGCCTACTTTCTTTGCACGAGCAAAGAAAGTAGGGCCCCGCGGCAGGCGCGTAGATCATCAGGCCCGATGAACCAACCGCGCCAGCGCCAAGAGCGAAAGTCAGCCGCCTACATCAACAAACCGAAAAACAGTTACGAATTTGTCGCGCGTAAAAGCGCTAGATCGATGGCGGACGACCTAACCCGGCATCAACGGCTGCGGACAATCACGGCTGGCAGCAGGCGTACGATCGAACCAATCGATCACCGTCGGCCCTAACCGATCCAACCGCATCGGCAGGCTCAGATGATCCTCGCCGGCGATTTCCAGATAGCGTGCGCGCGGAGCGGCCGCGGCCAACAGGCGGCCATGTGCGACCGGAATGTGTTGGTCGTCAGTGCCATGGATCAGCAACACGCACGCCGGTGCTTGCGCCAGCGCAGCACCGACGTCCACCCGATCCAGGTCCAGCCCCAGCTTGCGGTCCGCTTCGCCGATGGCGGCGTCCAACTGACCATTACCGTAGCGCCAGCGCGCGACCGGCAACGTCAACCAATCGCTCCAGCGCTCGGGCGGCCGCGACAGCATGTGCGGCACCATGTCGCGGATCGCACCGCCGGCATTGTCGAACGATTCCATCGCCACCACGCCGCCGGCCTGCACACCCAGATCGCGCGCGGCGAAGATCGCGGTCGCGGCGCCGTAGGACACGCCCATCACGTGCAAAGGACCGGCGATCTCGCCGCGTGCCCGCAGTGCGCGCAGCACCGCGACCACATCTTCGCCCTCGCGAGTGCCGTAGCCGGATGGCGCCTGCCCGGAACGTCCGTGGTTGCGCAGGTCGATGCCGATGGTGCGGTAGCCGGCCTGGGCCAGCTCCAGCGCCCACGGCAGCAGCGAACCGCTGTCCATCATCCAGCCGTGCAGCAACACCACCGTGCCGCGCGGCGCGACGGCCGATGCTTGCTGGGGAGCGGTGAAGTCGAGAGCGAAATCCATGCGGTTGGCGACGCTGCCACCGCTGTAGCGGTAGTCCAGCGCATAGTCGCCCGGATCAATGGCGCGCCAGAACAACGGCACGCCTTCGTCGTTGCGCACAAAGCCTTCGCGGTGCGGAAGCCGCTGCATCATCGCCTCGATGCGCTCGCGCGGCAGCAAAGGCGATACGCCGCCCGGCGCGGCCAGGCGGCCACTCAGCGAGAGCGCAGGCAGTTGTACGGAAGTGAAGCCGACCAGCGACAAGCAGACGCAGGCCAGCGCGAGCAGGCGCAGCATGATGGGCAACAAGGGGAGCAAACGGTCGCGCACCATAGCGGCGACCCTCGGGTCGCCGCTACCTCAAAACGATGACAAATACGTGACAGTTCAGCCGGGATTTTCCTGGCGCGGCCGCAGCCGCCGGCTCAAATCGCGCGCAATGCCTGAGTGATTGGCAACCGCGCGGCTCGCAGGGCCGGGAACAACCCACCGATCAGGCCGATCCCCAGCGCCCATTTCAGGCCGGTCCACAGCAGTTCGGGCGAGACCTTGAACTGGAATACCACCTGGCTGAAGTTGTTGCCCAAGGTCGAAACGCTGTAGCCATTGAAGATGGCCCAGGCGACCAGGCCGCCCAGCACGCCGCCCAGCAACGCCAGCAACATGGTTTCCAGCATCACCGCCGTCACCACCGGCAAGCCGCGGAAGCCGATCGCCCGCATGGTGGCGATCTCGCGCGCCCGCCCGGCCACGGCCGCGTACATCGTGTTGAGCGCGCCGAATACCGCACCTACCGCCATGATGGTGCCGATGATGATGCCCAGCCATCTGATGATGGTCGCCAGCTGGCCCGATTGCTTGCTGTAGTAGGCGCGGGTGGTGTCCACGTCCAGCTTCAGGCGCGGGTCGCTTTCGACCGCCGCCTTGAACTGGTCGAAGCCGGCCTTGCCTTCGGTGCGCACCGTGATCGACTGGTAGGCCCTGCGGTTGTAGGTGGAAGCGAGTGTTTCCGCGTCGCCCCACAGTTCGGAATCGTGCGCATCGCCGGAAGCGAACTTGCCGACGACGGTCCACTCCTGGTCGCCAAGATTCAACTTCTTGCCGACGTCCAGGCCGCGGAACTGCGATTGAGCGCCTTGGCCGACCACGATCTCGCGCAGGCCTGCGCCGAACTTGCGGCCCTCCACGATCTTCAGCTTTTCACGCACCAGCCAGGCTTCCTCGCCCACGCCGCGGAACTGCGCGTTGGCGTCGGTGCCATCGGCCTTGCTGGGCAGGTTGACCACCTGCGACAGCTCGGCCGACATCAGCGGCTTGCCGTTGGGCCCCTTGGCTATGCCGGGCAGGCTGGACAGTAGCGGCACCTGTTCGCGGGTAATGACGGAATTGGTTTCCGCCTGCGAACCACCGCGCAGTACGATGGCGGTGTTGTCGTCGCCGGTGCTGTTGAGCGTGGCCTTGAAGCCTTCGCCCATCGCCAGCATCGCCACCAACACGCCGACCACGCCGGCGATACCGACGATGATCACCGAGGATGCGCCCCATCGTTGCGGCAGGCTGCTGATGCCGATCCGCGAAGCCGCCAGCGCGAGCCGGCCACTGCGCGTAAGCACCAGCCATAGCGCCACCAGCACCGCGACGGCGGCGATCACGTACCAGGGAGACATGATCCATGCGATCAGGCCGACGATCAGCAGGACGGCGGAAATCAGATTGGTAATCCAGTTAGGCATGTCTTTTCCTCAGCGTCCGGCCAATGCGTCGACGATCTTCAGGCGCTGCGCGCGCAGTGCCGGCAGCAGTCCCACCACCACACCGATGACGATCATCAGGCCCAGGCCGATCAGCCAGGTCTGGGCCGGCACGGTGGGCAACGAAATCGCGCCTTGGCTGGCGGCGGTCAGTCCCGGCATGATCACCGCGGCCAGGCCCATGCCGATCAGTCCGCCCAGCACGATCAGCAGCACCGATTCCACCATGACCAGTGTCAGCACTGTGCTGTCCTTGAAACCCAGCGTCTTCAGCACGGCCAGTTCGGGGATGCGTTCGCGCACCGCTTGCGCCATGGTGTTGCCGGTGAGCAGCAGCAAGGTGAAGAACACCGCACCCATGATGGAAGTGACGATCAGTCCGATGTCGGCGAACTGCTTGGCGAACGCCTGTTGGAAGGCCGATTCGGTCTGGCTCTTGGTTTCGTGATCCGAATTGGCCGACAACGCGTCGATGGCGCGCGCGACTTGCGAGGCCTGGTTGGGATTGGCCAACTGCACCGTGTACCAGCTGACCTGGCTCTTGATGTAGTCGTTGGATTCGTCGAAATATTTCCAGTTCATCATCAACTGGTTTTCCGCGCCCATGTTCTTGCGGTCCTTGACGCGGAAGATGGCCTTCAATTCCAGTGGCCAATCGTTACTGCCGTTGCGCGGGAAGATCGTCGCCTGCAACGGAATCACATCGCCGACTTTCCAGTTGTTCTTCTTGGCCAGCATCTCGCCGACGATTGCGCCGTTGCGGGTGTTCTGGAACGCTTTCAGTTGATCCGGCGGTATCTCGTACTCGGTATAGACGTCGAAGAAGTTCGGGCCCACCGAAAAGTTGGGGAAGAAATCCTTGGGGTCGCGGTAGATGCCGCCGAACCACATGGCATAGGTGGCTTTCTTGACGCCCGGAACGGACTCGATCTGCGACAGCAGATTGATCGGCAGCGACTGGGTGATGGATAAGCGCGACGCGACGATCAGGCGGTTGGCACCGTCGACGCTGCCGCCGGAATTGAACGCCACGCGCACCGAATCCAGCAGGCCGAACAGCAGGAACGCCGCCACCACCGACAGCAATGTCAGCAGGGTGCGGGTCTTGCTGCGGAACAGCTGGGCCCAGATAAGGGAAAGATATTTCATGGCGGCCTCCCGCTCAGTGCGCCATCGCGGGGGCGTCGACCAGATCGCCCTTGTCGAGATGGATGGTGTGGGTGGCGTACTCGGCGGCCTTGGGGTCGTGGGTGACCATGATGATGGTCTTGCCGTGCTCGCGGTTCAGCGTGCGCAGCAGGCCCAGGATTTCCTCGGCCGAATGACGGTCCAGATCGCCGGTGGGCTCATCGCAGATCAGGAAGGTCGGATCGGAGACGATGGCCCGGGCGATCGCCACGCGTTGCTGTTGGCCGCCGGAGAGTTCGTTGGGCCGGTGCGAGCCACGGTCGGCCAGGCCGACCAGCTGCAACGCGACTTCGGCATTGCGCTTGCGCTGCGCGGCGCCGAGCTTGGTCAGCAGCAGCGGCAGCTCCACGTTCTTCTGCGCCGTCAGCATCGGCATCAGGTTATAGAACTGGAAGACGAAGCCGACGTTGTGGCTGCGCCAGGTAGAGAGCTGACCGCCGCTCATGCGATCCAGGCGCTGCCCTTCGATTTCGATCTCGCCCGAGGTCGGTACGTCCAGCCCGCCGATCAGGTTGAGCAGGGTCGTCTTGCCGGAGCCGGACGGGCCCATCAGTGCGACGAAATCGCCCTTGGGAATCTCGAGGTCCAGGCCATGCAGCACCTGCACTTTTTCCGGGCCGCGCTGGTAGGTCTTGACGAGGTTGCGGATGGTGACCAGTGAGGACATCGTGTTTTCCTTCTGTGGTGTTCGTTGGCGTGCTTTGAACTGACGTGCTTTGAACCGGCGTGCTTTGACCAGCTTGCCTTGATCGGCTTTGTTTGTTGCGAACGCGACCGCCGGATTGCCCCTTCCGCTACGGCGCGTCCTATTCCGACGAACGAGAGCGTGCCATTACGACAAACCGCCATTACGACAAATCGCTACTGGAAACCCATTGCCGACCAAGCTGGTCCTAGCAAAGTCCCGCTTGGTTCGCGCGGCGGCACTCGTGCCGCCTTGCTTTTATTCTTCCGGCGATTCTTCCGCCAGCTTGACCTTGGAGCCATCCTTCAGCGTGTCCGGCGGATTCAGCACCACCGTCTCCCCGGCAGTCAGACCAGACAGTACCTGACGATCGTCTCCCATCGCGAGACCGACCTTCACCGCGCGCTGTTCGACGGTGTTCTCTTCGGTCAGCGCAAAGGCGACCTGCTGACCGTCCCGTTCGACCAGCGCGCTGGAGGGCGCGCGTACGCCCTGCGGCTTCTTCTGTTCAGGCTTGGCCGCTTCCAGGAAGCTCACCCGCACGCCCATGTCCGGAACGATCCGCGGATCCTTCTGCTTGAGCGCGATGCGCACCTTCACCGTGGCCTTGCCGCGATCGGCGGTGGGAATGATGGCGATCACCTCGGCCGGGATCTTCCAATCAGGATAGGCATTCAACGTGGCCTCCACCGGCATCTTCGGCTGTACGCGGCCGATGAAGGCTTCGCCCACGTCCACTTCCACTTCCAGCGAATCCATGTCGACGATGGTGCCGATACCGGTGCGGGTGAAGCCGCCGCCAGCGGACAACGGCGAAACGATTTCGCCCGGCTGCGCGGCCTTGGCGACCACCACGCCGGCGAACGGCGCGCGCACGATGGTGTTGTCCAATCCGATGTCGGTGATGCGCAGGCGGTCACTGGCGACTTTCTCGTTGCGCTGCGAGGTCACCAACTGCGCGCGCAGGGAGTCGCGCGTGGCGACGGCCTGGTCGTACTGGGATTTCGATATCAATTGCTGAGCGACCAACTGCGACAAGCGCCGCGCATTGGTTTCGGCTTCGGTCAGTTGCGCTTGGATGCCGTTGCTCTGGCTACGCGCTGCTTGCAGCTGGGTTGCGGCCAGGGAGCGTTCGGCGTTGGCATCGATGGGTTCCAGCCGCGCCAGTACCTGGCCTTCTGCGACTTCCATGCCTTCTTCGATCAGGACTTCCTGGACCTTGCCGGTCACCTTGGCCGACACCGTCGCCATGCGCCGCGCGACCACATAGCCGGTGGCGTCCAGCACGGACGCCGCCGCACCGCCGCTGCTCAGCGACACGGTTGGCGCGGTGCGCACTTCGATGGCTTTCTCGCGCCCGAAAACCGCCCATGCGCCCGCCGCCAGCAGCAACAGGACGACCACGACGGCCAGCACGATCCATATGCCTCGACGCGAGGGTTCCGGGGGCGGAGCCTTGCGGTCGATGCGGAGTTCCTTAAGCAAGTCGGCGGATGTATTCATCGAGTACCCAGACGTGACGGTTGCGAAAGTGTGACCGCGTAGGCTACACCAGCCTAGTTGCCGGAAGTCACTTCTTGCGGAAACGCATGGCGGCTGCAGTGGTGCCACGGACGGAATGCTTGATATCCGGCACGGGGCGCATCATGCCTCCCCGGCACGCCGCCACCAAGTGACAGTTGTCATCCGCAGTGCATGAAGATCGCCACTGAACTCCCCAGCAGCGCGCGCCTATGGTGGCGGCATTGCTGAAAGGAGCACGCGCCATGTCATCGCCGATTCCCGTTCTCCCGGTCCTTGGCCAATTGCGGGCCGCACAGAAAAGCTACGGCAAGGTGCGGGCGCTGGCGGGTATCGATCTGGACGTGCAGGCCGGCCAACTGCTGGCGCTGCTGGGCCCCAATGGGGCGGGCAAGACAACGGCTATTGCCCTGCTGCTCGGACTGCAACGGGCCGACGCCGGGCAGGCCACTTTGTTCGGAATGGATCCTCGGCAACTGGCCGCACGCCGTCGCGTCGGTGTGATGCTGCAGTCGTCCGGCATCCAGGAAGCCTTGAAGGTTCGCGAACTGCTGGCGCTGACCCGCAGCTACTACCCGGATCCGCGCAGCATGGCCGACTGCATCGCCCTGGCCGGTCTGGACGGACTGATGGAGCGGCGTTACGGACAACTGTCCGGCGGGCAGCAGCGGCGGGTGCAGTTCGCCCTCGCCATTTGCGGGCGACCGCAGCTGTTGTTCCTCGACGAGCCCACCACCGGTTTGGACATCGAGGCGCGCCAAGGTTTGTGGAAAGCGATTCGCGAACTGGTGGCGCAAGGCTGCGCGGTGCTGCTGACCACGCATTACCTGGAAGAAGCCGAGGCCTTGGCCGATAGGGTGGTGGTGATCGACCGCGGGTGCGTCGTCGCACAGGGCAGCGTGCAGGATATTCGTGCGCATGTCGCACAGCGGCGCATCCGCTGCATCACGTCGTTGTTGCCGGAAGCCATTGCCGGATGGCCGGGAGTGCGCCATGCGAAAACGGCTGGCGGCTATCTGGAAATCATCGCCGACATCGCCGAACCGGTCGTGTATCGCCTACTGGCGGAAGATCCCGGCTTGAGCGAACTTGAAGTACAGCGCGCCGGGTTGGCCGAAGCCTTTGTCGAGCTCACCCGCCGCAACGCATTGCCGGAGGCCGCATGAACGCTGTCGCCGCTCCTGCTTTTTCTTCCTGGCGTGCCTACGCGTTGGAAGCCCGCTACGAATTCCTGCGCCTGCTCCGCACGCCGTCCTTCACATTGCCCATGCTGTCCTTCCCGGCGCTGTTCTACTTGTTGTTCGGCATCTTGCTCAATCGTTCCGGCAACGGCGATGCCGCGCGTTATCTGTTGGCGACATACGGCGTGTTCGGCGTCATGGGCGTGGGGTTGTTCGGCTTTGGCGTGACCGTGGCCTTGGAGCGGGAGCGTGGCTTCCTGACATTCAAGCGTGCGTTGCCGATGCCTCGCGGCGCCTATCTGCTGGCGAAGATGGTGATGGCGGCGATGTTCGCAGCGTTGATTTCCGTGTTGCTCGCGCTACTGGCCATCACCCTGGGTGGGGTGTCGCTGGCGCCGTGGCAGTGGCTGGTCTTGCTGGTGATCAATGTCGTCGGCGTATTGCCCTTCTGCGCGGTTGGTCTATTCATTGGCACGCATGTCGGCGGGCAGGGCTCGCCCGCGGTGGTCAACCTGGTGTATCTGCCGATGTCGTTCCTGTCGGGGCTGTGGCTGCCGTTGACGATGTTGCCGGCATGGCTGTCCGCCGCCGCGCCGGCGTGGCCGTCGTATCACCTGGCGCAAGTCGCGTTGAAAGTGCTCGGCATGGGCGCCGGTGGCACCATCACCGGGCATGTGGCGGTGCTTGCGGCGGTCACCGCACTGTTTCTGGCGCTGGCCTGGCGGCGATTGGCACGCGCGTGAGGGGATCGATACAGTGGCTGCCGATGCGAGCTTGACGAGGAGCGTCCCGTGATCATCCAGCTGTTCCGCCCGAACCCAAACTCGCTGCTGCGCACGCGCGGGATGGGCGGCATGGGCAGCATGAGCGGCGAGTTCACTCCCAACAGGCGGCACTGGTTTCCGGTGATGATGCTGGTGTGGTCGGTGTGGATCTTCATCACGCCGCTGTATCAGCCGGAGTATTTCAAGCACTGGTTGTGGCCCACGGTGGGCAGCTATGCGGTGTTCCTGGTGCTGTATTACCGCGCTTATTTCGGCGACCGCCGGCAGCTGTTGGGCAACACGCTGGGTATCGCCGCGCTGAGTTTCGTGGTCACGCCGTTCAACCCGGGCGCACAGGGATATCTGATCTATGCCTGTGCGTTCTTTGCGTTCTGTACTACGCCGCGCGGCGCCACCTCGTGGATCGTGGGGCTGTTGGCGATCTACGTGGCCGAGTGGGTATTGCTGGGTTGGTCGTTGCTGTACATGGCCAGTGCGGTACTGGTGGGACTGGCGGTGGGGTTGATGAACATCAGCGTCGCGCGCCGCGCCCAGGCCGACGCGGCGTTGGCGCTCAGCCACGAGGAAGTGCGGCGGCTGGCGGCGCTGGCCGAACGCGAACGCATCGGCCGCGATCTGCACGATCTGCTGGGGCACACGCTGTCGCTGGTGGCGTTGAAATCGGACCTGGCCGGCAAGCTGATGACGCGCGATCCGTTGGCGGCCAAACGCGAGATCGACGATGTCAGCCGGGTCGCGCGCGACGCGTTGTCGCAAGTGCGCCGCGCGGTCAGCGGCATTCGTGCGGCCGGACTGGCGGCGGAGCTGGCATCGGCCAAGCTGCTGATGGAATCCGACGGCGTCGCGTTCGCCTACCACGCCGACGATCAGGCGATTTCCAAGCCGATTCCGCCGGAACTGGAAACGGTGCTGGCGCTGGCGGTACGCGAGGCGGTGACCAACATCCAGCGCCACGCGCGCGCCGGCAAAGCCGAAGTGTCGGTGCATTTCACCCAGCGCCAGGTGATCCTTCGCGTCATCGACGACGGCCGCGGCAGTGCGGTGGTACCCGGCAATGGACTGACCGGCATGCGCGAGCGGCTGGAAGCACTAGGCGGAGGATTGCGCATCGATTCGGCGCCCAACCGCGGTACCACGCTGGAGGTGCAGCTTCCGTTGCCGCCCGCGGACAAGGAGAGCCGTGCGTTGCCCGCTACGATGGGTCCGGCTTCGTTGTTGCCCTAGCGTCGCACCCATCCCAAAGTTCATAACACCCTCTAACGCCTTCCTGCGCCGTTCTGCTAGCTTGCTGGCGTCTTTCTTTCCCGGCGCTTCCCATGATCCGAGTACTGCTGGCCGAAGATCAGGCGATGGTGCGGGGCGCATTGTCGGCGCTGTTGAATCTGGAACCGGACATCGAGGTGATCGGCACCGCCGCCGATGGCGAAATCGCCTGGCGCGAACTGCAGCGGCTGCGGCCGGACGTGCTGGTGACCGACATCGAAATGCCCGGCGTGACCGGATTGGAACTGGCGCAGCGCGTGCAGCGCCATGACATCGGTTGCAAGGTCGTCATCGTCACCACCTTCGCGCGGTCCGGTTTCCTGCGCCGCGCGCTGGAAGCGGGCGTGGTCGGCTATCTGCTGAAGGATGCACCGGCAGAACACCTGGCCGATGCACTACGCAAGGTACAGGCCGGTGGTCGCGCCATCGATCCGCAACTGGCAGTGGAAGCCTGGTCGGAAGCCGATCCCTTGAACGACCGCGAACGGCAAGTGCTGCGGCTAGCCGGGGAGGGCTTGTCGGCCAGCGAGATAGCGCGCCAGCTGAACCTCTCGCAAGGCACGGTGCGCAATTATCTTTCCGAGGCTATCGGCAAACTGGGCGTCGGCAACCGGATCGAGGCCTATCGATTGGCGAGGCAGAAGGGACTGCTGTAAGTTCCAGAATCGCTGTCGTTGTAGGAGCGACGTAAGTCGCGATTACGGCCCCGATACAGCGTGAGCAAGGCAGTTCATCGCAATCGCTATTCAGGTCGCGAAGCGTCCTATCGCGACTTACGGTGTCGGCATGCCGGCACCACTCCTACAGCTGTGAGGTTCAACCCGCGTAGCGGCCTTTCAGCAATTCGAACGCACTGCGCAAGGCCAGTGCTTCGCCGCCGGCGGGTCGCCCAGGGCGGTCGCTGTCGTTCCAGGCATAGACGTCCAGATGCGCCCACGATTGCCCGGCCGGCACGAAACGCTCCAGATATAGCGCTGCTGTCACCGCACCGGCCATCCGCGAGCCGGCGTTGGCCAGGTCGGCCACGTGGCTGGTCAGGTAGCGCAGGTAAGGACGCCACAGCGGCATGCGCCACACCGGATCGCGCCGCTGGATGCCGGCGGCGATCCATGCATCGGCCAGTGCGTCATCGTTGGCGAACAACGCCGGCAGATCCGGTCCCAACGCGATGCGCGCCGCGCCGGTGAGCGTGGCGAAATCCAGAATCAGGTCGGGCGACTGCTCGCCCGCGTAGGCCAGCGCATCGCACAGCACCATGCGGCCTTCGGCGTCGGTGTTGTCGATTTCCACGCTGATGCCTTTGCGCGTGGCGACCACTTCGCCCGGGCGGAAAGCATTCGGGCCGATGCTGTTTTCCACCGCCGGAACCAGCAGCGTCAGCCGCACCGGCAATCGCTGGGCCATGACCAGCTCGGCCAAGGCCAACGCATGCGCGGCCCCGCCCATGTCTTTCTTCATGTTGCGCATGCCGTCGGCGGGCTTGATATCCAGGCCGCCGGTGTCGAAGCACACGCCTTTGCCTACCAGCACCACATGCGGGTGCTGGGGCTCGCCCCAACGCAGCGCGATCAAACGCGGCGCGCGGTGCGAGGCCCGGCCTACTGCGTGGATGGCGGGGAAATTCCGCGTCAGCAGTTCGTCGCCGGTGATCGCTTCGAACTGCGCGCCGTGCGCCGATGCGATCTGACGGGCGACCGCTTCCAGTTCGTCCGGGCCCATATGCTCGGTGGGGGTATTGACCAGATCGCGCACGCGCAAGCTGGCCGCCAGCACGTCCAATGTTTCGGGATCGGTGTGCTCCAGAACCAAGCGCGCCGGTTTGCGCAGCGGCGCCTTGTAGCGGTCGAAACGATAGCTGCCCAGTCCCCAGCCCAACTGCAGCGCGGCGCGCGCGTCGGCGCCCAGGTCACCAGTCGGTTGCCAGTCGCCAACCGGCAAACCGAACGGCGCGTGCCCATAGGAATACGGGTCCAGCGGGTCGCCGATCCCGATTACCGCGCCGGCGATTCCGGTGTCGCCAGGCAGCAACATCAGCGTGCCAGGCGCGGCCGCGAAGCTCTGTGCATCCAACCAGGCGCCGATGGCGGGTGGCTGTGTGCTGCGCCAAGCATCCAATTGCGCGCGCTCCAGTACGTACAGCGGCAAGGCATTGGCGGCGGAATCGGTGAAACCGTGGGGAAGGCTCATGCGGCGGCATGCTCCGAGGCAAGGCGAGAGTGGGCGTCCAGCCAGTCGGCCAGCGCGGTGAGAGTGTCGAAATGCAGGTCCGGTTGCAGGTCCTGGCGAGTCCAGTCCTGCACGCGGCCGGTAAGGTCGCGGCGATTGATCCAGCAACTGCGCAAGCCCGCCTGCGCCGCGCCGATCACATCCATCTCGATATGGTCGCCTACGTGCAGCACCTCGGCCGGTGCGAATCCCAGCCGCGTGCAGGCGGCGTGAAAGATGCCCGCATCGGGTTTACCGGCGCCGTGTTCGCGCGCACCTAGCTGAAACGCGAAATGATGAGCCAACCCGATACGTTCCAAATCGGCATTGCCGTTGGTAACCGCCGCCACCGGCACACGCGCGGCAATGCGCTCTAGCGCGGCGATGCTGTCGGGATAGCACTCCACCTGGTTGCGCGCGGCGTAGAAGATTTCGTAAGCCGGTTCAAGCAGCCCTGGTTCGGCGCCACTTTCGGCCAGCGCCTGCTGCAAAGTCAGCCGCCGCAACGCGCTCAGGTCGTGACGCAACTGCGGGTTGCCAGCGAAGATCTGCTCGCGCAGCGCACGCATTTTTTCGACTGGGAACATTTCCGCGGTAGACGGGCTGTGTTCCAGCAACCACGCATGCAGCACCTGCTCGATCCGCGCACCGATAGGGGCGAACGGCCAGAGGGTGTCGTCGAGGTCGAGAGTGATGGCACGGACGAGAAAGCTCACCGCGTCATCTTAACGTACGGCGGGGAGGAGAGAGGTGAGAGGGGGGAGGTGGTGGCGGTGCGCGACGAGCGGAAAAGGCATGCGGCTTTTGCCCCCTTGACCAGCCATTCGGCTGTTAAAAACATCAAAGGGGGCTACGGGGGATTTGCTTTTGCTTTAAAAGATCAAAAACAAAAGCAAATCCCCCTCAAACGCTTTTTAGCCGCCGAATGGCGGGTCATCCCCCTTTTTTGTTTCTAACAGCCGAATGGCTGGTCAAGGGGGAGGTAAAGCTGCTCATCGCTCACCGCTCACCGCTACTCCAGCAACTTCGCCCAACCTTCCATACCTTCCACCCGCGCCAGCACCAGCTTGATACAGACCAGCAGCGGTACGGCCAGCAGCAAACCGATGATGCCCCACAGCCAGCCGAACAGCATCAGCGCCAGGATCAATACCAGCGGCGACAAGGCCATGCGTCGGCCCAGCACGATGGGGGTGATGATCTGGCCTTCCAGCGTGTGCAGCATCAGATACGACGCGGCCGGCAGCAGCGATTCCCACAGATCGTCGAACGTGATGAAGCCCACCACCATCATCACGATCACGCCAATCAGCGGCCCCACATAAGGCGCGAAATTCAGCAGCGCCGCCATCGTGCCCCACAGCATCGCCTCGGTGAGCGGAAACTTCAGCACGTACAGTACGCCGGCGAACACCGCACCCATCAGCACGTTGATCACGCTGATGGTCAGCACGTAGCGCGACACCTCGCGTTCGATCGACTGCAGGATGCCGACCGTGAATTTCTTCTGCTGCCGTCCCGGCATTAGCGCAATCGCATTGCGCTGCAAATTTTCGCCGTAGACCATGAAGAAGAACGTCAGCAGCACCACCGCCAGGATCGATGCCAACCGCTTGGGAGTCGCAGTGAGCAGGCGATAGGGATCATCCTGCGCGGTATGCACCAGCGGCGGGCGCTTGCTGGTGTCGCCGCCTGCCGCACGGGCGAAGCTCTCGGCCGCCTTGCTGGCGTCCTGCATCGGCTTGGTCAACGCGCGCAGCTTGGGTGCCAACTGGCGCATTTCGCGTGGTGCCTCCCTAGCCCATTCCATGGCCGGCGGCAGCAATTGATTGGCCAGCACCACCGTGCCGGAAATGCCTGCCAGCAGTACCAGCAGCGCAGCGATGAAGCGCGGCAGATAAAGCCGACGCAGCAAGCGGATGAAAGGGTTGCCGATCAGCGCGAAGAACATCGCCAGCAGCACCGGCAACAACACGTCCTGCACCGCCCACAAGGTAAAGCCGACCGCCAGCGTGGTCAGCACCAGCAGCGACACCGGCGCGCGCGGACGCGGCGGCAGGGCACTCTCAGGCGCAGGCGCCTCGTCAGGCACGGATGAGTCAGGCGAATCGGGAGTGGCGGAAACGTTCAATGGAGACCGCTCGCGAAGAGATGCATGAAGAATGATCGCCCGGTGGTGATGGCTGCATTAAATACCCTTTACCCTTCGCACGGGCGATCTTCTATGCGCCTATGTAGGAGCGACGTCAGTCGCGATTGCCCCCGCATCCGCCGATCAAACGCGCCCAGCGCGCCCGGATGGCAAACGGGCCGAATCCTGTCGTCCTCACATCCCCAATCCCAACTCACCGATGCCGCCACCACGCCTAAAGAGCGCGGCTCAACGCTCCGACACTTCCGTCGCCGCTTCGGCCGGCCGCGGAGCTATCGGGTCGCCGTCCTCGTCTTCGTCGTAGAAGGCCTCGTCCACCAAGGGTTCTTCCACCGCATCGAAAGGCGCGGCTCGCTGGGTGTGAGCAGCGGCCACGTCGGCGGTTTCCACGGCCGTATCGGCCGCTTCTCCGGCTTGCCCGGCAGCCATCGCGGCTTTCACGCTGGCGAACAGGCTGGAAATCGAACTCACCAACGGCATCCAGCGTGTGCCGCTCAACGCACGCATGGGTTGGGCTCGCCCGACTAGGAAGCCCGCCGCCAGTCCCGCGGCGATGATGCGCGCCGGCGTCCATCCCGCCCGCCACGTCTGTTTCAGGCTTTCCCACTCGCAAACGGACCGCTCGGCGCGCAATTCCACCAAGTGCTCGGCACGTTCCACACGTTTTTGCAGTGCTTCGAATTTCATGTTGCCGATTTCTCAGGCCGCGCCGGTTCGTCGACTTTGTCGTCGAACAGCCCCAGCCGCGACAACTGCCGACGAGTGGCATGCAGGCCGGTCTGGTCGAAGTAGTGCCCCACCTTCCAGACCGCCACCGCGGTGATGATCAGGCTGATCCCCGCCACCAGCGACAGCGATTGCAGCCACGACCAACCCAGGCGTTGCAGCAGCGCGATCAGCGCGCCGGTGACCAGCAGCCAGGCGGATCCACCAAACACGATCGCCACGGCAACCCACGCCAGCGCGCGCCCAAAAGCACTGCGCGCCAGCGCAAGATCGGCCGAGAACAACTGGCGCATTGCGCGCCCGGTGTCCTTGGCCGAATCCAAGGCAGCCCGCCCGGCCGCGCCGACCTGGCGAAAGGTTTCGTCCAGGCCGGGGGCGTCGGTACCGTCGGGCGAGCCGGCAGCGTCGGGCGTCTGATCAGGTTCGCTCGCCACTGGTTCGCTTACTTATCGCCGCTGCGTGCCAGCTTGGCGATGATCCAGCCCGCAGCGAAAGCCACGCCGAACGATGCCAGCGGACGTTCGCGGATCAGGTCGGCAGCGCTGTCGATCAGGTCGCGGCCTTTGTCCATCAGCGCATCCACCTGTTCACGCGCGGCGGCACCGCCCGATTCAGCGGCGGCGATACCGGACAACGCGCTGTCGGCCAGCTCGGACTTCACATTGGCCTTGCCCAGCTTCAATTCGTCGCTGGCAGCACCGGCGGCACCCTTGATGGCCTCGCTGGCGGCAGAAGCAGCGGATTTGAGGTGCGACCCGGCTTCGCTCAGGTTGCCCTTCACAGTATCGGTAGCGGTCGGTTGGTTCATCGTCGTCTCCTGCGACAGGGTAGGCCTGCAACTCTATAGCAGGTGGGCATAAATAAGCCGTTACGGAGATGAAGAGCGAGGAGTGCAAATAGTGAGATTAGGACGGGCCTTGACCCGGCATTGTCATGCCTGAACCCCGACGACAATCGTCGAAATAGATTCAGACCGCCGACGATTTGCTTTCGGTAGTTATCGTTGCCCGCGTTGTGATGGCTGCAATGTCGGGGAGAGAGGCATCCTCGTAGGGCGGGTCTTGACCCGCCATTGCCACCTCTGAACCCCGACAACAATCATCGAAATAGATTCAAACCGCCGACGATTTGCTTTCGGTGGTTGTCGTTGCCGCGTTGGGATGGCGATGGCGGGTCAAGACCCGCCCTACGGGAAAGCAGGCATCTGTTCCCCCCCCGTCACGCGTGCGCGAACCGCAACTTGGAAGATGTCGAGCGCCGCTGGGTGGCGAGCGGTGAGCGGAAAAGGCTTTGGCTTCACCTCCCCCTTTGAAAAAGGGGGATTAAGGGGGATTTGCTTTTTTGCTCTTAAAGAAAAACAGCAAAAGCAAAAGCTAAATCCCCCGTAGCCCCCTTTGTCAAAGGGGGCAAAGCCAAAGCTTTCCCGCCTCCCGCTTCCCACACATCACTGCATCAAAATGTCACCCGGCCGACCACCGCGCAGCACTCGCAGCACAAGTTGCGGCGGTTTGCGTTCGAAGCTGGCGCGGAAGCCTGGGAGGTCGCTGAAGCTGCCGTTGCTGCCGGCGACCACCACGTCTTTCGGGCGCAGGCCGCTGTTCCATGCGCGGCTGCCGCGGGCGACGGTGCCTACCTGCAAGCCGCCGTTGGCGCCCATGCTGCGCAGCTGCTGGCGGGTGCCTTCATCCAGTTCCTTGAAAGTGGCGCCCTGCAGGCGCGGGTCCAGCGTGCCGCCGTCCAGCGTGCGCAGGCCTTCCTTCAGCGTGGCGGTCAGGCGCAGCGGTTTGCCTTCGCGGCGCAATTCCAGCGCGATGCGGCTGCCGACATCCTGCAGGCCTTCGAAGTTGTGCAGCGACGGGCTGTTGTCGATGCGCTGCCCATTGGCGGTCAGCACCACATCGCCTGCCTGCAGACCGGCGGCAGCCGCGGCCGAACCCGGATACACACGCGTCACCAGCGCGCCGCGAGCGTTTTCCAGGCCCAGACCCTTGGCCAGCCGCTCGTCGACGTCCTGGGTCTCGATGCCCAGCGTGCCGCGTTTGACTTCGCCGGTGCTCACCAACTGGTCTTTGATGTTGCGCGCCAGATTGATGGGAATGGCAAAGCCCAGGCCGATGTTGCCGGCCATGCTGCCGCGCGGATTGAAGCTGGCGGTATTGATGCCCACCAGCTGGCCCTGCAGATTGACCAGCGGACCACCGGAGTTGCCCGGATTGATGGAAGCATCGGTCTGGATGAAATTCTGGAACCCCATCACCGGAATGCCGCTACGCCCCACCGCCGACACGATGCCGGAGGTGACCGTCTGGCCCAGGCCGTAGGGGTTGCCCATCGCCACCACAAAGTCACCGACCTGCAGCTGGTCGCTGTCGGCCAGCGGGATGGCGGTGAGGTTGTTGGCGGGAATCCGGATCACCGCCACGTCGGTGTCCGGATCCGAGCCGATGAATTCGGCTTCCATCGTCCGCCCGTCGCTCAGCGTCACCGACACGCCTTCGGCGTTCTCGATCACGTGGTGATTGGTCAGCACCAGGCCCTGCTGCGCATCGACAATCACGCCCGAACCCAGCGCGCGCTCCACGCGTTCGCGCGGCATGTCGGGAATGCCGAAGATGCGGCGGAAGAACGGATCGTCCGCAAACGGCCCCAGCGGGCTGGCGACCCGCACGGTCTGCCGGCTGTAGACGCTAACCACCGCCGGGGTCACCCGCTTCAGCATCGGCGCCAGCGAGGGGACCGGCTGGCCGTCCGCGGCCGTGGGCAAGGTCGCCATCGCCGGGATGGCGGCCACCGCGGCGGGGCTGGCCTGGGCCGGCTTTTCGAAGGTGTCCTGCAGTGCGGTCGCGGCAAAACCGCCAAAAGCGGCGGCGGCGGTCAGGGCTATCAGGGTCGGGAATGGGCGCATCGGTCGAGTCATATCCGGCGGGCGTGAAGGGTTGGCTTATAGATGCGGCACTCAATAGTGTGAGTGCCCTCGTTTTTCCCTCCCTCGCGCCGCGGGTGACGGCAAGGGTGGGGGATTGATCGGTCGATTCCAAACTGATTTTGTTCCGGATCAGTGAGCGACATCCAGATCGCGGCGGAGGCGGCGGAACTCAAGACCCGCCGCGGTGGCTGAACGAGTCTGCGGATAAGCCCTTAAACCAGCAATGAAACGGGTGCGACGGCGGTTTTGGGCCGTCCGCCGTGGCCATTTCCGGCCGCCTTTGACGTAACCCAAAACTGCTGTCAATCCGGTTGACAGGCCGGCTTGCCGGGCGTAGCTTGCGAGTCTCGCGCTGCCACTACATATAGCGGTCAGGTGCGTGACGGACCCAAAGTACTGGGGTTTGGCTTGGGATCAAGCACCTGGGAAGAGGCGTGCGATGACAACGGCGGCGATGGGGCATGGCAGCGTTTCCAGGGCCATCTACACAATCAAGAAACCTGCGTGGCGCACTCTGTGCAGCCGCGTGCGCGGCGTCGCCGCTGGCAGCCTGGGGAAGGCTGCGGAATGAAGGCGGACACCAGGCCGCCGAAGCATTGAACCTGGTTCAAGAACAAGAATAAGGAGAACAACAAAATCATGAGCACGGTGCGCCTTGAGGCGATCAAGACAGAACAGCCGGCAGACCGGATCCCGATGCAGCCAGCGTCGCAGGACATCTGGGACAAGAAGTACCGGCTGAAGACCAAGCAGGGCGAGCCGCTGGATGCCGACATCGACGGCACCTACCAGCGCGTGGCCCGTGCCCTGGCCGATGCCGAATCCACTCCCGAGAAGCGTGCCTACTGGTACGAACGCTTCGTCTGGGCGCTGCGCCGCGGGGCGATCCCGGCTGGCCGCATCACGTCCAACGCCGGTGCGCTGGAGCACAAGCCTGCCACCAGCACCATCAACTGCACCGTGTCCGGCACCATCGAGGACTCGATGGACGGCATCCTGGACAAAGTCCACGAAGCCGGCCTGACCTTGAAGGCCGGCTGCGGCATCGGCTACGAGTTCAGCACCCTGCGTCCGCGCGGCGCGTTCGTCGCCGGCGCCGGCGCGTACACCTCCGGCCCGATGTCCTTCATGGATATCTACGACAAGATGTGCTTCACCGTGTCCTCGGCCGGCGGCCGCCGCGGCGC
>CBFGZY010000075.1:0-18942 GCA_965653375.1 uncultured Pseudoxanthomonas sp.
CAGGGGTGTGCTTTCTTTGGTTACTTTCTTTGCACAAGCAAAGAAAGTGACGCCCCGCGGCGAGCGCGTGAATCATCAGTAAAGACGAGCTTTCCGCGCCAGCGCCAAGAGCTAAACACTCCCCGCCAAGCCGCCATGACAAGCTTCGTAGGATGGGTCGAGCGCAGCGGCTTTCACAGCGAAGCTGGTCCACCCAGCGCCATTTGCGTCACGCATCCGTGTTGATGGGTATCGCTGCGCTCAACCCATCCTACGCGGACTAACCATTTGCCCGATACGGCCGCCCATCGCTGCGCAGCAGGATATCGGGCGACAGCGTATGGACATCGCACTGCCCCGTCAGCGCCATGCTGACATCCAACTCTTTGCGGATGATCTCGATAGCCTTGGTGACGCCGGCTTCGCCCATCGCACCCAGACCGTATAGGAATGCCTTGCCGATCAAGCCCGCGCGGGCGCCTAGCGCCAAGGCCTTCAACAGGCTCTGACCGCTGGTGATGCCGCTGTCGAGCAGCACCTCCATTCGCCCGCCCACCGCGTCGATGATTTCGGGCAGCACGTCGATGGAAGCTGCCGCGCCGTCCAATTGGCGTCCGCCGTGATTGGAAACGACGATCGCATCGACGCCTTCTTCGGCCGCGATCCGCGCATCTTCGGGATCCATGATGCCTTTGAGGATCAACTTGCCGGGCCACAAATCTCGGATCCAATCCAGATCGCGCCAAGTCAGCGTCGGGTCGAACTGGCTGGCGATCCATTGCGCCAACGTGGTCAGGCTGTCCGCACCGCCGATGCGCCCTTCCAGATTGCCGAAGCAGCGACTGGGCGCGCGCAACATGCCCCAGGCCCAGCGCGGCCGGCGGGCGATGTCGTAGATATTGCGCAGCGTCACCTTGGGCGGTACCGACAATCCGTTCTTGATCTCGCGATGGCGCTGGCCTTGCAGCGTCAGGTCGGTGGTGAGCATCAGGACCGGGCACTCGGCCGCGTGTGCGCGCTGGATCAGTTCGCGGACAAAGCCGCGGTCGCGCATGACGTAGACCTGGAACCAGAACGGCGTGGGCACCGCGGTGCGCACCTGCTCGATCGAGCAGATCGACATGGTGCTGAGGCAGAACGGAATACCCGCCGCGGCCGCGGCGCGCGCACCGAGAATCTCGCCGCCACCGCATTGCAACCCGGTCAGGCCGGTGGGCGCGATCGCCAGCGGCAACGACGCCGGCTGCCCGAGGATGGTGGTGGCCAGGGAACGCCGGTCGACATCGATCATCACGCGCTGGCGCAGGCGGATGGCGTCGAATGCCGCACGGTTGCCGTGCAGCGTCACTTCATCGTACGAACCGCGGTCGGCGTACTCGAAGAACGCGCGCGGCACACGCCGGCGCGCCAGCTCCCGCAGATCCATGATGTTGGTGATGGGCGAGGCCATGACGGCTTTCTCCGTGCCAGATGCAAGTACAACGGTGCTCGAAATCGTCAGTCGGCCTAGGACTAGGAAACCACTTTTTCAACGCCGGCAATTTCGCTGGCCCAAACCACGCCTTCCGGATACAGATGGTCGGCCACCGATTGGGCATGCATTTCCGCCGAGAATCCCGGCATGGAAGGCGCCAGGTAACGACCATTGCGGATGCGCACCGGATCCAGGAAATGCTCGTGCAGATGGTCGACGAACTCGATGGCGCGATCATCCATCGCACCGCTGATGGCGACGTAGTCGGCCATGGCCAGGTGCTGGACCAGTTCGCACAATCCCACTCCGCCGGCATGAGGGAATACCCGTACGCCGTACTTGGCCGCCATCAGCAGGATCGCCAGGTTTTCGTTGA
This sequence comes from uncultured Pseudoxanthomonas sp., assembly GCA_965653375.1. Lineage (GTDB taxonomy): Bacteria > Pseudomonadota > Gammaproteobacteria > Xanthomonadales > Xanthomonadaceae > Pseudoxanthomonas_A. Next base: position 1,830 of record CBFGZY010000075.1, read on the forward strand.
CGCCGCCCACGCGTGCCGCGTCGATCTGGATCAGGTCCACCGCTTCGGCCTGGAACAGTTGCTTGAAGATCACCCGGTTCTGGGTGTGTTCGCCTGTCGATACCGGCACCGGCACGATGCCGCGCCGGATCGCGGCATGGCCGAGCACATCGTCGGGACTAGTGGGTTCTTCGATCCAGGCGATATCGAACGAAGCCAGTTGGTTCATCCATTCGATGGCGGTGCCGACGTCCCAGCGCTGGTTGGCGTCGACCGCCATCGCAACATCGGGGCCGATGGCTTCGCGGGCGATGCGGCAACGGCGGATGTCTTCCTGCACGCTTTCCCCGACCTTGATCTTGATGGTCCGAAAACCATCGGCCACCGCCTGCCGCGCCAGGCGCGCAAGCTTCTCGTCGGAATAGCCCAGCCAACCGGGCGACGTCGTGTAAGCGGGGTAGCCTTCGGTGGTGAGATGGCGGATACGCTCGGCTTTGTGCGGCTCGGCGGCACGCAGGATGGCCAGTGCTTCGTCGCGGGTCAGAACGTCGGTGATGTAGCGGAAATCGATCAGGTCGACGATCTGTTCCGGACTCATGTCGGCGATCAGCCGCCATACCGGCTTGCCGCTACGGCGTCCCGCCATGTCCCACACGGCGTTGATGACCGCACCGATGGCCATGTGGATGACGCCCTTCTCCGGTCCCAGCCAGCGCAGCTGCGAATCGTTGGTCAGGCTGCGGGCGAAACCGCCCAGATCGCCCAGCACTTCATCCACGTCGCGACCCAGAACCAGGTGCGACAGACATTGCACTGCCGCTGTCTGCACATCGTTGCCGCGGCCGATGGTGAACACCAGTCCATATCCGGCCAGGCCGGAAGGATCATCGGTCCGGATCACCACATAGGCGGCCGAGTAGTCGGGATCCTTGTTCATCGCGTCGGAACCATCCAGGTGACGCGAGGTTGGGAAACGTACGTCGAACGTTTCCAGTGCGGTAATCCTAGCCATGCGCGCGCGCCTCGTTCGAAATCGTCTCTTGGCGTTGGCGGCCCAACCCCTCGATTTCCAGTTCCATGACATCGCCGGGCTTCAAGTACACCGGCGGCTTCTGGCCCAGGCCGACACCTGGCGGAGTACCGGTACTGATGATGTCGCCCGGCATCAGCGTCATGTAGCGACTGATGTAGCTCACCAACGTCGCCACGCCGAACACCATCGTGCGAGTGCTGCCGTTCTGATATTGGTGATCGTTGACCGACAGCCGCATAGCAAGATTCTGCGGCTCAGGCACTTCGTCGCGCGTCACCAGCCACGGCCCGATCGGCCCGAAGGTATCGCAGCTCTTGCCTTTGACCCACTGCCCGCCCTGCTCCAACTGGAAAGCGCGCTCGGAAATGTCGTTGACGACCGTGTAGCCGGCGACGTGCTGCATCGCGTCTTCGACCGTGACGTCGCGCGCGACATCCCCAATGATCACGCCCAGTTCGACTTCCCAATCTGTCTTTTCCGAACCGCGCGGAATCACCACGTTGTCGAACGGCCCGCAAATCGCGGTGGTCGCCTTCATGAAGATCACCGGCTGCTCCGGCACCGCCATGCCCGATTCGGCGGCGTGGTCGGCGTAGTTCAATCCGACACAGATGAACTTTCCAACGTGACCCACCGGAGGGCCCAGCCGCGGCGTGCCCTGCACTTCCGGCAGGCTGGCCGGGTCGATCCCGCGCAGCTTCGCCAGGCCGTCCGCACACAGCACGTCGCCGGCGATATCGCCCACCACCGCGCTCAGGTCGCGGATCTTTCCTTGCGAATCGAGCAGCCCGGGCTTTTCGCTGCCACTCTCGCCATAACGCAACAACTTCATACCGGCTCCTTATGAATGGGACGCTCGAATGATTCGAGCGCCTTCTTTTTTCTTTCCCCCACAATGCGAGAGAGGAAAAGGATGAGAGGAATCGATTCGGTCGCTTTCAATGAATTCTTCCGAATCAACATGACTGAGAAAACATGCTTCAGTTCGACCAGCCACCATCGATGATGTGGGTCTGGCCGGTAGTGAATGACGACTCGTCCGAGGCCAGATAGACCACCAAGGCGGCGATTTCTCTCGGATCGCCCAGGCGGCCGATCGGCTGGCGATCGGTGAAACTCTTCCACACCGCCTCTTCGTCGCCCCCCAGCGCCTTGACGCGCGCGGCGAGCGAAGGCGTGCGTACCGTGCCGGGGCAGATTGCGTTGCAGCGCACGCCCTTGGCGACGTAGTCGGCGGCGATCGCCTTGGTAAGGCCGATCACGGCGGCCTTGGTGGTGCCGTAGGCGAAGCGGTTGGCCACACCCTTGATGCTCGACGCCACCGAAGACATGTTGATGATGCTGCCACGGCCCTGAGCCAACATGCCGGGCAGAACCGCCTGGCACAGGAAGTACATCGCATCGACATTGATCGCGAAGGAGCGCCGCCAGCTCGCTTCCTCGCAATCCAGAATGCTTCCCTGGTGGACATAGCCGGCGCAGTTGAACAGCACATCGAACGAATCGTGCGCCGCCACCAGTGCATTGATCGCCGCGGCATCGGTGACGTCCAAGGGTGCCGTCCGGATGCCCGCCTGCTCCGCTGCCAGCGATGCCAGCGCGGCGGCGTCCAGATCGGTGGCCAGCACCTGCGCGCCTTCCCTGGCACAGGCCAGAGCGCTTTCGCGACCGATACCCGCGCCTGCGGCCGTTATCAACACTCGCTTTCCGCTCAGGCGTGCCGTTGTCAGCTGTGACGTCATACCATTTTCTCCTTCCAATCTATTGATTCGAAAAAATTCAATCTGAAACGACCGAATCAATTCCCACCCTTGCCCTCCCCCGCGATGCGAGGGAGGGAAAAACGAAGGCACTCAATTATCGAGTGCCGCATCTATAAGGCGTAGAGACCAACCGCGGTCGCGCCGAATACATCTTGTTCGTGGCCGGGAGCGTGGCGGCGCACCAACGTGCGCGCCAATTCCAGCCATTCGCCGTAGTCCGATTTGAGATTCAACACCGGCCAGTCGCTGCCCCACATCAGGCGCTTCGGGCCGAAGTGTCCGAACAGATGCGCCACGTACGGCGCCAGTTCGTCCACGCCTGCGCCATCGTCCGCCTGGGTCAACAATCCTGATAGCTTGCAATGCAACTGCGGCAGTTCCAGCGCAAGTTGTGCCACGTCTTCCGCCCAGCCGGAAAATGCCTGGCTGGCGATATCGGGTTTGCCGGCGTGGTCGAGTACCGCGCGCAACTGGGGGTGACGAAGCAGGCGCGCGCGCAACGTTTGCAGATGCTGCGGCAGTACCAATGCATCGAATACCAGGCCATGTTCGACCATCGCCTCGAAGGCCGGATCCAGCGCTGGCTTCAGCAGCCACTGCGGATCGGCGATGTCCTGCACCATGGGTCGCAAACCCTTGAGCATTCCGTCGCCATAACCCACCAGCTCGGAAATGCGGCTGAGTGCATCGGCGGCTTCCATATCCACCCAACCGACCACGCCCTTCACGAAATCGGTTTGCGCCGCCAGGTCCAGCAGATAGCGGGTTTCCGCTTCCGTCGGCGCCGCCTGCACCAATACGGTCGCTTGCACGTGATGCGTGGCGATCAAGGGCGCCAGGTGTTCTGGCAGGTAATCGCGATACAAAGTGCCATCCGTCGGGCGCAGCCAGCCGTAGTCGCCGCGGTCCGGACGCCAGAAATGCTGGTGCGCATCGACGATCATGCCGGCAGCGCCACGTTCGCCGACAACAGACCCTCTTCGCGCAATTGCTCCCACAACCCGGCGGGCAGCTGCGTGCCGATACGCGCGATGGCGCTACGCGCCTCGTCGGCCGAACGCATGCCGGCCACCACCGTCGTCACGGCGGGATGCGAGAGAGGAAACTGCAGCGCCGCCGCACCGGTGTCCACACCATGCGCACGACAGACAGCGTAGATGCGCTGCGCACGCTGCAGGATCTCGGCGTCGGCAGGTTCGTAGTTGTATCGGTCGCCCGGCTTGTCGGCGTTGGCCAGCAGACCCGAGTTGTACGGCCCCGCAGCCAGAATGGCGACCGATCGCCGCGAAGCTTCTTCCATCACGCGCAAGGAGTTCTGTTGCTCCAGCAGCGTGTAGCGTCCCGCCAGCATGATGCAATCGAGCGGGAACAACGGCATCAGCTCCAGGCAGATGGCTTCTTCGTTGACGCCGATACCGATCGCGCGGCAGGCGCCGGATGCCTTCAACTCGGCCATCGCCGGCAGCGCTTCGTCCAAGGCTTGGCGCAGGCGGACTGGATGATCTTCGCCATGGGTCAGGCGGCCGATGTCGTGCAGCAACAGCACATCGACGTGGTCGGTGCGAAGCCGCTCCAGGCTGGACTCGAAGGATCTCAACACGCCGTCGCGGCTGTAGTCGAATACCGCATCGCGGCCGCCGACGGCGAACCCGTGCCTGCCTGGTCCGGCGGTCGGTTCGTCTTCCAGCCGGCGCCCTACTTTTGTCGATATCGCATATGTGCCGCGCGGCCGTCCGGCCAAGGCGCGGCCCAGCCGCGACTCGCTGAGCCCATAGCCGTAGTAAGGCGCGGTATCGAAGAAGCTGACCCCGCCATCCAGCGCCGCATGCACGGCGGCCAGCGCCTCCTCCTCTGCCACCGGTGCGTACAGGTTGCCGATAGGCGCCGCGCCAAAGCCCAGCGCGGACACGCGGACATCGCCCGCGATGCGACGTGCTGCTGGATCGTTCTGACGGTTACCGTCGGGCTGGCTCATCGGGTGCTTTTCTCACTATCCGACCCGTGATCGAAACGATCGGCTTGCAGGTCGCAGGGATTCAGGCGCATCGGCCTCGCCTCCCAGTACTGGCGCGGCGACGCGATGTTTCTTATATGAACTATACATGCGCATATGAAATCCGCAACAATGCGCCACAGAGGAGCGTCCGCCCGACGCAAGCTGAACGATGTCATCCAGCTTCGTAGCGTGCGCCGTGCGCACGGCCATGGAGTGCGGATTCGTGCGCACGGCGCACGCTACGGAAAGCAAGTCCCTGGCTGCGCCTACTGGCCTGAATAGGCGAGTGTCACCTGTGCCACGTCGGCGTGGGCCGGCGCTGCCTGCGGTCTGGGGTCGCTTGCCACGTGCTGGTTGATCCACGGCAGCGCGATGGCCAGCAGGTAGAACTTCGACGCGTGGTATTTGTTGTCCAGCCGATGGCGATGGCGCGCCAGCCAATCGGGCGCGCCCGGCAACACATCGCGCGCCTGCAGGGAGTAGTCGTAGACCTGTTCGAAACGCTGCTGTGCGAGATTGCAAAGATCGAAGCGGAAGCTGCCCTTCGCCAGCACATACGGCAACTTGGGAAAACGGCGCGCAATGTGCTCTCTCACCAACACCTTGTTGATGCCCTTGCGGACATCCATCCGCTGCTCCGGCGGCACCTCATGGGTGATCCAGTGCCTTAGCTTCGCGTCGCAATAGGGATAGGCCACTCGTAGCGACAACGCTGCGGTGGTGTAGGTACCTTTGGCGATGCCGCCTGGCGAAGCCATGACATCCAGGGTGATGGACAGTTGTTCCGTCAGGCTGCCGGCCGCGGAAATGGCGGGGATAAAACGCGCCAATCGCGCCTTGGACTGCTGCGACACGCCTTTTCCGAATAACGCATCCACTTCCATGTCGGTAAAACGCGAGCCCGGGAACGTGCGTTCGAATGGATCCATCTGCAACGTCGACAGCAGATAGCTCAGTTCGAAATTCAGATCCAGGTACTCCGCGTCTCGGAAAAAGCCCGGCAAGCGGAGGTTCCTGGCGAGCAGACGCAACACATGCTTGTGCCAGGTCGCCGGAACGCCCAGATAAACGTCCGAACCCAGGCCGTCGATCACACCGTCGCCGCCGTGCTGGACAATCTCGGTCGCCAAGTCGGCGTAGGACAGCAAAGCGAAATCGGCGGTCAGCAGCGGCATCTTCGGCAACAACGCGAGATATCGGTCGTAGGCGCGGCCGGGATCGCAGACCAGCACTTCGTGGCGCAGGCCCAGGTGCTGCGCCACGTGCCTGGCTGAAGCCACTTCATTCTCTTCGCTGCCGCCGAGGTAGGTCAGGCAGGTGGTGTCGGGCCTTACCTCGCTGGCGGCGATCGCCAGCGACGTCGAATCCTTGCCACCGCTTTGCAACAACCAGGGTGAGGTCATCCGCTGGCTCGATCGGGCGAGCGCTTCCCCCAACACACGGTGGTACTCGGCGGCCCAATCCTGTTCGGTGTTGGTCTCGGCCTTTTGTTGACTGGCGGGGCTGAACATCGGCCGGTAAACCGGATCGGCGAACATGTCCTGCGTCGGGTCGAATCCGCAGCTGACCAATCGCACGTTTTCGTAGATCGAATACGGCGGATACACAAAGCCATTACGCAACAGATCGGCAAGCGATACCGGATCCAGCCCACCACGCACGACGTGATTGGCCAGTGGACTGAAATCGGGTTCGCCGTGGAATGGCGAGACTATGAGTTGGATCGGATTCAAGCGCGGCTCCGATGCAGGGAGGCGGTGGGCGTGTCGAAGCGATCGAGGTCGGTCGGCTTTCCCGGCATGGCCGGGAAAACCGATGACCGCTGTTTACTGCCAGAACATTTCGATCGTACCGACCAGTGGATTGGCACCCGCCGTCGGCGCGCCACCGGGAACGAAAGTCACCGCCAGCGTGTCGCCCGCCCTGGCTCGACCGCTGCTCACCATCGAGCGCAGCAAGTCGGTCACATCGAAGCTGTAGAAGTTCTCTCCCAGTGCATCGCTCAACTCTCCGCGCCCGTGATCATGGAATTCAGCATCGAAGAAGTTGATGTTGCCTACGTATTCCTTCGGGGTCAGGCGAGAGTCCTGGCTCCGCGTGAGGTACAGGTGATAAAGAACCTCCGGCTGCGCCCAGGTATGCAGATCCTTGATGACAAGATAGGTGCGGCGACGCTTGCTGGTCGGATCCAGGGCAAGCGTTGCACGACGCGCGATTTCGGTCGCAGGCGCCAAGCCGATACGGACGGGTACCTCCTTGAGTTCCGCCGAGGCCGTGCCGCGAGCCACGAGTTCGGAGACCAAGCCGATGGCGGCTCTCACCGTCGTGGTTCTGCCCCGCTTCGCCGTAGGCTCGGTCCCGTTCGACGAAACAAACTTGTCGTAGGTGTAGCCCAACAGATCGGTGTTGAAAAAATCGCTCAGCTTGCCGGTCACCCGCTGACCATACGGATCGGCGAATACGAATGCGCTGTTTTGCCACGTGCCCGACGTGGGCATCGTTCCGCCGTTGCGCATCCAGCTCACCCAGAGGCGGTCGACATTGGAGTGATGCACCCAGAACAACGGATCCTTGCCGGCATACGGTACGGCGCCCATGTTCTTGCTGGTGCCCACCAATACATGGATGCGGCCGTGAATACCCGAATCCACCGAGCGGCAGAAGCCGGGTACCGAGTTGACGGTGTGGTAATACGTGCACGCCATGGCCGGCGCGATGTCCATCGCGTCACCAGGTTGATTCAAGTGAATCGGTTGGCCTGAGTTGGCCAGACTGGTGCGATCCGCTCGGTAGAGCGATCCAAACATCGGGTCATTGGGTAAGCGAAACTGCGAAGGCACCACGCCGCGCTGGGTGGGATCAAAAGAGGTGTAGTTCCAGTAAGGAAGTGTGAAATCGGGCCGCTCGGCGACTTCGCGCACTATCTGCTCAAGGAAGAAAACGAACATCCGGTGCCACGGCAGAAAATGGTTGGCGTTCTGGCCGGCATGCGACTGGCAGGTATTCCACATTTCCCCGGCGAGCGTACTCAACGGCGTCACCGAAGTGCCGAATATCCGGGTCATCTCGTTGGCCTTGGTGGTCGCGCCATCGACGAAGTGCGTATACCACTGCCATAGCCAGCTCAGTGGGTCGCTCTCACTGCGCAGCTTCATCTTGGCCACGGCATCGGCGAATATCTGCAGCATCATCAAGCCGTTGGCGCTATTGATGTCATAGCGCACCAACGGTGCTGCAGCCCACGCGTTGCGTGAGAGCCACAGCGCGAACGGAATTGCGGCTGTGCCGCGGATGAAGTTGCGACGGGTGATACCACGATGGGTTGCTGACACGGCGTTCATGGCTGACCTCAAGTTGTTATTTGTTCTTGGTCGTTTCGCATCGGCAGTGGAAATACCGAAAATGCCGACAAAAAAGGCAGCGCTTGCGCCGATTCCATGCGAAGGCCTCGCTGGCTATCGACGGCACGCACCCAAAAACCGAATCTACAAGAACATGACCTGCGTCACGGCCGGATCAAATTTTTAACGTGTGGACGACGCGCACCGCACATCCTCGCCAACGTCCGACAAGTGGCGATGCGGCCAAGGTAGAAAGACAGGTTCATTCACCTAAATACGCGGCCCAATCGTTCATAGGCGCGCGTATTTAGCGCAGTCAAGGCGACGTGAATAGTTGCAAGGGTGGCGTCAGCACCCGGGCCGGTGAGTGGTTAATGGGGCTTTATCGGTAAAGCCCCATCGCGACTCACGTCGCTCCTACACAGGGAGCGTTGTATATGCGAGTTAGTGCTGCACTTCTTTTCGGGATTGCGCTTCTTGCGTGCCCATCGGCCGAGCTTCCCGTGCGACCGATGGTATATCGGCACTGGCGCGTGGCGACAGGTGGGTGACGATTCCGCGGACGCCGTGCATCTCGGCGATGGTTTCCACCGCCGTTTCCATTTCCCCGTTCAGCACGTCGCCGCGCAGCACCACTTGGCCGCTGTGCACTTCCACTTCGATCGCGGAAGGCCGATCGATCACATGCCCCAGTTTGGCGCGAATTCTTTCGCGCAGTTGGTCGTCATCGACCGGGCGCGGCGATATCCTCGCGCGTGTTCTCGCCAACGCGCCCTGCATATGGTCGGCCGCGCGCTTGGACTTGGCTCGGACCAGGCGTTCCGCATCATGTTGGACGGCTACCGCCTGGTCGCGGACCAGACTACGGCGGCGCCGGCCTGCCACCGGATCCAGGTAGTACATGACGGCTGCACCGGCAGCGAAGCTGGCAACCACTCTGAGCAATGGATTCATGGAATTTCTCCTAACCAATGGGTTGGCGCACCGCCGGTGGATCGCTTCGAAGCATGTCAGTGCGGTTGCGATACCTGTCGCGACACTTCCGCTTTCAGCGAACGGATGTCGTTCCTGCGCTCCAGATCGGCCAGCGCGACGATGCCGCACAGTCGGCCGTCGTCGTCGACGATGGGAACGCGGCGAATCCGCTCACGCGTCATGACGTCGGCGCATTCGCGCAAATCCGATTCGACGTTCAGCGTTACCGCGGGGCTGGTCATGCAGTCGTCGGCGCGGACCTGGGTAGGATCCCGGCCGTTGGCCACCATCCGCACCACGATATCGCGATCGGTGACGACACCCAGCGGCCGAGCGTCGTCGTCGACGATGGGAATCTCGCCAACGTCGTGGTCCAGCATCATCCTGGCGATATCTTTCAGCAACGTATCGGCAGTCGCGGCGATCGGCCGCTCGGTCATGATGGTTCTGACATCCATGGAGGTATCTCCTCTGCGTTCGGAACCATCAGCATGGTCCCGCAACGATCAAACCACCGTGAATCCAGGGTTAAATTCGCCTCGCTTCCGTGTTCATGTGCGGACTTTTGTGCTTCCGTTCCCGCGCGAGCTTCTTTAGGTAACGAGGGAAAATGTTCGCCTTCACGTAACGGCGCACGGAATAGTTTTCTTCGCGCGGCGGTGCCGAAGTAAGCGCTGCCGCTATCGACGAAACCGAGGAGGTGGCTCATGCCGGAGAAAGCGACCATCGAGCGCGCCAGACGCGACAAGCGCGAAGGCAAGGCACCCAGTACACAGGCCGGCGAGTTCATAAAAGAGGAAATCGATCACATTCGCGAAGGCAAGCACGGCGCCAAATCCACCAAGCAGGCGATCGCCATAGGCCTGTCCAAGGCGCGCCGCGCCGGGGTGGAATTGCCGCCGCCGGAGAAAGGCGAGGCGCCGGCGGCTACACGGCGCAAGGCCAAACGCGATCTGGACGTGGGCAAGCATAAGGACGACAGGCCTTCGCCTACCCGCGCCAAGGCCACCAAGAAAGCACTCAAGAAAGCCGGGCATTCGGCGGCTTCCAAATCGGCGTTGGCCAAACAAGCCAAATCGGCCGCACGCAAACGCAGCGCGTCCGAGCGATCGGCCGCCGCGCGCAAGGCGGCGAAGACCAAGGGCAAAGAAGGCCGCTCGCAGGCCGCCAAGAAAGCCGCGCGAACGCGGGCGGCTTCGTCGTAGCGGTTGGAGAGAATTTAGCGGTTAAGGCGTCTCGTACTGAGTTAAGGGCTTTTAGCCCCTCCCGCTTGCGGAGGAGGGGCAATCTCCAGCTGTTCACCGCTTCGCTTCTCGCTTCCTGCTACCGGTTCCCGGCTACCCGCCCCCTCACAGCCCAAACGGATACGTCTCCGGCACTCCAGGCCGCGGCTTGCTGGACAGCGCTTCCACCGCGCGCGTGGTATCGAACCAAACGAAGGCGTCGAACTGCTGCGGCAGTATTGCTTCGGCGTAGTGACTGAAGCGCTCGGTGTCGGGGCGGTAGATCACGCCGATGAAGCGCTCCAGTCGCGGCGTTGTCAGCACCTCTCGCAGCTCGTTGCGGTCTTCGCCTTCACGCAGGTCCAGCAGATAACGTTCGATACCGGCTTCGTGGCAGGCGCGTTCATAGCTGCCTTGCAGTGAGGGACGCACTTCCATCACCTTCATCGGGCTGTCCCAATTGCTCGCCGCTGCTACGGTGCCGGCGTGGGTACCGAATCCGATCAACGCCACTGGTCCAGGCAAACGCTGGCGGCATAGCTGGCCCAGATTGAGTTCCCCGCGCAGTTGTCCCATTTCGGTGTGGCGAGCGTCGCCGATGTGCGAGTTGTGCGCCCACACTACGGCCTTCGCGTCCTGGCCGCGCGATGCGAGCAGTTGCCGTAGTACTTCGAACATGTGGCTGTCGCGCAGGTTCCAGGACTCCGCCGATCCGTAGTACATGACGCGGTAGTACGCTTCGGCGTTGCGGACCAGGCGTGCGTTCTGTTCGGCGTCGAGATAATCGTCGCGGTGATCGAGATGTTCCAGTCGGCGCTCCAGTAGCTCGCGCAGCATGTCGGTCACTGCCTGTTCGCACACTGCATAGCCCTTGTTGAGCGCCATGCGTCCGTAACCGGCCGGATCCCTGGCCCATGGTGTGAGGCAGCCGTAGCGCTCGCGGGCGATTTCGGCGGCCTGGGGGTCGACCCGCTCCAGATAGTCGATTACCGCACGGATCGAACGGTTGAGGCTGTACAGATCGAGGCCGTGGAATCCCACTTGACGATCGGCTGCGCGCGTCGCGTTGTACTCACGCAGCCAGTGGATGAAATCGTCGACTTCGGCATTGCGCCACATCCAGGTCGGAAATCGTTGGAATACACGTTCCGGATCGCCTTCCGGCGAGCGGTGGCGCACATAGCGGTCGATCGCCGCGGCATCGGGCCAGTCGGCCTCTACCGCGACGATGTTGAAGCCATGCGCTTCCACCAACCTGCGGGTGATGGCGGCGCGGGCGCGGTAGAACTCCGACGTGCCGTGGGTGGATTCGCCCAGCAGCACTACTTGCACATCGGAGAAACGGTCGAAGGCACGACCGAAAGCATCGTCCCCAGGAAAAGGCAGTGGTTCGGCGGCGCGCCGTATCCGTGCCACAGCCGCGTCGCCGTCGATATCTTCGTATACCTTCTCGGCAATCGTGGGCGCGTCGTCCTCCTGCGCAGCCCAGCCATGTTCGCCTATCAACGGGACGAACAACACCGGCCCCAGATCCTCTTGCTCGTAGTTGTCTTCACGCGTGCGCGTCACTTTGATCAAGTGTTGCTTTCTGCGCGTATCGCCCACCGGCATCACCAGCCGGCCTCCCGGTGCGAGTTGCTTCAGCAGTGTTTCCGGCACGGAGGGGCCGCCGGCGGCCGCCAGGATGACATCGAAAGGCGCCGCGTCCGGCCAACCTGCGGTGCCATCACCGGTACGCACTTCGACGTTGTCGTATCCCAGCCGTTGCAGCCGGCCTTTCGCCAGTGCGGTCAGTTCGGCGTGCCGCTCTATCGCGTATACCCGCGCCGCCACCGCTCCCGCGACGGCGGCCGCATAGCCGGAGCCCGCACCGATCTCCAGTACTCGGTCGGCAGGAGAAATTTCCGCCGCGTCCATCATCAGCGCCACGATATAGGGCTGCGATATCGTCTGGCCCGCCGCGATGGGCAACGGCGAATCCTCGTAGGCGAATTCGCGCAGGTCGTCGGATACGAACTGCTCGCGCGGGATCTTGCGCATGGCGTCGAGCACATATCGATTGCGCACGCCGCGCCGGATGATCTGCTGATCGACCATGCGTTCGCGTTGCACTTGGAAGTTCATGATGCCGCGACCTTTGGAACGGCCGCAGTGTGCGCCCGACGATGTGCGGGAGCGGTGAAAATCACGGAAAACAACATGGAACATGTAGGAGCGACGTGAGTCGCGATGAAGCTTTCATGGGAAATCTTCATCGCGACTCACGTCGCTCCTACATGTTTTTGCGGCATTTAGTCAGCCAAATCTTCCGCATCCTGATTGAACACCGGCGAGGCAAACGGCGCAGGCCCTGGTGTTCTGCCGAATTTGATCGGCCGGGTGACGCCGCGATAGGCGCCGACCACCGGGTGCTCGATGGTGGCCACCATATCCTCGGCCAGCACTTGCGGGTGCTCGAACATGTCCTCCACCCGGCGCGCCGCGGCGCAAGGCACTTCGTCGCCGAACAACGCCTCCCACTCCATGGCGGTGTGGGCTGCCAATGCGACGTGCAGCTGCGGCACGATGTCGGCGGCGTGCTCAGCGCGCTTGCGCACGCTGTCGTAGCGCGGGTCGTCCGCTAGCGCATCCAGGCCGACTTTCCTGCACAGCGCCTGCCAAAAGCGTGGCGTATTGGCCGAAATGTACAGGTAGCCTTCGCGTGCAGGATGAATGCCTGTCACTCCACCGGAACGCATGTCGCGCCCGATGTCCAACGATTCGCCTTCCACCCAGATCATCCGCGCCGACTGCATGGTCAGTGCGCTGCGCAGCAACGAAACGCCGACAAACTGGCCCAGGCCGCTGCGTTCGCGTTCGTACAACGCCGACGACACACCCGCCGCCAGCAACGCCGCGGCGTAGTAGTCGACCACCGAGCCATAGATGATTTCCGGTGCTCCACCGCGCTTGCCTTGCAGCGTGCACATGCCGGTCATGGTTTGCAGAACCTGGTCGTAGCCGGCCTTGTCCTTCAAAGGCCCGGTTTCGCCGTAGCCGGTCACCGCGCAATAGATAAGGCGCGGATTGAGAAGATTGAGCCGCTCATGATCGATCCCCAGCCGCTTGGGCACCGCAGGACGGAAGTTATGCACCAGGACATCGGCCTCGCGCACCAGCCGCAGCAGCTTCGCCAGGTCCTTGGGTTCCTTGAGGTCCAGCGAAATCCCGCGCTTGCTGCGATTCACTCCCATGAACGCACGGCTTTCGGCCTGCAGCGTGGAAGGGTATTGACGCAGGTTGTCGCCGTCGGGCGGCTCCACTTTCAGCACGTCCGCGCCCTGATCGGCCAGCAGTGTGCAGCCATAGGGGCCAGCGATATACGCGCTGAGATCGAGCACCTTGATGCCACTCAGCGGGCCGGGCGGCCCCTGGCGCCGGGCCGAGCCGAAGAACGATGCGTTGTCCGGAGACGTCTTATCCATTAGTGGCGGATCCATCAACCATTGCGACTATTGCCATGGGCAGTCTGATGCAGGAATACGCAGCGAAACAGTGCGAATTCATATTTTCTGCTGCCATAAATTCTTGCGTCATTCGTTGCCGTGGCCGCCATGGCACGTGAGCCTGTGCGCGACATCACGACAATGGCGGCGCCAGCGACAACCAGGTCAATCGCCAGGCACCATCTTCGCGGCCACCGGTGCGGTAGTACGGCCAGAAAATCAGTGGCGGCCGCCCTTCCAGCTTCATGCTGATGGCAGGCCCTTCTTCACCCGCCTGCAAAGGCATCACTTCCAACCACTGATCGCTGGGCGCGTTGGGAAGGCGTACGGTCTCTTCGGTCTTGTAGCCATCGATCAGACCGGTGGCGTATACGAGCGGGCCGCGTGTGAGGCCGATGTATTCATAGCGAAGCACCTCCTGGCTGACCGGTGTTCCGTCGGGCGCGCGCGATTCCTGCACGTTGCGGTTGACGCGCCGATGAAGCGCGGGCTGCATCGTGAAATCGAGCAGGATCTCATCGCCGGTTTGCCACTCGCGTTCCAGCCGGGCGTATCCGCCCGCTTCCGCGGGGCCGGGAATCGGCGAGCCATTGATCTGGATGCGCGCATTCGCTACCCACGATGGAATCCGCACCTCGATGGCGAACCGCGACGGCCGTTCCGGCGTCACCACGATACGGATACCGCCATCGAAGGGATAACCGGTCTGCTGCCGCAGCTCCACGCTGCCGGCCTGCGCCAGCATCAGTCGAGCGCTACCTGGCCCATACAGATTGATGCGCACCGCACCGTCGGAAGAAAGGCCATATGCGATCGCCGGCAGTTCTTCCAATGCCATCGCGCCGCTGGATTTGCAGCAGCGCCAGTAGGTGGTGTGCACGCGCTTGCCATTGGGAAACGAGTAGTAGCACCAGTCTTCGCCATTGGGCGCGTGAGCGCCCAGCAGGTCGTTGTAGGCGGTGCGCTCGATTTCTTCGGCGTATTTGGCCTCGCCGGTGATCGCAAGAAGCTCGCGATTGAGCTGGATCCAAGCCAGTACCGAGCACGTTTCCACGTAGCCTTGCGGAATGAAGACGCCGGCCGGGTTGAAGACTTCGCGCGACCGGTGCGCCACGCCACCCCAGGGACCACCACCCAAGGTCAGATGATGGTCGCGGATGTTGCGCCACAGATGGTCCACCGCTTGCGCCAGCGCCGCTTCGCCAGTGGCCTTGTGCAGCTTGGCCAGGCCGACCAGGTTCCAGGCAAGCTGGTAGGCCTTGCCGGTGGCGATCTCCGATGCGTCGGCACCGGACAAAGCGCGCGTCAGCAACGCCAGCATCGGATTGCGGTCGGCCTGCTCCAGCACGCGCTTGGCCAACTCCAGATAGCGCGCTTCGCCAGTAGCGAAATACAACTCCACCGCCGGATCCATCAAGACAGTGGCGGACATGCCGTGATGATTGCCCAGGTCGGTGATATCGATGCCGCCCTCGGTCAGTGTTTGCCAGCAAAGGTCGCCGATCTTGCGGGCGGCCCCCAAGTATTCGGGCCGCGGGAAATGCTTGTGCAACTCAAGCAGACCGAGGATCAGATAGCTATGCGTCCAGATGTCCCAAGTGCGCACACTTGGCTCGCCGTTCCAGCTGACCGGCTTGGGCGGTTGCTTGCGCATGAAACGGCGCTCGGGCGCGTAGTTGCCCAAATAGCCATCCGCTTGCTGCACGCCGACCAGATAGCCGGCGACGCGGTGCAGATTGGCGATCAGTGCGGCGTCATGCGTCCGTGCGGCTGCCTTCGCCGCGGCGTACAGCCACTTGCCAGCGTGTTCGCCATACCAATCGCCTTCTTGATTGTGCGCGGCATGCGCGGGGTCGAAGATGGCGATCGCGGGACTGGTTTCGTCGACGATGAAACGGCTGAGCCGGCCACGGCGGTTGGCTTCCAACGCCGCTCCTAACACTCCTTCCAAGCGCACCTCGCTTACGGTGGTGCCATTACGAAGCGGGCCGCTCATTTCGCATCGACCACACAGCGGAAACCGACCATGCCGGATCGATCCTTGCTGGGCGCCATCAGCAGATATTTGCCGTGTTGATCCAGCCGGTACGCCTGCGGAAAGTACCAGTGCGAAGTCTGCGGCTGGTAGGCGCTACCGCCACGCAGTACCGCGGCACGGGTGTGGTCGTCGGCGTACTCGTCGGTCCACTGCCAGACATTGCCTACCAGATCCTGCACGCCGAACGGACTGGCCCCTTGCGGATGCGCATCGACGTCGGCCGGCGGCCGCAAGCGGCGTCCACGATAGGTTCCGGGTACGGCATCCGCGCGCCAATCATTGCCCCACGGGTACAAACGGCCATCGGTGCCTTGCGCGGCGTATTGCCATTCCCATTCGTGCGGCAACCGCTTGCCGGCCCACGCCGCGTATGCACGCGCGTCTTCGATGGACACCCAGGTCACCGGTTTGTTTTCCCAGCCCGGTTGCGGCGCGCCATCGCGCCAGTCGCGCAGGAAGTTGTGGCCATCGCGCGGCCGGTAGCCACTGGCGTCCAGGAAGACTTTGAACTGGGCATTGGTGACCGGGAAGCGATCGATATGGAATGGCGCCACCACCATGCGCCGGCGGTGATGGCGGCGGGCGCTGTTTTCCCAGGGATACTGGAAATCGACGCCTTCCCAGGTCTGGCCTTCGATCTCCACGCCGCCGACCACGAACAAATACTCGCCGCCAGGAATCGTGACCATGCCTTCCGGTGCTTGCACCGCAGGCGGTGTCGCCGCGATGGGAATGATCTGCTGCGCAATGGCCTGCCAGCGGTTGGACAGCGTGCGCAGCGGCACGCGCGCGAAGCCAGCCATCAGCGTCAGGAATGACGACAAGCCCTCGACCTCAATGCCTGCATCCAACGCCAACAATGCGCCGAATCCGCGCCCTTCCAGATCCATCTCGATGATGGCTTGGCCGTCGATGATGCGCGGCTGCAATTCGGCGCCTTGCCAGAGATCGTAGTAGCGCGCACCTTCGCGATGCGGCACCGCGAGTTGCTCGCCCGCCACGTCGTACTCGCTACGGTTGACTATCGTCCACAGGACCTGGCCTTGGCCAGGAAAACGGCTGGCGAACACGCCTGCCTGCAAAGTGGGGAAGTACGGCGTCCATTCCATGCTGACTATCAGCGGCGCGAACCTGCGTTCGATGGCAGCGATGCGGCGCAGCGACTCGGCGTCGCGCGGGGTGAACTGGTTCCAGATGCCCCAGATGTTCTCCCACGCGTTGTAGCCGATGCCGTTGAAGAAGATGTACTGCAGGTCGTGGTTGCGGTCGCGGCCCCAGCG
>CBFGZY010000076.1:0-17831 GCA_965653375.1 uncultured Pseudoxanthomonas sp.
AATCGTGCCCACGTTCACGTGCGGCTTGGTGCGTTCGAATTTACCCTTTGCCATGGCTGCTTCTTCTCGAGTAGATCGTTAATGAACTTGCTAAATGGTGGTGCTCACGAATGGAATCGAACCATCGACCTCCTCCTTACCAAGGAGGTGCTCTACCGACTGAGCTACGTGAGCGTAAAACTTTCCTGCTGTTCCGGTTACGGTGGCGCTTTGGTGTTCAGTGGAGCGGGAGACGGGAATCGAACCCGCACCATCAGCTTGGAAGGCTGAGGTTCTACCGTTGAACTACTCCCGCGCCGGGAGACAACCATAACAGCATGAATTTGGTGGAGGGAGGTGGATTCGAACCACCGAAGGCGTGAGCCAGCAGATTTACAGTCTGCCCCCGTTGGCCGCTTGGGTATCCCTCCGGATCACCGGATCGACCCGACCGGCGCGGTCAAATCAAACCAGGGTGAAACAGCCAGAGATTTTGGCCTGAACCGGCGCGCCTGTCAACGCGCCGAGGCCAACATTTTTCACACGTTGAACCGGAAGTGCAGCACATCGCCCTCTTGAACCCGGTATTCCTTGCCTTCCAAGCGCAGACGACCGGCATCGCGAGCACCGGATTCGCCCTTGTACTTGATGAAATCATCGAAGGAGATGGTTTCGGCGCGGATGAAGCCTTTCTCGAAATCGGTGTGGATGACCGCCGCGGCCTGCGGCGCCGTGGAACCTGCCTTGACCGTCCAGGCGCGCACTTCCTTCACGCCCGCGGTGAAGTAGGTCTGCAGGCCGAGCAACTTGTAGGCAGCGCGAATGACCCGGTTCAATCCCGGCTCCTCCAGGCCCAGATCGGCCAGGAAGGTATCGCGGTCCGCTTCGTCCAGTTGCGCCAGCTCTTCTTCGATGGCGGCGGAAACCGGCACCACTTCCGCCCCTTCGGCGGCGGCGCGCGCGCGGACGGTATCCAGGTGGGGATTGTTCTCGAACCCGTCTTCCAGCACGTTGGCCACGTACATGACCGGCTTCAGCGTCAGCAGGAACAGATCGCGCACCAGCGCCTTCTCTTCCTCGTCCAGGCCGAGCGCCCTGCCCGGCTTGCCGTCACTGAGGCCCGCATGCAGCTTCTGCAGTACCGGCTTGCGCGCTATGGCGTCCTTTTCTCCGGCCTTAGCCGAGCGTTCGGCGCGGTTCAGCGCTTTTTCGACGCTGTCCAGATCGGCCAAAGCCAGCTCGGTGTCGATGGTTTCGATATCCGAGATGGGGTCCACCTTGCCGGACACATGCACGATGTCGCCATGCTCGAAGCAGCGCACGACATGGGTGATGGCATCCACCTCACGGATATGCGCGAGGAATTTATTGCCCAGACCTTCACCGCTGGCCGCGCCGGCCACCAGCCCGGCGATGTCGACGAACTCGACCGCCGTGGGCAGCACTTTTTGCGGCTTGACGATTTCGGCCAGCTGATTCAGGCGCAGGTCCGGCACCGGCACCACGCCGACATTCGGCTCGATGGTACAGAACGGAAAATTAGCCGCCGCGATACCTGCCTTGGTCAGCGCGTTGAACAGGGTCGATTTACCTACGTTAGGCAGACCGACGATGCCGCATTTGATACCCATGAAAATTCCTGTAGCGGTAAGCAGTGAGCAGTGAGCGGTCGAAGCGGCAATCCGCTCACCGCTCACTGCTCACGGTTCACTATTTCGGCGTATGCAGCCGCTTCATTGCCTCATTGAAGTCACCCGCCACCACCAATGGCAACACGCTGATGGCGTCGTCGACGGCGTGGCCTATCAGTATCTCGTCGTCTTTGCCGGGCTTGCCCAGCACCCAACTGGTCACTCTGTCCTTGTGGCCGGGATGGCCAATGCCGATGCGCAGGCGATGGAACTTGCCATGACCCAGCAGTTGGATGGTGTCACGCAGACCGTTCTGGCCGCCGTGGCCGCCATCGAACTTCAGCCGCGCCGTGCCGGGAGCAAGATCCAGTTCGTCGTGCGCCAACAAGGCTTCTTCCGGAGCGATTTTCCAGTAGCGCAATGCTGCGGCGACCGATTTGCCGCTCAGGTTCATGTAAGTGGCCGGCTTGAGCAGCCAGATCGGCTGACCGGCGATCACCACCCGCGCGGTTTCGCCAAACAGCTTGCTTTCAAGGCCAAACCGCTCACTCTGCTGTTCCGCAAGAGTGTCGACAAAACGGAACCCGGCGTTATGCCGGGTTCGCGCGTGTTCGGGACCAGGGTTACCCAGCCCGACGATGAGACGTATGCCTGCCATCGCAAAGCACCGCACGGATGCGTTGGCGTTCGCGGCCAACGCATCGCGGCGGGATTATTACTTCTCGTCCTTCTTGGCTGCCTTGGCCGCCGGAACTTCCGCCGCCGGGGCTTCGGAAGTTTCAGCTTCTTCCACGCGGCCGTGCTTGGCGATCACGACGGCGACGTCGTGTTCCTTACCCAGCTTGAGTTCAGGCACTTCGACGCCGGCAGGCAGCTTGATGTCGGACAGGTGGACCACGTCGCCCACCGACAGCGCGGACAGGTCGACCTCGATGAACTCCGGCAGATCCTTCGGCAAGCAGCTCACGTGCAGCTCGTTCAACTCGTGGGTTACCACGACTTCAGCGGACTTGCCGGCCGGCGACTTGTCTTCGTTGATGAAGTGCAACGGCACCGTGGCGCGCAGCAGTTCGTTTTCGCTCACGCGCTGGAAGTCCATGTGCATGATTTGCTGCTTGAACGGATGGCGCTGCAAATCGCGCAGCAGCACTTTCTGGACGTCGCCGTTGAGGCTCAGATCCAGAATGGACGAGTAGAACCAGTCGTTTTGGCTGGCCAGCCAGACTTCATTGTGGTTCAGCTGGATGCTGACCGGCTTGAGATCGCCACCGTAGACGATGGCGGGCACTTGGCCGGCGTGACGCAGGCGGCGGCTCGCACCCTTACCTTCGTCTTCGCGGCGTTGCACCTTGATTTCATGTGTCGTTGCCATTTGCTTACTACCTTCAGTTGAATGAACCGTCTCGCGACGGTTTTGGAGACTCTTCCGCGACCAGAAGAGCCTGGTTACCGGGGAACCGGTAATCGGTAGCCGATAACCGGAAAAGCAAAGGCTTTCCAGGTTACCGGCTACCGGTTGCCGGCTGCCCTGCTCAATCTACATAGAGCGAGCTCACCGACTCGCCAAAGGCGATGCGGCGGATGGTTTCTGCCAGCAATTCGGCCACGCTGAGTTGGCGAATCCTGCTGCAGCCTTTCGCTTCCGGCGAAAGCGGGATGGTATCGGTGACGACCAGCTCATCCAGCACCGACTTGTTCAAATTGTCCACTGCCGGGCCCGAAAGCACCGGATGGGTGCAGTAGGCCGCCACCTTCTTCGCGCCACGCGCCTTCAGCGCGGCGGCCGCGGCGCACAAGGTGCCGGCGGTGTCGACGATATCGTCGACCAGCACGCAATCCTTGCCTTCCACGTCGCCGATGATGTTCATCACCGTGGCCACGTTGGCGCGCGGACGGCGCTTGTCGATGATCGCCAGATCGGCGTCATCCAATCGCTTGGCGACCGCACGCGCACGCACCACACCGCCCACGTCCGGCGATACCACGATCAGGTTGTCGGTGCCGTAGGCGCGCCAGATGTCGGCCAGCAGCAACGGCGAGGCGTACACGTTGTCAACCGGGATATCGAAGAATCCCTGAATCTGGTCGGCGTGCAGATCCACCGTCAACACGCGATCGGTACCTACCGCACTGAACATCTTGGCCGCCACCTTGGCGGTGATCGGCACGCGCGAGGAACGCAGACGCCGATCCTGGCGCGAATAACCGAAATACGGCACCACCGCGGTGACACTGGCCGCCGATGCGCGCTTCAGCGCGTCGATCAGCACCAGCAGCTCCATTAGGTTTTCCGCGCTGGGCGCGCAGGTCGGCTGGATGACGAACACTTCCTGCCGACGCACGTTTTCTTCGATCTCCACCTGCACTTCGCCGTCGGAGAAGCGCGACACCAGCGCCTTGCCGGCACGCACCCCCAACTCACGGCAGATACTGGCGGCCAACGGTTTGTTGGCATTACCAGTGAAGACAAGCAGGTTACGATCATCTTGCATCTTGTCTCTCACCGCTAATGGCTGACCGAGGTCGGGCTTTATGAATTCCCGTACACAAGTGTCCGGGTTCGCGCAGAGAAACCCTGCAGTAATGGCTGGGGCGGTAGGATTCGAACCTACGAAATGCCGGGATCAAAACCCGGTGCCTTAGGCCTCTTGGCGACGCCCCAGTGTGTTTTTTTAAGCTAGGTTTTCAAGCGAGTTCCGCCAGGGACTCATGCAACGGCGAACGCGATGCGCCTTCCGCCACCCATGCACGCACACCGTCAGGCAGATCCCGCAGCGCAGCCTCGGCAGAGGCGTGATCAGCGAATTCCACGAAGCAGCCGCTGCCGGAACCGGTCAGGCGAGGCGAGCCAATACGCGACAATGCCGAAAACACAGCCTCTACGGCTGGTTCGCGGCGGCGCAGCACTGGCTCGAACGCATTGTCGAGCAAGTTTCCCGAAACGAAGTCGCGTATTTTCGCGGGTGCAGCATTGCGCGTCAAATCCTGTGCACGAAAAAGGTCGGCGGTGGGGACGTGAACCGCCGGATCGACGACCACATACCAAGCCGGCGGCAGCGAAATCGGGGTCAATTCTTCGCCGACGCCTTCCGCCCAAGCGTTCTCACCATGGACAAAGACTGGCACATCAGCGCCTAGCTTCAGCCCGATTTCGGCCAGGCGAGCCAGCGGCCAATTCACCTGCCACAGCCTATTGAGCGCCACCAATACGGTTGCCGCGTCGGAAGAGCCACCACCAAAGCCGCCGCCCGCAGGAATGCGCTTTTCGACGGAGATATCGGCTCCTTTGTCGAGGTTGGCTTCCGTTTGAAGCAAAAGCGCCGCCCGAACCATCAGGTCATCCGCTTCGGCCACACCCGTGACGGACTCGCCTACCCGCCGGATCAAGCGGTCGCCGCGAAGACGCAGGTGCACGGTGTCGCCCCACTCCAGCAGCCGGAAAACGGTCTGCAGCCGGTGGTAGCCGTCCGGGCGGCGGCCGGTGATGTTCAGGAACAGATTCAGTTTGGCGGGGGCGGGCCAGGCCGACCACCCACTCGATGCATCGAAGTAGCTCATGGAGCGTCGAAATCCCAGCGATCTACGATCAGGCGCACTTTGGCGCCATCGCGCACGGCGGCGATCTGCCGCGGCAGCGCAGGACGATCGCCCTGCGGCTCAAACCAAAGCGCGTAATCGATCCGCCAGCCCGACTCCTGCACGCTGCGCAAGCGGCCATCAGGGGCGAAATCGATGTGCTCGGGCGTGGCGCCGGGGCCCGCCATGCCTTGCGCCCAACGTGTCAGTGCCTGGATCGGAATCTCCCAGCCGGTGGCCTCCCGCAGCAGTTGCTCGGCATCCTCGCCTTCGCGCGTACCGCCTTGCAGGCCTTCCAAACGACCGGCCTTGCTGCGCGCGTCGCCGATCAACCGCCAACTCTGGCGGGTCACCGGGGCGCTCAGCGACACCTCATACCGATCACCGTCCTGGCGCCAATCGATCCGGCCGTTGCCGCCCTTGCCATTGTTGTTGATGGCAACGCGCCCTTCGAAGGCCCAGACGTCATGCGTCCGCAGCCAGCCTTCGCGAACCGCCTGCTGCGCCTGCGCCGCGGCCACGGCTTCCGGATCTGTCAGTTTTGCTGGCGCTTCCACCCGCGGCCCCCGGCTGACGCAAGCCGTCAACGACACCATCGCAAGGCCCAGCAGAAGCCAACGCCCTAGTTCCCGCACCTGCCTCATGCGCCAGTTTTCTCCAGGGCTCGTTGCAGCGCGCGGCTTTCCGGGTCCAGCTTGCGCGCCTCTTCGAAGTATTTGCGCGCCTCATCCTTCTGCCCGGTCACCCATAGCACTTCCGCAATATGCGAGGCGATCTCCGGATCCTTCTGCAGGGTGAAGGCCCGGCGCAATTCCACCAGGGCCTCCTTGTTGCGGCCTAGCCGGTAGAGCACCCAGCCGTAGCTGTCGATGATGGCGGCATCCTCCGGAGCGGCCGTGCGCGCCCGGTCGATCAGTTCCAGCGCTTCCTGATAGCGGTTGGTGCGGTCGGCCAGCGTATAGCCCAGCGCGTTCAGCGCGGCGACGTTTTCCGGGTCGATCACCAGAATCTTGCGGAAATCCGCCTCGGCGCGGTCGATGCGGTCGCGACGCTCCCAGGCCAATCCGCGCGAATACAGCAGCCCCAGATCATCCGGGTAGGCCGCCAGTCCACGAGCGAATACATCCAGCTCGCCGGCATCGTCTTCGTTCTTCTGGCGCAGCTCGGCTTCCATCAGATAGGCGTCGCGACGGGCTTCGTCTTCCACCGTTGCGTCGCCCTGCAGACGCCGGGCCTCGGCGAAGGCTTCGTCCTTGCGCCCCAACTCATACAGCGTGCTGGCGGTGCGCAGCCTCGCCTCCGTGCGCTGGTCGCCCGTGGGCACGCTGCGATACCAGGTAAGCGCTTCTTCGTTGCGCTTCAGGAATTCAGCGATCTTTCCCAACAGCAGTCGACGGTCGGGGCTATAGCGGTCGTTGCCCGAAGCCTTGTCCGAATCGCGCCGCAGCTCGTCATAGAGCTTGGTCAGCGCATCATTGTTATCGCCCTTGGCCAGCAGCGAGGCGCGCAGGCTGTAGGTCAGCGTGTCCTGCGGCCCTTGCGCCAACGCATTGGAGGCCGCGACCGCGTCGCCCAACCGGTCGTATTCTTCAGCCAGATTCAGGCGTACCGCGCTGTTGGAGGCGGCGGTGGGCAGCAGCCCATCCAGTATCTTGCGTGCTTCATCCTGCTTGTCGACCTGGCGCAGCTGGCGGGCATGCAATAGCGCCACCAGCGGCTCCTCGGGGAAGCGCTGCACCACATCGCCGACGATGCGTTCGGAAAGCTCCGGCTGATCCAACTGTTGCGCCAGCCCGGCGAACGCAAGCCATGCCTGCAATTTGTCGGGAATGGCTTCGTCATCAACCAGCTCATCCAGGAGGCGAGCGGACAGCTTGGGATCCTTGCCGCCGCTGCCCAGCGCGGTCAGTGCATGGCGCCAGCCCAGGTCGTCGGGTTCCTTCATCAATGCGCCAAGTTCGCGGCGGGCGGTGCGGGCATCGCCCTCGCGCAAGGCCAGGGTGGCTTCGGCGCCGCGCATGGCCATCGACTTGGGCGCCCGCTGGCGCCAAAGCTTGAGCGCTTCGGCGGCGCGGCGATCCTCGTTGGCCAGCAAGGCGATGCGGGTGGCCCGCTCGGCCAGGCCGGCATCGTCATCCTGCTGAGCGGCTTCCAAATACCAGCGCGACGCGTCCGGCAGTTGGCCGGCTTGCAGGGCGAATTCTCCCGCCATGACCGCGGCAAGCGGATCATCGGCAGGAGCAGGCTTTGGGGCCGCCTGCGCGGGCTGGATCAGCGCCAGCGCCAACAGCGCGGCAACGGTGATACGAATCATTGCGGGCATAAGCATCATACGGGCCGTAAAATAGCGGCCCTCACCAGCCAGCAGCTTAGCGCAAGCACCTGAACGATGACGTTGTGGGTTCTCGGACTCAACCACCAGACCGCGCCGGTCGAGCTGCGCGAGCGCCTTGCGTTCGACCCGGCGTCGCTGCCTGGCGCGCTGAATTCGGTGCGCGAGCTCCCGCGGGTGAAGGAAGCCGCACTGCTTTCCACCTGCAATCGCACCGAGCTTTACGCGGTGGCCGAGGATGGCGAAGCGCTGGCGAACTGGTTGGCCACGCACGCTGAGGGACTGGACGGATATCTGTATCGCCATGCCGATGCCGACGCTGTGCGCCATCTGTTCCGCGTTGCGACCGGCCTGGACTCGATGGTGCTGGGTGAGCCGCAGATCCTGGGACAGGTGAAGGACGCCTGGGCCTTCGCGCGCGAACACGGCGCGCTGGGCAGCCGCCTGGACCGGCTGTTCCAGCAGACTTTCGCGGTCGCCAAGCGCGCCCGCACGGACACGCGCGTCGGCGCCAACCCAGTGTCGGTCGCTTCCACCGCGGTGCGACTGGCGCAGAACTCCTTTGCGCGGCTCAGCGAATCCACCGTGCTGCTGGTCGGCGCCGGCGAAACCATAGAATTGGCCGCCAAGCATCTGAGCGAAGGCCGAGTGCGGCGATTGCTGATCGCCAATCGCACGTTGGCGCATGCGCAGGATCTGGCCACCCGCCATGGCGGTTACGCGCTGCCGCTATCGGAGCTGGATCGCCATCTGGCCGAAGCCGATGTGGTGTTTTCCGCCACCGCCAGCCGCGAACCGGTGGTGACTCGCGCGCAGGTAAGCCATGCACTGTCGCAGCGCAAACACAAGCCGATGCTGCTGTTCGACCTGGCGGTACCGCGTGATATCGAGCCGGACGTCGCTCAACTGGCCGACGCCTATCTGTACACCGTCGATGATCTGGAACGCGCTGTGGAAGACAACCGCCGCAGCCGCCGCGAGGCCGCCGAGGCCGCGGAAGCCATCATCGATCTGCAAGTGCAGCGCTACATGGAAACCCTGCATGCCGGCGCGCGCCACGAACCATTGAAGCGGCTGCGCGCACTGGGCGATTCCACGCGGGACGACGTGTTGGCGAAGGCGCGCCAGCAACTGGCCAACGGCCGCAACGCCGACGAAGTGCTCGACTTCCTGGCGCATACGCTCACCAACCGCCTATTGCATCCGCCCACCGCCGCCTTGCGCGACGCCGCCTTGCGCGGAGACGCCGAACTGACCCGCGCCGCCGACCGCTTGTTCCCGGCGCAACCACCCTACTCCCACCTCAAGAAAGACGATGACGCCGACGCTGCGCCGTAAACTCGAAGCGCTGGCCGAACGCCGCGAAGAACTCGAACGCCTGCTCGCCGATCCCGGCGTGCTGGCCGACAACGATCGTTTCCGCAATTACTCGCGTGAATTCGCGCAGTTGGAGCCGGTAGTCACCGCGCTGGCCGAAGAAACCAAGGCCAAGCGCGACCTGGCCGCGGCCGAAGCCATGCGCAACGATCCCGAACTGAGCGAACTGGCCGAAGAAGAAATCGAGCTGGCGCGCAAGCGGCTGGCGCAGCTGGAAGACGAGCTTTCGCTGCTGCTGGTACCCAAGGATTCGCGCGACGACGCCAACCTGTTCCTGGAAGTCCGTGCGGGTACCGGCGGCGACGAAGCGGCGATCTTCGCCGGCGATCTGTTCCGTATGTACGCGCGCTATGCCGAGCGCCAGGGCTGGAAGGTGGAAGTCGAATCGGACAGTCCCGGCGAGCACGGCGGCTACAAGGAAATCGTGGCCAAGATCACCGGCCGCGGCGCGTTTTCCAAGTTGAAGTTCGAATCCGGCACCCACCGCGTGCAACGCGTACCGGAAACCGAATCGCAGGGCCGCATCCACACCTCCGCCGCCACCGTCGCCATCATCCCCGAGGACGAAGCGGTGGATGAGATCGTGATCAATCCTGCCGATCTGCGCGTGGATACCTTCCGCTCTTCCGGCGCCGGCGGCCAGCACGTCAACAAGACCGACTCCGCCATTCGCATCACCCACTTGCCCACCGGCGTGGTGGTGGAATGCCAGACCGAACGCTCGCAGCACGCCAATCGCGACAAGGCCATGAAGCGATTGAAGGCGCAGTTACTGGACGCCGAACGCAGCAAGCAGCTGGCGGCGCAGGCCGAGTCGCGCAAGTTGCAAGTAGGCAGCGGCGATCGCAGCCAACGGATCCGTACCTACAACTACCCGCAGGGCCGGATCACCGACCACCGCGTGGAAGGTTTGACGCTGTACGATCTACCCAACGTTCTGCAAGGCGACCTGGATGCCTTGGTAGACCGATTGATACGCGAATACCAGGCCGATGAACTGGCTCGCCTGACGGAGGCCGCATGATGAATGTCCGACGCGCGACTGTCGAAGACGTGGAGGCCATTGCACCGCTGTTCGATCTGTACCGGACGTTCTATGAGCAGCCCAGCGATCTGGCGCTGGCGCATCGCTTCATCGGCGAGCGCCTGCAACAAGGCGAGTCGGTTATTTTCCTGGCGGAAATGGATGGCAAGGCAGTGGGGTTCACCCAGCTGTTCCCATCGTTTTCCTCGGTGGGCGCTATGCGCATCTGGATACTCAACGATCTCTACGTCGATGCCGCCGCGCGCCGGCAAGGCGTGGCGCAGGCGCTGTTGCAAGCTGCCAGCGAATTCGCGCGCGCCGACGGTGCCCGCCGTCTGGAACTTGAAACGGACCACAGCAACGATTCCGCACAAGCGCTTTACCGCCGACTGGGTTGGGAGCTGTTCGACGGCACGCTACGCTTTCGGTTCGTATTGAATCCGTGAACGAGGCCGTAGCCGATCCGCAGCTGCTACGCCTGCGGCAAACGGTGCATGGCAACCCGCAGGATTTCATCGCGTGGGTGATGCTGTCCGAAGCCGAACTGGACCATGGCGACGCCGCTGCGGGCCTCCGTGCCGCGGCGCGCGCGCTGGCACTTCGCCCGGGCCATCCTGAAGCGCTGGCGCGGCTGGGTCGCGCTTATTGGATGCAGGGTCAACATGCACAGGCGGTCGAAGCGCTGCGGCAAGCGGCGGTGCAAGCACCGCAGCATCCCGGCATCACCCTGTGGCTCGGCCATGCTCTGGAAGACGCTGGCGAAGCCGAGGCCGCCGCGCAAGCTTATGAACACGCATACCGCCTGATGCCGGGCGAGCCGTCGATAGCGGCGCATCTGCTGAACTGGCGGCGCAAGCTCTGCGATTGGCGCCAACTGGAGACGCTTTCCACACAGGTGCGCCGCGCAGTACGGGAAGGACGCGCCGCGGTGGAACCTTTCGCCTTCCTCAGCGAAGACGCACCGCCTTCCGAACAGCTGGCGTGCGCACGTTTACGTGCCGCCGAGATCGCCCGTCGAATCCGGCCCATGCCGCCCGCTCCGGAAATGGCAAGCGCGCGCGATGGCGACGCATTGCGGTTGGGGTTTCTCTCCAACGGCTTCGGCGCGCACCCTACCGGATTGCTGACGGCAGCCTTCTTCGAAGCACTGTCTTCGCATGCGACGGTCGAAGCGCATCTATTCGCGCTCAACCGCGACGACGGCAGTGTCATTCGCCAACGCCTGCACACGGCAACGCTTCTGCATGATGTTGCTGGGCAGCCTCACCCGCGCATCGCCCACGCCATTCGCGAACAGCACATCGATGTGCTGTTCGATCTGCGTGGCTGGGGCGGCGGCGGCGCGCCGGAAGTCTTGGCGATGCGGCCGGCGCCAGTACAAGTCAATTGGCTGGCTTATCCGGGCACGTCAGGCGCGCCTTGGGTGGACTATGTGCTGGCCGACCGCTTCGCGCTGCCGGAATCGCTCGTGCCGCATTACTCCGAACAGGTGAAATGGCTGGCTGGTTGTTTTCAACCGTCTGACACGCAGCGCGCGATCCCGCCCGCAGCTTCACGCGCCGAGTGCGGACTGCCGGAGCGCACAGAAGCCGGTGGCGTGGTCTATTGCTGTTTCAACAACAGCTACAAGCTCAATCCCACCAGTTTCGAACGCATGATGGCGGTGTTGCGCGGCGTGCCCGGCAGCGTGCTGTGGCTGCTATCGGGTCCCGGCCGCGCCGATGATCGCCTGCGCGAGGCGGCGCGGGCAGCCGGTGTCGATCCTGCGCGCCTGGTCTTCATGCGCAAATTGCCGCACGCCGAATACCTGGCGCGCTACCGGCACGCCGATCTGTTCCTGGACACTCATCCCTACAACGCCCACACCACCGCGTCCGATGCACTATGGGCCGGTTGCCCGGTCTTGACCTGTCCGGGTGAAACCTTTGCCTCACGTGTGGCCGGCAGTCTCAATCACCACTTGGGAATGGAAGCGATGAACGTCGCCGACGAAAAAAGTTTCGTCGCGCGCGCTATCGAATTGGGCAAAGACCCTGCCGCCTTGACCGCGCTGAGAGAAGAACTGGCGCTTTGCCGAGAACGGCGTAACGGTTTGTTCGACATGAAGGCATTTGCCGAGAACTTCATTTCCGCTGCGCGTGAAATGCGCGCGGATTCGCAGTCCTAGCGCGCCCCATCAACGCCAGCCGGCATCGCGTGCTGCACGTTCGCCTTCGGCGTCTAACGCCTCTCCTTCCATCCGTGCATCCACTTGCTCCAACAGTGCCGGCGGCAGCGCAGTGGATGCCGTTCGCAATTCTCCATTGGCTGTTGCTTGTGTTTCCATCAGCACCGGCACGGACCAGCCTTGCGAACCGCGACAGGCCAACCCTGCCGACGCGCGCGGTTGCAACGTCGTGAAGGTGCGGCAGTACTCGCCGTTGGTGGACTTGAAGCTCAGACCGATGGCAGCCGTACCGGCGGCGGGTGCGCTGGCCAACTGAGTATCCAATGCTCGCTCCAATTCGCCGCTGGCCACCAACACGCCATCGGCGCCGCTACGCCATGGGCCAGAACCGCTGTTGGGCAATACCTGCGCAAACAACACCCCGACCAAGATGCCGGCCGCCA
The DNA here is from genome assembly GCA_965653375.1 of uncultured Pseudoxanthomonas sp. Taxonomy (GTDB): domain Bacteria; phylum Pseudomonadota; class Gammaproteobacteria; order Xanthomonadales; family Xanthomonadaceae; genus Pseudoxanthomonas_A. Next base: position 12,530 of record CBFGZY010000076.1, read on the forward strand.
TCGCGCCCCAATAACGCCAGCTTCCACGACGGCGCGGCGGAAGGTTTGCGGAGGGTACTTGCTGCGGCGTCTTCTCGCCTCGGGCAGCTGCGATGAGCCGCTCCGGTATCGGCTCGTCGACGATGGGGTCGAATGCCGACCGCAGACGCTGGCGCAACGCGCGTTCGCGCGCGACCGCCGCGGCCAGTTCCGGATCGTCGGCCAGTGCCGCTTCGACGCGCGCAGCACTGGCGGGATCCAGTTCGCCGTCGACGTAAGCCATCAGCGTTTCTTCCTCGATTTTCATGCCTCCACCTCGGCGTCGTCGCCCAACATGCGTTGCAGTGCTTCGCGGCCGCGCGCCAATCGACTGGTCAACGTACCCATCGGGATTTCCAGCACCGCAGCCGCTTCCTTGTAAGCCAACCCTTCGATCAATACCAATGCCACGACTCCACGTTGCTCTTCAGGGAGTTTCGCCATGGCCGCCTCCACCGACATCCGGATGACGTGCGCTTCGATGGTCGATTCGCCCACGTTGGCGCCCGCTTCGTCCGGTGCGAACAAATGCCTGACGCGGCCGCGCGACCGCACTTCGTCGATCCAGGCATTGCGGACGATGCCGTACAGCCACGCATCCAGCCGCATGTCGGTTCGCCATTGCGAAGCCCGCGCAAGCGCACGCTCCACCGCCGTCTGCACCAGATCGTCCGCGTCCTGTGGATTGCCGGCCAGCGCACGCGCGAACCGCCGCAGACGCGGCAGCATTTCGCACAAGCCATCCTTCACCTGCTGGTTGGAATCGAGCATCTTCATGATCCGATACGAACGGCGAGGGCGATTTAATCCCGATCCGACTGGTTCGGCTGATGCCCCGGAAAGCCGGCATTCATCGCGATGCTAGCATCGTCTGCAACCTGTCCCGTGCCCAATGCGCACCCATGATCGTCCGGATCCGGCCACTGCTATCGACGCTTTCGTTGGCGCTGCTGATCGTCGCACCGGCTGGCGCCCAGCTGGCTTTGCCCACGGTCCCGGCGGTGCCGGCAGACCTACCGCAGCGCACGCTGGATTCGGCGCAGCGCTCAGTGGATACGGTGGGTCAGGAGCTTTCGGGAGTCAGCCGGGAACTTGCCGGTCTGCGCGACCTACGTATTCGCACATTGCTACGCGATAACCCCGAACGCATCGATACCGATCCGCGAGGGGCGCCCGTCGTCCGCAGCGAAGTGGTGGCGATCGACCCCTCGCCGCTCTCGCTCGAGCGCGCACGCGCGGCTGGATTCGCGATTGCCCAAGAACGCACTTTGGATGGCCTGGATATTCGCGTGGTCGTCTTGCGCGCTCCTACCGACGAGCGGACACGCCGCGCGTTGGCGCGCCTGCGCAAGCTGGATCCGGAAGGCCAGTACGATTTCAACCACCTGTACACCGAATCGGCCGCGCAGTCGGCGCCCTCTTCTGCAGCATCATCTACAGCACGCTCGTCCAGCGCGCGCAATGCGCAGGGAAAAATCCGGGAATGGCGCGTGGGCTTGATCGACACTGGCGTGGATCGTTCGCATCCGGCATTGGCAGGCGCGGAGATTCGCACCTGGAGTTGCGATGGTGCGCCTCACCCGGACCGCCATGGCACGGCCGTCGCATCGCTGCTGATGGGCGCCGAGCAAGAGCGCGCAGCGGCGCATGCGACGCTGTTCGCCGCCGATATTTATTGCGGGCAACCCGTGGGTGGCAGCGTGGTCGCCTTGGCTGAAGCGCTTGGATGGTTGGCGCGCGAACGGGTAGCGGTAATCAATGTCAGTCTGGTCGGACCACCGAATGCGCTGCTGGAAAAAATCATCGGTGCGTCGGTCCGGCGCGGCCACGTCATCGTTGCCGCCGTCGGCAATGACGGCCCAGCCGCGCCACCGCTTTACCCGGCTTCTTATCCGGATGTCATCGGCGTGACCGCGGTGGACGGACGCCACCGCGCCCTGCCGGAAGCCGGACGCGGCAAGCAGGTGGATTTCGCTGCTGTCGGCGCCGGCTTGAATGCCGCAGCGCCCGGTGGGCGGTGGGAATCGGTACGCGGGACCTCCTATGCCGCGCCTCTGGTGGCGCGCATGGCGGCGCAGACGGCCAGCGAACCACAAACAGGACTCCCTGCGCGCATCCAACAATCGTTGGTGGCCGAAGCGATCGACCTGGGCCGGCGCGGTAGCGATACGACATTCGGATATGGGTTGCTTGGCGATGGCGCGGCAGCCGTCGCGGCGTCGGCAAATGAACGCTCGCCAACACGAGGCGCCGGCCGGGAATAATCCGGCACACCGGTTCGTAATTGCCTATGAGTGCCGCGGATGGTCTGCGGCTTGATCGGAGGCAGAACATGAACAAGAAATCCACACTGACCCTTGGCCTGGGCGCCGCGTTGTCGCTGCTTGTCCTTCCTGCCAGCGCGCAGTTGCTCGGCGGCGGCGCCACCGGCGGCATCGGCGGCCAGATCACCGGTGGCGTCGGCACGGGTGGCTTGCGGGGTCCGCAGACGGATCCGGTGGGCGGAACGCTCCGCGGTGCTTCCCGCATGACCGAACGCGGTATCGAACGCAGCGAGCGCATGACGCGCCGCGCGGAAGAACGCGCCCGCAAGGCAGCAGAGCGTGCAAGCAGCGCGGTCGATCCCACCGCCGCATTGAATCTTGCCGGCCAGGCTGCAGGCTCGGCGCAGGCCGGAACGGCCGCCGGTGCACTGGAAGCCGCGGGCAGTGCGGCTGGCAGCGCCTCGGCAGCTACGCGCGGCGCTGAAACCGCAGCCGCTGCCGCCGGCAACGCAGCGGGCCAGGCACAAAGCCAGTTGCCATCGCGGAACGGCGGCGACGCTTCCAACGTCCAGGCGCCTGATGCCCTGGGTGCCGTCGCTCCGGTTTCCGAAACGGCACAGCGCGCGGCTTCTGGCGGACTCAGCTCGCGCGGCGGAGCATCCGGCAATGCCAACGGCGGCGCTTCGGCTGATACCGCGCAGGATGCCAGCAGTGGCCTCACCGACGGCTCTGCGGCTGGTTCGGCGTCCGGATCCGCTTCCGGCAATGCCGACGCATCCGCCTCTCGCAAGGATCGTCGCGTTTCGGCGAATGCCGGCCTAGAAGCCAATGCCGATGCCGATGCCGACATTCGCGCATCCAAGGACGACGATCGGTAACAGAAATCGGCGCCTCCCACCCGGGAGGCGCCTTCAACCTCGTAGAGCGGAGCTTGCTCCGCTGCTTTTGATTCTGACGCAGATAAGGTCCAAGGCCAGAACCAAAAGCGGCCCAGCGAGCTCGACTCCAGAAGAGCGTGGCGGCTATTCACTATCGTCTGCCGTTGCGACCGCCTTATTGCCATTGACGCGGTGCCATCATGAGCCGCAGCTCTGCCCTACATGGAGCATGGAGCGTCAAACCGCAAAAGCGGAATACATCCGGAACGATTGAAAGGCCGGCACACTTCCCTATAGGCTGGCCGCATGAGCCACTCCGACGCCTTGATCCCGCTACGCCTCTGCGTACTGACCGTCTCTGATACGCGGACTTTGCAAGAAGACCGTTCCGGCGACTATCTGGTCGAGGCGCTGACAGAAGCCGGGCACCGGCTGAGCGAACGCGCACTGTTGCCCGATGATCGTTATCGGATGCGTGCGCAAGTTTCTCAGTGGATCGCCGACCCTAACGTCGACGGCATTCTGGTCACCGGCGGCACCGGTTTCACCGGCCGCGACTCCACGCCCGAGGCCCTGCTACCGCTGCTGGACAAGGAGATGCCAGGCTTTGGCGAGCTATTCCGGCAGATCAGCTTCGAAGAGATCGGCACCTCTTCATTGCAATCGCGTGCCTTTGCCGGCTTGGCCAACCAGACGTTCGTGTTCTGCCTGCCGGGGTCCACCTCGGCCTGCCGCACCGGCTGGGAGAAGATCATCCGCGCGCAGCTCGATGCCCGCACCCAGCCCTGCAACCTGGCGACCCTGCGCCCCCGTTTGAAGGAGTAAACGAATGTCGCCGCCGCTGGATACCACATTGCGCCTGCTGGCCAAGGCCAGCGGGCTGACCGCCGCGGACATCGCCGCCGCCATTCCGCGCGCCGGCGCAGCCACGGTCAAATCCTGGATGAGCGGCGACAAGCTGCCTGGCAAAGACCAGCTGAATGCACTGGCACGTACGCTTGGCGTTCCCGCCGGCGCGTTGCTGTCCGAACTCGCTTCGACGCTGGACCCGGCGCGTACGCGCGGCGAGCACGATCTGCTGGCCGCCTACCGCGCACTCAATACCCGTCAGCAAGGCGCATTGCTGGAAGTCGCCCGCGGCATGGCGGGGCATTCCAAGCGCAAGCGCTGATTCAAGGAAATCACCTCGGCCACAGCCTGTTCCCACTCGGCAGCGGAAAACTCCCATAAAACCATTGCGCTACGCCAGCACGAACCGATTCGCTCAGAAAAGGAAGTGTCATGAAAAAGCTCAAACGCAAGGAATACGAAGCGCTGCTGGAACCCATGCAACTCGAATTGGCGGCCATGGCACGCTGGGTCCGGCACGCAGGCAGCCGGATCGTGGTGGTGGTGGAAGGCCGCGATACCTCCGGCAAGGGAGGCGTCATCGGCGCGATCGCCGAGCACCTGAATCCGCGCCAATGCCGAGTGGTGGCGTTGCCGAAACCCGGCGAACGCGAAAGCACCCAGTGGTACCTGCAACGCTACATCTCCCACTTGCCGGCAGCCGGCGAAATCGCACTGTTCGACCGCAGTTGGTATAACCGCGCAGGCGTGGAGAAGGTGATGGGCTACTGCACCGACGCGCAGTACCGCAAGTTCCTGCAACAAACGCCGGCATTCGAGAAGGCGTTGATCGACGAAGGCATCCTGCTATTCAAGTATTGGCTGGCGGTGGATCAGGCTCACCAGGAAGAGCGCTTTGCCGAACGCGCGGACGATCCGTTGAAGAGTTGGAAACTGTCGCCCATCGACCTCAAGGCCCGCGAAAAATACGGCGAGTACACCGCCGCGCGCGAAGCCATGCTAAAAGCCACCCATACCAAGCACGCGCCGTGGACGCTGGTCGACTTCAACGATCAACGGCTCGGCCGGCTTACATTGATCCGGGATCTGCTGGATCGCATGCCGGATACCGCGGTGCCGTTGAAGCCAGTAAGCCTGCCGCCGCTGAAGGGCAAACTACTGAAAGAAAAATACGGCGTGGTCAAACCGCTGTCAGCCTTCAAGATCGGCGCCTAAACACCGGCAGAAGGCCTCCCTGTAGGAGCGGGCGGGTGGGGGGGGAGTCGGGGGGCGGAGTATAAAAAAGCAGGCAAA
>CBFGZY010000077.1:0-17584 GCA_965653375.1 uncultured Pseudoxanthomonas sp.
CTCCCCGCTCCCCGCTCCCCGCTCCCCGCTTCACCCCATATGCAATCCACCATTCACCGCATAATCCGTACCGGTCACATACGCCGCATCATCGGACGCCAGCCACGCACACAAGCTGGCAACTTCTTCGGGCCGTCCCAGGCGGCGAACTGGCACCGCGGTCGCCAGGCGATCCAATACATCTGGTGGGAAGCTTCCGATTGCGGAACTGGCGATGTAGCCGGGAGACACCGTATTGACGGTGACGCTGCGGCCGGCCACTTCCAGCGCTAGCGCACGGGTGAAGCCGTGCATCGCCGCCTTGGCGGTGGCGTAGTTGATCTGTCCAATCTGGCCGCGCTGCGCGCTGACCGACGCGATATGAATGATCCGGCCCCATCCGCGCTGCGTCATCGGTTCGACCACTTGCTTGCTGATGTTGAACAGCGCGTTGAGGTTGCTGCTGATCACCGCATTCCAGTCTTCCAAGGTCATCTGCCGGAACAGCGTGTCGCGGGTGCCGCCGGCGTTGTTGACCAATACGTCGATCTCGCCGATTTCCGCGCGCACCTTGCGGAAGGCCGCCACGGTGGAGTCCCAATCGGCTGCATTGCCTTCCGAAGCGGTGAACTCGAAGCCGAGTTCGCGCTGCTCCCGAAGCCATGCGGTCTTGCGTGGCGAATCCGGTCCACAGCCGGCGACCACGGTGTGGCCCTGCAGGGCGAGCTTCTGGCAGATGGCGGTGCCGATGCTGCCCATGCCGGAAGTGACGTAAGCGATACGAAGGGTCATGAGGTTTTCTCCAGTCAACCGGCGAACAAGGGAAACAGGCCCAGCGTCAACGCCGCGACCAGCATCAACAGACAGGTCAACACCGCCCACTTGAGGGTGAAGCGCTGGTGGTCGGCGAATTCGACCTTGGCCAGGCCGACCAGCAGATAGGTCGAGGGCACCAGCGGGCTGAGCAGATGCACCGGCTGGCCGACCAGCGAGGCGCGCGCCATTTCCACCGGTGTGATGCCGTAGTGGCCCGCGGCTTCGGACAGGATCGGCAGCACGCCGAAGTAGAACGCGTCGTTGGACATGAAGAAGGTGAAGGGCAGGCTGACCAGCGCGGTAATCACCGCCAGGTACGGCCCCCAGGCGTCGGGAATGACCGCCAGGAAGCTGCGCGACATCGCCTCGACCATGCCGGTGTTGGACAAAATGCCGGTGAAGATGCCAGCGGCGAAGATCAGCGACACCACCGCCAGCACGTTGCCGGCGTGGTTGGCCACGCGGCGGCGCTGTTCGGCCATGTTCGGGTAGTTGACCACCAGTGCGATGGCGAAGCCGATCATGAACAACACCGGCATTGGCAGCACGCCCATGACCAACGCAGCCATCAGCGCCAGCGTCAATGCCGTGTTGAACCACAGCAACTTGGGTCGCTTGATGTGCTCGTCGTCGCCATCCATGGTTGGCAGGCGTTCGTTGTCGTCGATCAGCGGATCGCCGCCATGGAAATCGGCGCCAGGCAGATGGACGGTGCCAAGCCGGCGGCGTTCCTTCATGCCCAGCCAGGCGGCCAGCGTCAGGATGCCGAGCAGCGACACGATCATCGGGATGACCAGCGGGATGAACACATGAGCCGGGTCCACGTGCAGCGCGGTCGCCGCGCGGGCGGTTGGGCCGCCCCACGGCGTCAGGTTCATCACGCCGCTGGACAGCATGGTGACGCAGGTCAGCCCGAGTGCGTCCATTCGCAAGCGCTGATACAGCGGCAGCATTGCGGCGATGGTGATCATGTAGGTGGTGGAGCCGTCGCCGTCGAGCGAAATCAGCATGGCCAGCGCCGCGCTGCCCATCACGATGCGCAGCGGATCGCCTTTGACCAGGCGCAGGATGCGGCCGACGATGGGGTCGAACAGCCCCGCATCGATCATCACGCCGAAGTACAGGATCGCGAACATCAGCATGACGCCGGTCGGCGCGATCTTCTTGATGCCTTCCAGCATCATCTCGTCGAGTCCGCTGCCGAACCCGCCGATCACGGCGAACAGAATCGGGATCACGATCAGCGCCACCAGCGGCGACAAGCGCTTGCTCATGATCAGATACATGAAGGTGAGGACCATTCCGAAACCTAGCGCGGTCAGCATGGGCGGGATTCCTTGTTGCGAAGTGAGTGGCTGCGAGGCGAGTAGCTGTCAGGTGCAGGGAGAGAAATCAGAAATCGAACTGGAAGCGGCCGGTGACCGCGCTGGTGCGGTCGGTAGTGGCGTTGACGCGATGGTCCTGGTTGCGGCTTTCGATCAGGTCCAGCATGAAACGCAGGTTCGGCCGCAGGTACCAGTTGCCGCCCAATGTCAGCGACTGCACCGAGGCATCGATAAAGTCCGGTTGCCCGTAAAGGTGCTGCTGGCCGCGCATTTCGTCGTAGCGCAAAGCGAGTTCGAATGCGCCGCGCTGGTGGCGGATATCGCGGATGCGGGTGAAACGGCCGGTGCGAGTGTCATAAGCGCGCGATTCGCCGGTGACGAACCAGCTGGCGAATGCATAGCCGGAAAGAATGCGGGCGCGTTGGCTGCCGTCGTCGTATTCGCCGCCGCCAAGTTCCGCTTGCCACGACCACGGGCCGCGCACCTGCGCGTATTCCAACGCCCACTTGTTTACGTCCGTGTCGCGGCCGGCGTTGAAGTTGGCCAGGGTGATGCGGCTTGCGTCGGAGAAATAACCGGCCGGACGCGGGCGCACGCTCAGACCGGGCGTGCCATTGGCGCCGGGCTCGTCGTAGTGTTCATGGGCCAGCGATACGCCCAGATGCAGCACGTCGCCCTCATCATGACGCGGCGCCCAGGTGCCACGCCCGCCGATCGCGTTGCCCTTGATCTGCCAGTTGTCGATGCTGGCCAGCCGATAACCGGTGGCGCCCCAGGTGTAGCCATCGCGGCTGCCTTGCCAAGCAACGCCTTGCCGATAGGTTGGCGCCAAGGTGGAAGCCAGATAGCCGCGTTCCAGGAAGCTGCCGTAGTTGGAGCCGGTGCGGTCGTCCAGCGAATAAAGTTGCTTGAACTGCCCCACGGTCAGGCGGCCGGCGGAAAAATCCTTGCTGATGTAAACGTCGCGTGCGACGGGTTTGTCGCCGGCGAAGTCGGCTTCCAGTTTGTAGTCGACCGCGAAGAAGCGGCCCGACACATCCAGCCACAGGCGGCGAAAATCCACGTCGTTGGCGTTGGGCGTGCCGCGCCGATCGTTGTTGTAGTTGGCGAAATCCAGGTGGATGCGTCCCCCCAACTCCGCCGTTACGGGTGCATCGTCGTCGGCCGCGAGCGCGGGAGGCGAGCACAATGCGAGCAACATCACCAAAGACGTCACGCTACTGGGCGCCGAAATCCTGGACGTCATGTTCGCCAGGCCTACGGACGTCGGGCCTGCGCCGCACAATCGCTGTGCGTCGTTCGTTTTTCTGCCCACTGTCCCTCCCAGGTGCGCGGATGCGCTTCATCGTGGCCGGTTTCGAGCCTAGGCCCGCGAAGCTGTCATCAACCTGTCGTCGTCCTATCCGCGTTGTCACACTTGTGGCCGTCGCATCGCCGTGCTGTGCTTGAATAGGCTGGCTATCTCGCCTCGCACCACACCAAGACTCATGATCTTTTGCTGCGCCGCACCGCGATCCTCAAGCCGCACTGCATTCCAATGAGAATGCTGCTGGTCGAGGACAATGCCGATCTGGCCGATGCCATCGTTCGCCGGATGCGGCGCAATGGGCATGCGGTGGATTGGCAATCCGACGGACTGACGGCCGCCAGCGTGCTGCGCTACGAACCATTCGACGTGGTGGTGCTGGATATCGGTCTGCCGCGGCTCGATGGTTTGCGGCTGCTGGCGGACTTGCGCGAGCGCGGCGACACCACGCCGGTGCTGATGCTGACCGCGCGCGACGGCATCGAAGATCGGGTCAAGGCGCTCGATGCGGGCGCCGACGACTATCTGGCGAAGCCATTCGACTTTCGTGAATTCGAAGCGCGTTGCCGCGTGCTGGTGCGGCGCAGCCGCGGACAGGCCAGCGAAGTGCTGCAGATCGGCGCGCTTGCGTTCGACAACGCCGCGCATCGGTTGACGCTTGGCGGCGAAATCATCGATCTGCCCAATCGCGAATATCGCCTGCTGGAAATCCTGCTCGGCCGGCTTGGCCAACTGGTCAGCAAGGACGAAATCGCCAAGAGTCTGTTCGGTTTCGATGACGAGGCCGGCCCCAACGCCATCGAGTTGTATATCGGCCGCCTGCGCAAAAAACTCGCAGGTGCTCCGCTGCGCATCGTCACCGTGCGCGGCGCCGGCTATATGGCCGAGCCGAGCGATCCTGCGGATACGCAGGATCATCCCGATGCCGATCCCGGGCCGCCGCGATGATGGCGGGTCCGGCGGCCGCGGGTAGTTCGATCCGGCGCAAGCTGCTGTTGTATCTGGGCGGAATGTCGGTGCTGGGGCTGATGGTGTTGTTCTTCGCCGCGCGCAACTACAGCTATCGCGCCGCTGATCGCTCGTTCGACCATCTGCTGGTGTCGTCGACGTTGTCCATCGCCGGCAGCGTGGTGCTCGCCGAAGGCCGATGGCAGGTCGATTTTCCTTACGCCGCTTTGGATCTGCTCGGCATGGCGCCGGAAGACCGCGTGTTCTATGGCGTGTACGAGCGTGCTGCCAAGTCGGGTGATGCGAAATCGGCTGCGCGGCCGATCACCGGATATGAAGATCTGCCTGCACCGCCACGCATGCCCGAGTTGGATGGCGACGCCGTTCTGTTCGACGCCCCCTATAGCGGCGAAACCGTGCGCTTCGCCGCGGTGGCGCGGCGCGTATCGTCTGTTTCCGATCAACGCCAGGTAATCGTGCAGGTCGGCCAGACTCGGCGCGCGCGTGATGCGCTGGCCGCCGACATGGTCGTGCGCGCGCTGCTGCCGCTTGCTTTGTTGTCGGCGTTGATGCTGCTGTTGTCGTGGCTCGGCGTGCGCCAGGCCTTGCGTCCGCTGACCCGCATCGAGCGAGATCTCTCTCGCCGCGAGCCGTCCGATCTCAAGCCGCTACCCGGGCCGGTGCCACAGGAACTGGAACAGATGGTGTCGGCGTTGAATCGCTTCATGGAGCGATTGGACAACAGCAACGAGACCTTGCGTGCCTTCATGGCCGAGGCCGCCCACCAGATGCGCACGCCGCTCGCCGCATTGCACGCACAAGTTCAGCTGGCGCTGGACGACGACGACCCCGGCGAGCGGCAACACAGCCTGGAGGCGATCGAACGCAACTCCAGCCAACTGTCGCGACTGCTCAACCAATTGCTCAGCGATGCCAGCGTTATCCACCGCGCCAACCTGCAACGCTTCGAGCCGGTGGATCTGGCCGAAGTGCTGCATCAGGCCTTGCACGAGTCGATTCCGCAGGCGCAGCTGCTTGCCGGCCAGCGACCGGACGTGCGCCTCGCGCTGGCCGCCGGTCCAGCGCTGGTGAAGGGCGATGCGCTATTGCTGCGCGAGGCGTTGAAGAACCTGATCGACAACGCCTTCAAGTACGGCCAAGCTGGCCGCGGCCCGCTGCAACTGGCGCTCACGCTGGATCAGGACGAATGGGTGGTCACCGTTGCCGACCATGGTCCCGGCATCGCCCCGGCCGAGGCCGAGCAGGTGTTCGAGCGTTTTGTGCGTGGCCGTGAAGCCAGCGCTGGCGGTGCCGGCCTGGGCCTGGCCATCGTCAAGCGCGTCGTCGAAAGCCATCACGGCCGCATCGCCTTGAGCAATCGGGTCGAAGGCGGCTTGATTGTGACCCTGCGATTTCCGCGTGTGTTTCCTAATTCAAAGCCCACCATCACTCAAAGCCCGCCATGATCCGAAACCTGTTCCGTCTGCTGCTGACGGTCGCGGTGCTTGCGTTGCCTGGTGTGGCGGTCGCCGTGCCAGGCACCGTGCAGCGCTTTCCGGCGTTGGCGGGTGGCGCCACGCCGGTCGAGCGGCTGACCATCTACGGCACCACCGACATGGAGGTGTTCGCGCCGATCATCCGTGACTACCAGCGCCTGCATCCGACCACCGAAGTGGTCTATGTCGACTACATCGCGCAGGACCTGACCGCCAAGTTCCTGGCCGCGGCCAAGCGCGGCGATGGGCCCGATCTGCTGATCAGCAGCGGCATGGACTTGCAGACCAAGTTGGTCAACGACGGTTACGCGCAGCCGCACCACAGCGCACTGACCGACAAGCTGCCTGCGTGGGGCCACTGGCGCAACGAGATCACCGCGATCAGCTATGAGCCGGTCGTGATCGCCTACAACCCGCGCCTGCTGCCGGCCGGGCGCGTGCCGCGCACCCGTCGCCAGTTGCTGGAGTTGCTGCGCGCACCGGACGCGCCGTTGGCCGGGCGGGTCGGCATCTACGACGCCGCCCAGAGCAGCGTGGGCTATCTGTTGGCGACCCAGGACAACCAGACCGGCAGCATGGCCGGGGCATTGATGTCGGCGCTGGGCGACAACCGGGTGCGCCGGGAGAATCGCAGCGGCGTGCTGCTGGACCGGGTCGCCAACGGCGAACTGGCGCTGGCCTACAACGCGCTGTCGTCGTATGCACAGCTGCGCATGGCGGCCGGCAAGTCGCTGGCCATCGTGCAGCCGGAGGACTACACCCTGGTGCTATTGCGCACTGCGCTGATTCCGCGGCATGCGCCCAACCCCGTGCAGGCAGGCCAGTTCCTGGATTTCCTGCTGTCGCCGCAGGGCCAGCAGGCCTTGGCCCGGCATGCCCATGTCGAACCGGTGATTTCCGGCAACGCCACTGCCGCTGCGCCTTACGGCCGCGAAGGCGACCGGACCCAGCCTTTCCGTCCGATCCGGCTCGGGCCAGGGCTGCTGGTCTATCTGGATGCGCTCAAGCGCCGCCAGTTCCTCGATGCATGGCGCAGCAGCATCGAACAACTGCCGCCGACGGACCACGCAGGCCTTCACGCGGATGGTTCAGCGGATGGTTCACCGGTGGACTGAGCGCGTCCTGTTGCAAAACGGAAAACACCAGCACGTATCTGCATACCGCATCAATAATCACATCTTCGTAGGACATCGTTTACGCCCCACCCGGTAAACGCGGTGACTGAGCCGTTAGAATCGGGGGTCCCGTCATTGCAAGCCGCTTCCATGTCCAACGAAGATCTGAAACAGGCCGCGCTCGAATATCACCGCGTCTCGCCCCCCGGCAAGATCAAGATCGCGCCCACCAAGCCGATGCTGACCCAGCGCGACCTGGCGCTGGCGTACTCGCCGGGTGTGGCCTACGCCTGCGAAGCGATCGTCGAAGACCCTAAGGCCGCCAGCGAGATGACCGCACGCGGCAACCTGGTGGCGGTGGTGACCAACGGCACCGCGGTGCTGGGCCTGGGCAACATCGGCCCGCTCGCCGGCAAACCGGTCATGGAAGGCAAGGGCGTGCTGTTCCAGAAGTTCGCCGGCATCGATGTGTTCGACATCGAGATCGATGAGAACGATCCGGACAAACTGGTCGACATCATCGCCAGCCTGGAGCCGACCTTCGGCGGCATCAATCTGGAAGACATCAAGGCGCCGGAATGCTTCATCGTGGAGCGCAAGCTGCGCGAGCGGATGAAGATCCCCGTTTTCCACGACGACCAGCACGGCACCGCGATCATTGTCGGCGCGGCGGTGGTCAACGCGCTGGAAGTGGTAGGCAAGAAGATCGAAGACGTGAAGCTGGCCACCAGCGGCGCCGGCGCGGCCGGCATCGCCTGCCTGGACATGCTGGTGGCGCTGGGCCTGAAGCCGGAAAACATCCTGGCGGTGGATCGCGACGGCGTGCTGTACCCCGGCCGCCCGGGGCTGGACCCGGACAAGGCGCGTTATGCGCGCGAGACCGACAAGCGCACGCTGGCCGAAATCGTCGTTGGCGCCGATGTTTTCCTGGGGCTGTCCGCCGCCGGCGTGCTGAAGCCGGAAATGGTGGCCACCATGGCCGACAAGCCGATCATCCTGGCGCTGGCCAACCCCAATCCGGAAATCTCGCCGGAAGACGCCAAGAAAGTGCGTCCGGACTGCATCATCGCCACCGGCCGTTCCGACTATCCCAACCAGGTCAACAACGCGCTCTGCTTCCCGTACATCTTCCGCGGCGCGCTGGATGTGGGTGCCACCGGCATCAACGAAGCCATGAAACTGGCTTGCGTGAACGCCATCGCCAGCCTGGCGCGGCGCGAAGCTTCCGATCTTGGCGCGGCGTATGGCGATGACGTGCCCAGCTTCGGCCCGGAATACCTGATCCCGCGTCCGTTCGACCCGCGCTTGTTGGTCGAACTGGCGCCAGCGGTGGCGAAGGCGGCAATGGATTCGGGCGTGGCGCTGCGCCCGCTGGAGGACATCGATGCCTACCGCGAAAAACTGGGCCAGTTCGTCTACCGCACCAGCCTGATGATGAAGCCGGTGTACGACCGCGCCCGCGCCGACAAGAAGCGCGTGGTGTACGCCGAAGGTGAAGAAGAAACCGTGCTGCGCGCAGTGCAGACGGTGATCGACGAAGGCCTGGCCTTCCCAATCCTGATCGGCCGTCCCGATGTCATCGAAGCGCGCATCAAGCGCCTGTGCCTGCGCATGCGCGCCGGCGTGGATTTCGAGCTGACCAATGTCGACGACGATCCGCGCTTCAACGAATACTGGCAGTACTACCACTCGCTGACTTCGCGCCGCGGCGTCACCGTGTCGGCCGCCAAGAACCTGATGCGCTCGCGGCCGACGCTGATCGCCGCGGTGATGGTCGCGCGCGGCGAAGCCGACGCGCTGGTCAGCGGCATCGTCGGCCGCTTCCACAAGAAGCTGGGTTATGTGCGCAGTGTGATTCCGCTGGATCCGGGCGTGCAGTCGACGTCGGCGATGACCGGCGTCATCAACAACCAAGGCGCCTGGTTCTTCCTCGACACCCACGTGCAGGATGACCCCAGCGTCGAACAGATCGCCGAAGCCACGTTGCAGGCGGCGTATCGCCTCAAGCTGTTCGGTATCGAACCGCGCATCGCTTTGCTGTCGCATTCCAACTTCGGCAGCCACGAGACGCCCGGCTCGCTGAAGATGCGCAAGGTGCGCGAGCTGCTGCTCAAGCGTAAGCCGGACCTCAACGTCGACGGAGAAATGCAGGGCGACACCGCCTGGGACGAGGTGCTGCGCAACCGCATCATGCCGGGCAGCACACTGACCGGCCGCGCCAATCTGTTCGTGCTGCCAAACCTGGATGCGGCCAACATCACCTACAACATGGTGCGTGTGGTGACCGACGGCGTCGCCATCGGCCCGATCCTGATGGGCATCTCCAAGCCGGTACACATCCTGACCACCAGCGCCACCCCGCGCCGCGTCATCAACATGACCGCGATCGCCGCAGTCGACGCACAGATCCGCCATCAGTTGGAAGCTGGGAAAGCCGGCCTCGACTAAATCCAACTGTGCCCCTTGTAGGAGCGACGTGAGTCGCGATGAAGCTTTACCAGTAGAGCTTCATCGCGACTTACGTCGCTCCTACAAGAGGTTTTTTTTGTTTCTAAGAAGCAGCTACTCGCGTTCCCCATCCAGAATCCGCCGCTGCATCGCGTCCAGGTACGCATCGGCATCGGCCGTGGATTCGAAGATGTCGTCCATCGGCACGGCTTGGGCCAGTTCGATCACTTTCTGGATCTGTGTCTGCGGGTGGACGATCAACAGCTTGCCTTCGTGCGGGGCCAGCGACTTGCGGGCTTTCAGGATGCAGCGCACGCCGGCGCTGCTGATGTATTCCAGATGCGCCAGGTCCAGCACGATGGCCTGCGGCCTGTCCGCCAGTAGCGGCGCCAGCCGCGCCTCCAGCGACGCATGGCTGTGCGTGTCCAGCCGTCCGGCCAGAGTGATGTACTGGTTGCCGTTGACCGGCGGATACACTTCGATATCAAGCTTTTCGATTGCCCGCTTCATCAGTGCTCTTCCTAGTGCGTGTTATCCATGGGTAGCCACGCGTTGAGTCAGTGCCGCCTGCGGCGTTACCTGCATGGCGGCTAACGGGTGTTCAAAGCCTGTCCTTCGCGAAGGCAGGCGCCTGCCCTCGCGAAGGCGGGGATCAATCGTCGTCCTGGCCTTGCAGCACTTTACGCTGCATCGCGTCCAGATAGGCGTCGGCTTCGGCGGTGGAAGAAAAAATCTCGTTCAGCGGTACCGCCTTCACCACGTCGAAGACCTTCTGGATCTGCGGCTGCGGGTTGACCACCAGCAGCTTGCCGTTGGTGGTGGCCAGGTACTTGCGCGCCTTGAAGATGGAGCGGATGCCGGCACTGCTGATGTATTCCAGGCCGGACAGGTCCAGCACCAGCGATTGCAGCTGCGGCGTCAGTATCGGAACCAGAGCCTGGTCCAGGTCTGCATAGGTGTGCGTATCCAGGCGGCCGTTGAGATTGACGCGCTGGCTGCCTTTCCCTGGGGGCTGGATTTGGATATCCAGACTCATGCTTGTTTCTCCAATGTGGGGATGCGCAAAGTGACGGACAGAACGTTACAACCGTTCGCCCGCTCATAGTGCATTTCTTCCGCCACTTGTCGGATAAGGTGCACGCCCAGACCGCCGGTCGGGCGGTCCAGGATGTCGGCGTCCAGTTCGGGCGTGGGCAGCGACAGCGGGTTGAAGGGGGCGCCGCCTTCGCGGAACTCCAGCGCAAGCAGGTCGTCGCGGATCGAAATATCCACGCACAGTTCGTGCTGCTCGGCTTCGACGTCGCTCAGGTCGCCATGCTCGATGGCGTTGCAGGCCAGTTCCTCCACGATCAGCCTCACGTCGTCGCGCAAACCGCGGCTGACGCCGTTGTTTTCCAGCACGGCTTCCAGCGAGGCATTGAGGTCGTCGACACGGGCGTATTCACGCGGGATCATCAATCGCATCTGCATGCGCTAACTCCTGAAGGGGCAAGTCATTGGGAGAGAAAATCACGGGGGAGCCGGCCGGCATGACCGCGTCCCGGCGCAGTTGGATGGCCAGCACGGTGATGTCGTCCGATTGCGGCGCCGGCTCGGTAAACGCATGTACCTGCTCGATCAGGCGTTGGCATTGTTCGCGCGCGCCGTATTGCGGCTGCAGCGCGGCCCGCATTCGTTCAATGCCGTAGGCTTCATCGTCCTGGTTGAACGCTTCGGTGACGCCGTCGGTATACGCCACCAGCGTGGCGTCGTGGGGCAGCCTTCCGCGCCATAGCGGGAAGGCGTGGCTGACCTCGAAACCCAGCGGCGGCCCGGACTCCACCGGCAGCAGCTGGGTGCTGCCATCGGGCAGCAACAGTAACGGCGCATCGTGGCCGGCGCTGGCCATCACGCAATCGCCGCTCTGCGTATCGATGCTGCCGCAGAGAACGGTGGCGAACATGCAGGTGTCGTTGCCTTCCACCAGCCGCCGCGACGCTTCCGCCAACACGCGTTCCGGCGATTGGGTCGCGCGTGCGGCCACTTCCAGCACGGTCATGGTGCGTGCCATGAACAACGCTGCCGGCACGCCCTTGTCCGAAACATCGCCGATGACGAACCAAAGCCGGCCGTCGCCGGTTTCCAGGAAACTGTAGAAATCGCCGCCCACCGCCTTGGCCGGCTCCAATTGCGCCTGCGCGTCCAGGTGGCTGCCTTGCCGGTCGATCATGCGGCCGGGCGGCAGCATGGCCAATTGGATATCGCGCGCGATCGACAGCTCGCTCTCCAGCTTCTGCCGCGCCGCGCTCATCTCCTCGATTTCGTTCAACTGCTGGCGGATGGAGATGCGCGCGTGTTCCAGCGTGCGCGCCATCTGGCCGACTTCGTCGCTGCCGCCGGTATGCGGCACCGGCGTTTCGTAGTGGCCCTCCGCCAGGTGCGCGGCGGAATCGGACAAGCGTTCCATCGGCCGGCTGATGCGTCGGGCCAGCTTGCGCACCACCAGCATGCAGATCAATGCCAATAGGACGCCGACCGCGATCAACAGATAAAGCGCATGGTTGAGACGCGCGATGATCAGTTTGTAGGACTGCGCCACCAGCAGCACCCAACCGCTGTCGCCTACCGGTTCCACCACGGTGTAGCGCTTCTCTCCGTTCTGCCGGTCGGTATGCACGAATTGCAGAGGCTGGCGCCTGCGAACGGCCTCGGCGGCCGGCGCCAGGTCCTGGCGGCCGGCGCGGCGGATGTAGTCGTCAAGGGTTTCCCGTTGTTCGACCTTCACCTGCGGGTTCAACGCCAGCGTGCCTGCCGGGGCCACCAGCGAAACCCGCCAGCCGGGCAGGTTCGCCAGCGATTCGACCATCTCGGTCAGGTTGCTCAGCGGCAGGTCCAGGCTGACCATGCCGCGCGTGACCGCACCCCGGCCGGAATCGCGCAACGGCATGTTGTAGGTGACCATCCAGACGCCGCCGGCGGTGTTGTTGAGGTAGGGCTCGGACCACCAGCCGGCGGGCGAAGCCACCGTGCGTTGATACCAGCCCTGGTCGCGGATGGGATAACCATCGGCGACGAAATCGCGGTCGCGGCCGTTGGCGGCAATGTAACGGGCGAACATCGCATCGCCGCGCTGCCGGGGTTCCAGCACCAGCAGGCCGCCGGTGCAACCCGGCGTGGCCTTCACCATCGCACGCAGGGTAGTGGTGAGTTCTTCGGCATCCAGGCTGGAATTGGCCACCAGGTTCGAAACGCCCTGGGTGGTGATGGTCACCACGCGCATCGCATCGTCCAACCGCCATGCCGCTTCCTGGGTGCTGGCCCGCGTGTCGTTGCGCGCGTCTTCTTCGATGGCGCGCCGCCCGAACCAGGCGGCCGACAGCGTCAGCAGCAACAGCAGCACCACATTCACCAGGCCCGCCCACAGCGCGATGCGTGTCCGCAGGCTGCGCCCCCAGCGCACATCGCCGGCCATGCTTTCACCCGCCATGCGTCCACCGCCGGCGCCTTTATCGGCATCCCTGGGTGCTTGCATGCGTTGATGTCTTCCCGACATTCCGATCCCCCGATCTCCCCGCCGCCGATGATATGACGCGTGCAATGTTGCAAAGCGTCAAAGGTCTCATTTTGGTGTTGCGAACTGTCCTGGGACAGCGCTGAAACGCCCTCCATACGCACGCGTAGCCCAGATTTGGACGTGGTTCGGACGTGGCGGTGCGTTACACTTCAATGCTCACTAAAACGATAACAGCCGCGCGCAGGCGCGGTGCTACGGGAGTGGTAATGAACTGGCTGAACGAGATGCTGCAGAACGATCCTGACCCGACGGAAACCCGCGAGTGGATCGATTCCATCCAGGCGGTGATCGACAACGAAGGCGCCCTGCGCGCTCACCAACTGCTGGAAGGCATGGTGGAGCTGACGCGCCGCGCCGGTGCCTATCTGCCGTTCTCGCCCACGACCGAATACGTCAACACCATCGCGCCGCAGAACGAAGCCAAATCGCCCGGCGATCCGGCCCTGGAATGGCGGATCCGTTCCATCATCCGCTGGAACGCCATGGCGACCGTCGTGCGCGCCAACCGCAAGCCCGGCGACCTGGGCGGGCACATCGCCAGCTTCGCCTCCAGCGCCACGCTCTACGACGTCGGCTTCAACCATTTCTGGCGCGCGCCCAGCGACAGCCACCCGGGCGATCTGCTGTTCATCCAGGGCCATAGCTCGCCTGGTATCTACGCGCGTTCGTTCCTAGAAGGCCGCATCAACGAATCGCAGCTGGACAACTTCCGCATGGAAGTGGACGGCCAGGGCATTTCTTCCTATCCGCATCCCTGGCTGATGCCGGACTACTGGCAGACGCCGACCGTGTCGATGGGCCTGGGCCCGCTGGCGGCGATCTACCAGGCGCAATTCATGAAGTATCTGGAGCACCGCGGCCTGATCGAGAAGTCCGACCGTAAGGTCTGGTGCTTCATCGGCGACGGCGAGTCGGACGAGCCGGAAACCCTGGGCGCCATCGCGCTGGCCGGCCGCGAAGGCCTGGACAACCTGGTGTTCGTGGTCAACTGCAACCTGCAGCGCCTGGACGGCCCGGTGCGCGGCAACGGCAAGATCATCCAGGAACTGGAAGGCGTGTTCCGCGGCGGTGGCTGGAACGTCATCAAGCTGCTGTGGGGTAGCTACTGGGATCCGCTTCTGGCGCGCGACACCAACGGCGTGCTGAAGAAGCTGATGATGGAAACCGTCGACGGCGAATACCAGAACTGCAAGGCGTTCGGCGGCGCTTACACGCGCGCAAACTTCTTCGGCAAATATCCTGAAACCGCTGCCATGGTGGCCAGCCTGTCCGACGACGACATCTGGCGCCTCAACCGCGGCGGCCACGACCCGCACAAGGTCTACGCGGCCTACCACGAAGCCGTGAACACCCAGGGCATGCCCACGGTGATCCTGGCCAAGACGGTGAAGGGCTACGGCATGGGCTCGGCGGGCGAATCGCTCAACCCGACCCACCAGACCAAGAAGCTGGACAACGAGGCCATCAAGACCTTCCGCGACCGCTTCAATATTCCGATCAGCGACCAGCAGTTGGAAGAATCGGAGCAGATCCCGTTCTACCACCCCGGCGAAGACTCGCCGGAAGTGCAATACCTCAAGGAGCGTCGCGCCGCGTTGGGCGGCTACCTGCCGCAGCGCCGCCGCAAGGCCGACCTGTCGCTGGAAGCGCCCAAGCTCGAGGCCTACGACCGCCTGCTCAAGTCCACCGGCGATCGCGAAATCTCCACCACCATGGCGTTCGTGCAGGCGCTCAACATCACCCTGCGCGACAAGCAGATCGGTCCGCGCATCGTGCCCATCGTGGCCGACGAAGCGCGCACCTTCGGCATGGAAGGCATGTTCCGCCAGATCGGCATCTACGCGCCGTTCGGGCAGAAGTACAAGCCGGTCGATGCCGACCAGCTGATGTACTACCGCGAAGACCAGAGCGGCCAGGTGCTGCAGCAGGGCATCAGCGAGCCGGGCGCCATCGCCTCGTGGATGGCTGCCGGCACCAGCTACTCGGTCAGCAACGTGCCCATGCTGCCGTTCTACATCTACTACTCGATGTTCGGCTTCCAGCGCGTCGGCGATCTGGCGTGGCAGGCAGCGGACATGCGTACGCGCGGCTTCCTGCTGGGCGGCACCGCCGGCCGCACCACCTTGAATGGCGAAGGCCTGCAGCACGAAGACGGCCACAGCCACCTGCTGGCCGGCGCCATCCCCAACTGCCGCAGCTACGATCCCACCTTCGGTTTCGAAGTCACCGTCATCCTGCAGCACGGCGTCAAGCGGATGATGGAAGAGCAGGTGGACGAGTACTACTACATCACCCTGATGAACGAAAACTACGCCCAGCCGGACATGCCGGAAGGCGCGGCCGAAGGCATCATCAAGGGCATGTACCTGCTGAAGGACGCCGGCAAGCCCAAGAAGGGCGAACTGCGCGTGCAACTGCTCGGCAGCGGCACCATCCTGCGCGAAGCCATGGCAGCGGCCGAACTGCTGGACAAGGATTTCGGCGTCAGCGCCGACATCTGGTCCTGCCCCAGCTTCAACGAACTGCGTCGCGACGGTTTCGACGCCGAGCGCTGGAACCGCCTCAACCCCGAAGCCAAGACCCCGCGCAAGGCCTTCGTCACCGAAAACCTGGAAGGCCGCGCCGGCCCGGCCATCGCCGCAACGGACTACGTCCGCGGCTTCGCCGACCAGATCCGCGCCTTCGTCCCGATGTCCTACACCGTACTGGGCACCGACGGCTTCGGCCGCTCCGACACCCGCGCCAACCTGCGCCGCTTCTTCGAAGTAGACCGCTACTACATCGCCCACGCCGCGATCGCAGCGCTGGCTAAGGAAGGCAAGATGACGGGTAAGGATGTGGCGAGAGCGATTAAGCAGTACAAGATTGATGTTGAGAAGGCGAACCCGAATGGGGTTTAGAGAACGAAAGGGCGGCTAGCAGAAGCCGCCCTTTTTTGGGGGTTGGGGGATGGGAAGTCGCGTTGCGAAGACGTTATTAACTAGGGGATTCTTTCCGAAAGAGCTACCCCCAATTTTTAGCAGCGAACAGTTTGCTAGCCGCATACCCAGATTGAGGAAATCCGGGTTTGGGCAGACGTCGACTTGGACGAGCTGCGATTGCTTTAGTTTTCCCCATTCAAAGTCAGGAAGGCGCATCGCTTCGCTAGCGAATCCTGAGCCATTCTTTGCGCTTGCTGAAGTTATTTCCAAGAACTGGAAGGAAATATCCAGTATCTATAAATCGTCCGACTTCTCTTTCAGTACGCCGAAGTTTAATTCGAGCAGTCGCGCAGTCTCATCAAGCAACTTTGATGGCTTCAGAGAGGCGCAAGTGCTCCGCGCCTCTGGATATTCTTACGTCCTTCACGCGGATTTTGCGCGATACTTCCCGACCATCTATACCCACGCAATTGAGTGGGCAGTGCATGGAAAGGCGAGATGCAAAGCAAATCTGAAGAAGAAGGCGAAGGCCAGAGAGGTTTTGTGGGCGTCATCCTTGGACAGCATTCTTCGCCGAATGCAGGATGGTCAGACTCAAGGTGTGCCGATTGGTCCGGATACTTCCTATGTGATCGCCGAGATCATGGGTTGCGCGATTGACAAGGAATTCTTAAAGGTCCTGGGTGCTCCTGTCTCTGGTGCGCGTTTAATTGACGACTACACCCTTTTCTTCAAGTCCCATTCCGATGCAGAAAGAGCTCATGCGGCTCTTGCGCACGCCGCCGCCGAGTATCAGGTTGCGTTGAATGATGAAAAGACTTATGTGGAGCCCGTGAAAGGTTCTGCCAGGGAAGGCTGGGTATATCGGCTCAGCGAGCTCGATACGTCAAGTTCGACCTTTTCGCAGCGCCGAAATATTCTGAAGTTGACCGATCTAGCCATTGATATTGTGGAGCAGAATCGCTCTCCATCCGCCGCGCGCTACGCTGCGACGGTCATGGCTCGACATACAATCCATCAGAAGAACATCGATGTTTTTGTAGCCAGCATGTTGAGGCTAACCATCCACAACTCGGATGTTCTTCCGATATTCGTGGAGGCTATTCTTGGTTACAAGAAAGTTGGGTACCGCGTGGATAAGGGTGCGATCGAAACTTACGTTAGCTCCTCGCTTCCTCGGCTTGTTGAGCTTGGTCAAGACAAGGAGGCGATATGGATTTTATGGCTTGCCATATGCTTCAAGATCAAGCTTGACGAATCTGTGCTTGACGCTGTGAAATTTTCTCGCTGTTCGTATGTTGTGCTTCTGGCGCGATACGCCGAGAGCTTGAAGCTTTGTGGCCCCGTGAAGCAGGCAATATTTGGACCGACGATCACAAGTGATGATCTCGTTTCAAAGAACTGGCTCTTGGCGTACGAAGGAGCGATGCGTGGTTGGTTCGGTTGGTCGCAGTCGGATCTGGGTGCATCAATCCTCGGGACTCTCAAGGATCTTAGCATCAAGTTCATGGATTTCTCGGCAATTCCTGGGCGGCGGATCAGCCGTCGCGTTTCTTCTCGTGATGAGATTGCCAAAGCGGCGAACAATAATATTGATTGGACTACGGTCGATTTCGATGATCTCGATGAACTTATTGAGATCGAAATGGATCTAGACTCATACGGAATGATCGAAGA
>CBFGZY010000078.1:0-17345 GCA_965653375.1 uncultured Pseudoxanthomonas sp.
GTGGAAAGCTTCATCGCGACTGACGTCGCTCCTACAAGATCGGATCAGTACTTCTGTTTCTTGCGCTTGGCGGGTTGCCCACGCGGCGGCAGTTCGACGGCTTCGGCTTCTTTTTCGTTCACCAGTTTGAAGTCGATCTTGCGCTCCTCCAGGCTGGCTTTCAGCACCACGATACGCACCCGGTCGCCCAAGCGGAACTCCATGCCGCGGCGTTCGCCGGACAATGTCTTGCGAATGGGATCGAAATGATAGTAGTCGTGCGGCAACTGGGTCACGTGGACCAATCCATTGACCTTGGACTGGTCCAGTTCAACGAACAGACCGAAGCTGGTGACGCCGCTGATGACGCCGTCGAATTGGCCGCCGACGTGCTGCTCCATCCACGCGGCGCGGTAGCGCTCGTCCACTTCGCGCTCGGCTTCGTCGGCGCGACGTGCACGCTCCGAACATTGCAATGCCAGTGCTGCCATCTGGTGCTGCGGATAGTGGAAATTCTGCGGCTTGCCGCCTGCCAGGACGTGCTTGATCGCCCGGTGCACCAGCAGGTCGGGATAACGGCGGATGGGCGAAGTGAAATGCGCGTAATGTTCCAGCGCCAGGCCGAAGTGGCCGATGTTGTCCGGCGAATATACGGCCAGGCTCTGGCTGCGCAGCACCACAGACTCCAGCAGTGCCACGTCGGGGCGTTCGCGGATCTTTTTCAGCAGCTGGGTGAAATCGCGCGGCTGCACCTTGCCCCATGCCGGCATGCTCAACTTGAACTCCTTCAGGAATTCCAGCAGGTCGGCGTACTTGGATTCCGGCGGCTTGTCATGCACGCGATAAGGCGCCGGAATCTGCGCGGCGAGCAGATATTTGGCCGCCTGCACATTCGCCGCGATCATGCATTCTTCGATCAGCTTGTGCGCATCGTTGCGCGGCATCATGCCGGCCTGGGTGACTTCGCCGCGGTTGTCCAGCACGAAGCGTACTTCCGAGGTTTCGAACTCGATCGCGCCGCGCTTTTCGCGCGCCTTGGCCAGCAACTGGTAGAGCTCGTGCAAACGCTCGACCTGCGGCAGCTGCTTGCCGATAGCCTCGCGTGCATCGGCGTCGTTTTCGCCTACCGCTTTCCATACCTGGTCGTAGGTCAAGCGCGCATGCGAGCGCATCACCGCTTCATAGAACTTGGATTGGACGACTTCGCCCTCGTTGTTCACCTGCATGTCGCAGACGAAACACATGCGGTCCACCAGAGGATTCAACGAGCAGATGCCGTTGGAGAGCGTCTCCGGCAACATCGGCACCACGAATCCTGGGAAGTACACCGAGGTGGCGCGCTTTTGTGCTTCGTCGTCCAGCGGCGTGCCGGGCCTCACGTAATGCGAGACGTCCGCGATCGCCACCACCAGCCGGTAGCCTTGGCGATTTTTCACACGCAGCCCCTGGCGGTTGCTTTCGCAATACACCGCGTCGTCAAAGTCCTTTGCGTCGGCACCATCGATGGTGATCAGCGGCATGTCGCGCAGATCCACGCGCCCGCCGATCATGCGTTCCTCGACCACCAGCGGCACCGCGGCAGCTTCGTCCAGCACTTCCTGCGGAAACTCGAACGGGATCTCATGGCCGTGAATGGCTGCTTCCACTACCAGCGACGGCGTCAGCTTGTCGCCGAGCACGGCGATGATCTTGCCGATCGGCGGACGACGCGTGTCCGGCGCCATAGTCAGTTCGCAGACCACCAACTGGCCATCGCGTGCGCCGCCGGTGGCGTCTGGCGGGATCTGCACATTGCGTTGGATGCGCTTGTCGTCGGGCACCAGGTAGGCGATGCCGGCCTCGAAGCTGAAGCGCCCGATCAGCCGGGTCAGGCCGCGCTCGAGTACGCGCGCGATGCTGCCTTCCCGGCGGCCACGGCGATCGACGCCGGTGACGTTGGCCAACGCACGGTCGCCGTGCATCACCTTGCGCATCTCGTACGGCGGCAGGAACAAATCGTCGCCGCCCGCTTCCGGACGCAGGAAACCGAAGCCGTCCGGATTGGCGATCACCACGCCGGCGATCAAGTCGGTGTGCTGGACCGGAGCGAAGCCGCCACGCCGGTTCTGCACCAGCTGACCGTCGCGCACCATTGCGCCGAGGCGCTTGTTCAAAGCATCAAAACGATCGGGCGCAGTCAGGTCGAGCTTTGCCGCCAAGTCCTCCGCGGTTTGTGGACCTTGGGAGAGTTCCAGCGTCGCCAGGATCGCTTCGCGGCTGGCGATGGGATCGGCGTAGCGCTCGGCTTCACGCGAGGCATACGGATCGGTGAATGCACCGCCGCGTGGTGAACCTTGGCGCGGGATGGAGCTTCCGCGGGGTGCGGCTGCGCGGGGTGCAGAACGGCTTCCTCGCACCGGCTTGGCGTCCGGCATATCCGGCATCCATGGCGGCAGTTTGGATTTGGCCGCCGCTTTGGGTTTGCCGGGCGTACCCTGCTTGGTGGCTTTGCTCGTCTGCTTGGAGCGGGTGCCCGCAGACGGGGTGGTCTTGCCGGCGCCGGATTTGCCGGTGCCTTTGGTGGTTTTTCTAGTCATGCGGGCATGGTACACCCGGCCTGAACGGTGCCGCGTGCAAAAGCGTTGACAATCATCCACGCAACTCTCAAAATGCGCCCCGCACCTGCCCAGGTGGCGGAATTGGTAGACGCACTAGCTTCAGGTGCTAGCGGGGGCAACTTCGTGGAGGTTCGAGTCCTCTTCTGGGCACCATCTGATTGATGTGAAGACAGACTGTAAAGGTCTTTCCGGATTCACTGGATGATTAAAAACCCCGCTTTGGCGGGGTTTTTTGTTTCCGGTGTCGTGTGCCGGCGCAGTGTTTGAGAACGTGGCAGGTAGAATTGCCACAGGATTCCACTGCGAACGAAACGTCTTCTGATGACCGAAACCATCCGCCCCACCTTCCACGGCTTCGAGCAGATCCCGCTGCGCGAATACGCCGAGCGCGCTTATCTCGACTACTCGATGTACGTGGTGCTGGACCGCGCATTGCCTTTCATCGGCGATGGGCTCAAACCGGTACAACGCCGCATCATCTACTCGATGAGCGAACTGGGCCTCAACGCCGCGGCCAAGCCGAAGAAATCGGCGCGCACCGTGGGCGACGTGATCGGTAAGTTCCATCCGCATGGCGACAGCGCGTGCTACGAAGCGCTGGTGTTGATGGCGCAGCCGTTCTCGTACCGCTACCCGCTGATCGAGGGCCAGGGCAACTTCGGCTCGCCGGACGATCCGAAATCGTTCGCGGCCATGCGGTACACCGAGTCCAAATTGACCCCCATCGCCGAAGTGCTGCTGGGCGAACTCGGCCAGGGCACCGCGGATTGGACGCCCAATTTCGACGGCACCCTGGAAGAACCCACCTGGTTGCCGGCGCGCCTGCCGCACCTGCTGCTCAACGGCACCACCGGCATCGCCGTGGGCATGGCGACCGACGTGCCGCCGCATAATCTCAACGAGATCGTCAGCGCCTGCATCCGGCTGCTGGACGACCCGGACGCCAGCGTCGCCGATTTGTGCGAACACGTGCGCGGGCCCGACTATCCGACCACGGCCGAGATCATCACGCCGGCCGCGGATCTGCTCAACATGTACCAGACCGGCAACGGCAGCGTGCGGGCGCGCGCCACTTTCCAGAAGGAAAGCAACAACATCGTCATCAATGCCCTGCCCTACCAGGTGTCGCCGTCGAAGGTGATCGAGCAGATCGCCATGCAGATGCGCGCCAAGAAGCTGCCCTGGCTGGAAGACATCCGCGACGAATCCGATCACGCCAACCCGGTGCGGGTGGTGCTGATTCCGCGCTCCAATCGCGTGGATGCAGAACAGCTGATGGGTCACCTGTTCGCCACCACCGATCTGGAAAAAAGCTATCGCGTCAATCTGAACATCATCGGCCTGGACGGGCGGCCGCAGGTCAAGAATCTCAGGTCCCTGCTGAGCGAGTGGCTGGTCTTCCGCACCGATACGGTGACGCGCCGCCTGAAGCACCGCCTGGACAAAGTGGAGCGGCGCCTGCACCTGTTGGAAGGCTTGCTGGTGGCGTTCCTCAACTTGGATGAAGTGATCCGCATCATCCGCACCGAGGACGAACCCAAGCCGGCATTGATCGCACGCTTCAAGCTGAGCGAGGAACAGGCCGATTACATCCTGGACACCAAGCTGAAACAGCTGGCACGCCTGGAAGAAATGAAGATCCGTGGCGAACAGGATGAATTGGCCGCCGAGCGCGAAAAGCTGGCCGCTATCCTGGATTCCAAAGCCAAGCTGAAAAAGCTGATCAAGGACGAACTGACCGCCGACGCCAAGAAGTTCGGCGACGCTCGCCGCTCGCCGCTGGTGCAGCGCGAAGCCGCGCAGGCGTTGGACGAAACCGAGCTGGTCGCCAGCGAACCGATGACGGTGGTGGTGTCGGAAAAAGGCTGGGTACGCGCGGCGAAAGGCCACGATGTGGACGCCGCCACGTTGTCGTATCGCGAAGGCGACAGCCTGCTGGTCGCGATACGCAGCCGCAGCACGCAACAGGTCGCCTTTTTGGATTCGGAAGGCCGCAGCTACTCCACTGCGGTCCACACCCTGCCGTCTGCGCGCGGCAATGGCGAACCCCTGACAGGCCGCTTCTCGCCTGCCGCCGGCGCGTCGTTCCAGGCAGCAATTAGCGGCGATAACGATGCGCGCTTCGTGCTGGCCTCCTCGCATGGCTACGGCTTCGTCACCCGCTTCGAAAATCTGACCAGCCGCCAGAAAGCCGGCAAGACCATGTTGAACCTGACTCCGGGCGCCAAGGTGCTGCAGCCGGCATCGGTGGCCCGTCCCGATGCCGATCGCATCGTGGCGGTGACCAGCGCCGGCCACTTGCTGGCTTTCCCGGTCAGCGAGTTGCCGGAACTCGACAAGGGCAAAGGCAACAAGATCATCGAGATCCCCAAGGCCAAGCTGGGGACGGAACGTGTGGTCGCCATCGCGGCGGTATCACCCGGCAATACGATGCTGGTGAAGAGCGGCCAGCGCACCATGTCGCTGTCGTTCAAGGACCTGGATGAGTACGTGGGTGCGCGGGCGAGTCGGGGTGGGTTGTTGCCGCGTGGGTGGCAGAAGGTGGATGGATTGGATATCCAGTAGTTCACCGCATGGACGCGCTGCGGCGCGTTCGTCATTTGCGCTCGTCAGAGGTTATGGGGCGCGGCAAAAGGTGGACGGATTGGATATCCAGTAATTTCGTTATCCGGACGCGCGGCGGCGCGTTCGTCATTCATATTGGCCAGGCGCTATGGTGGCGCGCTTACTTCGCGATGATTTTCGCCGCCAGGTAGTTTTCGATTCCCAAGCGCTTTATCAAGCTGAGCTGCTGCTCCAGCCAGTGCGCGTGGTCTTCCTCGGTGTCCTTGAGCTGGGTGAGCAGGATGTCGCGGCTGACGAAATCGCCGTGCTGTTCGCATATCGCGATGCCCTTGGCCAGATTCGCACGGACTTCGTACTCCACTTCCAGGTCCCGCTGCAGCATCTCTTCGACCGTATACCCGGCCCGGAATGGGGTGGGGCTCATATCCGGATCACCTTCCAGGAACAGGATGCGCCGCAACAGCGCATCGGCATGCTCGGTCTCTTCCTGCATTTCGTGATCGAGGCGTGCGTACAAGGCCGGCAAGCCCAGATCGTCGTACCGACGCGAATGGATGAAGTACTGATCACGCGCGGCCAGTTCGCCACGCAGCAGCTGCTTCAGGTAGTCGATGACTTCGGGATGTCCTTTCATGGGACGGCTTCGGCAAAGGGGCCTGCATAGTGCCCTATTCCCCACCGGGATGACCTAATCAGAATCAATCTCAGTTGTATTGCCAGACAGAGAGTCACAACTTCATGGAATAATCCGCGCCAACGCGCCTGCCGCGCCCCGCCACGGACACACGCATGCTTATTTGGGTCAAGCGCCTGCTGTGGGTGCTCTTGCTGTTGATCGTCATCGCCGTCCTGGCGGCGACGCTGCTTTTCCGCGGCAGCCTGCCTTCGCTGGACGGCGAAACGCAACTGCCGGGCCTGAGCGCAGCGGTCACCATCCAACGCGATGCGAACGGTGTGGTGACCATCGATGCCGCCAACGAAGCCGATGCTCTTCGCGCGTTGGGATATGTGCACGCACAGGAACGCTATTTCGAGATGGACCTGATGCGTCGCACCTCGGCCGGAGAGCTGGCGGAGCTGTTCGGTCCCATTGCGGTGGATCTGGATAAGAAGCGCCGCGTCCACCGTATCCGTGCACGGGTGACCGAACACCTGAATGACTTCGCCGGCGAAAAGATGCCGCAACTGATCGCTTATGCCGATGGCGTCAACGCCGGCCTGGACGACCTCCGCATGCGTCCCTGGCCTTACCTGCTGCTGAAACAGTCGCCGCGCCGGTGGGATGTGGTGGACTCGGCGCTGACCGGCTATGCGATGTACTTCGATCTGCAGGATTCGGAGAACACCCGCGAACTGGCGCTATGGAAAATCCGCCAGCATGTCCCGCCCGAGCTGGCCAATTTGCTGGCCCACGACGGCACCGAGTGGGATGCACCCATGTTCGGCAAGCCACGCGGCAACGCCAAGCTACCGGCGTTGGAGCAAGTGGATTTGCGCAAGCTGCCGATGCCCAAAACCGGCACGTATCGCCGCCTGGCCGACAAAGGCACGCCCGGCAGCAACAATTGGGCGGTTGCCGGCGCACTGACCAAGGACGGGCGCGCCATCGTGGCCGACGACATGCATCTGGGACTGCGCGCGCCGAACATCTGGTTCCGTGCTCGCCTGCGCTATGCCGATACGCGCGCACCGGGTGGTCGGGTGGATATTTCCGGCGTTACCTTGCCAGGCTTGCCGGCGGTAATCGTCGGCAGCAACGGGAACGTTGCGTGGGGCTTTACCAACAGCTACACGGATACCGCGGATTGGTATCCCGTGCGCCCCTGCGTGAACGAGGACGCCGCAGCGGAAACCTGCGACCGTGTCACGCGCCACAACGAAACCATCGGCGTCGCCAACGCCGATGCGGTCCCGTTCGAAGTGGTGGAAACCGCCTACGGCCCGATCTTGCATGAACGCGCCGGCGACACGCCCGCGCTCGCCTTGCGCTGGACCGCCCATCTGCCCGGCGCACTCAATTTCGAACTCGCGGATTTCGCGAATGCCAGTGATCTGGGATCCGCACTGGTCGTGGCCGAGCGCACCGCCATTCCGGCCCAGAACCTGGTGATCGGCGATCGCAATGGCGAAATCGCCTGGCGTATTCTCGGCCCGTTGCCGGCGCGTTCCGGCCGTTGCGCCAGAAACCCGCCGCTGGCGGTGATGGCTTCCACGTCCGCAGAATCCATCGACACGGCGCTCTCCGGCATCCGCCGCGAACCTTGCTACCAATGGGCGATCTCCACCGACCTGACGCCGGTGCTGCGCCGCCCTAGCCAGCACCGCCTATGGACCGCCAACGCGCGGGTCGTCGACGATGCCGGATTGAGCGCACTCGGCGACGGCGGCTACGCGCTGGGCGCACGCGCAAAGCAGATACGCGATGGACTCTTCGCAAAAAATCAATTCGCCGAGAAGGAATTGCTCGACATTCAACTGGATGACCGAGCCGTCTTCCTGAAGCGATGGTGGCAGCTGCTGCAGGACCAAGCGAAGAAGAAAGGTGGCAACGCCGCCGTGCAGGCGCTGGCAACCGCCGGCCGCAAGTGGGAGGGCCATGCCAGCACCGACTCGGTCAGCTTTCGCCTGGTTCGCGCATGGCGCTTGGCCGTGCACGCACGTGTCGCCGATGGCTTGACCGCACCGGCGCAGGCCGCACTTGGCGACCAATTCGTCATGCCCGACCTGCCGCAGCTGGAAGGTGTCGTATGGCCGCTGCTGCAGCAACGTCCCGAACACCTGCTGTCGCGCCGCTATCCGACCTGGGACGCGTTGCTGGAGGATGCCGCCCGCGAAGTACGCGATGAGCTGGCCGAGCAAGGTCCGCTGGAACAGCACACGTGGGGCGAACGCAACACGGCGAAGATCTGCCATCCCATGGCCGATGCCATGCCCGGTTTACTGAGAAGCAGATTGTGCATGCCCACCGAAGCATTGCCCGGCGACGGCGCCATGCCGCGCGTGCAGGGACCGGCGTTCGGCGCATCGGAACGGATGGTGGTGTCGCCCGGGCACGAAGCCGACGGCATCCTGCACATGCCTGCCGGCCAGAGCGGCCACCCATTGTCGCCGTTCTGGGGCAAAGGCCATGACGACTGGGTGCATGGCCGGCCGACCCCATTCCTACCTGGAAAAACCGAGTACGCGCTGACGTTGAAACCGTAAGACGGACCCTCGGCAGATACGGGCGGGTTTCGCCCGTAGGAGCGGTGTCTGGCCGCGAGCTCTCCCATCAGATCACGATAAGCAAAGAGCTCGCGCCCAGACAGCGCTCCTATATATGGCGTCTACAACGCCGCGTTGTGCACTCCCGCCACCGCACGGCCGGAGGGATCCGCCGCCGCCGCGAAGCTAGCGTCCCAGGCGATTGCCGCCGGTGACGAGCATGCGATCGATTTACCGCCTGGCACGGTCTCCGCACAGGCCTGTCCCGGATAGAACTGCTCGAACAGGCTGCGGTAGTAGTACGCCTCCTTGGTCTGCGGCGGATTGATCGGGAAGCGTTTGTCGGCCGCCGCGAGTTCACGGTCGCTGACGTGTGCTTCGGCGTGCGCCTTGAGCCCGTCGATCCAACCGTAGCCAACGCCATCGCTGAACTGTTCTTTCTGCCGCCACAAGATGGAATCCGGCAGATAACCTTCGAAGGCTTCGCGCAGCACCGCTTTTTCGATGCCTTTCTTTCCGCCGCCGCTCTTGTCGATCATCTTCGCCTGCGCGTCCATCTTCATCGCGACATCGAGGAACTCGACATCGAGGAATGGCACGCGCGGCTCGACACCCCAGGCCATCATCGACTTGTTGGCGCGCAGGCAATCGTAGTTATAGAGCGCATCCAATTTGCGCACGAGCTCTTCATGGAATTCACGGGCATTGGGCGCTTTGTGGAAGTACAGATAGCCGCCGAATATTTCGTCCGAGCCTTCGCCGGACAACACCATCTTCACTCCCATCGCCTTGATGCGCCGCGCCAGCAGATACATCGGCGTGGACGCACGAATCGTGGTGACGTCGTAGGTTTCGATATGGCGGATCACTTCAGGCAGGGCGTCCAAGCCTTCCTCGAAGGTATATTCGAAGCCGTGGTGCACTGTGCCCAACGATTCGGCAGCGACGGCGGCGGCGGCCAGATCGGGCGAACCCTTCAGGCCGATGGCAAAGGAATGCAAACGCGGCCACCAAGCCTCTGACGTATCGTCATCCTCCACGCGCTTGCGGGCAAAACGCGCGGCCACGGCCGCCACCAGCGAAGAATCCAATCCGCCCGACAGCAGCACGCCGTACGGAACGTCCGTCATCAGCTGCCGATGCACGGCGCGTTCGAACGCTTCGCGCAGTTCCTGTTTGCTCACCTCGACGCCTTGCACGGCCGCGTAGTTGCGCCAGGGCTTATGGTAGTACGGGGTCAATTCACGAGTGGCGCTGTCGTAGTAGTGCCCTGGCAGAAACTGCGACACGTCGGCGCACAGACCGGACAGCGCTTTCATTTCCGAAGCCACACACAGCCGCCCCTCGCGATCATGTCCCCAGTACAGCGGGCAAACGCCCATCGGATCGCGCGCAATCAGGAAACGCTGTTTCGCTGCATCCCACAACGCGAACGCGAAAATGCCGTTGAGCCGGTTCAGGAACGAATCCGGTGTGTCTTCGCGGTACAACGCGTTGATCACTTCGCAGTCCGATCCGGTTTGGAAGGCGTAGGGCTGCTTCAATTCTTTCTTCAATTCGCGGTGGTTGTAGATCTCGCCGTTTACCGCCAGCACCAGTTCGCCATCGGCCGAACGCAGTGGCTGCGAACCGCCTGCCGGGTCGACGATGGCCAGTCGCTCGTGCACCAGGATGGCGCCGTCGTCGATATAGACGCCGCTCCAGTCGGGGCCGCGATGGCGCTGCCGCTGGGAAAGCTCCAGCGCCTGTCGTCGCAGGGTTCGCAGATCGTCGCCGGACTGCAGGCCGAAGATGCCGAAAATCGAACACATAAGGGATAGCTCCTGGGGAAGATGGATCGGTCGTGATTGGGTTTTTGCCGTAGCTTTCCGGCCCAGAAACAAAAAACCCGCATCATGGATGCGGGTTTTCTGATCGCTTGGCTGGTTGTTTCTCGCCTAGTCGCAGACCCGCATCGGCCGCGCACGATTATTCGCACGCGCATTATTGCGGCGGTTCGAATTAATCAGGGCATCGGCGGGAAGACGGAGCATGGGGGTGAACCTAACCGGTTTCCTGGGAGGCTGGCAAGTATTTTCTGCACGGGTACCGTAGAAAGCACCATTTAACCGCTTAGTTTCCGCTGCAACCGATCCGGTCACGGCCCTAAAGGCCGTCCGTCAGGAAGTGATCAGCAAACGCTGCACCAAAGCCTGGTACAGCCCCGGCAACGCCTCAAGATCAGCCACGGCGATGTGTTCGTCCACCTTGTGGATACTGGCGTTGACCGGGCCTACCTCGATGCACTCGGCGCCCAGTGGCGCGATGAAACGCGCGTCGGAGGTACCGCCCGCCGTACTCTCCTCTGGAGGCGCTCCCGAAAATTCGGCCAGCACCTGCCGCGCTGTCGCCCGCAGATGGCCTTCCGGCGTATAGAACGGTTCGCCACCGCGATGCCAGGCCACACTGTAGTCAAGGCCGTGCTTGTCGAAGATCGCCTCGATCTCCTTCTCCAACTGTTCGGCCTGCCAGCTCGGATTGAAGCGCAGATTGAATACCACCTGCAGCTCGCCGGGGATGACATTGCTGGCGCCGGTGCCGGAGTGGATATTGGAAATCTGCATGCTGGTCGGCGGAAACGTTTCGTAGCCCTCGTCCCACTGACGCGCCGCCAATTCGTCCAGCGCAGGCAAAGCCTTGTGGATGGGATTGAGTGCTTTGTGCGGGTACGCCACATGCCCTTGCACGCCGCGCACGTGCAACGTGCCGGTCAATGTGCCGCGGCGCCCGACGCGCAACAGGTCGCCGAGCTTTTCCTTCGACGACGGCTCGCCGGTGATGCACCAGTCGATACGCTGACCACGTTTGCGGAATGCCTCGGCGACCAGCTTCACGCCGTCGAGCGCATCGCCTTCTTCATCCGAGGTGACCAGCAGCGCCACCGTGCCCGGATGATCCGGATGCGCATCGACGAAGCGCTCCAGCGCGATCGTGCATGCGGCCACGCTGCATTTCATGTCGGCGGTGCCGCGCCCATACAGCACGCCGTCGCGCACCGTCGGTATGAACGGATCGCTGGTCCAGGCCTGCAGTGGCCCGGGCGGCACCACGTCGGTGTGGCCCAGCAACACCAGCACCGGTGCGCCGCTGCCATGCGTGGCCCACAGGTTGTCGACGTCGCCGAAACGCAGGTGCTCGCATTGGAATCCCGCCTGCTGCAAGCGCGCGGCGATCACCTGCTGGCAACCCGCGTCGTCCGGCGTGATGGAATGGCGGCGTATCAGTTCGCTAGATAGTTCAACGACATCGCTCACGTGCCGACTCCGAACAGTTTCTTGAACCCATTGTCGCTGAAGCCCTGTGAAAACCCTTCGTCACTGGTGATCACCACGGGCCTCCGGATCAGTTGCGGATATTCCTTCAACAGCAACTTCCACTCCGCGTCGGAGCCGGGAGTTTTGCGGTTCTCAGGCAACTGGCGCCATGTGGTGGAGGATTTGTTGATCAACGTGTCCCAACCGCCTGCGCGCTGCGCCCAGGCGGTCAGCGTCTCAGGCGTCTGCCGGTTATCGCGATAGTCGACGAAAGCGTATTCGACCCCGAAGCGGTCGAGCCACTTGGTGGCTTTCTTGCAGGTGTCGCAGTTTTTCAGGCCGTAAAGGGTGGTCATTGAAGCTCCATACAAGACAGAACTCGAGTCCCTCTCCCGCAGGGAGAGGGGTTCGGTGAGGGTAAGACCAAGTCGAGGGGCGAAAACTACACGGATTTCGCCGCATCTCACCCGCCTTGCGTGCACTCTTCCAAAGGAAGAAGAAAACTTAGTCAGCCAATCCGCGCAGCAGTTCGTTGACGCTGGTCTTGCTGCGCGTCTTTTCATCCACCTGTTTCACGATGACGGCGCAGTACAACGAATACTTGCCGTCAGCCGACGGCAGCGAACCGGACACCACCACGCTGCCAGGCGGCACGTAGCCATAGCTGATTTCGCCGGTGGCGCGGTTGTAGATGCGGGTGGATTGGCCGAGGAACACGCCCATGCCGATCACGCTGTGGTGACCGACGACAACGCCTTCCACTACTTCCGAGCGCGCGCCGATGAAGCAATGGTCTTCGATGATCGTCGGCGATGCCTGCAGCGGCTCCAGCACGCCACCGATGCCGGCGCCGCCGGAAAGGTGGCAGTGCTTGCCGATTTGCGCGCAGGAACCCACCGTGGCCCAGGTATCGACCATGGTGCCTTCGCCCACAAATGCGCCGATATTGACGAAGCTGGGCATCAGCACCACGTCTCTGCCGAAATGGCTACCGCGCCGCGCGACCGCTCCAGGCACCACGCGCACGCCGGCCTTGCGGAACTCGGCCTCGCCATAGCCTTGGAAGCGTGCGGGAATCTTGTCCCAGAATGGCGCCGGCTGGGCGTCGATCACCGCCATGTCGTTGACGCGGAAATACAGCAGTACCGCCTTCTTCAACCATTCGTTGACCTTCCAGCCGCCTTGCCCATCCGGCTCCGCCACGCGAAACGCACCGGTCTCCAGGCCGTTAATCGCCTGCTCCACCGCTGGACGGACAGTGGCTTCGGTTTCGTCGGATGTCAGCTCGGCACGGCGCTCGAACGCGCTTTCGACAATAGCTTTCAACGGCTCGGTTGGGGCGGTTTGCTCGGTCATCAATCCTTGTTCCTGATCAGGTGGGGTTGTCTAGGCTGGCGCGCAATGCGGCACCCAAGGCTTGCTGCTGCGCCTCGTCGGTGATCGGCAGATCGCGCTCATCGGTAATCTGGAAAATGTCTTCGGCGCGTTCACCGAAGGTGGCGATGCGCGCATCGTGCACGCGCAGGCGCATGCCGCGCAGCACCTGCGCCACATCCGACAACAGGCCCGGGCGGTCGGGCGCCACCAGGTTCAGCACGGTGCGGCGTCCATCCGGCGTGGTGCCGAACTCGATGCGCGGCGCGAAACGGAAATGCTTGAGTTGCCGGGGCACGGCACGGCGCGAAGTGCGGACGCGATCCAACGGACCATCCAGGGCCGCGCTCAAGGCATGCTCGACTTCAGCGGGATTGCGCGGCGCATAGCTGTCGGTGGGCAGTACTTCGAAGGTATCGAAAATGGTCCCGTTGGGACCTACCAGCACGCGCGCCTGATGGATCGCGAAGCCTTTCCTGTCCAAGGTGGCGAGGATGGCGGCAAACAAACCATCGCGATCCGGCGAATACACGAACACTTCCATCGCGTTCGCGTCGTCGGCGATGTGCCGCGCTCGCACGCGGGTTTCGCCGGGTTCCGCGCCGCGTATGGCGGTCGCCTGCCAAGCCAGTTGCTCAGGCCGGAAACGCAGGAAACTCTCGTCCGGCATGGCGGCGAATAAAGCGTCGGCTTTGGCGGTATCCACCCCTTGGATCTTCAGCAAGGCTTTTACCGCGTCGCGCGCTTCGGCCAGGCGCTCGCCCACCGCGACCGGATGCTCCAACCCTTCACGCAGCACGCGACGCGCAGCGAAGTAGAGATCGGCCAGCAACCGGTCTTTCCAGGCATTCCACAGTTTGGGGCTGGTGCCGGCGATGTCGGCACAGGTCAGCAGGTACAGATAATCCAGGCGCTCGCGGTCCTTCACCAGCGTGGCGAAAATGCGGATGACTTCCGGGTCGGAAATATCCTGCTTCTGAGCGGTCACCGACATGCGCAGATGCTGTTCGACCAGCCACGCCACCAGCTCGTTGTCCGATTCGCTCAAGCCATGCGCTGTGCAGAACTCGCGCGCATCGACCGCGCCCAGTTCCGAGTGATCGCCGCCGCGGCCTTTGGCGATGTCGTGGAACAAGCCCGCCAGCAACAGCAATTCCGGTTTGCGCAGGCGCGGCCAGACCTCGTGGGCGATGGAGAAACGCTCGTCGGCCCGCCCGGATGCGAAGGCTGCGATATTGCGCAATACCATCAGCGTGTGCTGGTCGACGGTGTACACATGGAACAGGTCGAACTGCATGCGGCCGGACACGCGCGCGAAGGCAGGTATCCACTGGCCCAGCACGCCCAAGCGGGCCATGCGCGTGAGCGTTTCCACCGCGCGCGGACCGCGCAGCAGCGCCATGAAAGCTTCGCGCTGCGCCGCGGTGGCGACTTCGAACGAAGGCAGCTTCAGTAGCGACTCGGCCAGCGCGCGTGCGGTACGCGAATGCAATCCACGTACCTGCGGTTGCGACGCCCACATGGCGAACAGAGCGAAGACCTGGGAGATATCGGCATTCGGCCAATGGGGATCGCGCGCCGCCAGATAACCGCGACGCAGCGCGAATGCTTCGTCCAGCGGCTCCGGCAAGGCTTCCCCATCAAACTGCTCTTCGAAACGTTGCAGCAGGCGATCGCTGATCCGCCGCACGATGGCGGCGCTGCGGTAAAAGCCCTGCATCATTTTTTCGACGCCCAGGTTCTCGGCGTCGTCAGCGAAGCCCAGGCGTTCGGCCAAGGTCTTCTGATAATCGAAACGCAGGCGCTCTTCCGGCCGGCCGGCAACCAGATGCAGGCCGTAGCGCAAACGGCCCAAGGCGCGGCGTTCGCGAGCCAACGCGGCAGCTTCGTCCGGGCCCAGATGGCCCATGCCTACCAACGGCTCAAGATCGCGTACGCCGAACGCGCGCAAAGCCATCCAACCCAGCGTATGCAGGTCGCGTAAACCTCCGGGGCCATCCTTGATGTTCGGTTCCAGATTGTCGGAGGTATCACCGAAACGTGCGTGGCGGATACGCAATTCTTCGCGCTTGGCGACGAAGAAATCGCGCGGCGGCCAAACCCGTGCCGCGGCGATGGCATCGATCAATGCGGCCTCATCCTGTGCGTCGGCAACCAACGGACGCGCTTCGATCAATGCGGTCAATACCGTTTGCTCGCCGGCGGTTGCCGCGGTGCATTCACTGGCGGACCGCACGGCATGGCTGATCGGCAGCCCGGCATCCCAGAGCACGGCAAAGAATCGCGCCAGTGCATCGTGATACGTCTGCTGCGCATCGGCCTCGGCCAGCACCAGAAGATCGACATCCGACTGCGGAAACAACTCGCCGCGCCCATAGCCGCCCACCGCGAACAACGCCATCGGCGCGTCGGCGGGGTCTTCGGCCGTGGAACTGGACACGCAGCGCGCCCAGGCATCCTTCAACAGGTGGTCGACGGCGCGTGCCCGCAGCGCCAGCAGCCGATCCATGCTGTCGTTCTGGTCGAACCGTTTTTCCAGGCGTGCGTCCGTGTGCGCCAGCGAGAGGCGCGCCGCGGCCGACCATGCGGGATCGTCAGCCGGCGTCGGGCCGATATCGGGCAGCCGCGGTGCGGAACCGTTCGCGGCTACGGAGGCGTTCACAGCTCGTTGTCGTCGCCGGGTACGCGGGTCAGTATCTCGACGCCGTCCTCGGTCACCGCCACTGTGTGCTCCCATTGCGCCGACAGCTTGCGGTCCTTGGTGACCACGGTCCAGCCATCCGGCAGCACCTTGGTGTGGCGGGCGCCCTCGTTGATCATCGGCTCGATGGTGAAAGTCATGCCGGGCTTCAGCAGCATGCCCTCGCCCGGCCGGCCGTAGTGCAGCACCTGCGGCTCATCGTGGTAGACCTTGCCGATGCCATGGCCGCAGTATTCCCGCACCACGCTGAAGCGTTGGGATTCGGCGAATTGCTGAATGGCATGGCCGACATCGCCCAAGGTCGCACCCGGCTTGACCGCGCGGATACCGCGGAACATCGCCTCCCGGGTGGTTTCCACCAACCGCTTGGCCATGACCGACGGGGTGCCGACGTAGTACATCCGGCTGGTATCGCCGTGCCAGCCGTCCTTGATGACGGTAACGTCGATATTGACGATGTCGCCGTCCTTCAGCACCTTGCCCTCGCTGGGAATACCGTGGCAGATGACGTTGTTTACCGAGGTGCAGACCGTGGCGGGGAAGCCGCGATAGCCCACGTTGGCGGGAATGGCCTGCTGCACGTTGACGATATGATCGTGGCAGATACGGTCCAGTTCGGCGGTGGTCACGCCCGGCTTCACATGGGGCGCCACGACCTGCAGCACCTCGGCGGCCAAGCGGCCGGCGACGCGCATCTTTTCCAGGTCTTCGGGGGTTTTCAAGTTGATTGCCATGGGCGGATTATCGCCTATTTCGCTCCCTAAAGGCCCGTAACGTGGGGTTCTGGCGGCGATATCCAAGCCGTGCATGGGCCTATAGGCCTGTTTTGTTTTGCTGCAATTTGCGACGAGTGGCTGGGCAAGGCTATAATTCCGCGGATTGGTCGGGGCCTGCCCCGCCAGCCGTTCACGTCGGACGACATCGACGAATCCACACCTGCTGCCACAACCCGTGCCGGGGTGCTCCAGATTCCATACCGGAATCGACGAGTTCGGTCACGGAAGCCGCAGGGAGGCCCAACCCCGGAACCACGCCCTAGCGGGCACGTCGCCTATACCACTAACCATGGCGGCCGGTTCCATTTCAGGAGTCAAGCAATGCCCCAAGTCACCATGCGCCAGATGCTGGAAGCCGGCGTCCATTTCGGCCACCAGACCCGTTACTGGAACCCGAAGATGGGTCCGTACATCTTCGGCGCGCGCGGCAAGATCCACATCATCAACCTCGAGAAGACCGTTCCGCTGTTCAACGACGCGATGAACTTCATCTCCGGCGTGGCCCAGAAGCGCGGCACCATCCTGTTCATCGGCACCAAGCGCAGCGCGCGCGATTCGATCAAGGAAGAAGCCATCCGCTGCGG
This sequence comes from uncultured Pseudoxanthomonas sp., assembly GCA_965653375.1. Taxonomy (GTDB): domain Bacteria; phylum Pseudomonadota; class Gammaproteobacteria; order Xanthomonadales; family Xanthomonadaceae; genus Pseudoxanthomonas_A. The sequence goes on from CBFGZY010000078.1 coordinate 17,074, forward strand.
CCAGCCGTACATGACCCAGCGCTGGCTGGGCGGCACGCTGACCAACTTCGCCACCGTGAAGAAGTCGGTCGCCCGCCTGAAGGAACTGGAAGCCGCGGAAACCGACGGCACCTTCGAGAAGCTGGTCAAGCACGAAGTGCTGAGCCTGCGCCGCGAGCGCGAAAAGCTGGAAGCTTCGCTGGGCGGCATCAAGGAAATGAATCGCCTGCCGGACGCGCTGTTCGTCATCGACATCGGCCATGAAGACATCGCCATCAAGGAAGCCAAGAAGC
>CBFGZY010000079.1:0-17217 GCA_965653375.1 uncultured Pseudoxanthomonas sp.
ATCCCTACCACCTCCCACAGCCAGACCAACGGTATTTCGCTGTGGTCGTTGCAGGTGGGCCTGAAGTACGAGTTCTGAGTCATCGGAAATCGCACCACCACAAAACGGCCGGGGAAACCCGGCCGTTTTTTTTTGGGTGGACTCCTCTTGCCCCGGGGACTGCGTTAAAGTCCTCGTTCTTACGACCGAAAACAGGAAAAGATATGAGCGATACGGCATCGAGGGCGTTGCCGGTGCAGAACGCGCGGATTTATCCGCGCGGCGGATTGGATGTGCTGTCGCGCACCGAAGTGGCGCGCCTGCGCGATGCTTCGGCGGGCGGCATGCACGAATTGTTGCGCCGCTGCGCATTGGCGGTACTGACCAGCGGCAGCGCATCGGACGACCCGCGCGCGGCGCGAGAGCACTACCCGGATTTCGATATCCAGGTTTTGCAGCAGGACCGCGGCGTGCGCATCGACCTGATCAACGCGCCGGCCATGGCGTTCGTCGACGGCGAGATCATTCGAGGCATCGCCGAACTGTTGTTCGCCGTGGTGCGCGACCTGGCCTATACCGCGATCGAACTGGGCCCCGAATACGCAGACGATCTGGAGTCTTCGGCCGGCATCACCAACGCGGTGTTCGGCTTGCTTCGCAATGCCCGCATCCTGAAGCCGGCGGATCCGAATCTTGTCGTGTGCTGGGGCGGCCATTCCATCTCGCGCGACGAGTATCTCTACACCAAGCAGGTCGGTTATGAGTTGGGCTTGCGCGGCTTGGACATCTGCACTGGTTGCGGCCCGGGTGCAATGAAAGGGCCGATGAAAGGCGCCACGATCGCGCACGCCAAGCAGCGCCGCCGCAACACGCGTTATATCGGCGTCACCGAGCCCGGCATCATCGCCGCGGAGTCTCCGAATCCGATCGTCAATCACTTGGTGATCATGCCGGACATCGAAAAGCGCCTGGAGGCGTTTGTTCGCATCGGCCACGGCATCATCGTGTTCCCGGGCGGCGTTGGAACGGCGGAAGAGATTCTGTATCTGCTGGGCATCTTGCTGCGGGAAGAAAACGCATCGCTGCCTTTCCCGCTGATCTTGACCGGCCCGGCTATTGCCGCCCCGTACTTCGAGCAGATCGACAAATTCATTCGCCTGACCTTGGGCGACGCCGCGGCTAAGCGGTACGAGATCATCATCGGCGACCCGGCGACCGTAGCGAAGAAGATGACCGCAGGTATCCACCGCGTGCGCGAATACCGCATCGAGCAGAAGGATTCCTTCTTTTTCAACTGGGCCATCGAGATTCCCGAGGAATACCAGCAACCATTCCTGCCGACTCACGAGGCCATGGCGGCACTGGACCTGCACCATGGACGCCCGGCCCACGCGCTGGCCGCGGACCTGCGCCGCGCCTTCTCCGGCATCGTCGCCGGCAACGTCAAGGAAGACGGCATGCGCCGCATCGAAGAGTTCGGCCCCTTCGAAATCCACGGCGACCCGGAAATGATGCAGGCGCTGGATGCGCTGCTGCGCGCCTTCGTCCAACAGCGACGCATGAAGATCGCGGGCGAGTACAAGCCGTGCTATCGAGTGCTGGCTTGATTGAAGTCCAGAGCACGTGAGACTGAAAAACGGCGCCGATCATCGGCGCTGTTTTTTTTTGCTACATGCATTTACCGTCGCCACTGTGCGCCAGTTGGCAGATATCGAGCCTCCATGCCCGTATGTTCACAGTCAATGAATCTCACCCCTGGCGACGCCGAATGAGGAGACTCATTCACGCTAGTTGCGGAATTGATTCAGAGGAAATCGGATTTCTTAGTTGGCATCAATCACATTTCAAAGGAGTGATCAGCATGAGATTACTGGGTTGTCTAGTTGCAGTCGCAGTGCTCGCTGCTTGGAGCGGTAGTTCTTTAGCAGCGGAACTTGTTGAAATACACAATCGGAATATTCGAGAAATCAATAAGCATTACAGGCCGGTCGCTGTTAGAAGCCTGGACCAGTCCAAAGTGGCGGCACATCACGCCGGCATGCTGGCATTAGATAGCGATTCGTCACTCGTAGTCCTTACCAAGTATGAGAACAATGGGGGTGTCAATTATCGGTATCAACAGACGTATCGCGGCGTGCCGATCTACGGCGAGCAAGTAGTCGTCAGCGTGGCAGCCGACGGGACAATACGCAAACTGTTTGGCCGCGTTGCACATGGAGTGGCCGGCGACGTTTCCGACACTCGAGCAAAACTGCCATCCAGCCACGCGCTCCAAATTGCCAAGAGCGCTTGGCTCAGCGGTTTTCCGGCTTCTACCGTAGTGATAGGCGAGAAGGCGCGCAAGGTGATTTTCATTGATGATGCCGGCTGGGCACACCTCGCTTATGAGGTTAGCTTCTCAGCGGATTCGCCACGAGGGGGATCGAGAACGCAGCCAATCATCATTGTTGACGGGAACACAGGACAGGTGTTGAAGAAATGGGAGAACCTGCGACGTGCAAACGGCACCGGCCCCGGCGGGAACCAGAAGACCGGGCTTTACGAGTACGGAACGGACCACCCTTACTTGGATGTAACCCAGAATGGGGCAAGCTGCTTTTTAGAGAACCTCAAGGTAAAAACGATCAACCTAAATCATAACGTGACGGGAACGAACGCATTCACGTTCAGCTGTCCTCGTAACACGGTCAAGTCGATCAATGGTGCAAGCTCTCCCCTCAACGACGCGCATCACCATGCCGGTGTTGTCCACGATATGTTCAATACTTATCTGGGAGTATCGCCGTGGTCTGGCAAGATTGTGTTGGGGGTCCACTACGCGTTGGATTTTGAGGGAGCCCAGTGGGATGGTCAACAGAATATTGTGTTCTTGGGCGATGGCCTGAGCATCTTTTACCCAACGACTGATCTTGATGTAGTCGCGCATGAGGTTGCGCACGGATTCACCTATCGACATTCCGCGCTTGGCCTTGCCGGCCATGCAGGCGCAATAGATGAATCATTCTCTGACATTACTGCCGAGGCTGCAGAGTTTTTCGTACTAGGTGCCAATGACGCTTTGTTCGGCGAAGATATCGTAAAGGCGGCTGGAGCGTACCGCTATTTGGCGAATCCGACACTGAACGGTACATCGATTGATCACGCCTCAAACTATACATCCACCCTCCAGCCTCATGATGCTGCCGGGGTATTCAACAAGGCGTTTTATCTACTTTCCAATACTTGGGGATGGGACACCATAAAGGCGTTCAAGGTATTCGCCTGGGCAAATCAAACCTACTGGACAAGCACAACGAGTTTTAACCTGGCTGCATGTGGAGTGGAGGCTTCGGCCGAGGATCTTAGCTTCGATGTTGAGGATGTAAGATCAGCTTTCAGTGCCGTTGGCGTCGCGTGCGGAATGGTATGGCACCAGCCCACAGCAGCAAGCCTTTATGGATCACCTCCGCCAGTATTCAGTTCCAACAACAAAAGAATTGATGCGCCTGCGGAACCGTCAAATGGCGAATTCGGATTTGTAGCTCGCGCCAACATCTACAGAAACAGTGGCAAGCGATACGTAGAGTTTACGGTTAATCGACAACGTGCTGCGAGCGAGTATCCGTACAGCGGTGGTATTAATGTGGCTTTGCGAGATGAGAACGTTTGGGTGCCCAATGACGTTGGTGTCGTGGGGGATTGGTCTCTTTCTTGGCATGTGGACGCGAATAGTGAGCCGGAAGCCGCTTGGCACCCTTGGTATCGCGCAGGAGGAAGTGTGATTTGGGGGTCAGAATCAGGTAATCCTCTTCGGTCGTGGAGAATATTTGAAGGCGATACCATCGGACTCGCTGCCGATCTTGACAATGGAAAGCTCTGGTACTCCCTCAATGGGCAGTGGATTGGCGATCCTGCTAGTGGTTTGAATCCCGTGTTCGATCAGTCACTCTATGGCCCGCAAGCCAGTCTCAGCGGGAAGAGTGTCACTCCCTTCTTGTATATTGAGTTTCAGGAGGCTGGTATAACACTTCGCTCTACGAGCAGCGAAATCGTCAATTCAGCGCCCGCGGGGTATACACCCTGGGCCGAATAACAGACCGACATAGTTCGGACAACGATGCGCCAGCAACGGCGCATCGTCGGCAGATCGGTATCTCTGTGATCACAGCCTGTACTTGGTTGCCTGGCTGTTGCGTTGTCCGTTCAACGCGTGATTGCCTTCGTGATCAAGTGTCAGCAAACTGAAATAGACCCTCAGGGCGGCCTAGCGGAAGCGTGATGGTGGCGACATAACGCCCATCCACCACGGCGGTTTCCAACTGTCCCAGTCCCTGAGTCATCGCCTGCACGCGTGCGCGTACCGAGGTAAGTCCGACCTGATGGCCGCGGCCGTTGATGATGGGTGCCTTCGCCAGCGTATTGCTTACAGCAACGCTGACGACGTTCGCCGTGGTCGCGACTTCGATCATAATTTCACCGCCGGAGAGAGAAGGTTCCACGCCATGGCGGATCGCGTTCTCGACCAGCGGCTGGATGGATAGCGTGGGGACGAGAATCGACGGCAGCGGCTCCGGGAGCTTCCATTCCACTCGCAGCCGGTCTTCGAACCGCAGTGCCTCGATCTCCAGATAACGCTGCGCCAAAGCCAACTCATCTGCCAGTTCGATCTCTGCAGGCCCAGCCAATGCCGCACGGAAAAGATCTGCCAAGTCGAGCAGCAAACGCTCTGCTTCGCCTGGGCGCTGGTGTACCAGTGCAGCCCCTGTATTGAGTGTGTTGAACAAGAAGTGTGGGCGGATGCGTGCCTGCAAGGATTCCAGTTCGGACTGCTTGGCGCGGACAGCAAGCTGACGCGCGTGCCAATGGTTCTGGAAGGCGGCCAGACCCAATAGGCCGACCGTCGCTGCAATGCCGGTAGTCCGAAGAAGGAAGTGCAGACGTCCTTCCGTTGTCATGCGCCAGATATCACCCAGCAGTAGCCACCCCGCCGCGCACATCAGCCAGGTGATGAGAACCATCAGTACCAGTGCGATATAGGCCACATGTGCGGGTCGCCACTTCGCCAGCCAGCCGCGGCAGGCGTAAAGCGCTCCCAATGTGGCGAGTGAAACCCACTGCACAACGAGCGATGCCAAGCCAAAGTACACCCAGCGATTGCCTTGTACGGCAGGAGCCAACGCAAGCACGGCCGCCAGTCCTTCGCCTGCCAGCAAGACCCAGACGATGACCGAAGCCTGCCAAAGTGTGTCCAGCGGGGTTGGGGCTTGCGTACGGACCATTAGGGAAGATCGCAGCGTTCGGTAGCCCAGCATGATGCCTGTGGTTCGGTCCGGATGCAGCCCTCCGCCGCTGGCGCTGTTGCTCCGGCCGTCCATCGGCTCCTGACTGGCAAAGCTGGAGTGGTCGGCCTACCGTAGCAACCACGCTATTCGGGGAAGCAGCGCATGTCTTTGAACCAACGTCCTGGGGACAAACCCGGCGACGGCCGCGTGCCGGGCCGGCTGCGGCCAGTGCTCGGCTTCACGCTGATCGAGCTGCTCGTCACGATAGCGGTATTGGCCATCTTGTTGGCGCTGGCCGTGCCTAGTTTTACCTCGTTGATCAATTCCAATCGGCTTGCTGCACAGGCCAATGAGTTGGTCGCATCGTTGCAGCAGGCGCGTATCGAAGCCGTCAAGCAGAACCGGCGAACCACAATATGCCGCAGCACCAACGGAACGTCTTGTGCCGCCGCGGGCCGGTGGACGCAATGGATTACGTACGTTGACCTGGACAGCAGCGGGGGCCCCTCGGCCGCTGAAATCGTCCGTGTCAATACAGCCAAGGCTCCGTTGCAAGTGACCAGCACCAACAGCGCGTTGACCTTTCGGGCAGACGGCATGGTGCGTAACGCCGCCGGTACGCTGGTCGACAATACGTTCGTGGTGTGTATTCCGACCACTCAGCCTGCCCAGAACAGACGCCTTGTCAGCCTTAATACGGGTAGCCGGGTTGCCACCGATACAGGTACGGGGGCTTGCCCGTGATCGTTTCAAGGGAGCGCAGCATGAGGTTGCACGCGGCACAAAAAAGGTTCAGGAGCTTCCGGGGCCGCCAAGAAGGCGCAGGTCTGATTGAAGTATTGGTTGCGGTGTTGGTGATGGGGGTCGGTCTGTTGGGCATTGCCGCCATGCAGGCGACTGCGCTCCGTAACAACGAAAGTTCGCTGGAGCGCAGCCAGGCGACCATCCAGACGTATTCCATTCTGGACGCCATGCGGGCTAACAGATCACGAGCATTGGCTGGCGATTACGACATGGCGGAGACTTGTGCCACGCCTTCCGCAACGACGACCTTGGCGGAAAAGGACAAGAATCAGTGGTTCGAAGACATGCAGGCAGCCATGGGAGAAAACGATAAAACTTGCGCTTCCATCGCGCATAACGGCAATCAGTTCACCATCACTGTGGAATGGGATGACTCGCGAGCTAGCGATGATGTCGAAACCGCAGCGGACGACGATCCATCGGGTAACGTACCCAAGCGCAACAAGGTGGTGACGGTGGTGCGCCTATGAGCCGCCATGTGACCAGAGTTGGCTTCTCGCGTCGCAAGATGCGGGGCGTCAGTCTTATCGAGCTAATGATCGCGCTCGTGCTCGGCCTGCTGGTGGTGTCCGCCGCCATTGGTATTTTCATTTCCAATCGTCAGGTTTTCAGGGCTGCCGACAATCTGAGTTATGTGCAGGAGAATGCACGTGTCGCTTTCGAGCTCATGGCTCGCGAACTGAGGCAAGCGGGCGGTAATCCCTGCTCTCGTAATATCCCGATGGTCAACGTACTAAACAATACGACGGCATGGGGCACAGGCTGGGGAGACGGTGTGCATGGTTATGATGGCAGCGCCGGCACTGCTTTCCCGGTGGTGGCAGTGGGCACCGCAGCGGGGAGCCGAGTAGCGGGCACGGATTCGATCGAGTTGAGATCTGGCGGCTCGGGCGACGTATCAGTGGTGGATCACAAACCAAAATCTGCTCAATTCAAGGTCAACACATTGGCCCATGGCTTGGTAGACGGTGATCTCGTCATGGTTTGTGACTACGTCCAGGCCGCGATTTTCCAGGTCACCAATGCCAGTTCGTCCAACGTCACCATTGTTCACAACGAGGGCAGCACGGTAGCTCCTGGCAACTGCACTAAAGCGTTGGGATATCCCATGGGGACGCCGTGTAATGTTCCCGCTAACGACAACTATTACGCCTATGGCCCCAACTCCATCATCGCCAAGTTGAAAGCGACCGCGTGGTACATCGGGGTCAGTGGCAACAATGCGGCACGTAGATCTCTTTATCAGGTGCAGATGACAAGCTCCGCCGGAGGACAGGGAACAATGGTCCAAGAGATTGCTGAAGGTGTGGTGGACATGCAGTTGGAATATCTCGTTTCCGGCAGCACAGGGTATGTAGCAGCTGACGCGGTAGCAGATTGGAGTCAGGTGACGGCGGTACGCGTGGAACTGACGATGGAGGGCCCGGAGGCGGTTGATGTGGATGGCACGCCGATCGTTCGTACGGTGTCGCATATCGTCACGTTGAGGAATCGCAACACATGAGCAATCCCACTCACCGTCCGTCGTTTGCCAATCAGTCCGGCGCTTCATTGATCGTCGTGCTCATCCTGCTGCTGGTCATGACGCTGTTGGGTCTGGCCGTGTTGCGCACCACGTTGCTGGAAGAGCGCATGAGCGCGAATCTGTATGACCGCAGCCTTTCGTTTCAGGCGGCCGAAACCGCGCTGCGAGAGGCCGAAGCGGCAATTCAGCAAGCTCATCTTGGGAATGCCACGATTGGCTTCGATTGTTCCGCTGTCGGTGCTGTATGTCCCTCGGTGCCGACCAATGCCGTGACAGGTACCGCTGGCTGCCTTGGCACCGGCCAGTATTGCTGGACCAATGCCACCACCGATATTCAGACGCTCAGTGCAGGCGCTCCGCAGTACTACATCGAATACATGGGGCAATACACCAACGAGGACGACCTGGAGCTGGGTAGTAGCGCTAACGCCGCTCAATACGGCGGCGGCGGCGGTGTGCCTTTGCAGCATTTCTATCGCATCACCGGGCGTAGCCAGAATCCATCTGGCAGTGATCGCTCCATCGTTGTTCTGCAGTCCAACGTCGTAGTCAAGTGAAGGTGAGCGCCATGTTACGCACAAGTCCTGTGGCTGCCGCTTCCGGGGAAAGACAGATGAGTAATGAACGGAGTTATGCCTCGGGCGTCGTGCACCAGATATGCTCGAAGCTGGGCGCAGTGGTGATCGGTGCCTTCGCGGTATTCAGCTCGTTACCTGCGGGCTCTTCGGTGGCGATTGAGAGCTCTCCGCTCTACGTCGGTAATGACGTACCAGGCAATCTGGCGCTTGTGCCCTCAGTGGAATACCCCACCATCCATAGCCAAGCCAATATCGGCGCCTACGACGTAGGCCGGGCATACATGGGGTATTTCGATCCAGGCAAATGCTACGAGTACGTCTATAACGCTACCGAATCCGAGCGGCATTTCCGTCCTATTTCGCTCACCGGAAATAAGACTTGTGTTGGCGCAAACCGATGGAGCGGTAATTTTCTTAGCTGGGCTGCTACGCAGACGATCGATCCGTTCCGTTTAGCGTTGACAGGCGGATACCGTGTCAAGGACACGCCAACCACTACATGGCTAGAGAAGGCGAGGCATGCGCCCGGATATGGCTTGTATCCCAATCGCCGCATCCCGGAAGCCGGTGAAAACGGCACGCTGGTGGACGGCGCTACGCCAGCGGCATGGTCGCTCTTTAGGGTGCGCATCGCGGGCTTGAACAACAAAATGTATTTCACGCGGGACGGCAACTTGGATGGCCCAGGGAATACCTTGGTTGCCTATGATCCATCTGTTCATGGCTTGACGGATGACGTAGTGAATGGCGTCCGCGTCGACGGCCTGCCTGTCTACGAAGTCAGTATGCGGGTGGAAGTATGTAACGCTTCGGTAGGCTTGGAGAGCAACTGCAAGCAGTACTCGCAAGGCTACAAGCCGGAAGGGTTGATCCAGGAGTATTCGGGAAGGCTGCGCTACAGCATCTTCGGGTATCTCAACGATTCGTCCTGGAACCGTGACGGCGGCGTGATGCGCGCCCGCCAAAAGTTCGTCGGTCCGCTGCTGAACTATCCTGATGAGGATCCCACTGCGAATGCCAGCGCAGAATGGAATCCGACGACAGGGGAGCTATATCCCAATCCTGATGGGACCGACGCAGCTGCGACCGGCGGTGGCGTGGCAAATAGTGGTGTCATCAATTATCTAAACCGCTTCGGTCAGATGACCAACAACAATCCCAAATCACTGGATCCGGTCAGCGAGCTGTACTACACCGCGGTTCGTTATTTCAAGAATCAGGGCAATGTCTCCGCATATTCCGATATGGTGGGCGACATATACGGCTTGGCGGATGGCTTCCCGGTGATCACCAGTTGGGATGATCCAATCAAGTACAGCTGCCAGTCCAACGTCATCCTGGGTATCGGCGATGTATATACCCATCGTGACAAGAACCTGCCAGGCGCAACGCCTGGCGATGGCGAGCCCACGAAGCCGACAGCGGTTAGCGACGATGAAACGGTAGATGTTGTTGCGGCGACGCAAAAAGTCTTCGAGTTGGAGGGTCTTGGGACTCCAGCCAATCCATTTACCGGACGTCAGAACTCCGCGTATATCGCAGGCCTCGCCTACGACTCCCATACCCGCGATATCCGGCCAGACGACGAGGATGTGCCGCAGACGAAAGGTATGCAAACCATTTCCACTCACTGGGTGGACGTGCGCGAAAACCAGATTCTTGAGCCGCGCGATAAGAATCAGTACTGGTTGGCCACGAAGTACGGCGGATTTCGAGTACCGAATGGCTATAACCCCTATACGCGCACTACGCCGTTGGACAACGCCTGGTGGCACAACACCACCGACTATCTGGTAAGTGGTTTGAACGGCGGCATCACCTCGACACCGAATACCTATCGCCGGCCAGACAACTTTTACGTGGCCAGTGAAGCGGACAAGATGGTACAGAGCCTGCGTAAGGCTTTCGAGAACATCCTGGACGAAATTCGCGGTTCGGGCGGCTCGTTCGCGTCCAACACCACCAAGCTTGAAGCCGGGGCGATGACGTTCCAGGCCCAGTTCTACTCGCAATCTTGGCGCGGCGAACTGGTCGCCTACAGTGTCAACTCCAGCACGGGTGCTTTGACGCAGTCGTGGACGGCCAGTAGTCAGTTCCCCGCGTGGGCATCGCGAAAGATCTATATCAACAACGCCGGCACCATGGAGCTGTTCACCTCGCTGTCCCAGGCAACAGCGTTGGATTCCCAGAGCGTTGTGGACTATTTGCGCGGCAATCGTGCCAACGAGCAACCAGCAGGGACTCTGCGTACTCGCCAAGGCATTCTGGGCGATATAGTCAATTCGCAGCCGGTCTATGTCGGCAGGCCTAATGGTCGTTTGTTCTATGGTGCCGAGTTCACCGGCGCCGACACTTACGGCGCCTTTGTACTCAATCAGTCCACTCGGACTCCGGTTGTCTACGTAGGTGCCAATGACGGCATGTTGCACGGTTTCAATGCCAACACGGGTGTCGAGACATTCGCCTTCATTCCGGCAGCTGTGATACCTGGCCTGAAGAACTACAGCAACCCGGATTACACCCATCAGTACTATGTGGATGGCGATATAACCGTAGCTGATGCCTATATAGGCGGGGCATGGAAGACCATTCTTGTCGGCACTCTGGGACGCGGCGGCCGAGGCGTCTACGCGTTGGATGTCACCAATCCGTCTGACGTCAAGTTTCTATGGGAAAAGACGGCGGCAGATATCCCGGCGCTTGGCAATGTGCTGGGCAAGCCCATTATCGCCCAGCTAGCCAACGGAGATTGGCGCGTTTTGATCGGCAATGGTCCCAACAGCACGGGTGATAACGCGCAACTGGTAACCATCACGCTGAGCGGTGGTACGGCCTCAACCGTCAATACTGGCGTCGGCGGCAATAATGGTATGTCCGGCGTGAACGCATGGAACACTGGTGCTACAGACTTCGTAGATGTGGTATATGCCGGTGATCTGCGTGGCAACTTGTGGAAGATAACGAATCTGACATCCACACCAACCGCTACCGCATTGTTCAATGCCGCTTACGGTGGCACTGAGCAGCCTATCTCCGCCACACCCATGGTGTCCAAGCATCCTAGTAGTGGTCAGACTTGGGTGTTCTTCGGTACTGGCAGATATCTGAATCGCGATGATCTTTCCGACGATAGTGTGCAGTCCTGGTACGGCATTATCGATAGGGGCAGTCCTATTTCAGGGCGCACCGGTTTGAAGGAAATCGAGATCCTGAGTGAAGTAGGACTAGCGGGCGGATTCACGGCGCGGGTTATCTCGGAAAGTACAGCTCCTGGAGCCAATGGCTGGTTCATGGATCTCATCTCTCCGGTCAATCATGAAGAGGGGGAGCGCATGGTAGTGCCCAATATCTTCCAAGGATTGACGCTGATAGGAACCACCAGAATTCCCGACACCACCGACGTATGTAATCCCAGCGGCAGGGGTTTCGTCATGGCGATCAATCCTTTCACCGGAGGTCGGCTGTCCGTGTCCTTCTTCGATATCAACAAAGATGGCAATTTCAATTCCAGTGACTTGGTGAATGGCAATGCGGCGTCGGGTCTGGGTCTGCCAAGTGCCCCGAATAATCCTATTTTCGTCGGCGATGTCATGCTGACCAACATGGATAACGCTCAGAGTCATGTCATCAAGACAAACTCCTCAGTACTGGCGCCTGCCCGAGTATCCTGGCGTGAAGTGGTGGCGGATTGATCATGAGAAAGTATCAAGGAAACAGCATGTATCCACGGCGCTTGACGCAGCACGCGGCTGCGGGCTTCACATTGATCGAGTTGATGATCACGATTGCGATAGTTGCGATACTCGCCACTATTGCGGTGTCCAGCTATCAGGACCAGATCGTCAAGTCACGCCGGGCCGCGGCGGCCTCTTGCTTGCAGCAAGGGGCGCAGTTCCTGGAGCGTTATTACACGACGAATCTGTCTTACGCGAACGCTACCGCGCCGGACTGCGATGACGAAGTCCGGGCGCACTACGCTCAACCTAGCTTTAGCGCAGGTCCGACGGCGAAGACTTACACATTGCGGATTGTCCCCACCGGCGCTCAACTTACCCGAGATACCTTATGCGGCACGCTGACCATCAATCAGCAGGGCGTGCGAGGTGAGAGCGGCACCGCCGCCAGTGCCGATCAGTGCTGGTGAATCAGTAGTCCGAATGACAAAAGGCCCGCAGTGATGCGGGCCTTTTGTTTGAACCTGATCTGGCGCCCGAAGTTGGACTCGAACCAACGACCCCCTGATTAACAGTCAAGTGCTCTAACCGGCTGAGCTATTCGGGCGGGGCGCGTATTGTAGCGGGAGGCGCGGCGGAGGGGCAAGATGTTCCTGAATCGGCGTCTGGATCCTCCAGCGACAGGAAGCGAGGCGAAGGTCAGGAACCGCAAGGCGCGGAGTTCTTGGGCCGGGCGGTGCGGACGCGGCCGGCGTTGTTGACCACGATTTCGCCCTTCAGCTCATTGTCGTAGCACAGGCGCACCCGAAGGTTGCTGCCGCTGCTCCTGCCGTCTGGCAAGTAGCGCAGTCGCTTGCGGCCTTCCGAGGACAGGATGCGCATGGCGGGGTCGCTGGGCGCGCGTTCGTCGCGCAGAATGTCTAGCGGGTTGTCTGGCTTGCCGTTGCCGTCGCGGTCCAGGAACAGCAACCAGCCATATGTCCAATCGCTGTCCGTTCGGCAGGCGCCATTGCCGTCCGACGGGCACACCACGGTAGGACTGCGGTGGGTAACGGCGGCTATTCGCGCCGATGCCATGTAAGTCGTCAGCAGATGCATGGTGGCGTCGATCCGCTGCCGCTGGATCAGGGCGCGGTAGGACGGAATCGCGATCGCGGTGCAGATGGCCAGCACAGTCATGGTGATGACCAGTTCGATCAGCGTTACGCCACGCTGGCGGCTACGGCCCAACTTCGATGAATAGAAAGACGAACGGTGGGGCATCCTGCCCATGAGCTACTCCTGGCGGCGATACAAACGCGTTCAGGGTCCGCGTTTGGCATCGTCCGGCGACATCGGTACGCGCCGCGGCAGCCCCTAGGAAATTTCCGCACGTCCTTGTCATCCTTCCGGAAGTTATACTCACAGGTCGCATTCGGGACGCCCCCATGACCGACCGCTTTCAGCTCGTTTCCCCTTATTCCCCCGCCGGCGATCAGCCCCAGGCCATCGAGAAACTGGTGCAGGGTTTCGAGGCCGGGCTAGCCAAGCAGACACTGCTGGGTGTCACCGGTTCAGGCAAGACCTACACCATCGCCAACGTCGTGCAGGCGGTGCAGAAGCCTACGCTGGTGATGGCGCACAACAAGACGCTGGCTGCGCAGTTGTACGGCGAATTCAAGGGTTTTTTCCCGCATAACGCGGTGGAATATTTCGTCAGCTACTACGACTACTACCAGCCCGAAGCGTATGTGCCTTCGTCGGACACGTTCATCGAGAAGGACAGCTCGATCAACGAGCACATCGAACAGATGCGACTGGCGGCCACCAAGACGCTGTTGTCGCGGCCGGATGCGTTGGTGGTCGCGACGGTATCGGCGATCTACGGCCTGGGTGCGCCGGAAGACTACCTGTCGTTGCGCCTGATCCTGTCGCGTGGCGAGCGCATCGACCAGCGCGATCTGATTCGCCATCTGACGCAACTGCAATACACGCGCAACGAATACGAACTGCAACGCGGCACATTCCGTGTGCGCGGAGAAGTGATCGACGTGCACCCGGCCGAAAGCGATATGGAAGCGCTGCGCATCGAGCTGTTCGACGGCGAAGTCGAGGGGCTGACCATGTTCGACCCCTTGACCGGCGAAACCCTGCGCAAGCTGCCGCGCTATACCGTGTATCCCAAGACCCACTACGCCACCACGCGCGAACGCGTGCTGACCGCGGTCGAAACCATCAAGATCGAGTTGAAGGAACGGCTGGAACAGCTCTATTCCCAGAACAAACTGGTGGAGGCGCAGCGGTTGGCGCAGCGTACCCAGTTCGACCTCGAAATGATGGCCGAAGTGGGTTATTGCTCGGGTATCGAGAACTACTCGCGGCACTTGACCGGCAAGGCGCCGGGCGAGCCGCCGCCGACCTTGTTCGACTATCTGCCGGCCGACGCGCTGCTGGTGGTCGACGAATCCCACGTCACCGTGCCGCAGATCGGCGCCATGTACAAAGGCGACCGTTCGCGCAAGGAAACGCTGGTGGAATTCGGTTTCCGCCTACCATCGGCGCTGGACAACCGGCCGCTGCGGTTCGAGGAATGGGAAGCACGTTCGCCACGCAGCATATTTGTGTCCGCCACTCCTGGCCCGTACGAGTTGCGCGAGTCCAATGGCGAGATCGTCGAGCTGGTGGTTCGGCCGACCGGGTTGATCGATCCGGAAGTGGAGATCCGTCCGGTCGGCACCCAGGTCGATGATGTGCTGTCGGAAATCAACGAACGTGTCGCCATGGGCGACCGCGTGCTGATCACCACCTTGACCAAGCGCATGGCCGAGAACCTGACCGAGTACCTCAGCGAGCACAACGTCAAGGTGCGCTACCTGCATTCGGACGTGGACACGGTGGAGCGGGTTGAGATCATTCGCGACCTGCGCCTGGGTAAGTTCGACGTGCTGGTCGGTATCAACCTGTTGCGTGAAGGCCTGGACATGCCCGAGGTTTCGCTGGTGGCCATCCTGGACGCGGACAAAGAGGGCTTCCTGCGCTCGACCGGCTCGCTCATCCAGACCATTGGCCGTGCCGCGCGCAATCTTCGCGGCAAAGCCATTCTGTACGCGGACAAGGTCACCCGATCGATGCAGGCCGCCATCGACGAAACCAACCGGCGCCGGGAAAAGCAGGTCGAATACAACACCGAACACGGGATCACGCCAAAATCGGTGCACAAACCCATCGTGGACGTCATGGAGGGCGCCCGCAGCGAGGCGCCGGGCGAGGCCAAGGGTGGTCGCGGTAAAGCCCGCCGGGCGGCTGAGGAGTCGGCCGAATACAAGGTCTTGGGTCCCGCACAGGCGGTGGCCCGCATCAAGGTGCTGGAACAGCAGATGTACCAGCATGCCCGCGATCTGGAGTTCGAAGACGCCGCTCGCCTGCGCGATCAGATCCAGCGTCTCAAGGAAGCCAGCTTGGCCGGCTGATCTCGTACGTAGGAGCGCCCCATGGGCGCGAGCTTTTCGCGCAATGTGCAGCAAAAGAGCTCGCGCCCATGGGGTTGCTCCTACCGCGCAGCAGGCTCGTTGCCCCTCATAGTTGTTTGCGTTCGCTCGCCAAGGTAGAATTCGCGCCCCTGCAAAGGGCAAACCGGGCGGTTAGCTCAGCGGTAGAGCACTACCTTGACATGGTAGGGGTCACAGGTTCGAACCCTGTACCGCCCACCACGCTTTCACGGCGTGGAACGTTTGTCGGTCATCACACCATCACCAGGTGGCCCGCGGAAACGCCGGCCGAGCGTGCGACATGAGCACTACCATCGCCTAAATCAGGTATTGCCCGGGGCACTGCACCGCCAGGCGCCCTCGTGGCGCTTTTTTGTGCCCGCTGTTTCCCCTTCCCTTGTAGGAGCGGCGTGAGCCGCGATAAAGCTTTCCCGGGAAGATTGATCGCGACTCACGTCGCTCCTACTTCAAGAGCCGCTTATCCGATGATCACCATCACGCTCCCCGACGGCAGCCGCCGCGAGTTCGAAAACCCCGTTTCCGTCATGCAGGTGGCGCAGTCCATTGGCGCCGGCCTGGCCAAGGCGACCTTGGCGGGCGAAGTGGACGGCAGGCTGGTGGACGCCAGCGACGTCATCGACCACGACGCCAAGCTGCGCATCATCACGCCCAAGGACGAGGAAGGCCTGGAAATCATCCGCCATTCCTGTGCCCACCTGGTCGGCCATGCCGTCAAGCAGCTGTACCCGGACGTGAAGATGGTGATCGGCCCGGTCATCGCCGAAGGCTTCTACTACGACATCCACAGCGAGCGCCCGTTCACACCGGACGACCTGGCCGCCATCGAGCAGCGCATGCAGACGCTGATCGCCCAGGACTACGACGTCATCAAGAAGGTGACGCCGCGCGCCGAGGTCATCGACGTTTTCAAATCCCGCGGCGAGGACTACAAGCTTCGCCTGATCGAAGACATGCCCGATGAGCAGGCGATGGGCCTGTACTACCACCAAGAATACGTGGACATGTGCCGTGGTCCGCACGTACCCAATACGCGGTTCCTGAAGGCCTTCAAGTTGACCCGTATCTCCGGCGCCTATTGGCGCGGCGATGCCAAGAACGAACAGCTGCAGCGCATCTACGGCACCGCCTGGGCGGACAAGAAGCAGCTGGATGCCTACATCCAGCGCATCGAGGAAGCGGAGAAGCGCGACCATCGCAAGATCGGCAAGCAGCAGGAGCTCTTCCACCTGCAGGAAGAGGCGCCCGGCTTGGTGTTCTGGCATCCCAAGGGCTGGGCCATCTGGCAGGTGGTCGAGCAGTACATGCGCAAGGTTTACCGCGATAGCGGCTACCAGGAAGTGCGCTGCCCGCAGATCCTCGACGTGTCGCTGTGGAAGAAGTCCGGCCACTGGGACAACTACAAGGAAAACATGTTCTTCAGTGAATCGGAGAACCGCACCTACGCGGTCAAGCCGATGAACTGCCCCGGCCATGTGCAGGTGTTCAACCAAGGCCTGCACAGCTACCGCGACCTGCCGATCCGCTACGGCGAGTTTGGCGCCTGCCATCGCAACGAGCCCTCCGGCGCGCTGCACGGCATCTTGCGCGTGCGCGGTTTCACCCAGGACGACGGCCATATCTTCTGCACGGAAGACCAGATCGAGGCCGAAGTGACCGCGTTCCACCAGCAGGCGCTGAAGGTCTATGCCGACTTCGGCTTCACCGACATCCAGATCAAGATCGCACTGCGCCCGGAACCGCGGCTGGGCGACGATGCTACCTGGGACAAGGCCGAGACCGCCCTGCGCGCCGCCCTGCGCAGCTGTGGCGTGGAATGGCAGGAGCTACCGGGCGAGGGCGCCTTCTATGGCCCCAAGATCGAATACCACCTCAAGGACGCCATCGGCCGCACCTGGCAGCTGGGCACCA
>CBFGZY010000080.1:0-16632 GCA_965653375.1 uncultured Pseudoxanthomonas sp.
GTGCAACGCCGCATGGCGCCGCAACGCCAAACCCTACAAAAGCCGCCTTCCCAACGAGCCTGCCCCGTACTTGATACGGGGGTTGTCCACCAGCGCCGCCGCAGCCGTGTTGCACGGCTGGCCTTGGGCACCACCCAAGGACGGCGCCGTACGCCTTGCTGCAACGGTGCTGGCGGGCAACGCATCTCATCCAAAAGTGCATAACACGCTCTATTCGAACAGAAATCTTCCACAGCCATGATAAGTCTGATCGCCGACTGTCAGTGCCATGGAAGCGGGATAAGTGGTGTCGCTCATGCCATCGCTGCAGGCTTCCTTGACGATCTTCAGCGATACGCTCGTGCCATCGGCGGATGTTCCGCGCAAGCCGCCTGCGAAAGCTTCCGTGCGGGCGACGTCGATCTTGCGTTCGCCATAGTCCAGTTCGGCATGCAGGGCAGGCGATTGGCCACGGCCGATTTCCACCAGCCAGCCCGGTTCGGTGCCGATGCCGCGAAAACCGATCCCGCGCGACTTGGCGTCGTCCCACGGCGACGATACGCGCACCATGCGCAATTCCACCGGATCGCCGCTACCCGGCATGACAGGCGCACGGGTATCGGTGGCAAACCATAGGCCACCGTCGGCGTCCCGAAGGCTGGCGTGCAGGCTGTAGCTGCCGTTTTCCCTCAGTTTTGCCGCTTCGTACGGCAGCGCGAATGCGAAAGGCGGTCCTTTTGCGTCATTCACCTGCGTGATGGCGACCACCGCTTCTGGCGTGTCCGCCCGTTGGTTGTCGATCAGTTGCACCGTCAGCAGTGCGCCGGGCGGCGCAGCGATGCGTTCCCGATAGATCGCTTGGCCATGGATGACGGGTTGCGTGTCCACTGCGGCCGGCTCGGACGTATCGGGTTGCCTGGATTGGCAACCCGCCAGGGCGATGGCAGCAGCCACCAGCAGAATTCCGCTTCTCATGTCGTGCTCCATCGGATCCAGCTCAGCAGAATAGCGTGGTGAGTGTCGAGATTTGTGTACGCGCCGTTGCCGGAGAAAGGCCGTTGTGTTTGGAGGTACAGTGGCGCCGTCCCGGCAACCACTCCGGCAAGAAGCTATCGAGATGGCCCACCACGACCCGCGTATCGATGCCTATATCGCCAAGTCGGCCGACTTCGCGAAGCCGCTCCTGCAGAGGCTTCGCGATATCGTCCATGAGGCGTGCCCGGAGGTAGAGGAAACGGTGAAGTGGGGCATGCCTTCGTTCCAATATGCAGGTGGGATTCTTTGCGGGATGGCGGCGTTCAAGCAGCATGTGTCGTTCGGTTTCTGGAAGCACGCGCTAGTGATGGACAACGCCGAGCGGGACGGCATGGGGAGTTTTGGGAAATTGACCAAACCGTCCGACCTGCCGCCCAAGCGCGAACTGATTGCGTTGATTCGCAAAGCGATGCGTTTGAATGAGCAAGGCGTGAAAGCGCCAGCCGCACGCAAGACGGCTACACCCAAGCCGCCGCCGCAACCATCCGGCGAGCTGCTGGCCGCTTTGAAGAAGAACCGCAAAGCATCGGCGGCATTCGCTGCTTTCAGCCCCAGCCAGCAGCGCGAATACACGGAGTGGATCAGCGAAGCCAAACGCGAGGAAACCCGTCAGCGCCGCCTCGAACAAGCCATCGAATGGATCGCCGAAGGCAAACCGCGCAACTGGAAATACATGGCGCGATGAATCGCTGCCATTCAGGCGAGTGATTGGTACGTCGAAAACGACGGGCGTAGTATCTCGTTGAGTGCCGGTGGAGTTCGCAATGAACCGAGTCCTGCAACCCTTGGCGTATACGCAAGCGTCTGCTGGTTGGCCGTACCTGACTGCGGCCGCAGCCATCGTGCTGGCTTGCGCGTGGGTGGTGTTGTGGACGGCAGCGCCTGAACTGCGTGCCGATGGTGTCTGGAACGGATTGCGTGGCGGTGCGCTATGCGGATTGGCTACCGCCTTGGGCGCGTTGCCGGTGCTGGTGGTGCGCGGGCTTCCGCAGCGGTTGGCGGATGGAATGCTGGGTTTTGGTGCCGGCGTGATGCTGGCGGCGACCGCTTTCTCGTTGGTGTTGCCAGGATTGGAATCTGCCCAGAATTCCGGCTATTCGCCGTGGGGTGCCGGATTCCTGATCAGTGCCGGAATCCTGTTGGGCGCGCTGGCGCTGCTGGGGCTGGACCGTGTACTGGTGGAAGACCCATTGGATGCCCAGCGTCAGTTGGTGTCATCCCGCGTTCTTGTTTTCGTACTGGCCATCTTGCTGCACAACATTCCGGAAGGCATGGCGGTAGGTGTGGCTGCCGGAGGTGGGCTGCCCGAAGCCGGCAGTCTGGCGATGGGCATCGCCTTGCAGGACATTCCGGAAGGATTGGTGGTGGCGCTGATCCTGGCCGGTGCGGGCATGGCGCGTGCCAAGGCGGTGTTCATCGGGGCCTTTTCCGGTGTGGTGGAACCAATCGCCGCCATCTTCAGCGCTTGGGCGGTGGGCATTTCTTCGCTGCTGTTGCCTTGGGGTCTGGCATTTGCGGCCGGTGCCATGCTGATCGCGGTGGGTCACAGCGTGATACCCGAATCCAACCGCCACGGCCATGGCGTGTCCGCCTCGCTGGGTCTGGCGATCGGCTTTTGTCTGATGATGCTGTTGGATACTGCGTTGGGTTGAAGCCCTTGACCGCTCGCCGCGGCAGCCGCACGCTGCGCCGTCCGCAGAAGGAGCGCCCGCATGAGTCAACCTTTGAAGATCGTAGGCAACTACATTTCTCCTTACGTGCGCAAGGTGCTGGTGTGCCTGGAACTGAAAGGCGTGGCGTACCAGATCGATCCCATCGCGCCCTTCGTCGGCAACGAGCGTTTCTCCGAGCTCAGCCCATTGCGACGCATTCCCATGCTGATCGACGGCGATCTGGTGTTGAACGATTCCACGGTGATTTGCGAATACCTGGAAGACCGCTATCCGCAGCCGTCGCTGTATCCGCGAAATCCGGCGGACAAGGCCCGCGCACGCTGGCTGGAGGAATATGCCGATTCGTATCTCGGCGAAGTGGTGATCTGGCGGATGTTCTACCAGATAGGCGTCAAGCGGTATGTGTTCGGCGAAGGAACGGACGATGAAGTGGTGAGCAAGGCGCGCGATGAGGAGTTGCCGGTGGCGCTGGACTACTTGGAGCGGCAACTGCCGGCCGAAGGCCATGTGTTTGGCGATCTTTCCATCGCCGATATCGCCATCGCCAGTTTTTTCCGCAATGCAGCTTTCGTGCGTTACGCCATCGATCCGCACCGCTGGCCCCGAACCGCGGCTTTCGTGGAGCGGACACTGGCGCTGCCCGCCTTCCAGAAGCTGGCCGAATTCGAGAACCGCACTGTACGCACGCCGTTGGACAAACAGCGCGAGGTGTTGGCCGAAATGGGTGCGCCGCTGACAGCGGAGACCCTAGGCAACGCGCCACCGCGGCGTGGCGTGATGCGGTTGGAGTGAGGTTGCTGACTAGGTTGCGTAGAGCGGAGCTTGCTCCGCTGCTTTTTGCCGCCGTATTCATGACGGGATCATTGCCGGACAACGAATGAAAAGCAGCGGAGCCCCCAAGGGGATGCAAGCACAAGCTCCGCTCTACGACATCGCTACGGGTTAGTCACCGCACGCATCACCGGATACAGGTTGTAGCGATCGTCCCAGGACGAATGCCGGCGATGGAAGAACTGCAGGCGTGCCGCGGGATTCTTGGCGAATTCCGCATCGTTCTTCAGTCGCTGCTCGAACTCGGCCTTCACCGCGGGATCCTTCAGCATTTCCCTGGCGACATCTTCGGCGACGTAATCTTCCATGTATTCCTTCTGCTCGAAGGCGTTGTTGAATTCGCCCCAGGCCAGCAAGGAGTCGGGAGCCAGCGGTTCCAGCAGCGCCATCACCAACCGGGCTTTCGGCTGCGCGATGGGGACGAACAGCGAGCCCGCGGGTATCGCGCGCGTTTCGGGCTTCCAGGTGCCTTCCACGGTCAGCCGCTGGTGGCTTTCCACCGACTGCGGGGCGAAGCTGGTTTTGCTGGCGCGGAAGGTTTCGACCGCGGTCTGCGAAGCCTTCGCAAGCTTGCGGAAGCGGACGCCGTGCTGTTGCAGCTTGGCGCCGACCCACGCGGCGTGCGCGGCGGGGATCAAGTAGCCGGCCTTCGGTGCGGCGACAACGACGCTGGGTTGAATGTTGTCGCGCAGGGGGATCTTCCAGATCTGGGGTTTGGTTTCGTCGTAGCGCGTCATTAGCGCGCCTGAAATTTCCGACGGCGTGCGGGTGTACTCGTAGCCGCGGAAATCGATCAAACGCGATTCGCGCGTGGCGGCATAGGCCAGCGGTTCGTTCTGGCCGGCGAGTTCAGAGGCGCGCGCGTCGGCGGCATCGGCCAGCTTGCGCCATTGCGCACCCTGTTCGGCGGTTCGTTCCAGCACCGAGACCACGGTGTTGCGGGTGATCCGTACGCGCACCGGGTATTCCTTCCACGAGTGCGTTTCCACCAGCATGGCGAGGCGGTTGCGCAGCAGGAAATAGCCATGCGAGAAGCGCGGCGGCGGAACGCTGTCTTCGAAACCGGACGTCGGGTCGTCGGTCGCCACGAACGATGGATAGAACGGAAGCGGCAGCGAGCCCTGGCGTGCGAGGTCGGCGATCACGCCGTCGCGCAGTGCGCGCCCACTGTTGCGCAATGCGTCGTCGCCCGCGTGCACCGGCTCCACTTGGATGGAGACGTCGTGTTCGAACTTGGCGCCGTCGGTGACGTGCAGGTCGACCGTTACCAGCGGATCCCAGGTTTCGACCAACTGCAGCATCGCCTGCATTTCCGGTGCGTCGGCTTTCAGGTAATCGCGATTGAGATTGAAGTTCTGCGCGGTGGTCCGCCAGCCCATTTCCTCGGGGCCGCGCTGGTTGGGCCGGTTCCATGCGCCGAAGCGCTCGTGTCCGTCGACGCTGAACACAGGCACGAATACCCACACCAGCTTGTCCAGCGCACCAGGCGCGGCCTTGCCTTCCAGCACTTCGCGCAAGGCCAGGAAACCCGCGTCCTTGCCATCGATTTCGCCCGAGTGGATACCACCTTGGATCAGTACCACCGGTAGGCCTTGCCGGCGTGCCTGGTCGGCAGTCAGCGCGCCACTGGTGGAGGCGACCAGCGCCTTCATCGGCCGGCCTTCAGGCGAAGTACCGAAACTGATGCAACGCACCGATTTGGGATAGCGCTTGGCGAAGGCGTCGCAAAGCGACAGTACTTCGTCGTAGCGGCCAGTCCGGACGAAGCCGGAGCGCTCGGCCACTGTGGTCAGATCGGGAGCAGTCGACGCGGGGGTCTGGGCGGCGGCCGGTAAGGCCAGGGCGAGCAGCAGGGCTGCACAGAACAGTCTGGGCATGGAGGAGAGCAGGTCGGGGTAGTGTGACTAATGATGCCTGCGAACGCCCGCCGCGCCCAGCATGACCTTAGGCCTATCCCAATAGCGTTAACAGGCCCTAGGTTCGACCCCTCTGGACGGATACGGTAACCTTCCGAAACTTTGCACCGGAAGATCGGATGAGTACCACGATTGACGCCGCCCAGTCGGGCCGCTTACCCCGCCAGATCCCTTACATCATCGGCAATGAGGCGTGCGAGCGGTTCAGTTTTTATGGGATGCGCAACATCCTGGTGCCGTTCCTGGTCAGCAGCATTCTGTTGGCCTACCTGCCTGAAGCGGACCGAGAGGGTGCGGCGAAGGACATCTTCCATACCTTCGTCATCGGCGTGTATTTCTTCCCGCTGCTGGGCGGTTGGCTGTCCGACCGCTTCTTCGGCAAGTACAACACCGTGTTGTGGTTGTCGCTGGTGTACTGCGTCGGTCATGCCTGCCTGGCGATGTTCGAGGAAAACCGCACCGGCTTCTACACCGGTCTGTTCCTGATTGCGTTGGGGTCTGGCGGCATCAAACCGCTGGTGTCGGCTTTTGTTGGCGACCAATTCGATCAGTCCAACAAGCATCTGGCCAAGATCGTCTACGACGCGTTTTATTGGACGATCAACTTCGGCTCGTTCTTCGCGTCGTTGCTGATGCCGATTTTCCTGCGCAACTACGGTCCGTCCGTGGCGTTCGGCATCCCCGGCCTGTTGATGTTCATCGCCACGGTGATCTTTTGGGCCGGTCGCCGCAAATACGTGAACGTGCCGCCGTCGCCGCCGGATCCGGATTCGTTCCTCAATGTGGTACGCAGCGCGCTGTTCGGGCAGGCGCCGGGCAAGGGTTTGGGCACAGGGGTAGCGATCGCGGGCATCGTGCTGGCTGTCGCTTCGCTGGGGTTGATTCCGTCGCTGGGTTTCGTCAAGGCGGTGCTGATCGGGCTGGGCCTGTTGATCGCACTGGTCGGCATAGGCGCTTCGATACAATTGGACCGCGCCCGTGGTTCGCATCCGGCAGCAGCGGTGGAGGGCGTACTGGCGGTGCTGCGCATCCTGATCATATTTGCGCTGGTGACGCCGTTCTGGTCGCTGTTCGACCAAAAGGCCTCCACCTGGGTGTTGCAAGGTCAGACCATGCACATTCCGCACGAGGCTTGGTGGTGGCCGAGTTGGCTGGTGGTGACGGCGGGGCAGATGCAGGCGCTGAACCCGATCATGGTGATGCTGCTGATCCCGTTCAACAATCTGGTGCTGTACCCGCTGCTGCGGCGGATGGGATTCGAGCCGACCGCGTTGCGGCGAATGGGCTTCGGCATCGCTTTCTCCGGCGTGGCATGGGTGGTGGCCGGCGTGATCCAGCTATGGATCGACGGCGGCGATGCGGTGTCGCTGGCCTGGCAAATACTGCCGTACCTGCTGCTGACGTTTGGCGAGGTACTGGTTTCGGCAACCGGCTTGGAGTTCGCTTACAGCCAGGCACCGCGTTCGATGAAGGGCACGATCATGAGCTTCTGGTTGCTGTCGGTGTCCTACGGCAATCTTTGGGTGCTGCTGACCAACGCGGCGGTTCGCAACGATAGCGTGATCGGGCAGATCGCCAGCACTGGGCTGAGCGAGAACGCATTCCTGACGTTCTTCTTCGCCGGTTTTGCGTTCCTGGCGGCGCTGGTGTTCGCGCTGTACGCCCGGCGTTATCCGATGCAGGACCATTATCGTGCGGCGTAGAGCGTGTTATGAACTTTGGGGTGAGTGCGAAGGCGGCTTCTATAGGGTTTGGCGTTGCGGTGCCAGGCAAGGCACGCCGCCGGGCAGGCTAGTGGCCTGGCCAAGGCGTGCAACGCCGCATGGCGCCGCAACAGCGACCTTCCCGAGGGGTTGCCCACCAGCGCCGCCGCAGCCGCGTTGCCCGGCTGGCCTTGGGCACCACCCAAGGACGGCACCGGCCGCCTTGCTGCAACGGCGCTGGCGGGCAACGCATCTCATCCCAAAGTCCATAACACGCTCTAGAGGGTTGTGGTCTTCGCGCTCGCCCCAAAGTCCGTAACACCGTCTAAGGAAATACGATGCCTTCACCGATCACCTTCATCCTGATCGCCGTGACCTGCGTGGTGACACTGCTTGCATTCAGAAGTCCCGCGCTGGCCGGCCGATTGATCCTGTGGCCGCCAGCGATAGACCGCCACAAGCAATACGACCGGTTGCTGACCTACGGCTTCATCCACGCCGACTTCTGGCACCTGTTGTTCAACATGGTCACGCTGTTCTTCTTCGGCCGGGTGATGGAAAACATCATCACCGAGCTCAGCGGCAGCTCGTTGACCTATGTCGGGTTCTACTTTGCCGCCTTGGTGGTGTCGATCCTGCCGACCTACCTGAAGCACCAGAAAGACCCCAATTACCGCAGCCTGGGCGCTTCGGGCGCGGTTTCGGCGGTGTTGTTCGCCTTCATCCTGATCAATCCCTGGGCGACCATCGGGGTGTTTTTCATCCCCATGCCGGCCATCGTGTTCGCGGTGTTGTACATCGGCTACAGCATCTGGATGGACAAGCGCGGTGGCGACAACATCAATCATGGCGCGCACCTGGCAGGCGCCGCATTCGGGGTGTTGTTCATGCTGGCCATGGAACCGCGAATACTGGGGCATTTCCTGCAGATACTGATGCGTCCGGGCGGCGGTTGACGCATTCGCGGCGTAAGAACTATCACTTCATCTGAAGGTCGGGCATGTTATTTCCGGTGCCGTGCAATCACCGGAGGACGACATGGCTACAGCCAAAGCACGCAAGTCGACGGGCGAATCGCCGGTAGACAAGAAGCGCAAGAAAGCCGTCGCTAAGAAAGCTGCCACCAAGAAGGCCGCTGGCAAGAAAGCCGCTACGAAGAAAGCCGCCGCGAAGAAAGCCGCCACCAAGAAAGCGGCAGCGAAGAAGCCAGCGAGTAAGACGACGGCCAAGAAGACGGCGACCAAGAAATCAGCCGCGAAGAAATCAGCCGTAAAGAAAGCGCCGGCCAAGAAGACCGTCGGCAAGACCGCCGCCAAAAAAACCACGGCGCGCAAGGCCGCCGCCAAGAAAGCGACGCGTTCGACTACGGCAGCCACCAAGGGTTCCGCGAAGAAGAGCGGGGCGGCTGCGGCCAAGAAGACAACGACCGGCGCTGCCAAACGGGCTGGCACGGCGACAACAAAGAAATCGGCAGGGCGGAAGGTTGCCAAGAAACAGGCGGCACCCAGGCGCATCACGCCCAAACAGGCGACGGCCAAGATGCGGAAATTGCTGGAGCAGAAACAGGAGCATGACCGCCAGCCACAACCCTGGCAGGCATTGGACACTCCAGGCAATGGAGGCGGCAACCACAATCTGGGAATCCAGTCGGTGGAGCCCGCCAAGATCGCCGAATTACATGCGGGCGAGAGCCGCGAAAAAGCTATTCAGGGCAGCATGAGCTCGCAGGATCGCCGCAACCAGGGCAAGCGAGATCATCGCTGACGACCTGAAACCGCGCCAACACAGGCGCGACCATTGCGCAGCCGGTGGACTTCAGCCCACCAGGCTGTGCGAGGTTTTGGCGCTGCCGATTTCCAGCCCGGCATAGGCCGACAACAGGCGCTCGTAGACCGCGTTGTTGAGGCGCTCGAATTCCCAATCGTGGGTGTGGCCGGTGATGGTCAACTGATACAGACCTTCCAGCAGAGTGAAATCGCTGGGATCGGCGTCAGGCTGATTGTCGACTAGGTCCATGGCAGACTCCGGGTGGATGGATAAGGTGTTGTCCTGGCTAACGCATTAACCGTGCCAACTTTTACTGGCCGCCCGAATCGCCTGTTCTGCCTTGTGATAACCGCATTCACAAGACTGAATGTGACGCAGTGCGTCCTATTTTGCCGCTGAGCCCGCTGGCTGGCGCAGGGGCTCTGAGTACTATCGGCATGGAGCCCGTGAACTTGAGGGCCCGATTTGGTCCCTGGCGGATAGCGCCAACGCACCCGAGGAAAGGAGCAACGTGCCTGCATTCGACATCCAACACGATCCGGTAGCCCGGAGATTCTTCGCCCAAGTGGAAGGGCAGGAAGGCGAACTTGTTTACCGTCAGCGCGACGAGGTGATGGAGATCGTTCGCACCACCGTGCCCGACGCCATAGCCGGCCGCGGGATTGCCGCTCGGTTGGTCAGCGCGGCGTTGGACTTCGCCCGCTCCAATGGATGGCGCGTGGAGCCGACTTGTTCTTATGCCGCCGCCTACATCCGTAAGCCCCCGGAGTACGCCGACCTGGTGGAACCTTGAGTGCCTGGACGACTGTTGGGGTGCCAGGCGGCGTCGCACGTCTTAGCCCGGTCCGCACTCACTTCAAAGTCACAACGCCCTCCAACTCTGGAGGCCCGTAGCGCGCGGGCATAAACTGTGGGCCTTAATCGGACGGAGCCCGATCGTGACCCCATACTTCAAGCAAGCGCTGCTGATTTCGGCCATAGCGTTGGCGTTTGCCGGCTGCAAGCGCGATGAGACCGCCCCAGCCGCCAGCACCACGGCGCCGGCCGGGCCGGTGGAGGCGCCTGCAACCACTGAGCCGGCAGGCCCGGTCCAGCTGAAGGATGTGATCGAGACCAACGACCGCTACGTTGTTGGCATCAGCTATCCACCTACCGTCAACAAGTATCCCGGCCTAGCCAAGGTGCTGGGCGACTATTCCGACGCTGCCCGCGCCGAGCTGATGGAAGCGGTTGGGGCTTTTGGCAACGACAAGCCCAATTCCCCCTACGAACTGTCGCTGAGCTTCGAACAGGTGGTGGAAACACCGCAACTGGTGGCGGTGGCAGCCGACGGCAGCCGCTACACCGGCGGCGCGCACGGCGAACCCCTGATCGCGCGCTTCGTCTGGCTTCCGCAACAGGATCGACTGCTGACCGCTGCGCAACTGGTGCCGCAGCCGCAGGGCTGGACCGCCATCAGCGACTATGTGCGCCTGCAATTGCGCACCATCGCCGAGGCGCGCGCTGCGTCCGACGACCTGGATCCGGCCGACCGCATCGCATTGATGAAGAACTCGACGCGCATGATCGACGAAGGTACCCGGGCCAATGCGGAAAACTTCTCCGAATTCGTGCCGCTGTTGAATGCAGAAGGCAAGATAGCGGCGTTGCGCTTCGTGTTCCCGCCCTATCAGGTGGGCCCGTACGCCGATGGCACGCAGACCGTAGATGTGCCCGCTGAGATTCTGCGGCCGCATATCGCACCCGAGTACGCCACCTTGTTCGCAGGCTGAGTACCGCGTATGCCGCACGCACGCTTTGAACAACGAATAAGCGGGCTGCTGGCCAAAGCGGATGTGCGAATCGGCGGCACCCGGCCGTGGGACATGCAGGTCCACGATTCACGCCTGTATGCGCGGCTGCTGGGGCAAGGCTCCCTGGGCTTGGGCGAAAGTTACATGGATGGCTGGTGGGACGCGGAGTCCGTCGACGGCCTGATCTACCACTTGTTCGAAGCCCGGCTGGACGAACACGTGCACTATGCGGGCGAAGTATGGGACGCACTGCGCGCCCGTTTGTTGAACCTGCAATCGCCGGACCGCAGCGGTGAAGTCGGCCGCCGCCATTACGACCTGGGCAATGATCTTTACCGCGCCATGCTGGGAAAGCGGTTGGTCTACAGCTGCGCCTATTGGCGGCAGGCACAAGACCTGGATCAGGCGCAGGAAGCCAAACTGGACCTGGTCTGCCGCAAACTGCAGCTGAAACCGGGAATGCGTGTGCTGGACATTGGCTGTGGCTGGGGGGAGGCGCTGAAATTCGCGGCACAACGCTATGGCGTCAGCGGCGTGGGCGTAACGATTTCGCGCGAGCAGGCGGAGTTCGCGCAGGAGCTGTGCGCGGGTTTGCCGATCGAGATCCGGTTGCAGGACTATCGCGAGCTGGACCAGCCGTTCGACGCGGGATTTTCGCTGGGAATGTTCGAACACGTGGGCGTGAAGAACTACCGCTCGTACTTCGAAGTCGTGCGGCGCTGTCTGCCGGACGATGGACTGTTCCTGCTACACACCATCGGTACCAATCGGTCGGTGCATCGCACCGATCCGTGGATCGCACGCTATATCTTTCCCAATTCGATGCTGCCGTCGGCGGCGCAGATCACGCAGGCGGTGGAAGGCTTGTTCGTACTGGAGGATTGGCACAACTTCGGTACCGATTACGACCGCACCTTGCAGGCGTGGCGTGAGAATGTGGAGCGCGCATGGCCATCGCTGGATGGGCGCTACGACGAGCGGTTTCGTCGTATGTGGCGCTTCTATCTGTCCGCATCCATGGCCACCTTCCGCAGCCGGCGCACGCAACTTTGGCAAGTGATGCTGTCGCCGCGCGGATTGCCGGGCGGATACGTCGCGGCGCGCTAGCCATTCCTCATTGCTTTTGCAAGCTTCATGATGTTGATCAATTTTTGACCAATTCGCTTGACACGCTTGTCGCAGCAGGCGCGCGCAGGGTTATCCACATGTTTGTGCGCTAATCATCCACATGGGTTGTGGACAGTTGCCATGCAGTCCGCCGGCAGCTTCGTAGGAGTGGTGCCGGCATGCCGGTACCGGTAAGTCGCCATCGAGAGTCCGAGCAGCGATCGCTGCTTACCTGTTCGCGATTCGGACGCGCTGCGGTTTATTTCTCATCAGATACATCGAGGGGCCACAGGGTGCGGTCGCGACTTATGTCGCTCCTACAACGCTGGGTTTCATGATCCAAAAACAATCACGCCACCCGAAGGTGGCGTGATTGTTTACACGTGATGCTTGCTGAGCTTACTTGCCGGCGTTGGCGGTTGCCGGGGCGGTAAGACCGCGTTTCTCCAGTAGCGGCTCGATCTTGGGATCGTGACCGGCGAAGTCGCGGAAGATCTTCATCGCGTCCTGGCTGCCGCCCTGCGACAACAGCGTCTTGCGGAAATGATCGCCATTGGCGCGGGTCAGGCCGCCGTTGTTCTTGAACCATTCCACGCTGTTGGCGTCCAGTACTTCCGACCAGATGTAAGCGTAGTAACCAGCCGAATAGCCGCCCATGATGTGGCTGAAGTAGGGCGTCTTGTAGCGCGGCGGGACCGGCGGGTAATTGATGCCGTCGGCCGTCAGCGCATCGGCTTCGAACTTCATCACGCCGGCGGCGGCCGGCACCTGATTGGCGGTGATCTGGTGCCAGCGCTGGTCCAGCATAGCGGCGCCCAGGTATTCCGTGGTCTTGAAGCCTTCGTTGAACTTGGACGCGGCGATCACCTTGTCCAGCAGCGCCTGCGGCAGCGGGGCGCCGGTCTGGTAGTGCTTGGCGTAGTTCTGCAGGATGGACGGCCAGTCGGCCCACATCTCGTTGACCTGCGACGGGTATTCCACGAAATCGCGGGGCACGCTGGTGCCGCTGAAATACGGGTATTCCACGTTCGAGAACATGCCGTGCAGCGCATGGCCGAACTCATGGAACGTGGTGGTGACTTCGTCCCAGGTCAGGAGCGTCGGCTCGCCGGCCGGCGGCTTGGGAATGTTGAGATGGTTGGCAACCACCGGCTTGTAGCCGCTCAGCGCCGACTGCGAGACGTAGGAGTTCATCCAGGCCCCGCCACGCTTGGAATCACGCGCATACATGTCGGCGATGAAGATGGCCAGCTGGCTGCCATCGGCGTCGAACACGTCGTACACCGTCACGTCCGGATGGTAGACCGGCAGATCGGTGCGCTTCTTGAAGGTCAGGCCGTACAGCTGATTGGCGGCGTAGAACACGCCGTTTTCCAGCACGTTGTTGAGTTCGAAATAAGGCTTGAGCTGCGATTCGTCGAAGTTGTACTTCTCGGCGCGCACTTTCTCGCTGTAGAACGCCCAATCCCACGGTTCCAGCTTGAAGCTGGGCTGCTTCTTGGCGGCTTGTTCCTTGTCGATCATGGCCTGCAGATCGGCAGCCTCACGCTTGGCATTGGCGACAGCGGCCGGTGCCAGCTTGCCCAACATGGCGTTGACGGCTTCCGGAGTGCGCGCGGTCTGGTCTTCCAGGCCATAGGCGGCGTGGTTGGCGTAGCCCAGCAGCTTGGCGCGGTCGGCGCGCAGCTTCATGATCCGCGAGATGATTTCGCGGTTGTCGAACTCGCCGCCACGGCTGCCACGGACCACCGAGGCCTGGTGCAGGCGCTGGCGCAGGGCGCGATTGGTCAGTTGCGATTCCGGGGGTTGGCCGGTGGTGTTCAGCAGCGTCAGCAGGTACTTGCCTTCCAGTCCGCGTTTCTTGGCCAGTTCGGCAGCGGTGGCGATCTGCGCTTCGGTCAGGCCGTCCAGTTCCTTGGCGTCGTCCACGACCACGGCCGAGGCGTTGACTTCCTTCAGCACGTTGTCGCTGAACTTGGTGCCCAGGGCGGCCAGCTCGGCGTTCATGTCCTTCAGCTTGGTCTTGTCGGCTTCGGACAGGTTGGCGCCGGAGCGCACGAAATTGGTGTGGTAGCGCTCGACCAGGCGCACGCCTTCGGCGTCCAGGCCCAGCGAATCGCGCTTGTCGTACAGCGCCTTGACGCGCGCGAACAGCTTCGGATTCAGATTGATGGCATCGCCATGCGCCGCGAACTTGGTGGAGTAGTCGGCGCGCAGCTTGTTGCGGGCATCGTTGGTGTCGGCACCGACCAGCGCGAAGAACACCGTGGTGGCGCGATCCAGCACCTGGCCGCTCTTTTCAAGCGCCACGATGGTGTTCTGGAAGGTCGGGGCTTCGGGATTGTTGGCGATGGCCTCCACTTCTTTCAGCTGCTCGGCCATGCCGGCGTCGAAGGCCGGGGCAAAGTCGCTGTCCTTGATCTTGTCGAACTGCGGGTAATGCAGCGGCAGCGGGCTTTCGGAGAAGAAAGGATTGGCCATCTTGGCGGCTTCCGTGGTGGCTGCGGGGGCAGCCTGGCTGTAGGCGGGCATGGCGAGTCCAAGGGTCGCGGCAAGCGCGAGTGCGAGGCGGGTGGTCATGAAGCTTAGCTTCCTTCCAAATGTGGACTTTCAAGGTTAACCCAAGCCCTGGGCCGAGACCCATGACGAAAGGCATGGGCGAGCAGGGCGCACGAAGGCCATGCTGCCCACTGGAGTTCCCTCGGCTGACCAGGAGTTTTCCATGAAGCGTGCGCTCGTTCTTTCCTTGGCGCTGTTGGCCGTGATGGTTCCCCCCGCGTCGGCGTCGGCGGCCGAAACCCTGCGTTACGTCGCCCTGGTGGATGGCGGCAAGCAGGCCGGCCAGCAGGTGATGGTGCGTGGCGATGACGGTGTCACCCGGGTGGATTTCATCTTCAAGGACAACGGCCGCGGTCCGGAACTCAAGGAAGAGTACGAACTGGCCGCCGACGGCACGTTCAAGCGCTACCAGGTCAAAGGCAGTTCCACCTTTGGCGCGCCGGTGGACGAAAACTTCACCCGGCAAGGCGACATGGGCAAGTGGAAATCGACCTCCGACGTGGGCGAGAAAGTCCTGACGGGTACTGCCCTGTACACGCCGCTCGGCGGCACGCCTGCCGCTTACTCTGTTGCCATCGCCGCGCTCTCCAAACGGCCTGACGGCAAGCTGCCGTTGATCCCCAGTGGCACGCTGACCCAGCGCCGGGTGGCGACGGCCGAGGTCGGTGCGGGCAGCGAAAAGCGCACCGTCGCGCTGGTGTCGTTGACCGGCATTGGGTTCACACCAACATTCGTATGGGTGACCACGGACGCGGAGCCCAGGCTGTTCGCCTATATCTATCCCGGCTTCCTGCAGATGATCGAAGAGGGTTGGCAGTCCAACGCCGACGCGCTGGAGGAACGCCAGAAGCAAGCGGAAAACGAAGTGCTGATAGCGATGAACGAGCGTCTGGCGCATCCGTTGCCGGGCACGACCGTGATCCGCAATGCGCGCGTATTCGATAGCGAAAAAGCGGTGCTGGGCGAAGCATCGGATGTGACGGTGCGCGATGGCAGGATCGTATCGATAGGTCCGGCCGGCAGCACGGCGGCGATCGCCGCCGATCATGCCGTGGACGCCAACGGCCGCGTGCTGTTGCCGGGCCTGTACGACATGCACACGCACATTGGCCGTTGGGACGGAGGTCTTCATCTCGCGGCAGGCGTGACCAGCGTCCGCGACATGGGCAACGACAACAACACGCTGCAGCAGGTAATCGCCGACGAAAAAGCCGGTACGCTGCTGGGGCCGCGAGTGATTCCGGCCGGCTATATCGAAGGCAAGAGCGAACATTCCTCGCAAGGCGGATTCCTGGTGGAGAACATCGCCGATGCCAGGAAGGCGATCGACTGGTATGCCAGCCACGGCTATCCGCAGATCAAGATCTACAACTCCTTTCCCAAGGAAATCCTGCGCGATACCGCGGCCTACGCGCATGAGCGCGGGCTGCGTGTCAGTGGCCACGTGCCGGCATTCATGCGTGCGCAGGATGTGATGGATCAGGGCTATGACGAGATCCAGCACATCAATCAGGTAATGCTGAACTTCTTTGTCACGCCCGAGACCGACACCCGGACGCTGCAACGTTTTTATCTGGTGGCGGAAAAGACCGACGGGTTGGATTTCGATTCCAAGCCGGTGCAGGACTTCATCGCACAACTGGCACGCAAGCAGATCGTCATCGATCCAACCTTGGCGACCTTCGAGTTCATCCACCAGCGTGAAGGCCAGCTATCGCCCATCGTCGCGGACGTCGCCGACCACTTGCCGCCCGATGTGCAGCGCAGTCGACGTGCGGCAGAAATGAATATCCCGGACGACGCCACCGGTGCGCGCTACAAGCGCTCGTTTGGCAAGTTGGTGGAGTTCGTCGGCCGCATGCATCGTGCAGGCGTCCCCATCGTGGCCGGTACCGACGAACTGCCCGGGTTCACCCTGCAACGGGAACTCGCCCTGTACGTGCAGTCAGGCATGACGCCGGCACAGGTGTTGCAAGTGGCCACTTGGAACGGCGCCAAGTACAGCGGCACGCTGGACGACAGCGGTTCCATCGTTGCCGGCAAGCGTGCTGACCTGGTGTTGATCGATGGCGATCCCACCCGCGATATCGCCGACATTCGCAAGGTGGCGCTGGTGATCAAGCAAGGAAAGGCGTACTACCCGAGCGAAATCAACGAAGCGCTGGGCATCAGGCCGTTTGCTGACCCCGTAAGGGCGCAGTCGTTGCAGCGATAATGTCCATGAGTGCATGACTGCGCAGTGGAGCCGCTTTGTAGGAGTGGCGCCGGC
>CBFGZY010000081.1:0-16006 GCA_965653375.1 uncultured Pseudoxanthomonas sp.
CGCCCGCCGGGCGCGGTCCCGCGTTGTGAGGACGGTTGCCGCCGCCCGGTCGCGCGCCCTGCGGGCGCGGAGCGCGCGGTGTCTGACCGTACGGGCTGAAACCGGGGTTGGCGTGATCGGAGGGGAAGTGCGGAGCATTGCCCGGATGACCGTAGGGACGAGGCGCGCGCTGGCCCTGTCCGGCACCCTGGCCGCCTCTTGGGCCACGTTCGGCATTGAAGCCGCCACGGTCGTTGCCGAAGCGATCGCCGCCGGCGCCTTGACCACCTTGGCCGCGCTGTTCGCCGTACGGGCTTCCGCCGCGCTTCGGGCCGCCTGGACCACCTGGACGCGCGCCCGCACCCGGACGCCCGCCGGGCTTGCCGGCATAAGGCTTCTTCGGGCCGGGGCCGGCATTGCGATGGCCGGTCGGACCGGTGTCCACGCCCTCGGGCACATACCAGCTACGGAACGCAGCAGGGTTGCCTTCCGGCAACGGCCGCGGACCTTTTTCCTTGCGTTGCTTGAAGGGTTTCTGCGACTGCTTGGCGGCGGCTTCGCCGCTGACGGTCAGGCCGCCATGTTTGCGTGGGCCGCCACGGCCACGGCCGCGATCTTCGCGGACGTGATCGAAACGACGCAGTTCGCGGCCTTCATCGGCGACATTGTGGCCGTTGACGTAACCCTGGCTGCGGCCTTCGTGGGACACATGCACGGTCGCCTTGGCGGCCTTGCGCTGGCCGATGACCGGCTGCAGCGTCAACGCGGCGGGCGTGCCATCTTCCAATCCCAATTCCTTGCGCAAGGCTTCGACCAGTGTGGCGGACAGCTCCTGCGACTGTCCGCGCAGCAACGGCTGCGGCAGCGAGATCTGGCCATAACGGGTGCGCTTCAAGCGACTGACCTGGCAGCCCTGGGATTCCCACAAGCGGCGCACTTCGCGATTGCGGCCTTCCTTGACCACCACACGGAACCAATCGTGCGAATCGGTGCCGCCGATGCGGTCGATCTCGTCGAACTTGGCCGGGCCGTCATCCAGCGCCACACCACGGCGCAAGCGGTCGACGATGTTGTCGGGCACGCTGTCCTGGCCTTCCGGCGCACGCACGCGCACCACGTATTCGCGCTCCACCTCGTACGAGGGATGCATCATCGCGTTGGCGAGTTCGCCGTCGGTGGTCAGTAGCAGCAAGCCGGTGGTATTGATGTCCAGGCGACCGATGGCGATCCAGCGCGCGCCCTTCAGCGCGGGCAGGGCTTCGAAAATGGTCGGACGGCCTTCGGGGTCTTCGCGCGTGGTCACTTCGCCTTCGGGCTTGTTGTAGATCAGCACGCGGGACGGTTCGGTCAGCGCGCTGGCGACGAAGGTCTTGCCATCCAGTTCGATGCGGTCGCCGCCCTTGATCGACATGCCGGTTTGCGCGACTTCGCCATTGACCTTGACCAGGCCGTCGGCGATGCGCTGTTCCAGCGCGCGACGCGAACCCAGGCCGGCCTGCGCCAGTACCTTGTGCAGGCGCTCTTCGAGCTTGGTGGTGGTTTCGCCGTTATCGGCGCCTTCGCGTTTCAGCGACAGTTTATTGCGTGGGGTGTTGCTCATTGTTTTTGCTCCGACGGTGCCCGGCTTTCCTCTTCGGAATCGGCGGCGTCGTCATCATGTGGGTTGGTATCGGTGGAAGCGTCGGGCTGGTGACCGATGTGGGTCATGTGATGGAAGCGGTCGCTGTCGTCGGCAGCGGCGGATTCCAAAATAGTGTCGTTCTCTTCTTCGTAGTCTTCCGTGCCGTCCGCTTCGTCGGCACCGGTGTTGCGCTCGAATTCGTCTTCGCCTACGTCCGCGGTCTGGGTCGAATCTTCTGTGTCTTCGTGGTGTACGTCAGCGGAAGCAGCGGCTTCGTTTGTTTCGGCGATATCGTTGTCGCTGTCGTCGCTGCCCGTATCGGCATCCGCGCCGGCGTCAGCATCAGCATCAGCATCAGCATTTTTATCGTCGCTATCGCTATCGCTATCGCTATCGGCCGATGCCGAATCGGTGTCCTGGCCAATGCCGGCGGGCAAGGGCGCGCCATCCAACGGCAACTGCGGTTCCAGTTCGCCGATGTCCTTCAGCTCGGACAGTGGCGGCAGTTCGTCGAGCCGCTTGAGGCCGAAATAATCCAGGAAGGTCTTGGTGGTGCCGAACAGCGCGGGCTTGCCGGGTACGTCGCGGTGGCCAACGACGCGGATCCATTCGCGTTCTTCCAGCGCCTGGATAATGTTGCTGCTGACCGCCACACCACGTACCTGTTCGATTTCGCCACGGGTAATGGGCTGGCGGTAAGCAATCAGCGCCAGCGTTTCCAGTGTCGCGCGGGTGTACTTGGTCTTGCGCTCGGTCCATAGCCGCGCAACCCAATTGTGCACATCGGCCTTGACCTGGTAGCGGAAGCCGGAGGCCACCTCCACCAGTTCCACGCCGCGATCGGCGCAGGCTTCGCGCAGCTGCTCCAACGCTTGCTCGACGCTGCCCGGCGGAGCGGGTTGTTCTTCGGGGAACAGCCCGTGCAACTGCGCCAGCGCCAGCGGCTGGTTGGCTGCCAGTAGTGCGGCTTCCACGATGCGGTTGATAAGCGATTGATCCATCAGAATCTTGATGTCGGAAGTATTGATGAGGTGGTGTTCCAGCCGTTGTCCCCGCGACGCCGGGATAACGTTTTGATGTAGCGGTTATGTCGGTCAGCCAAGCGGAAGCAGTTGCGAAACAGGTTCCGGCCGTGGTCGGAACGATCAAAGAAACTACTTCTGTGCATCGTCGTTGGCGGCGTCGGTGTCGTCGAACTCGCTGGAAAACTGCAGCGGCTCGTTGGTGTTGTTCAACGCCAACGACTTGACGTAGATCGGCGCCAGCGGGGCTTCCTGCACGATGTCCAGCAACTGCTCCTTGGCCAGTTCCAGCATCGCCAGGAACGTCACCAGGACGCCCAGCTTGCCTTCCTCGGCGGTGAACATGGACTCGAAACGGTGGAACTTGCCGTCTTCCAACAAAGTCAGCACATCGCCCATGCGCTGACGCACGCTCAAGGCTTCGCGCTTGATGGCGTGCCCGGTGTACAGCTCGGCGCGCTTGAGCACGTCGTACAGCGCCAGCAGCATTTCGCGCAGTTCCACCGGCGGCGGCAGGCGGACGGCGGCGCGATCCGGAACATGCGCCTGCACCGGCGTGGTGTCGCGGTCCTGACGAGGCAGGGCGTCCAGATCCTCGGCGGCTTGTTTGAAGCGTTCGTATTCCTGCAGACGGCGGACCAGCTCGGCGCGGGGATCGCCTTCTTCGCTCTCGTCCGAGACCGTACGCGGCAGCAGCATCCGCGATTTGATCTCCGCCAGGATCGCCGCCATGACCAGATATTCGGCTGCCAACTCGAACCGCAGCTCCTGCATCACATTGATGTAGGCGACATACTGGCGCGTAATTTCCGCTACCGGGATATCCAGAATGTCCAGGTTCTGGCGGCGGATCAGATAGAGCAGCAGGTCCAGCGGGCCTTCGAAAGCATCCAGGATGACTTCCAACGCGTCCGGTGGGATGTACAGATCTTGCGGGATCTGAAGCACCGGTTGCCCATGCACCATCGCCAGCGGCATTTCCTGCTGCTGTGGATGATTGTTCTGGGTTGGATTCGCGTCTGGCGCGAGTTCGGAACTCATCAAGAAACAGCCGTAGTGCTATTCGTAGCCATGTATCGCCATGTGCCGCAGACGTCGCGCGGCAGGGCCGGGCGTTGCGCTAAACCTAACCAATGCGTCGCAGGGCGAACGCTTCCCAATACTTCAACAAGCAACGTACGCCGCGGAAAGTGCGGCGGAGGACAGCGAGGAGGTCGTCGGCGCGGGCGGGTGGGGGCAGCGAATCGATCGTCGTTGGGTAGGCGGACAACTGGCTTTAACACGCCATCGTCGGGTTCATCCCCAGGACGGGCCGCTGCGTCCGGCCGTGCAATGGACCAAGAGTAAGCGCTGATGCGGGCGGTGTCCAGCCTCGTGGCACTACCCGCACCGTACAATTCAGCCTGGCCCTTAGGAGAGAGACAACATGTGGTACGCCATCGAAGGCTACGACGCGGAGGGCGCACTGCCCAAGCGCCTGGAAGTGCGGCCGGCGCATCTGGCGCGATTGATGGCCCTGCGCGACGAAGGTCGCCTGTTGCTGGCCGGGCCATGTCCCGCGATCGACGCGGAAGATCCCGGCCCGGCGGGCTTTAGCGGCAGCCTGGTGATTGCCGAATTCGACTCCCTGGAGTCTGCCAGGGCATGGGCCCAGGCCGACCCTTATACCGAAGCCGGCGTCTATACACGGGTGGAGGTGCGCCCCTTCCGCAAGGTATTGCCGTGACCCGGGTGGAGCGCATCCGCAGTGCGCTGGAAGCCACTTTCCACCCTTCGGAGCTGGAGGTCGTGGACGATAGCCATAAGCATGCCGGCCATGCAGGCGCCCGTGACGGCCGCGGACATTTCAGCGTCCGCATCGTCAGCGAGGCCTTCTCGGGCATGCCGCCGCTGGCTCGGCACCGTGCGGTGTACGCGGCCCTGGGCGAGATGATGCAGTCCGACATCCATGCCTTGTCCATCGACGCCCAGGCGGGTGGGCGACAGTAGCAAAGCACTCGGCAGCGAAGCACTCGGCGTCAAGCGCAGCTTGGC
Source organism: uncultured Pseudoxanthomonas sp. (assembly GCA_965653375.1). Lineage (GTDB taxonomy): Bacteria > Pseudomonadota > Gammaproteobacteria > Xanthomonadales > Xanthomonadaceae > Pseudoxanthomonas_A. The sequence continues at coordinate 4,657 of CBFGZY010000081.1, forward strand.
TGCGTAGTTTCGAGACGTCGATCCGTGTTGCACCAACAAGTCATTGAAAAGCATTGAGTTGTTCAAGTTTGTGGTGTTTTGCGGAAATCACTGAAAACGATTACATTCGCCGGATTCTTATTTTGGCGAAAACGAGGAAGGGGAATGAGAAACAGGTTTCAGGGATTCATCGATCGCAGGCCCAAGGCAGTTCAGCTGTTGCCGGGTCGGGTAGCAGGACGTAGGCGTTTGCTGGCCTGTTGCCTGGCGACGGGCTTGGCCATGCCGTTGGCGGCTGCGGAAACTCCTGCGGCAGCCGCGCGGGCCTCCTCGCCGGCCGGAGAGGAGGCGTTCGTGGAAGCGCTGCTGGCCAAGATGACCCTGGAAGAAAAACTGGGCCAACTGAACCAGCCCCCCGGGCTAGGCAATGACACCGGCCCCAAGGCCATGGCCGGTGGCGAGGAGCAGATCCGGAAAGGGCAGATCGGATCCCTTCTGGGTACCCATGGCGCAGCGCTCACTTGTCGCTTGCAGCGCGTCGCGGTGGAAAAGTCGCGCCTGGGCATTCCCCTGATGTACGGCTACGACGTGATCCATGGCTACCGCACCATTTTTCCGGTGCCGTTGGCCGAAGCCGCCAGCTTCGACCCGGCCGAAGTGGAAAATGCTGCCCGCGTAGCGGCTGTGGAAGCCACCGCGCACGGCATCCACTGGACCTACGCGCCCATGGTGGATATCGCGCGCGACCCGCGTTGGGGCCGCATCGTCGAAGGCGCAGGCGAGGATCCCTACTTGGGTTCGGTCATGGCCGCAGCGCGTGTGCGCGGCTTCCAGGGCAAGGATCTGGCCGCCGACAATACGATGTTGGCCACGGCCAAGCACTTCGTTGCGTACGGTGCGGCGGAAGGTGGCCGCGACTACAACATCGCCGATATTTCGGAACGCACCTTGCGCGAGGTCTATCTGCCGCCGTTCAAGGCGGCGATCGATGCGGGTGCGCAATCGGTGATGGCCGCCTTCAATGAAGTGGGCGGCGTACCGATGCATGCCAATGGCGGTTTGATCGAGAACGTGCTGCGCAAAGAATGGGGTTTCGATGGCGTCCTGGTCAGCGACTACACCGGCGTGGCCGAACTGATGGCGCACGGCATTGCAGCCAATCGCACCGAAGCGGGTGTGCAGAGTCTGCGTGCCGGTGTCGACGTCGACATGGTCAGCCGGATCTACGAGAAGGAAATGCCCGCCGCCGTGCGTGCGAAGAAGTTGCCGCTGGCCTATGTCGATGAATCGGTGCGCCGCGTCCTGCGCGCCAAATATCGGCTGGGACTTTTCCAGGACCCGTACCGCTATTGCGATACCACGCGCGAAAAAGAACGCACGCTGACGCCGGAACATCGCGCGGCTGCGCGCGAGATGGCGCGTAAATCGCTGGTGTTGCTGGACAACAAGAACGATACGCTGCCGCTTTCCAAACAGATCCGCACGCTGGCGGTGATCGGGCCGTTGGCGGATCTGCCCGCCGCCATGCTGGGTAACTGGGCCGGCGACGGCCGCGCAGAAGACGTGATCACGCCGTTGGCTGGCCTTCGCGCGGCGGTCGGTCCGCAAACAAAGGTGCTGTTTGCGAAAGGCGCATCGATCGATGACGACGACACCTCCGGCTTCGACAAGGCACTAAGCATCGCCCGTGAAGCCGACGCCGTGGTCATGTTCCTGGGCGAGCATCCCGACATGAGCGCGGAAGCCCGAAACCGCACTTCGCTGGACTTGCCTGGCGTGCAGGAGAAGCTTGCGTTGGCAGTGGGCCAGATCGGCAAGCCGACCGCGGTGGTCTTGTTGAACGGCCGCCCGCTATCGGTAGGCGGTTTGCGCGAAAGCATTCCCGCCATCGTGGAAGCGTGGTTCCCCGGTGTGGAAGGCGGTCCGGCCATCGCCGATGTGTTGTTCGGCGACTTCAACCCTGCCGGGAAACTGCCGGTTACCTTTCCGCGTAATGTCGGCCAGGTGCCCATCTATTACGCGCACAAGAACACCGGGCGCCCACCCAAGGAAGGCGAGCGCTATTCGTCCAAGTACATCGATGTCCCGTGGACGCCGCTGTATTCCTTCGGCCACGGGCTCAGCTACACCACCTTCCGCTATGACGGCATCGCGCTGAAGCAGCCGAAAATCAAACCGGACGGCCAACAGGAAGTCACGGTGACCGTCACCAATACCGGCAAGCGGGCAGGGCATGAGGTGGTACAGCTGTATGTGCGCGACGACGTAGCCAGCGTCACCCGGCCGGTGAAACAGCTGCGTGGATTCCGTCGTATCCATCTGGAACCGGGCCAAACGCAGACGGTGAGTTTTACGCTGACGCCTGACGATCTGGCGTTCTATGGAGCCGATATGAAGCGGGTGGTGGAGCCAGGAACGTTCACCGTGTTTGCCGGCGGCAATTCGGTCGACAATCTTGAAGCCAAGTTTTCGGTGGTGGCGCAGTAGAGCGCCGTCTGGCCATGACGATGCCTGGAGAAATCCGTTTTCGTCATGGCCTTGCTGCGTTTATGATGCGCGCGTCATTAGCAGTGACGCGCGTCGCGCATGCGGAGCAAGTAAATAAGCTCCGCAAAAAGAACGAGAAGAGCGAATATCTTTTTTAGCGACACGCGTGTTGGATTTGTATGCTGCGATGCAGCAGTTCCGGCGCGATTTTGTCGACGCTAAGTCGCTGATTTACAGCGAGTATTCGACGCGCGAAACATGGGCTTTACATCATGTTATGAAAACGTTTACAGTCCCGGCCACTTAAATTCAGTCATAGCCGCGGAGGGGCGGTAAATGGCGCGAACAGCAGTCACCATCAAGGATGTCGCACGAGAAGCCAATGTATCGGTGGCGACGGTGTCGCGCGCATTGAACGGCCACGAAAACGTCGCCGATGCGGTTCGCAAGCATGTGGTCGAGATCGCCAACCGGCTGCGCTATCAACCTCACGCGGCTGCGCGCAGTCTCAGCAGTCGGCACACCCAGACCATCGGCGTGGTGCTGCCGGACCTGTACGGCGAATTCTTTTCCGAACTGATCCGCGGCATCGACCAAGTAGCGCGTGCGCACCGGCAACACCTGCTGGTGTCCAGCTATCACGGTCATCCGGAAGAACAAGGCGCGGCCTTGCGTGCGATGCGCGGACGTGTGGATGGCTTGCTGGTGTTGTCGCCTTATTCGGATGATCCAGGCTTCCTGGTCGACAATCTGCCTTCGTCTTTGCCGGCCGTACTGATCAATACTTATCTGCCGGACTCGCCGTATCCCGTACTTTGCATCGACAACTACGGTGGCGCCGCCGCGATGGTGGAGCACCTGGCGCAAGCCGGTCATCGCCGGATCGCTTTTATTTGCGGTCCCGAAGACAATTTCGATGCACGCGAGCGCCTACGTGGCTATCGCGATGCACTGCGCCGCTATGTGCCTGGGGCAGAGCCGTGGGAACTGCCGGGTGATTTCGATGAGGCTTCCGGCTACGAAGCCGGTAAACGTGTCCTGCAGGCCGAGCAGCGTCCGGATGCGGTCTTCGCCGCCAACGACATGATGGCGCTGGGCTGCCTGTACGCATTCAATGAAAGCAACGTGCGCGTGCCGGCGAGCATCGCACTGGCAGGCTTCGACGATATCCCCCTGGCGCGTTTCGTTCACCCTACCTTGACCACGATGCGCGTCAACATCGCTGAACTGGGCGGGCAGGCGATGAGCAGCCTCTTGGAAGCCATCGATGCGGAAGGCGCCTACGTCCCGACACCACGGACACTGGTACCGGAATTGATCGTCCGTGCATCGAGCGTGACGAATGCGATTTCAAGCGTTCCGACTTCAAACAGTTCCTGAGCCGCACGCGCGGTTTTTTTTGTCCGTAGATGTAATCGATTACAGAAATAGATTTACCAACTTTGTAAATCCTTTGGGAGGGAGAACACCGTGAGAAAAAACAACAGATACAAGCCCACACGCAAACTGCTGACCTGTGCATTAGCCAGCTGCCTGACGCTGAGCATGGCGCCTGCCTTCGCCCAGTCTGCGAACGCTACGCTGCGCGGTAAGGCGCCCGTCGGTGCGGAAGTAACCGCAAAGAACACTGCCACCGGTTTGACCCGCCGAGTTCGTACCAATGCCGACGGCTCATACTCGTTGGTGGGTCTGCCTCCAGGCACCTATCAGGTCGATGCGGGTCCCGGTACCGAAAGAAACGTTACCCTCAGCGTGGCTACCTCGGTCAGCCTGGATTTGAGTGGTGCCGCCCCCGCGGCTCCCAGCGATGCGAGCGCGACGACGCTGGATACGGTGACGGTGACGGCTCCGCCGCTGACTGAAGTCAAGACTTCCGAGGTCGGCACCAATCTATCGCTCAAGCAGATCAATACCGTACCGCAGCTCACGCGTAACTTTTTGGAGTTCGCTGACACTGTGCCGGGCATGCAGTTCAGCACCAATTCCGAAGGGAATTCTCAAATACGTGGCGGCGCGCAAACGTCTAGCGCGGTCAACGTGTACATCGACGGTGTAGGCCAGAAGAGCTATCTGTTTGGCGGCGTCTCCGGTCAGGAGCAGAGCGCGGGTAATCCATTCCCGCAGTTGGCTATCGGCGAATACAAAGTCATCACCTCCAACTACAAGGCCGAGTTCGATCAGGTCGGATCGGCCGCGATCGTTGCCGCAACGAAGTCCGGTACCAACGAATTCCATGGTGAGGTATTCGGTCGGCATACCAATGCCGATTGGCGCACGCTTACCGCGGCAGAGAAGCGCCCTGGAGCGGAAAAGCAGAAAACCCATCAGAACGAATATGGCTTTGCCCTGGGCGGGCCCATTATTCAGGACAAGATGCATTTCTTCATCAGCTATGAAGGTAAAGGCTTTGTCCTCACGCCGAATCCGGTTGCGGTTCCTGACAGGTTCTCTGCTTTCGAGGACGATCTGCCGGAAGGCGTGCGTGCACAACTGGGACCCGTTACCCGGCCTTTCAACGAAGACCTTTATTTCGGCAAGATCGACTGGGAAATCGGCGACAACGATCGGCTTGAATTCTCAGCGAAGATTCGTGAAGAGGACGGCCGCGGTAGCGTCGGCGACCTCACTGCGGCGGCGGCGGCCAAGGTCAACTCCAACAGCGAAGATCGTTTTGATCTGACTTGGGAGCACTATGGTGAGGGCTATTTGAACGAGGCGCGCATCACTTATGAGGACGTGCTGTTCAATCCAACTGCGTACGTCATTGGCAACCAGTCCATCTATACCGCACTACAGAACGAAAATGATGTTTTGATTTTCGCGGACTCCACCAGCGGCTTGGCCATTCAGCGAAAAGGCCAAAAAGGCCCGGCTTTCCAGAACGACATCACTTTCAGTGGCTTCGAATGGCACGGCGACCATGTCGTCAAGGCTGGCATCAAATACAAGCAGATCGAGCTGACGCAGAGCGAGAACTCCACCTCCAATCCGTCGTTCTACTACGCGGTTACCGATGGCAGTGGCACCAGTGCCATTCCTTACCAGGTTAAGTTCAATCTACCTTTCGAAGGCGCCAGCCCCTCCGTTGTTACCGACAGCAAACAGCTCGGCCTTTATATCCAGGACGATTGGAACGTCACCGACAAGCTGCAATTGAATCTGGGTGTACGTTGGGACTACGAGGAAATTCCGTCCTATGTCGATCATGTCACTCCTTCCGAGGTATTGGCGGCATTGAATGGCCCCGGTACCAATCCGGCGATCAGCGCAACCTACGCGGAGCAGCTCGCCAAGGGTGGCGTCAACATAAATGACTACATCAGCAACGGCAACAACCGTAAATCCGACAAGAACAACTGGGCGCCGCGCCTCGGCTTCTCCTACGATCTGAACGGTGACCAGAACCACGTGATATTCGGTGGCGCCGGCCGCAGCTACGACCGGAATTTGTACGACTACATGGGTCTCGAACAGGTCAAGTCGGCACTCTCCGGCTATACGGTCCGCTTCGTGGAAACAACGGGCTGTACACCGGCACCTGGCAGTTGCGTGGCATGGGATCCAAGCTACCTCAATGGAACGGACGCGTTGGCTGGTCTCGTGGACGCGAGGGTGCGTAACGGCGAAATAGACCTGCTCAACAATGATCTGGTGACTCCGTACTCGGACCAGTTCTCATTGGGCATGCGCAATAAAGTAGGTGAGTGGAATACCTCGGCGACCTTGGCATATGTCCACAGCAAGGAAGGTTTTGTTTTCACTTTGGGCAACCGTTACCCCAATGGCGATTTCTTCCAATCAGGCTCGCAGCCTTGGGGTCACTCGCCGCCAGGCTTTGGTGCATTGATTCTTGGAAACAACGGCATCGAGACCAAGACCACTCAGCTACTGTTATCTACCGACAAGCCGTACACGAAAGAATCGGGTTGGGGTGTATCGGCGGCCTATACTTATTCGCGCGCCAAAGGCAATCGCGGTGCCGATGAGCATTACGCGTTCGATGCAGGCACTATCGAAGAGTACGCATACATCAATCTCAAAGCGGTGCCCCGTCATCGTCTCGTAGTAACCGGGATCTACGATCTACCATGGAATATCACTGCTTCGGCCAAGCTGACGCTCTCCACGCCGCCGCCGCTCAATGAGATCGTGAGTGGTCCCAACTACGGTGCCCCCAATACCGTACTGCCGCGTGCGGTTGCTTTGGGTGCGCCGGGTACTTTCGGTGTCAAACAGCTCGACTTGTCCTTGTCCAAGGACATGCTGGTAACCGATAAGGTGACCGTGCAGGTGCGTGGTGATTTGATCAACGCACTGGATGCTGACAACTTCAGTGGGTACAGCACCAATTGGGGTACTGGCGGTGTCTACGATCCGCAGGTGAGCTTCAATAGATACGGTTCTCAGTACAGCCCACCGCGCACGTTGTTCATGAGTTTCCGAGTGATCTGGTAGGCAGCGTAATACCTCGGAGGCAAGGCCCGCGGATGCGGGTCTTGCCTTGCACCAGGGACCGAGCTCAAGGCAGGAGCGGCTTAAGGCGTTCGTGCAAGTTGAAGCGGCAAACTGGAGCAGGGGTGTAGACATTGTGTCGATACACCGGGCATTGCCCGACTGAACAGTGATTGCATTACCAAGCTGGGATTTCGCGGTTGGTCCGACAGCAAGTTCGTTTAGTGAGCTCGCGTGCTCACGCGAACCTTCACGCTGGTTTTTTGTCTTAGCTGGTAGCGCCATTTATTATCTGCGGCTGCACGCGATAGGCAGCTGCTCCTCCAATATTCTGGTAAAGAGGCGTCCGAGACGCTTTTTTTCCAAGATCGGTTGTAACCGTTTACATGCAGGTTTATGGTTTGAAAATGTCCTCGAAGAACAACACGTGGTCTTGGCTGCCGGTGGTTGCGCTGACGTTGATCCTTGGCGCCTGCAAGCCGGCTCCTGAGCCTGTCGCGCCCGTGTCTACCCAGCCGACGCCGCCTCCGGTCGCCGAGCCGCCGCCGCCGCCGCCGACAAAGCCGGTGCTTTCGCCGCTGTTCCGCGATATCGAGCGGCGGACATTCCAGTTTTTCTGGGATACCAGCAACGAGTTGAACGGGCTGACGCCCGATCGTTATCCGTCGCGGCCGTTTGCCAGCATTGCGTCGGTGGGCTTCGCGTTGACGGCTTACCCCATCGGTATCGAAAACGGTTGGATCGCGCGCACCCAGGGCGTGGACCGCACATTGATCACGCTGAAGTTCTTTCGCGACCTGAAACAGGGCGCGGGCAACACCGGAAGAGGCGGTTACAAGGGCTTCTACTATCACTTCCTGGACATGCAGACCGGCGAGCGCTACGCGAACTGGGTGGAACTCTCCAGCATCGACACTTCGATATTGATGATGGGCGTGCTGTTCGCACAGTCCTATTACGATGGCGACGACCCGCGCGAGAAGGAGATCCGTGACATCGCCGAGGAGCTTTACCGGCGTATCGACTGGACCTGGATGCAGCCGCGCAAACCGCTGGTGGCGATGGGGTGGTATCCGGAAAGCGGTTTCATCAACCACGACTGGAAAGGCTACGACGAAGCGATGATGTTGTACGTGCTGGCGCTGGCCTCGCCGACCCATCCCGTCGATCCCGACACCTGGCAGGTATGGGCGCGTAGCAATACCGATCTATGGGGCGTGTACCAGGGGCAGGAGTATTTATCGTTCGGTCCGCTGTTCGGACACCAATACAGCCATGTCTGGATCGATTTCCGCGGCATCCAGGACGATTACATGCGTGAGCGCGGCATCGACTATTTCGAGAACAGCCGGCGCGCGGCGTATGCCCATCGTTCCTACGCCATCGAAAACCCGATGAAGTGGAAGGGCTACAGCAAGGACGTCTGGGGCCTGACCGCCAGCGACGGGCCGCAGAACACGCTGCAGGAATACCGCGGCGAACAGCGTCAGTTCCGCCACTATTCGGCGCGCGGCGCGGGTCTGCGTTCGAACTTCGATGACGGCACCATCGCGCCCACCGCAGCCGTGGCGTCACTGCCGTTTGCACCGGAAATCGCGATACCGGCGACCGAGGAAATGCACAGGCGCTACGGCGAGTATCTGTACTCCAGCTACGGCTTCCTGGATGCATTCAACCCCAGCTTCGAATACGAAATTCCGCTGAAGACCGGGCGCATCGTTCCGGGCGAGGGCTGGGTATCGGGCGACTATATCGGTATTGACCAGGGACCAATCCTGACCATGATCGCGAACTACCGCAGCGAGTTCGTCTGGAACGTGATGAAGAAGAATCCGCATATCCGCCGCGGATTGGAGCGGGCCGGATTCAAGGGCGGCTGGCTGACGCCGGAAGGCGAAAAGCAGGAGCCGGAGCCCGAAGCCGATCCGGAAGCCGCGGCCGCCCGCGCGCTGGGCACCGCGGAGTCGCGTGCTGCCCAGGCCGAGCAAGCTGAACACGTACCACCAGCGCCAGTACAGCAGCCGCCGCAGTAAGCTTTACCGATGTCGCCGTTCTCTTCACGCATCGGGCGTTTCCTTATCTCGGGCAAGCGCCCGATGCGATGCTGTCTGGCGCTGTTGGGGCTGCTGACGGCTTTGATGATCGGCGGCTGCGTGCGCGAGCGGGACTCGCGCCAGGTGGTCACCTTCTGGGTGATGGGCTACGAAGGCGAGGTGGTTGCAAAGCTGTTGCCGGAATTCGAGCGCCGCAATCCCGATATCAAGGTCGATCTGCAACTGCTGCCATGGCTGTCCGCGCATGAGAAATTGCTGACGGCCTTCGCCGGCGATGCACTGCCGGACGTATGTCCGCTTGGCAACACCTGGATACCGGAGTTCGCCGAATTGGGCGCGCTGGAGCCGTTGGAAGACAACATCGCCGCTACGCCCGGTTTCAATGCGCAGGACTTCTTTCCCGGTGTCTGGGACAGTGGCGTGGTGGAAGGCCGCGTCTATGCGGTGCCGTGGTATGTGGAAACTCGGCTGCCGTTCTATCGCACCGACATGTTGCGCAAAGCCGGCATCCGTCAGCCGCCGAAAAGCTGGGGTGAATGGCGGACGGCGATGGCGGCGGTGAAACGGGAAGCGGGGCCTGGCAACTACTCCATCCTGATGCCGCTGAACGAGTTCGAGCCTCTGTTGAGCCTGGCGATACAGCAGCCGGAACCCTTGCTGCGCGACGGTGGCCGCTACGGCAATTTTCGCAGTGCCGGCTTCAAGCAATCGCTGGGGTTTTACAAAGAGATGTTCGACCAGCGCTGGGCGCCGCTGGCTACCAGCAATCAAATATCGAACGTCTGGGATGAATTCGGAAAAGGTTTTTTTTCGTTCTATCTTTCCGGCCCCTGGAACATCGCCAAATTCAAGGAGCGTCTGCCGCAGACGCAACAAGACGATTGGATGACGATGCCGCTGCCGGGGCCGAACGGTCCGGGAGCGTCGTTGGCTAACGGCACCAGCTTCGTGGTGTTCCGCGACTCGCCGCGCAAGGCCGCCGCGTGGAAGTTGATCCAGTATCTGTCCTCGCCGGAGATCCAGGCGCAGTTTCACGCGCTGACCGGCGATTTGCCGTCGCGGCGTTCGCCTTGGGCCACGCCCGCCCTGGCCGAAGATCCCTATGCCAAGGCTTTTCGCGAGCAGTTGGAACGTGCGGTGCCGACACCCAAGGTGCCGGAATGGGAGCGCATCGCCACGGAAATGCGACTGGTGGGCGAACTGGTGGCCAATGGACGCATGGATGTCGATCAGGCCGCCACGGAGCTGGATCGGCGTACCGATCTCATTCTGGAAAAGCGGCGCTGGATGCTGGACCAGGCCCAAAGCGAAGGAGCCGCGCGGTGAAACCTTCGACTGCCGGATGGATGTTCGCCGCGCCCGCGTTGACCGTCATCGTGGTGTTCTTCGGACTGCCGGTGTTGGCCGCGCTGGCGCTCAGTCTGACCGACTTCGATATTTACGCCCTGGCTGACATCGATAACCTGCGCTTCGTCGGCTTCAGCAACTACGTGGGGCTTTTGCAGAATCCGCTGTTCTGGAAATCGCTGGGCAATACGTTGTATTTCGTCGTCGTGGGTGTGCCGCTGTCGATAGCGCTGTCGCTCGGTGCTGCGTTGCTGCTGCACTCCAAGCTGGGACGCTTCAAGGCGTTCTTCCGCACCGCGTTCTTCGCGCCGGTGGTGACTACCGTGGTTGCGGTGGCGGTGATCTGGCGTTACCTGTTCCACACCCGATATGGATTGGTAAATTGGGGGCTGTCGTACCTTGGCGTCGATCCCATCGATTGGCTGGGCGATCCGCATTGGGCCATGCCGACGATCATTTTGTTCGCCGTGTGGAAGAACTTCGGTTACAACATGATCATTTTCCTGGCGGGGCTGCAAAGCATTCCCGAAGACTTGTACGAAGCCGCACGTATCGATGGCGCCTCGCGCTGGGCGCAGTTCCGCCACGTGACACTGCCGATGCTGGGGCCGGTGATGCTGCTGGTCGGCATATTGACCATGGCCGGTTACTTCCAATTGTTCGCCGAACCCTACGTAATGACGCAGGGCGGCCCGCTGGAAAGCACCAAGAGCGTGCTGTACCTGATGTACGAAGAAGGTTTCAAGTGGTGGAACCTGGGCAACGCTTCGGCAGTGGCATTCCTGCTGTTCGTGTTGATGACCGTGGTGACCAGTGGCCTGCTTTGGATCGCACGCAAGAGGGGAGTGGAATGAGAAGCATGCGGGGAAGCGCCGCGGCTATGGCACCCTTTTGTGGGACGGCTTTGTGTAGGAGCGCCCCATGGGCGCGAGCTTCTGCATCTGGTATCAGGGAGGAGCTCGCGCCCCAGGGGCGCGCCTACCAAGCGATAGGAGGTGAACGATGAATCATCGCGTCGCCACGATGATCGT
>CBFGZY010000082.1:0-15998 GCA_965653375.1 uncultured Pseudoxanthomonas sp.
TTCCATGAAAGCTTCATCGCGACTCACGTCGCTCCTACAAGACGTACGTCTTTTGGCAGCTTACTGAATCGCCGGATCCAGCAGACGCAACGAGTGCGCCAGATCGCGGCCACCTGTGCGATCCAGTTCTTCGCGTGTATAGGCGCGGCCGGTGGCGTGGACACAGTCGCCCTTGGCATCACGGGGGATGATGCGGGAACCGGTCTGGCGCAGGCAGTTATGGTCGCTCAGGGGTCGGGTTTTCGAGTCAGCGCTCCGATCAGGTGCGCTCTGATCGGAGGTGGCCGGATCGAGGCCCTGATTGGCGAGGCCCTGATCGGCAGTGTTCTGTTGGGCTTCGGGCTGGGGCGTTGCAGGCGTAGGCGACGTGGATTGCGCGCTGGCGGCAAACGCCATGGCCGACAGCAGGACGAACAGGGCTGGACGTTTCATGGAAGCCTCCGGCGTGGGAAATGCGACTGGACGGCTTTTTATACCCCCGTCGACCCAAACCGGCGCATCGCCTAGCCACCATCATTCATGCGCACGTCAGGCCGCCGGGCACTCCATCCGGCGACCTTCATGAAATGCCTTCACCGCCGCCGCATCCGCAGGGGCCGGGCGGGTGCCGTCGTCGAAGATGACTCGCCATACGCCGTCGGCGCCGCGCTGCCAGACCGAGCCGAAGCGGCTCAGCGAGGTGGCGCCGGTCTTGGGATCCTCGAACAGTGCCGGGCCGCTGGAATAGGCGGTTGTCCCATCGCCGCCGACGGTGACGATGGCCGGGTACCACGCCAGTTTGACCGCCGAGCCGTCGATGATGCCGGTCCATTCCCGGGTAATGGCCTCACGGCCGCGGGTGGGCTTGTTGCTGACGCCGAAAACCGCGTTGGCGTGCAGGTGCTCTGCGAATGCCCGTGCGTCGTGGTCGGCAACGGATCGCGCGAAGCCCAGTTCACGGGCCCATACCGCGCAGCGCCCGTCGTCCGGAGCGGTGGATCTCGCGGCCTGGGGTTCGCTTGCCTGGGATTGCGCCGCCTGTAGCGGAGCGGCGGCAACGGCGGCGCAAAACAGCAACGAAAGTCGCAGGGCAGCCAGCTTATGAAGCTGCGGCATGGGCATCTGTGCCATGCGAATTTCTCCGTAGTCTGCCAAGCTTGCGCATTCGATACCCTTTTCATTGCCTATGCACCTGCCATTTGTCAGGGGGACGTGGCTCGCATTGCTGCTGTTGCTCAGCGCCTGCGCCACGGCACCGTCTCGCTCCAATTCCGACGCCGAGCCCGGCCCGTCGCCTGTTCCGTTGTTGCTGATTTCCCTGGATGGTGTACGTCCTGATTATCTGCAGCGCGGTATCACGCCGCATCTTTCGCGCCTGGCGCAGGAAGGCGTGCAGGCGCAATGGATGAATCCCTCCTACCCTTCGCTGACTTTTCCCAACCACTACACGCTGGTCACCGGTTTGCGCCCGGACCACCACGGCATCGTCAACAACACGATGTGGGATGAGAAACTGGGCGACTTCGCACTGAGCAACCGCGATGCCGTGGGCGACGCCCGCTGGTGGAGTGGCCAACCCATCTGGGTAAGTGCCGAAAAAGCCGGTGTTCGCACGGCCACGATGTTCTGGCCGGGCTCGGAAGCGGCCGTGCAGGGCGTACGCCCGTGGCAATGGCGCCCGTTCGACCATCAACTGCCGATCGACCAGAGAGTCGATCAGATAGTCGCCTGGCTCACGTTGCCTGCCGAAGAACGACCGCGGTTGGTGACGCTGTACTTCGAACACGTCGATACCGCCGGCCACGATGGCGGACCCGGCTCGCCCCAAGTCGCCGAAGCATTGCGCCAGGTCGACGCCGGCATCGGCCGGCTGATGGCGGGCCTGGAAGCACGCGGGCTGTCGAACAAGATCAATGTGGTCGTGGTATCGGACCACGGAATGGCTGCGACTTCGCCGCAACGCAGCATCATCGTGGAAGACCTGATATCGCCCGAAGATGCTCGCGTGGTGACCACCGGGCAGGTCGTCGGGTTTGCACCGCAACCTGGCCGCGAAGCCGTGGCGGAGCAGAAACTGCTAGGCAGGCACGGCCACGCGGAATGCTGGCGCAAACGGGAAATGCCGGCGCGTTGGCACTACGGTACGCATCCGCGCATTCCGGCCATCGTCTGCCAGGCCGACGAAGGTTGGTTGCTGGTCAAGCGCGCGACCTACGAAAAAGGCATAGCCAAGGGTTGGCAAGGCGGCGGTTCGCACGGCTACGACCCGGCGTTGCCGTCGATGCGTGCGATCTTCATCGCGCACGGCCCGGCGTTTCGCGAAGGAAAGACCGTTCCGGGTTTCGACAATGTCGACGTCTATCCGCTGTTGGCACGCTTGATGGGCATCGCGCCTGCCGATAATGATGGTGATGCGCAAACGCTGCTGCCTATCCTGAAGCCTGCTTCAAGGGAAGAAAACCGCGCCCAGCGTTGATGTCCGAAAACGGTTAGTCAGGGTCAAGGAGCGGTGTTAGTGTGGCCTCTCGCAGATAGCTCGGCTATCTGCGCGACCCCACACCAGGCCTGTATTCATGTTCACCGCCTTCGCCCACGCCAGCCTGCCCGATCTCCGCGTCTGCGAACAGGCGCGGCTCAGCCGCGACGCTCGCTTCGACGGCCTGTTCTTCATCGCCGTCACCACCACGCGCATTTATTGCCGTCCGGTATGTCCTGCGCCGCAACCCAAACCGACCAACGTCACCTACTATCCCAACGCCGCGGCGGCGGAAGCAGCGGGTTTCCGCCCGTGCCTGCGTTGCCGGCCGGAACTGTCGCCCAGTGACGGCGCATGGCGGCGCGGCGATGCCGCGGTTGCACGTGCGCTGAAGTTGATCGACGAAGGCGCGCTGGCCGAGCAGTCGCTGTCGCAACTGGCGGATAAAGTCGGCCTGGGCGAACGCCAGTTGCGGCGTCTATTCAATGACCGGTTGGGCGCCAGTCCTATCGGTGTGCACGGCACTCGGCGGTTGCTGTTCGCCAAGCAATTGTTGACCGAAACGCGTCTGCCGGTGACGCAGGTTGCGATGGCCGCGGGCTTCGGCAGCCTGACCCGCTTCAACACCACGTTCCGCGAGGCTTACCGAATGGCGCCGCGCGATCTGCGCAAGCGCACCGAGCCGGCAGCGGAAGAGCGCATTGCGCTGCGGCTGGGCTATCGGCCGCCGTACGATTTCGCCGCGATGCTGCAATTCCTGAGGGGTCGTGCCCTGCCGGGCGTGGAGTTCGTGGACGAGGTCAGCTATGCGCGTGTGTTCGGTCCCGCGGAAGCGCCTGGCTGGCTGCGGGTGAGCCAGTGGAGCGACAAACCCAACGATCACGCACTGAAGCTGGAACTGCATGGCGCCATGCCCGCGCAGTTGCTGACCATCGTCAATCGCATCCGCCGCATGTTCGATCTGGATGCGGATCCGCAAGCCATCGCCGCGGCGCTTTCGGCGGACAAACGGCTGCGCCCGCTGCTGAAGAAACGGCCCGGCCTGCGGCTGCCCAGCGGTTGGGACGGTTTCGAGATCGCGGTGCGCGCGATTATCGGCCAGCAGGTCAGTGTCGCCGCCGCGCGCACGTTGACGTCGCGGCTGGCGCAGCATTTTGGCGCTGCACTGCCGACGCCGTTCAGCGCGGAACTGGCGCATCTCTTTCCCACGCCTGAAGCCTTGGCCGATGCCGATCTGACCTCCATCGGCCTGACCCGCGCCCGTGCCGAAACAGTGCGCACCGTAGCGCGCGCATTGCTCGACGGCCGCGTGGATTTTCGTGCCGAACGCATGCTGGAAGACTTCGTTGCGCGTTGGGTAGCGCTGCCGGGTATCGGCCCATGGACGGCGAACTACATCGCGCTGCGTGCATTGGGGCATCCGGATGCGTTTCCTGCCGACGACCTGGTGCTGCAGAAAGCCGTACCCACCCAGTCTGCCCTCGCAAAGGCGGAGGGCACACGAATGACCGCCAAGGCGCTAACCGCACGCGCGGAAGATTGGCGTCCGTGGCGCGCCTATGCGGTGATCCAGTTGTGGCGCGACAGCATGCCTGCACCGAAGCCCACAGTTTCTCCAGTAGGAGCGACGTGAGTCGCGATGAAGCATTCATGGGGAAGTTTGATCGCGACTCAGGTCGCTCCTACAAAGAATGAGTAGATTGAAATCATGATCGTTTACCAATACATCGACAGCCCAGTCGGCCCGCTGCTGTTGGCAGCCGACGACAGCGCACTTCGCCTGATCGAGTTCCACACGCCTCGCCATCCCTATCCGCGCGGAGCCGATTGGCAGGAAGGCGACAACGCGGTGCTACAGACCACGGCGACGCAGCTGGGCGAGTATTTCGCCGGCGCACGTCGCGATTTCGACTTGCCGCTGGGACCGCAAGGCACCGAGTTTCAGCGCCAGGTGTGGCACACCTTGGCCGCTATTCCCTATGGTGAAACCATCAGCTATTCCGAAATGGCCCGCCGGGTCGGCAAGCCAACAGCGACACGCGCGGTCGGGGCGGCGAACGGCCGCAATCCGATCCCCATCGTGCTGCCCTGCCACCGCGTGATCGGCGCCGACGGCAGCCTCACCGGTTTTGGCGGCGGCTTGCCGACCAAGCAGTACCTGCTGCAGTTGGAAGGCGCGCTGCCGGCTGACGATTTGTTCGGCTGAACTCGCTTTCACGCAGGCGCGATGTCCGCCGCAACCGGCATCACCGCCTGCGCAGGCCAACAGCGCGTACGCCGCGCATCGATCGCTTCACATGCCACGAAAGCGCGGCAGGAAGGCGCTGCTGACCGGCAACGATTCCGCGTGTCCTTTCAGCTTCAGTGCGTGCCTGCCCAGTTCGTCCTTCCGCAAACGATCGATGGCCGCTACCCGGACCAGGACGCTGCGGTGAACCTGCCAGAACTGATCCGGATCCAAGCCGCTCAGCAGTTCCTTCAACGAGGTACGGATAAGCGCATCGCCCTGCGCAGTGGCGACCCGCACGTACTTATCTTGGGCCTGGAAGAACAGCACCTCGTCGATACCTATCATCTGCACGCTGTCGCCGATGCTGGCAGTGATCCATCGGATCAACTGGTCTGCCTGCGGACGCAACCGCGTCTGCAGGTCCTCGATCAATCGCAGTAGTTCGGGCGCTGGTGGTTCTTGCAAGCGTTGCTGCAGCCGCTGCACCGTCTGCGCCAATCGGGCCGGCTGCACCGGCTTGAGCAGGTAGTCAACCGCACCGGTCTCGAAGGCGCGGATCGCATAATCGTCGTAGGCGGTGGTGAACACTGCAAGTCCACCCTGTGCGATCACACTGCGCGCCACCTCCAATCCACCGATGCCTGGCATGCGGATATCGAGAAACGCTACCCGCGGTTGATGCAGCGCCACTGCTTCCAATGCGGAAACCCCGTCTTCGCATACCGCCACCAGTTGCAGTTGCGGCCAGGCAGTGGCCAATTGTTGCCGCAATGCTTCGCGCTGAGGCGCTTCGTCTTCAGCGATCAGTGCGGTAATGCCGCTCATGCAAGCTCCTGCGGAATGACGACTTCGGCACGGACCCCGCACCCCACCAGTGGACTCAGGACCAGCATGGCCTTGTCACCGAAACGATTAGCCAACTGTTCGCGCACGTTGACCAGTCCCATGCCGCTGCCCAGGCCCGGTTGTAGGCCTACGCCATTGTCGATGACCTGCACATGCAGCCGGCCATCGCACTGCGTGGCCAGGATTTCCACCAAGCCCAGCCCGCGCTTGGGCTCGATGCCGTGCTTGATGGCGTTCTCGACCAGCGTGATAAGCAATGCAGGAGGGAACGATTGTTGCCGCAGTGCCGGCTCTGCGCGGATGTTGAAGTCCAGCCGCCCGCCCATGCGCAAGCGCATCAACACCAGATAGCTTTGGCAGATATCCAGTTGCTGGCCCAGTGTTGAATGCATCGCCGCTTGCCCATCGCGCAACAACGGAATGGTTGACCGTAGAAAATCGACCAGCGCATCGAGCAGACTCTCGGCCTGCGCCGGATCCTGGCGGACCAGCGCGCGTACCGAGGCCAGCGTGTTGAACAGGAAATGCGGCTCTACCTGCGCCTGTAACACCCCCAGTTTGAGATCCGCTTCCTGCGCCTGCCGGCGAGCGCTGTCCAATGTCTGCTGGTGCTGGTGTCGTTGCCAGCGTCGCTGTTCGCTGAAATAGGCGCGCAACGCAAGGCCACCACCGAACAAGCCGTAGATGACCAGCAGTGTGACCAGATTGATGGCCAACCTGGCCATCCGTTCACCTGCGCTGAGCTGCGGTTGATCCGGCAACTTCATGGCATCGAGTACCGGCTGCATCAATAGCTTGATCTCGGCCGAGGCCCACCAATCCACCACCGCGCTGACCGCTACGCCCAGCATCACCGCTACCACGATTGCCGCACGCTCGCGCCGCAGTGGCCAATGACGATGGCGCACCCAGGTGGCGAACGCAGGACCGGAGGTGGCCATCAGGATGAAGGCGAAGAACTCCAGCGACAGCGCCAGCGCCCCAGTGCCGACATTCCGCGTGGACAGGCCGACCCCGGTACCGATAAGGAGCGACACCACCGCGATAATGCTGGCGAACAGAAGACTGCGTCCGCGCAACCACGGCCAGCTGAATACCGGATACCGGCGGTAGCGACTCCATACCGCGTTGCCACCAACCAGAACTTCGGCCGGCAGCGACCGACTCAGCGGATAAGAAACGGGCTCCATTATCGAGTCATCGCCGTTGACCACGCAGCGTCTGGCCGGCTTGCTGCAGGATCAAGCCGACGACCTTACCGCCATCATCTCTTTCGAATTTCAACTCGATGCCGTAGGCAGCGGCTTCGAAGGCATCCTTTTCCACTGCGTCCAATACGAATTCGCCTTGTCCGGTAGCTTGCGCGAACAGCAGGCCGCGGCGCTCGCGGATGGTCAGCACCAAATTCGGGGTCAGCGGATACTCGCCCGGATAATCCTTCATGGCGGCGGCGGGCACTGCGAATGCCGCCTTTGCCGACGCGCCGATGCGGGTTGCCGGCAACACCGCACCGGCCTGCCGCCAAGTGAAAATATAGCTGCCATCGGCCTTGCGCTGCGGTCTCAGCACAGCATCGAACTCCAACGGGTAGAAATCGCCGGCATCATCGAAACTCATCGCGTATTCGCCCTGTCCCTGCGGATGGATGACCAGCTTATCGCCGCTGCGTTGCAGCTTCATCTTCAGACCACCGGCGATTTCATACTCGCCGGCCAACTTATCCAACAACTCCGTGGGTGCTGGCACGGCTTTGCGTGGTGTACCCAACGGCAGCGAGCTCTCCAGCAGGTGCATACCCAATCCGCCCAGACCGCCGATGGAAGTCCAACTGGTATCCGACAGCACTACCACGCCGCGCTGTTTGTCCCGCGCGAAAGAAACGAAAGACGAAAATCCGCCGGTGCCGCCCTCGTGCATATGCACGGTGCTGCCGACGATCGGTGCCAGCATCCAGTTCATCGCCATCGCCGGCTGCTGCGACACCTGCTGTTGACTCAGCCGCAGCGCTGCGCCGATCGGCGCCTGGGTTTGACCCAGCTGCGCCTGCACATAGCGGACCATGTCGTCCAGTGTGGCGCGGACGCCGCCTACACCGGCCAGGTTGGTGGAAAAATTCCACGGCGGCGTCTCGCGCGCGTTGGACGTATGCCCTGTAGCCGCGCGCACCTTCGCAGGTGGGCGGTTGACGTACGCCCCCTGCATGCCCAGCGGCGCGAACAGGCGGTCCCGCAGCAGCGTCTCCATATCCACGCCGGCGCGCCTGGCGACCGCGCAGGACAGCAGCATCGATGCGAAGTTGGAATATTCGAACTGCTGGCCCGGCGCGCGCGAAAGTTTGACGTCGGCGAGCGAGGCCAACAGGGTTGCTTCGTCGAGCTTCGCGTAAGGATCGGTCAGGTCCGGTGTACCCATTCGCGAAGGCAGTGCCGGCAAACCGGACGTGTGGGTGACCAGGTGGCGCAGCAGGATCGGTTGGCCTTCAAACACCGGTACAGGGGTACCTTCCGGGAAGTAATCGGCAAGCGGGTCGTCCAGCGCGGCCTTGCCTTGCCCGATCAGGTCGGCCAGTAGTGCGGCGGTCATCGTCTTGCTGACCGAACCGATCTCGAAGGCACTATCGGCGCCGATGCGCGGGCGCTGCTCGGGATCGGCGCAGACATAGCTCCTGGCGACGGTCTGCTTGTCTATCACCGCCACCGCCATGCAGGCGCCGGTGCGGTCGCCCAGCAAGCGCTGGTCGACGATCTGGTGCAGTTGGGCATCGGTGAGCGCATCAGCGCTGCTGCTGGCAAGCACTAGCGCGAATGCAGCGGAGGGGGGGTTCATCGGCCGTTCTCCTTGTCGGGAGCTTGCAAAACTACCCAGTACCTCGGCGTAGCGGCTGCGTTGCGACGAATGCCGTCACCGCCGCGACCGATGGAGGGATACGTGCGACGAGTCGATTGCCCTCAATCCGCCAGCAGAGCCTTCACGATATCGCCATAGCGGCGGGCGATCCCCTCCCGATCGCGGTGACGGCCTTCGGTCACCACCTGCTTGCCGTCGACATGCACTTCGCGCACCAGCGGCTGATTGCCACTGAAGATCCAGCGGTCGATGATATTTTCCGGCTGCGCCCCTGCAAACGCCGGCGCATCTCTATCCAGTATCAAGAAGTCCTCGTTTTCCACGCCGAAGCCAGTCGCGTTGGCGCGACTATCCATCACGCCTTGCAGCAAGGTTTCCCCGACGCTCGCGGAATGATCGCTGACGGCGATATTGCGGTGGCGGGTAATCAGGCGCTGGCCGTATTCCAGCCAACGCAATTCTTCCATGGGCGATATCGAGATGTGCGAATCCGAACCGATACCCCAGGCGCCGCCTGCATCCAGATAGGCGCGCAACGGGAACAGGCCGTCGCCGAGATTGGCTTCGGTGGTCGGACAGATGGCCACGGTGGCTCCGCTGCCCGCAATACCCCGCATTTCCTGATCGGTGAGATGAGTGGCGTGCACCAGCGTCCAGCGGGCGTCGATATCGACATTGGCCAACAGCCACTCGACTGGCCGTGCGCCGCGTATCGCCAGACTGTCCTGCACTTCGCCGACCTGCTCGGCGATGTGGATGTGCAACGGGAAATCCTGCGGCAACGCCGCCAACACTTCGCGCATGGCGGCTTCTGGCACGGCACGCAGGCTATGAAAGGCGCAGCCCAATCGCACACTGTCGCTCTGCTCCGGCTTGAGACGATCGATAAGGCGAAGAAACCCACAAACGTCATGTCCGAAGCGGCGCTGGCGTTCGGACAACGGGCGGCCGTCGAAGCCTCCCGTCATGTACAGCACGGGCAACAGCGTCAGGCGAATGCCGGTGTCGCGCGCGGCGGCAATCAGCGCCTGCGACATTGCGGCCGGATCCGCATACGGTTTTCCATCCGGGGTGTGATGCACATAGTGGAATTCGCAGACACTGGTGTAGCCCGCCTCCAGCATTTCGACGTAAAGCTGCGTCGCTACCGAGTGCATGCTTTCCGGCGTCATCCGTGCGGCGAACCGGTACATCGTCTCGCGCCAAGTCCAGAAGCTGTCTTCCGGGTGGGTCTGCCGTTCCGCCAACCCGGCCATGGCGCGCTGGAAGGCATGCGAATGCAGGTTGGGAATGCCGGGAACGGCGTACTGACTGATGGATCGCAACAGATCGGCCTTGCCTTCGATGCCGGGTCGCGTGGCGGAGAGATTGTTCATGCCTGGCATTCTCGCCTGTCTGCGCTGCCAGTGCGATGACGGCAGCCGTCAACAGCCCCTAGAATCACGCCATGACCCAACAATCCGACCCGCGCTGGGATGGCCTGATCATAGGTGCGCATTTGGCGACGCTGGCCGACGATAGCGGCTACGGCATCATCGAGAATGGTGCCTTGGCCTGGTGCGAGGGGACGCTGCAGTTTGTCGGGCGCGCGTCCGACCTACCCGGCGAACCTGCCACCCTGGCACACGAGCTGCTGCACGCCAATGGCCAATGGCTGACGCCTGGACTGGTCGACTGCCACACCCATACCGTTTTTGCCGGCGACCGCGCCGGTGAGTTCGAGCAGCGCCTGCAAGGCGCCAGCTATGAAGACATCGCCCGCGCCGGCGGCGGCATCGTATCCACTGTGCGCGCCACGCGTGAGGCCAGCGAAGACGAATTGCTCGCGCAATCGCTGCCGCGCGCACGCGCCTTGGTGGCCGATGGCGTGACCACGCTGGAAATCAAGTCAGGTTACGGACTGGACCTGGAAAACGAACGCAAGATGCTGCGCGTGGCGCGACGCATCGGGCGAACTCTGCACATCACGGTCAAGACGACGTTCCTGGGCGCGCATGCGCTGCCACCGGAATTCAGCGGCCGCGCCGACGACTACATCGCTGCCGTTTGCGAATGGCTGCCGCAGCTTCACACAGAAGGCTTGGTGGATGCAGTCGATGCGTTCTGCGAACGTATCGGCTTTTCCTCCGAACAAACACGGCGCGTATTCGAAGCCGCCCACGACCTGGGACTGCCGATCAAGCTGCACGCCGATCAGCTGAGCGATAGCGCTGGAGCGGCGCTGGTGGCGGAATTCGGCGGCCTGTCCGCCGATCACGTGGAATACACCTCGGAAGCCGGTGTCGCGGCGATGGCCGAAGCAGGTGTCGCCGCGGTGTTGTTGCCAGGCGCTTTCCACGTGTTGCGGGAAACCAAATTGCCGCCCTTGGACGCTTTCCGACGGCATGGCGTACCGATGGCCGTGGCCACCGATTGCAATCCCGGCACCGCACCGCTGCAATCGTTGCGGCTGGCGATGTCGCTGGCGTGCACGCATTTCCGGTTGACCCCGGAAGAAGCCCTTCGCGGTGCCACGGTGCACGCCGCGCGCGCACTGGCGCTGACCGACCGCGGCGTACTGCGGCCAGGCCAACGCGCCGATTTCGTCCGCTGGAAGATCACCCAGCCGGCCCAGCTCGCGTACTGGCTGGGCGGTGATTTGGTTGCCGGCGTCTATGCCGCTGGCAGGCGGGTTGATATTCCGTGCGCTTGAAACCCAACAAAAAACCCCGGCATAGGCCGGGGTTTTTTGCGATACAGCCGGGTGGCCGATGCAGCGAAGGCTCAGCCCTTGGCCACGGCCTTCTTGGCCACGGCCTTCTTGGCCGGCGCCTTCACGACAGCCTTCTTTGCGGCGGTTGCGGTGGCGCCCACGCCTGCTTTGGCCACCACATGCTTGCGCGCATTGCCGTAGCTGGATACGTAGCGCTTGCCCTTGGCGGTTTTGCGGTCGCCTTTGCCCATTGTCGTTCTCCTGGTAGTGAATTAAGTCCGCGAGGTCTGCGGCATTTGCGAAGTTTTTCGCACGCCCGCGCCCTGCGCGAAGGCGGCAAGCCTATCACAGCGGGCCTATCGCAGCGCGGCTGAAAGCCTTTAGCCACGGGCTGAAAGCGCCTGGGCGCCAGCTGAAAGGCCTTATCTGCCTGCCGCGGGTGTCGCTAACGCGAGGTAAGCAGACCGCGGGCAAGACCCGCCGGCGCTCAATGCGCGCAGCTGGCGTCGTGGATATGCCAGTGGTTGAGCCGCAGGTTCACCAAGTGAGCCAGTCCCACCAGCGTGCCGCCGACGGTCATCACGATGGCATGCGGCACCAGCGCCTGGTGCAGCGGCGCGTACAGCACACCCGCCCACAGCGCAGCCAAGCCGAACAGCAACATGCCCAGCGCGCGGAAAACGCGATGCCGGCGATAGCCCCAGATCAGGCTGAAAAGTCCCAGCACAGTGACGAACATGACGAACCCGCGCTCGAAGCCATCGCCAAGCCAGACCGACAAACCCAGCGACGGAATCGCCGCCAGCAGCAACGGCGTCAGCGCGCAATGCAGGGCGCAAACGATGGAGCCGGTGGCGCCGAAGCGATCGAGAAGGCTGTTGAGATGCGATTTCATAAGCGACAAGTATGACTTCCGGGGAAGGGAAGTTCCTAGATGGTATATTATAACATCCGTCAACCCCTCCCCCTCTTCACTGGCCGGATCATCAAATGCCTGTATTGCACCGCTCCCGTACCCGCCTCGCTGTGGCCCTGGGCCTGGCGCTTTCTCCTGCCCTCGCCTTCGCGTCGCCTAGCGGATCCGGGATTGCTTCTGGCACGGGAGCCGATGCCGACGCCGCCAACCCGCCGACCGACAATCGACACCCAGCCGACGCCAACGACCGGCATGTGAAAGACCTGAACGCAGTGGTGGTGACGGCCAGCCCGCTTCGCGACACCGCCGAAGCACTGAGCAAGCCGGCCGAAGTCCTGACTGGCGAACGCCTGGATGAAAATCGCGCTGCCAGCCTGGGCGAAACCATCTCCAGCCTGCCGGGCGTGCAGAGTTCCAACTTCGGTCCAGGCGTCGGCCGGCCCATCCTGCGTGGCTTGGATGGCCCGCGCGTGGAAGTGCTGAGCAACGGCATGGCCAGCGAAGACGTGTCGACTGTCAGCCAGGACCATTCCCCCGCCATCGAACCTTTCCTGGCCGATCAAATCGAAGTCCTGAAAGGCCCCTCCACGCTGCTCTATGGCAGCGGCGCCATCGGCGGCATCGTGAATGTGGTGGACGGACGCATTCCTGAAACCGCGATCGAAGGCGGTTTCAGCGGCCGTGCCGAAATGCGTTTCGATACGGTCAACGATGGCAATACGGACATGTTCCGGGTCGACGGCGGCAACGACAAATTCGCGCTGCATGCCGATGGCGTGTACCGCAACAACAAGGACTACGACATCCCCAACGGCGGCAAACAAGCCAATACCTTCATCGATACCAAGACCGGTGCGGTGGGCGGCTCGCTGCTGGGCGACTGGGGCTTTGTTGGCGCTTCGGCATCGCGCTACGAGAACGACTACGGCAACCCGGGTGAACCCGGCGATCTGGCCGCGGGCGAACGCGGCGTCTGGTTGAAGATGCGCCAGAACCGCTACGACCTGAAAGGCGGTTTGACCGATCCCTGGGGCGAAGGCAGCAGCCTGCGTTTCAGTTTTGGCCACACCGACTACAGCCATATCGAATTCGAAGGCGATGAACAGGGCACTGTCTTCGAAAAGGATTCCAATGAAGGGCGGGTGGAGGCGGCGTTCGCCTGGGGCAACGGATGGAAAGGCGCCACCGGCGTGCAAGGCAGCGACACCACGTTCAAGGCGGTTGGCGAGGAGTCTTTCGTGCCCGAGACCAAGACTCGTTCGCTGGGTGTGTTCGGTGTAGCCCGCAAGAACTGGGAAGCCCTGCAGTTGGATCTCGGCGCGCGTATCGATCAGGTCAAGGCCGATCCGGTGAACGGGCCCGCGCGCGATTTCAATCCGCTCAGCCTTTCGGTGGCGGGCGGCTGGCGCTTGAACGATCAATGGCGTGTGACCGCCAATCTGGACCACGCCGAACGCGCACCGGCAGAAGAAGAACTGTTCTCCGACGGCCCGCATCTGGCCACCATGGCGTATGAAATCGGCAATCCCGATCTGGACAAGGAAGCCGCCAATCAGTTCGAAATCGGTCTGCAGTACCAGTCCGCGCTGATGGATGCCAAGGTCGCCGCTTACTACAACCGCTTCAGCGATTTCATCTATTTGGCCGATACCGGCGACACCTGGTATTTCGAAGAAGAAGACGAAGAACTCCCGATCCGCCAATGGACACAGGCCGATGCCCGTTTCCACGGCTTCGAGGGTGAAGCGACTTTCCACCTGGCCGACAACGAAACCGGCGTGTGGGACCTGCGGATGTTCGGCGATACGGTGCGCGGGCGTCTGGCGGAGGGCGGCAACCTGCCGCGCATCGCGCCGTCGCGCCTGGGCGCGCAGCTGCGTTGGGAAGCCGCGGGCTGGCGGGCTTCGTTAGGCGCCACGCGTTACAACAAACAGGACAAAGTGGCGGCCAACGAAACCCCCACCGATGGCTATACGCTGGTCGATGCGCACGTCGCCTATCACCGCGATGTGAACGACCGCGCGGCGTGGGAAGTGTTCTTGGACGGCAGCAACCTGACCGGACAGGAAGCGCGTGTGCACACATCGTTCTTGAAGGACACCGTGGTGCTGCCCGATCGCAGCCTGTCGTTCGGCGTGCGGTTGTTCTTCTAGGCCGGCGTTCTTCCGAATCGCCACGAAGGCGGCTGCCGCCGGTAGCCGCCTTTCTATTGACCAATTATGTGCATATACACATAATTGGTCGCGAATCGCCGTTTGCCGGTCCTCGTGCCATGCCTGCCACTGCCACCCTCAGTCCCTGCACCTGCTTCCATCTGCGCCGCGCCACGCGCCGAGTGACGCAGATCTACGACCGCGAACTGGCCGCCGTGGATTTGAGCCTCAATCAGTATTCGATTCTGCGGCGAACCCGGAAAGGCCCGCGCGTGCTGGGTGAATTGGCGGACGAGTTGGGCATGGATCGCACCACGCTCAGCCGCAATCTCAGGCCGTTGCTCGACAGTGGCCTGCTCAGCGAATCGCGCGGCGAAGACGCGCGCCAACGGCTGATCGCCCTCAACGAAACGGGCCGCGCGCGCTTGAACGCCGCCGTGCCGCATTGGCAGCGTGCACAACACCTGATCGATACCGCCTTCGGCGCGGATGCGGTCGCCCAATTGCATATCGAACTGGACACCCTGACCGAGCGGCTGCGCCCGCATACCGGAGAAGCCGCATGAACCCTGCCCTGCCTCGTACGCCTTGGCCGTTGCTGCTCGCTGCCGCCGCCATGTTGATGATCACCATGGGCGCACGCCAGACCACCGGCCTGTTCGTCGCACCGATCCACCAGAGCACCGGTGTAGGCATCGCGGCGATCAGCTTCGCGCTGGCGATAGGACAGTTCACCTGGGGCGCGGTGCAGCCGGTGTTTGGCGCGATTGCCGATAAGCGCGGCTCCACCGGCGTGCTCGTACTGGGCGGCGCGTTGTTGGCAATCGGCTTGGCATTGACGCCGCTGATGACTTCGCAATTGGGATTGATGTTCACGCTGGGCCTGCTGACGGCAGCCGGTGCGGGCGCAGGAAGTTTTTCCATCCTGATCGGCGCAACGGCACAACAACTGTCGCCGGAAAAGCGTTCGTTCGCGGCAGGTTTCATCAATGCTGGCGGTTCGCTGGGCCAGTTCGTTTTCGCGCCGCTGGTGCAGGTGATGATCAGCTTCGCCGGTTGGGCCACCGCGATGTACAGCCTGGCGGCCGCCTCGCTCCTGGCGATTCCGCTGGCGTGGCCGCTGCGGCGCAAAGCTGCCGATACTACGAACAAGGGCGCCGCCGTTTCGACCGCAGTTGGAGAACTGACGCTGCGCGAACAACTGCGCATCGCACTGCGCGACCGCAGCTATTGGATGCTGCATATCGGGTTCTTTACCTGCGGCGTGCACATCGCCTTCCTGGTGACGCATCTGCCTGGCGAAATCGCGCTGTGCGGCTTGCCGGCCAGTGTTTCGGCCATTTCGATCGCGCTGATCGGCTTGTTCAACGTTGCCGGAAGCCTGGTCGCCGGCGCATTGGGGCAACACATGCGGATGAAGTGGATCCTCGCGGCGATGTACGCCAGCCGTGCGGTGATGATCGGAATCTATCTGCTATCGCCGCCTACACCGATCACGTTCTACATCTTCGCCGCTGCGCTGGGTTTCACCTGGCTGGCAACGGTGCCGCCGACCGCGGGCCTGGTCGGAAAATTGTTCGGGCCGCGCTATCTGGGCACGCTATTCGGATTGACGCTGTTGTCGCATCAACTGGGCGGTTTCTTCGGCGCCTGGCTGGGCGGCGTGGCGTTGGAAAAGTTCGGCGACTACAGCTGGATGTGGTACGCCGACATGGCGCTTGCGCTATTGGCCGCGGCAGCCAATCTGCCGATCCGCGAGAAATCGCCGCGGCTTAAGCTCGCGGCAGCCTAACGATGCTGCCCTTGTAGGAGCGACGTAAGTCGCGATGAGGCTTTACCGGTAAAGCCTCATCGCGACT
>CBFGZY010000083.1:0-15949 GCA_965653375.1 uncultured Pseudoxanthomonas sp.
GCGGAGGCAACGGGGGTCGCTTAAGGCGAACTACAAGACAGTTGCTGAATTAAGCTGGCCCGTCCTGGCCAGTCGTCAACTAGAAGCCACAACGATGCGGGCCCGGCTTGAATGAAGTGTTAGGCCTCTTCATCTGGAGGCCGACGGCGCGGCACTTCGATGCCGTATGCGCGCTCGCTTCCCTCCTCAATCGCAAGGAAGCTAATGAGGGTGCCTGGTAGGCCAAAAATGAATGCAACAACCCGCCAGCCAACGTTGGCGCTATCTTGCGCTCGCATGCCTGCGTAACTGATGTTTGCGAGAATCCAGATGCCAGAGACGCCAGTGCGAGCAACGGCGTTTTGATTCTGGGTGACCGCTTCCGCTGCCATGGCTGTCAGCGGCACGATTGACAGAATCCCGGCGGCAAATTTCCTTGCGATGCTCATGTATCTCCTTATGCGTTGAATGGTTAGATTTCCAGCCCGGAAATTGAGGCTAGCAGTTTTTGCTGTCGCCGGTTTACCTTGTGATGGAGCGCTAAGGGTAGAAGGAGTTCGGGGTTGGTTGCTCGGACCAATTCGAAGGTGTCACGGATGACGCGCTCAATGCGTGGACCACCACCGCCGAGGATGGCAGTTGCCATTGCTGGAACGACTAGCCCCAGAAGCTCAGGACGATTGGAGACAGAGAAGGCAAGCGATTGCAGAGCATGGGCTCTGCGAAGGTTGTGCGGCTCAGTTTCCGCCACACTGACCAGTTGACGAATCAAATCCGCGGCTTGAGTAGGCGATACCTCGGCCAGGACGCGAACCGGCCAAGACGAGACAGTTACCACGCGATTTGGCTCGTCTTGCTCCTGTGCAGCTTGAATAGACGCCTGGATCAGTTGAGAGCGCTTGCGGCCACTAGAGAACTCGGCAGCGCGAGCCAGTGCCTGACACCGATACCAAGGATGTTTGATTCGTCGAGCCGCCGCAGCTGCTTCGTTAGGATCGTTGGGCGCCATCTTCCAAACACGTGAGCGCCCGCGAACGTATTCTGAAGTTATAGGAAGCTCACTCATGGAGATCTAATACCTGATTCAGCCGCCCTACGAGGCGGTTCGGCTTGACTGAATTACTAGGCCTCATCCAGTACTCCGCAAGTTGTGGATAACAGCGGGTGATCGGGGTGGCTCAGGCCGCAAGCGCTCTTGCGGATCGGCGACCCAGCGCACGAATCTCAGTACAGCAATTTGCTCACGAAGCTCGTGGGCCGCTCGTACGATTAGCTGGTCTACCGTCATGCCGGGGTCTTTAACAGATGGCTGCTGCAACAGCTCTTCAACGGAGGCTGGAGCCATCGCCGTTATGTGCATGGCCAGATCTTTAGCAAGGTATGTGAACACATCAGATCTAATTGCAATCGAACTGGAGACGCTCAACTCCACAAGAACACCTATGTCGCCGTTATGGACATAGCTCTCGATGAAATTCCTGGAATTGTCCATGAGCGTCTAACGCCTGAAGTTGAGCCGAAAAGCGAATTCGGCTTGAATGAAATGTTAGCCCGTGCGCTCGCGGAAATAAGCACTGGCTCCTAGATACGACCAGAAGCATAGAACCATGCCGAACCAAAGAAAGGCGATCCTGAAACAGTTCGATGCAAAGGGGAAGAAAGTGAAAGAGTTACCGGGAGTCTCGCCAAGCAACCGCGGCCAGCCCTCAACTTGCCAGAACGATAGGTAGGTCTCAATTCCGAGCCAAAGCGGAAACAGCCATCCAGTGGAGAGGAAAGCGGCAACGAAAGCGAGAAGGCTATGTCGCCTCATGGCAGCCTAACGCCTGAACTAAGCCGAGTCCGGCTTGAATAGATTGTTAGGCACAACGGTAGCCCAACAAAGCCCTTGGTCATAGTTGCAAAGGTCATAGTTATAGGAGCAGGGGACAGTCTGCACGCTGAAGAAGGACGAGATTGGCATCGCCATCTAGGTCCTCTGCTTCATAGTGGATGAGGCCCGCGTCCGGCACATGGAGCATGCAGCCATTACCCAAGAAATCCCACTCAGTGGCGTCATAGCCCGTCATGGCATTTTGCTCGGTAATCATAACTACTACTGTGCCAATTGCCGTGTCGCCCCATCGGACGGTATCCCCAAGTTGCACATCTTGGCCGGCGTTGTAGCGAAGCGATGACATTGAGTGCACCTGGCGCCTAAATTAAGCCGAGCCGCGAGGCGACTTCGGCTTGAGTAAATTGTTAGGACCCATGCCGTGATGGCAAAGCGGTCCTGCTGGATGTATCGCGATAGTGTGGAATGAGCGTTGCGCGCTCAATCGTCAGGAAAATTGCGGTGCATAGCAGAATGCCTGGTAGCCAGTAGGTGGCAAACGTGAGCCATTGGAAGCCCCATGACCAAGCGTACAAGTCTGGATCGGGAGGCCCAGCCAAATATGCCCTTGTGCGAAGGTAGAACCAGACGACGGCGGCGGCAATCACGAGGGCCACCTGGGCTGTGGCGAGCACCCAAAACTTTGGCAATCGTAATTGCTTGCTCATGGTTCCTACGCCTGAATTAAACCGACCCGCGATGCGAGTTCGGCCTGAATGAGTTTTTAGACAACGCACTTGCCTGAGCTTCCATCACCTAGAGGAATGGGCAGCCCTTGCTTTTCCACATGGTAGTAGAGCGACAGGATCTGCCATTGCTCCCCCACTTTGTACAACTGGACGCTGTTGACACCGACGAAATCGGGAGTGGTTGCGGTCTTGTCGGTCCTCGACTCCACGACGCTGTACGCCACCGCGAAACGGTCGTAGGTCTGTATGACTCGTGAGACCTCGCACTCGTAGAAGCCTTTCTCCCCGGCGCGCTCGTAGGACTTGAGGAAATCTTCGGCTGTCGAGCGTCGCACGACAGGGACCCCCGCCTGGTACCGCCCGCCGAAGATCACGGCATCCTCATGAAAAATCCGCTTGAGCGCAGCGAGATCCGCATTGGCGCCGGGATCGTTGGACAAAGCGCTCCACAGCGTGGAAACCGCCGCCTCAGGCGTGTTCTCAACGGCAGACGCGCAAATCGGTACCAATAATAGTGATAGCAGCAGACTTCGCATGGGGGGTCCTTGGGGTTGCCTAACGCCTGAGCTAAGTCGACCCCGGCAGGGTGGCAACTAAGTGCGAATATAGACGAAAGGCGCGCACCTTGGCGCCGCCCTGATGGCTTGAACGAGTTGTTAGGCTCACGTCCGTACAGCTGGAGCCCACGGCTTGGACAGTAGCGGGTAGCCGGCACCAGCTCTGCAAGAAAGGGTTTGGAGTAACGCGGGCAGGGACGGCGAGTAACTCGAAGCCAAAGCCATAGCCAAACCACAACCCAAAAAACAATTGCCGGAAAAAGAACGAAAATCACATCAAACTCGGTGAGCTTGAGGACTAGGTAAGCGAAGACGCAAGCAACCGGAAGACCAAGAAAGTAAGCGGAGGGTCGCGGCCCAATGATGCCGCCTGTATCGCTGCCAATCACGCGCCCTGCTCATCGGGCATTCTTGTGGGCCCTAACTATTCGACCGCAAAGTGGCGCGATGCGCGCAGTCTGTTGTGGTGCGCTTGGAACTGCCAACAGGAAATTTCTTACAGGTGTCAGCGGCTTAGGCTGATACAGGAAGGTGGTGCCCCGGATTAGATTTTTTGGCATTGGAGGGTAGGGAGACCCGGCTATGGAATATCGCGGCGGCACGCCGGTAACAAAGACGGAGGAGACGAGCCGGCCTCCGCGCTTGATGGGCGAGGTTCGTGATCGTTTGCGTTTGAGGTACTACAGTTTGCCGACCCAAAAGGCGAATCTCTATTGGATTCGTCGGCACATACGTGCCAGTGGAGCGGATTACGCGCGCTCGCTTAATGGGCTGCATGTCGAGCAGTTCCTCACCCACTTAGCGATGCAGGAGCTGTTGGGGCACAAGGACGTCACTACCACCCAGATATACGCCTATGTCCTCAATCGCGGTGCGGGCGGTGCGCTGAGTCTGCTCGACCGCTGATGGCGATGGCGCCGGACCAAGCCATTCCCAGATTCGGTCTTGCGGCTGCAGCGTTGATGCTGCTGGGTGCGGTCGGTTGCTTGATGCTTCCGCAGTTGTTCCCTTGGCCATTGTCCGTGCTCGGTCTACTGCTAGGCATGGGGTTGTGGTGGCGGGCTCTTCGATTCCGACCGTTGGGTCCTTTGCTGGTCGGGTTCGGTTGGACGAGTTTGCATGCGGCGCTGGTGCTTTCGGCGCAACTGCCACCGGAGTGGGAAAAACTCGATTTGAAACTCGAGGGGCAGGTGATCGATCTGCCGCAACCGCAGGCACGGCGCACTCGCTTTCTCTTTGAGGTGGACGACAGTCCGGCGCAGCCTGCACCGCTGCGAGGGCGGCGATTGCAACTGTCCTGGTACGACGATTACGGCGCTA
This sequence comes from uncultured Pseudoxanthomonas sp., assembly GCA_965653375.1. Classification (GTDB taxonomy): domain Bacteria; phylum Pseudomonadota; class Gammaproteobacteria; order Xanthomonadales; family Xanthomonadaceae; genus Pseudoxanthomonas_A. Next base: position 4,419 of record CBFGZY010000083.1, read on the forward strand.
CTGAGCCTGGCCCGCGCAAGCAACTTCACGCGGGTGCGCGTTGGCGGCTGACGGTACAGGTGCGTGCACCGCGCGGGCTCAGCAATCCTGGCGGATTCGATAGCGAACGCCATGCCTTGGCGCAGCGCATCAGCGCAACAGGTTATGTGCGCGAGCCATTGTTTGCCGAAGAGATAGGCGAGCCCAGCGGCATTGATGCTTGGCGCGAAACCACGTCCGCGGGCATCCAGGCGAATGTTTCATCCGAATCTGCCCGTTACGTTCGTGCATTGGCATTGGGCGATACCACGGCTTTGCAGAACGAGGATTGGGAAATACTGCGCGCGGTAGGCCTGACTCACTTGATCGCCATTTCCGGATTCCATGTTGGTCTTGTGGCCGGTTTTTTTGCTTTGTGCGCTTCCGGTGTCTGGCGATGTTTCCCTGGTTGGGCACGCCGGATCCCGCGTCCGCAGGCGGCGGGCATGGCCGCCATGGTGGGAGCGATGGGCTACGCGGTGGTGGCGGGCTTCGCGCTGCCGACGGTACGCACTGCGTTGATGATTGCGGTCGTGGTGCTGGCAAGGCTGTCGCGTCGACCGGTCCGGGTCGCCGATTCGTTGGCGCTGGCGGCTCTCGCCGTACTGGCATTCGATCCGTTGTCGGTGTTGGCGGCAGGATTCTGGCTCAGCTTTGCGGGCGTCGCCTGGTTGGCTTGGTGTCTTCCGCAATCGCAGCACTGGGCCAAAGGATTTCTTTCCGCGCAAGGCGTTGCCACGTTGGGCCTACTGCCGTTGACGGTCGTGTTGTTTGGACAGGCCTCGCTAGTGGGACCGTTCGCAAACTTGGTTGCCATTCCCTGGTGGAGCCTGGTGGTGGTACCGCTCTCGCTGATCGGCACTGCTCTGGAGACGGCGCACACCGGATGGGGTGCTTGGGCGTGGCGGCTGGCCGCGGATTGTTTCGACCTGACCTGGCCAGGGTTCGAGTGGTTGGCGCAAAGCCGGTATGCCTTGTGGTGGCTGCCGGAGCCACGCACCGTGGCGTTGCCCTTGTCATTGTTGGGCGCGTTCTGGCTACTGTTGCCGCGAGGCGTGCCGGGCAAATCGCTCGCCTTGTTGCTGTGGCTACCTATGCTGTGGCCGGATCGCGAACTGCCCGCGCACGGTGACGCAGAGTTGACGGTCATCGATGTGGGGCAGGGCCTTTCTGTACTGGTCAGGACTTCCCGTCATGCGTTGCTGTACGACGCCGGGCCGGCGGTGGAGGATGGTTTCGACGCCGGCGAGCGGGCTGTGGTGCCGGCGTTGCGCGCGCTAGGCGTGGCGCGACTGGATCGGCTGGTGATCAGTCACCACGATAACGATCACGCCGGCGGGGTAGAGGCCGTCCGGCGTGTTGTTCCGGTGGCCGAATCGCTGGCGCCGGAAGGTGCGCCTCTCAATGTGGATGGCCCGTGCCGCAATGGCCAGTCCTGGGAATGGGACGGGGTGCGGTTCCGTTTTCTTCACCCCACGCTGCACTTTCCCTATCTGGGCAATGAAGCCAGTTGCGTGCTACGGGTAGAAACCGCGCACGGTGCAGCGCTGTTGACTGGGGATATCGGTGAAGTCGTGGAACGGGAGCTGGTGCGGCGCGACCCGGCAGCGGTCCGCGCGGACGTGGTATTGGCCGCACACCACGGCAGCGCCGGCTCCTCCGATCCGGCGTTCGTCGCGGCGTCGGCGCCCAGGCTGGTGCTGGTATCCAACGGCTACGGCAATCGTTTCGGACACCCCAAGCCACAGATCGTTGCGCGTTGGCAGCGGGCGGGCGCCGAAGTGCTAAGCACCGAAACCGGCGGTGCGCTGCGGGTTTGGCTGGAAGAAGCGGGCCCGATGGTCCGTGAACGGCGTCACGACCGGGCGCGTTTATGGGACCCGGTGCGGCGCTCGCAGGCAGCTGGGCTATCCTATCGGTCTTCGAACAAGCGGCGCGATGTGCCGGAGGACTGAACGTGCTGGAATTGGTCAAGGCCGGTGGTTGGCCGATGATTCCGCTGTTGCTGCTGGCGGTGCTGGCCCTGGCCATTGTGGTGGAGCGGTTCTGGACGCTGCGCCGCAAGGAAGTGCTGCCGCCTGGCCTGGGGCAGGAAGTCCGCACCTGGGCTGCGCGCGGTCAGCTGGAGCCGGCCCATATCGAATCGCTGCGGCGCACATCGCCACTGGGCGAATTGCTGGCTGCGGCGCTGGACGTACGCTACCGCCCGCGCGAACAGATCCGCGAACGCATCGAAGACACCGGCCGGCATATCGTCCACCGGATGGAAAAATTCCTTAATAGCTTGGGCAGCATCGCTTCGGCGGGGCCCTTGCTGGGTTTGCTGGGCACCGTGGTGGGCATGATCCAGATGTTCCTGGGCATCCTGGACAGCGGCGTGGGCGATGTGAACCAGTTGGCTGGGGGTATCGGCAAGGCGCTGGTCTGCGCCGCTACCGGCATGATCGTGGCGATCCCGGCACTGATGTTCCACCGTTATTTCCGCGGGCGCATCGCTGGCTATGTGCTCGAGATGGAAAAGGAAGCTACCGCGCTGCTGGATGCGCTGGAAGCGCGGCAGCCGCGTCCTGCCGTGCGTCCCAATGCCGCTGCGTCCGCCGCCGCCACGGCCGGCGCCTGAGTTCCGGCGATGCGGATACGCGACGACCGTGCCCAGGAAGAACCGGAAATCAATCTGGTTCCGTTGATCGATGTGATCCTGGTGTTGATCATCTTCTTCGTGATCACCACCACGTTCGATTCCCGATCGATGCTGCAGCTGCAGCTGCCCAGCGCCACGGGCGAGCCGGTAGCGGCCCAGACCAAGGCGCTGAGCGTGCTGGTCAACGCCGACGGCCATTATTTCGTGGACGAACACGAAGTGCTGCGCACCGATATCGATGCGCTCAAGCAAACCTTGACCCAGGTGGCGGGTGACGATCGCCAGCGCACCGTGCTGTTGCGCGCCGATGCACGCACGCCGCATCAGGCGGTGGTGACCGCACTGGATGCCCTCGGGCAATTGGGGTTCCGCAAGATCTCCATCGCCACGGCGCCGGAGACCAAGAAGTGAGCGAAGCAGGGAGTGAGGCAGTGGGCGAGAACGTTTCGCCCTGGCAAACCTATCGGCGCCTGATCGGCCTTGCCAGTCCTTATGGCGGCCTGCTTTGGTTGGCCGCGCTGGGCATGGTGATCGAGGCCGTGGCCGGTGCCGGCTTCACCTGGTTGATGGGCCCCATCGTCAACGAAACCTTCATCACCAAGAACACCGGCGTCAGCCTGCTGCTGCCGCTGGCGATCGTGGGTTTATTCCTGGCGCGCGGTTTTGCCGGATACCTGACCGACTACAGCATGGCCAAATCAGGCCGTGGCATCGCGCGCGATCTGCGTGTGGCCGTATTGGGCAAGTACCTGCGCCTGCCGGGCTTGAGGTTCGACGTGGAGCCGGTGCCTTCGATGCTGATGCGGCTCGGCTCGGACAGCGATCAGGTCGCCCAGGCCGCCATCGATGCCATGAAAGTCATGGTCCAGCAATCGCTGCAGGTTCTCGCCATGCTGGCGGTGATGCTGTGGACCAGCTGGCAGGTAACCATCGCCATCCTGGTGCTGGCTCCGCCGCTGGCCTGGGTGATGGACAAGGTGGGCCGCCGTTACCGGCGCATCAGCCATCGCATCCAGGAAAGCGGCAGCAACCTGATGCAGTCCGCGGATCAGGCGCTGTCCAACCACAACGAAGTCAAGATATACGGCGCCCAGCGGGTGGAACAGGAGCGCTACACCGCCTTGGCCAACACGCACCTGAAGCTCAGCCTGAAAGTGGAATCCACGCGCGGCATTTCGTCCGCTCTGGTGCAGCTGATGGGGGCGATCGGGCTGGCGGTGCTGCTGTTCCTGGCGGGACGCGAAGCCATCGCCGGGCGTTTGAACGCAGGCGGTTTCGTCGTGTTGATGACCTCGATGATCGCCATCATTCCGGCATTGAAGCAGCTCACCAACGTGCAGGGCATGCTGCAGCGTGGCGTGGCTTCGGCCGAACGCCTGTTTTCCGTGCTCGATGCGCCTGACGAAGTCGACACCGGCACGCTTCCGCTTGCGCGCACGCAGGGGTTGTTGGAATTCCGCAACGTCTCGGCGCGCTATCCGGGCCAGACACGGCCGGCATTGGAAGACATCAGTTTCATCGCGCGGCCTGGAACGGTAACGGCCATCGTCGGCCGTTCCGGCAGCGGCAAATCGACGTTGATCAAATTGATCCCGCGCTTCTACGAACCCGAAGCCGGCGTCATTCTGCTGGATGGGCATCCGCTGCAGGACTACCGTTTGGCCGACCTGCGCCGGCAGATCGCTCTGGTGGGACAACAGGTGATGCTGTTCGATGGCACGGTGGCCGCCAATGTGGCTTACGGCGAATTGCAGGAAGCGCCGCCAGAAGCGCTGGAGCACGCGGTCCAGGGCGCCAACGCCATGGAGTTTGTGGAAGAACTCCCTGCGGGATTGGACGAGCCCATCGGCAGCAAGGGCGGCCGGTTGTCCGGCGGCCAGCGTCAGCGCCTGGCGATCGCCCGTGCCATGTTGAAGGATGCACCGTTGTTGATCCTGGACGAAGCCACCGCCGCCTTGGACAACGAGTCCGAACGGCTGGTGCAGAACGCATTGCAGAAGCTGATGCCCGACCGCACCACCTTGGTTATCGCGCATCGGCTGTCGACCATCGAACATGCCGACCAGGTGCTGGTGCTGGACCAGGGCCGGTTGGTGGAGCAGGGCACGCATTCCGAATTGCTGGCGCGCGAGGGACTGTATGCGCACCTGCACCAGATGCAGTTCCGCGAAGGCGAGAACGGGTGAGCAAACCGCAAACCAAGACGCCCGCCTATTGGTTCAACGACGCTCCGCCGCCGCTGCCCGCGCGCGCGCTTTCGTCGGTCTATCGCGCGTTGATAGCGCTGCGTGGACGCCTGTTCGATGCTGGCGTGCTCCGCCGCCAACGAGTCGACGTACCGGTGATCGTGGTCGGCAATATCACCGTGGGCGGTACCGGCAAGACCCCGCTGACCATCGCGTTGGTGGAGCGCTTGCGCGCCGACGGCTACAAGCCTGGCGTGGCCAGCCGCGGCTATGGACGGCGCGACGAAGACAAACCGCGCTGGGTGGACGCCGCGACCTCGCCCGAGGATGGCGGCGACGAACCGGTACTCATCGCCCGCCAGACCGGCATCCGGGTGCGGGTGGACCGCGACCGTGTGGCTGCCGCGCGTGCGCTGGTCGCCGCCGGCTGCAACGTGGTGGTTTGCGATGATGGTCTGCAGCACTACCGGCTACATCGCGACATCGAAATCGAAGTCATCGACGCGCTACGCCGATACGGCAACGGCCATTTGCTGCCGGCCGGTCCCCTGCGTGAGCCTATCGAGCGCGCCGCCCGTTGCGATTTCCGCGTGTTGAATATCGCCCACGCCGACGTCGAGGCCGGTTTCGGTGAATGGCCCATGCGTCTGAGCGCCGATTGCGCGTTGCCTCTGCGCGGCGGCCGCCCACGCGCGCTGGCGTCCTTTGCTGGCCAGCGCGTGCATGCAGTGGCAGGAATCGGTAACCCCCAGCGCTTCTTCGATATGTTGCGCGGGCTGGGATTGGGCGTCGTGCCGCATGCCTTCGAGGATCATCATCGCTACACCCATGAGGACTTCGCCTTCGGCAGCGAGTTGCCGATATTGATGACGGAGAAGGATGCGGTGAAATGCATGGAACTCGCCGACGATTGGTTCTTCAGTGTGCCGGTCGCCGCGCAACTACCCGAGGCATTCTGGGTGGCATTGCTGGACAGGTTGAAGACATCGAAGCTTTCGGCCGCCGAAGCGTAAGCGCAATCGGAACCGGTAGCCGGCAGGCGTCCAAAACGTTGAATTCTCACTGGAAAAACCCATTTACCTGGAACTGAGGTCGCACACGCCACATGTCCTCCCACCCGACCGCATTCGTCGTCGCCATTCCCGCCCGCTACGCGGCGTCGCGTTTGCCCGGCAAGCCGCTGCGGTTGCTGGGCGGAGAACCGCTCGTCGTGCACGTGGCGCGACGAGCATTGGCAGCCGGAGCGAGCGAAGTCTGGGTGGCCACGGATGACGAGCGAATTCGCGAGGCACTCGAATCCACCGAAGTACGGGTCGCCATGACCTCGCCGGCGCATGCATCCGGTAGCGATCGCCTAGCCGAGTGCGCGGATATCGCAGGCTGGTCCGACGATGCTTTGGTGGTGAATCTGCAGGGGGACGAACCGTTCGCGCCGCCGGCAGGTATCCGCGCGGTCGCCGACGCATTGGCCGGCACGGGCGCGGACATGGCCACCTTGGCGGTGCCGATCACCGAAACCGCCACCCTGTTCGACCCCAACGCCGTCAAGCTGGTACGTGCGGCCAACGGCGATGCGCTGTATTTCAGCCGCGCGCCCATCCCTTGGCATCGCGACGCGTTTGCGCAAAGCCGCGATGCGATGCCGCCTGGCGAGTGGCTGCGCCATATCGGTATCTATGCGTACCGCGCCGGTTTCCTGCAGCGGTTTTCGGCCATGCCGCCCGGCCGGTTGGAGCAAGTGGAGTCGCTGGAACAACTGCGCGCGCTGGAGGCAGGCTTCCGGATTGCGGTGGCCCTGACGCCGGAACCCTTCCCACCGGGCGTGGACACACCGGAAGACCTGCTGCGGGCCGAAGCCACGTTGGCAGGTGGCCGTTGAAACTGCTGGTGGTATGCCTGGGCAATATCTGCCGTTCGCCTTTGGCGGAAGGCGCGTTGCGGGCCCACATCGGGGCGTCGCATCTGGCGAACAGGGTGGAAGTGGATTCGGCCGGCACCGGTCACTGGCATCGGGGCGAGCCACCGGACCGGCGCGCCATCGCTTGCGCGCGTACGCACGGCGTGGATATTTCGGGTCAGCGGGCGCGCCAGCTGAACGGCGAGGACTTCGAACACTTCGACTGGCTGCTTTGCGCCGATGCCAGTGTCGTGCGCGACGTGCGGCGGATCGCACCGGCCGGTAGCGAAGGCAAAGTGGCGTTGTTGCTGGAGTGGGCAGGGTTGCAGGAAGGCGGCGAAATTCCTGACCCCTATACGGGCGGTTCGGCGGATTTCGAGCGGGTCTGGCAACTGGTCGATTCGGCCGCATCAGCGGTTGTGCGCCGGCTGTCGCAAATGTGACACTCGGGCATAATCAAGGAAGACGATGAACGCCGCTCTCGCACCCGAACTCCCTCATGGCCTGCAATGGCTGAATGCGCCCGCCACCTCGCTGCACGACCAGCGGGGCCGGATCGTTGCGCTGGCGTTCGTCAACGCCGCCTCGGCGTGGTGTGGGCAGCGGCTCAGCGAACTGACTTCGTTGCAATCCCGTTATCCCGGTCGGTTGCAGGCCCTGATCGTCAACGTGCCTCGTTTCGACAGCGAGCGCGACCCGCAAAACGCGCTAAAGCGCCTGCGCCGCCACGGCGTGGGTCTGCCGATCGCCCAGGATGCCGATTGGGCCGCCTGGCAGCGGTTCGGCATCGACGCCTGGCCCACCGTGCTGTTGATCGACGGTGAAGGCCACGTCCGCCATCGCGTGGTAGGGGTGGATGCATCGTCCGAGCTGGAGCGCTCGGTCGCCACCTTGTGCGAAACCCTGCATTCACCGACCGACGACGACTTGCGCGACGCTGCCGAAAGCAGCCCCGAGCCGCGTCTGCCGTTGCGTTTTCCCACCGGCCTGGTCGCCACGCCGGAACGCCTGTTCATTGCCGACAGCGGCCATCACCGTGTACTGGAATGCAACCACTACGGGCGTGTCGTCCGGCAGTTCGGCATGGGAACACCGGATTTCGCCGATGGCGATTCCAGTCATGCTGCCTTCCGTCATCCGCAGGGCTTGGCGCTGGTGCGCGAATCGCTGTATGTGGCGGATACCGGTAACCACGCATTGCGCTGCATTACGCTGTCCAGCGGCATCGTGGCTACGTTGTGCGGCAATGGCCGCGCCGGCGAAACCGTCGAAGGGCTGGTTTCGGCACCGCGCGATGTGTACCTGAACCAGCCGCAGGCGTTGGCGGTCGTCAACAACCAAGTCTATCTGGCCACCGCCGGCGACAATCGCATCTGGAGCTACAACCTGGCTAGCCGCGAGCTGCGTCAGCGCGCCGGCTCCGGGCAATTGGATATTCGTGACGGCAGCGGCCCGATGGCGGCGTTCGCACAGCCGACGTCGTTGGCGGCGGTGCATCAAGTCATTTATGTCTGCGATACCTTGGGCTCGGCGATCCGTTCGTTGCAGTTGCGCGGTGACGTCGTGCAGACGCTGGTAGGGCAGGGGCTCTGGGATTTCGGGGCCGAAGACGGCCCGCGCGAATCGGCGCGCCTGCAGCATCCGCAAGCCATCGCGCTCAGCCCGGACGCACCGTTGCTATGGATCGCCGACAGCGGCAATGGCAGCTTGCGCAGCTTGCGGCTGGGCGGTGGCGAACTCACTACGGTCGCATTGCCGCGTCCTCTACGCGGACCTGCCGGTTTGGCGGTGGCCGCGGGCGCGGTGTGGATCGCCGAAACGGATGCGCATGCGGTGCTGCGATACGATATCGCTACCGGCGAACTGAGCCACGTCCCGATCGACGAATGAGCGGTACCGACAAGGTGGATTTTGATGGCAAGGCTTTTGCGGCCGGCCTGAGTACGGCTCCTGGGGTGTACCGCATGTACGCCGCCGACGACAGCCTGTTGTATGTCGGCAAAGCCGGCGCACTGCGCAAGCGCGTTTCCAGCTATTTCAGCAACACCCCCAAGACGCCGCGCACGCTGGCCATGCTGGCACAGGTGGCGCGGATGGACGTCACCGTCACCCGCACCGAGGGCGAAGCGCTGCTGCTGGAAAACCAGCTGATCAAATCGCTGCTGCCACGTTACAACGTGCTGCTGCGCGACGATAAGAGCTATCCCTATGTGCTGCTGACGCAGGAAACCTGGCCGCGCATCGCCTTGCATCGCGGCCCCCGCGCGGTGCCGGGGCGCTATTTCGGCCCGTATCCCAGCGTAACGGCGGTACGCGACACGCTTAACCTGATGCAGAAGCTGTTCAAGATTCGCAATTGCGAAGACAGCGTATTCCGCAATCGGACCCGGCCATGCCTGCAGTACCAGATCGGCCGTTGCAGCGCGCCGTGCGTGGATCTGGTGGCGCAGGCCGAGTACGCCGAGTCCGTGCGCCGCGCCGGCTTGTTCTTGGATGGCCGCAGCGATGAACTGACCGGCGAACTGAACGCCGCCATGGAGGCCGCCAGCGCGCGCCTGGATTTCGAGCAAGCCGCGCGCCTGCGCGATCTGGTCGGGTCGATTCGCAGCTTGCAGGCGCGCCAGTATGTGGACGGCCACGCGGCCGATCTGGATGTGCTGGCGTGTGCGATGCAGGGCAGCACTGCGTGCGTGCTGCTGTTGGCGTTCCGGGATGGCCGCAATCTGGGCACGCGTACCTTTTTTCCCAAGACCAACGGCGAAGACAGCGCTGAAGAGGTGCTGAGCGCATTCGTGTCGCAGTACTACGCCGAACAGTTGCCGCCAAGGGAAATCATCCTGGACCGCGGCATTCCTGATGCGGCCTTGATCGAAGCGGCGCTGACGGCTGCGGCGGGACGCAAAGTGCAGCTGAAGTGGAATGTCCGCAGCGAGCGCGCGGGCTATCTGGATCTGGCCAAGCGCAATGCCGAGATCGCGTTGGTGACGGAGGTGTCCAGCCGCAACGCGCAGACAGCACGCAGCGAAGCGCTACGCGAACTGTTGAGCCTGAACGAGCCGGCGCGTCGCATCGAGTGTTTCGATATCAGCCACACAATGGGCGAGGCCACCGTGGCGTCTTGTGTGGTATTCGACGCCAACGGTCCGGTACGTAGCCAGTACCGGCGCTACAACATTACCGGGATCGAGCCGGGCGACGACTACGCCGCCATGCGCCAGGCCATCGACCGGCGCTTCCGCCGTGCGGTAGAGGAAGGCGGCGTGCTTCCGGACGTGCTGCTGATCGACGGCGGCGCCGGGCAGCTGGCGCAGGCCAAAAATGCGCTGGCGGATATGGGCATCGATGGTGGCGTGGTGTTGGTGGGCGTGGCCAAGGGTGAAGAGCGCAGAGCAGGTCACGAAACTCTCATCTTGGAGAACGGCCGCGAAATCAGACCGGGCGCCGCGTCTCCGGCGTTGCAATTGATTCAGCAAGTACGCGACGAGGCGCACCGTTTCGCTATCACCGGACACCGAGGCAAGCGGCAGAAAGCGCGCATGACGAGTAAGCTGGAAGATATCGCCGGTATCGGCCCGCGCCGGCGCGCCAGCTTGCTCAAGCATTTCGGCGGATTGGCCGGATTGAAGGCCGCCGGTGCCGACGAAATCGCGCGAGTGGATGGCATCAACGCCGCCCTGGCCGAGCGAATCTACGCTAACCTGCACGGATTGCCGACGCCGACCGCAGGAAACGAGTAATCGCGTAATGAAGTTGACCGTGCCCACCTGGCTGACCTTGCTACGGATCGTACTGATTCCGGTGCTGGTGCTGGTGTTCTACCTGCCCTACAAGTGGACCAACTTCGCGGCGGCTTTCGTTTTCATCCTGGCCGCGGTAACCGATTGGCTGGATGGATGGATCGCGCGCCGGTATCACCTGTATTCGGCTTTCGGAGCGTTCCTGGACCCGGTGGCGGACAAGCTGATGGTGGCGGTGGCGCTGTTCCTCATCGTGCAGGACAACCCCACCATGTGGATGGCCATTTGGGCCGCCGTCATCGTCGGCCGCGAGATCGCCGTTTCCGCCTTGCGCGAGTGGATGGCCGAACTCGGCCAGCGCGCCACCGTCAAAGTCGCCTCGCTGGGCAAAATCAAAACCATCGTGCAGATGGTCGCCCTGGGCTGCCTGCTGTATTCGTCCACGCCGGGCAAACTGGAACGTTCGGATATCTGGCTGGGAGAGTGGATTTTTCATCTCGGCGACTGGTTGCTGGCCCTGGCCGCCATACTCACCTTGTGGTCCGGAGGCCAGTATTTGCGGGCTGCCTGGCCGATTTTGCGCGCGGACGAAAAAAAGGCTGTTGACAGCCCCAAACAAGACGCTACAATTTCGCCTCTCTCGACGCGGGAATAGCTCAGTTGGTAGAGCACGACCTTGCCAAGGTCGGGGTCGCGAGTTCGAGTCTCGTTTCCCGCTCCAAATATTGCGCTACAGAGTTCCACTGAATTCTGTAAGTGATTGAAATCAGGGCCTTTAGGCCCTTTTTTCGTTCCAGCGGGAACCACCGAAATCCAGCACTATCCGGTGCGTGTAAGTCCAGAATTGAGTCCAGGATTCTGACGAGCACTGAATCGGTTTAATGCTGGAGCAGATTGTGTAGCGAGATGAGCATCTGGCCCTGACTCTGTTCAGGAGCTAGCGATGGCACTCTCAGAAATGACAGTTCGGCATGCCCGAATCACCGGTAACGACTACACCCTCGGCGACAGTGATGGTCTCACACTCAATGTGACGGCCAGCGGCGGAAAAG
>CBFGZY010000084.1:0-15418 GCA_965653375.1 uncultured Pseudoxanthomonas sp.
GATGGACAGCAACGACCAGGAAAAGGAACGTGGCATCACGATCCTGGCCAAGAACACCGCCATCACCTGGCAGGGCAACCGCATCAACATCGTCGACACCCCGGGCCACGCCGACTTCGGCGGCGAGGTCGAGCGCGTGCTGTCGATGGTCGACTCGGTGCTGATCCTGGTCGATGCGATGGACGGCCCGATGCCGCAGACCCGCTTCGTCACCCAGAAAGCCTTCGCGATGGGCTTCAAGCCGATCGTCGTGGTCAACAAGATCGACCGCCCGGGCGCGCGTCCGGACTGGGTGATCGACCAGGTGTTCGACCTGTTCGACAAGCTGGGCGCCACCAACGAGCAGCTCGATTTCCCGATCGTCTATGCCTCGGCCCTGCACGGCTACGCCAGCCTGGACGATGCCGCCCGCGAAGGCGACATGACTCCGCTGTACGAAGCGATCATGAAGCACGTCCCGGCGCCGGCGGTGGATCCGGACGGTCCGTTCCAGATGCGCATCAGCCAGTTGGACTACAACAGCTTCGTCGGTCTGATCGGCATCGGCCGCATTCAGCGCGGCAAAGTCAAGAAGAACCAGCCGGTCAGCATCGTCAGCCGTGAAGGCAAGAAGCGCCAGGGCAAGGTATTGCAGGTGCTCGGCTTCATGGGCCTGGAGCGCATCGAAGTCGAGGAAGCCGAAGCCGGCGACATCGTCGCCATTTCCGGCGTCGCCGACCTGAGCATCTCCGATACCGTCTGCGCGCTGGATGCTCCGGAAGCGCTGCCGGCGCTGACCGTCGACGAGCCGACCATCAGCATGACCTTCCAGGTCAACAACTCCCCGTTCGCAGGCAACAAGGACCTGTCGGGCGGCAAGTTCCTGACCAGCCGCCAGATCCGCGAGCGCCTGGAGCGCGAAACGCTGCACAACGTTGCGCTGAAAGTCGAGGAAGGCTCGGACCCGGACAAGTTCCTGGTTTCCGGCCGTGGCGAGCTGCACTTGTCGGTGCTGATCGAAACCATGCGCCGCGAAGGCTTCGAGCTGGCGGTTTCGCGCCCGGAAGTCATCATCAAGGAAATCGACGGCAAGCTGATGGAGCCGGTCGAGCAGTTGGTGGTCGACGTTGAAGAACAGCACCAGGGCGGCGTCATGGAGAAGCTGGGCATCCGCAAGGGCCAGCTGAAGAACATGGAATCCGACGGCAAGGGGCGCGTGCGCCTGGACTACATGATCCCGGCCCGCGGCCTGATCGGTTTCCAGAACGAATTCCGCACCCTGACCCAGGGTTCGGGCTTGCTGTTCCACGTGTTCGACCACTACGGTCCGAAGGAACAGGGCGCCATCGCCAAGCGCCAGAACGGCGTGATGATCGCCAATGCCGCCGGCACCACGCCTGCCTACTCGCTGGGGCCGTTGGAAGAGCGCGGCAAGCTGTTCGCCGCCGAAGGCGACAACGTGTACGAAGGGCAGCTGATCGGCATCCACTCGAAGGACAACGACCTGACCGTCAATGCCATCAAGCCGAAGCCGCTGACCAACATGCGCGCCTCGGGCAAGGACGACGCGATCAAGCTGACCCCGGCCATCAAGTACACGCTGGAACAGGCGCTGGATTTCATCGAGGACGATGAGCTGGTCGAAGTGACCCCGAAGGAAATCCGCCTGCGCAAGAAGCACCTCAACGAAAGCGACCGCAAGCGCGCCTCGCGCGCGGCTTGAGGTAGAACCGGGCGCTTCATGCAAAGGAGCGACGCCGCCCTCGACCTGAGTCCCAACACGCATCTGGGACTGCATTTGATTGCAGTCTTCGAAGGCTTGAAGGGGCTTCTGGCGCTGGCGGCGGCCATCGGCTTGGCGCTGCTGGGCCCGCAGCCGCTGCGCGACGCAGTGGCGAAACTCATTTCGAAGTTTCATCTCAACCCCGATCACGGCGTGCTGCCGGGATTGCTGAATGCCATCAACCCCGGTGCCGTGCACCTGGCGGTGATCATCGTGCTGGTCTACGCACTGATGCGCCTGGTGGAGGCCTGGGGTCTTTGGCGCACCCGCGCCTGGGCCTCCTGGCTAGGCTGCCTGGGCTCGGCCGCCTACCTGCCGCTGGACCTCTATGCCCTGTACCGCCACCACGGCTGGCATACTTGGGCGGTGCTTATCGCCAACCTGATCATCGTTGCGGTGTTGGGACGCGATATCGTCAAGCGACGCAGGATTTGACGCACGTCCACAAGGCTGCGTAGCCTGCGACGTCCTTCCGGGGAATTTGGAATGCGTCGACTTGCGCTGCTCATCGCCATCCCGCTGGCAATCGCGGCCTGCCAAAAGCAGGCACCTTCGTCGAAGGAGGAAGCCGCCGAATCGCCTGTCGATTTCACTTTCGCCGAAATGGATATCAGCAGCCTGCAGGAGCGCATGCGCACCGGCGAGTTGGATAGCCGCACACTGACCCAAGCGTATCTGGATCGCATCGCGGCCATCGACAAGGCCGGCCCCCAGCTCAACGCCGTCATCGAAATCAATCCGGACGCGCTGAAAGAAGCCACCCTGCGCGATGTGGAACGCGAACAGGACGCCATACGCGGTCCGTTGCACGGCATCCCGATTCTGCTGAAAGACAACATAGACGCCACGCCCATGGCCACTTCCGCCGGTTCGCTGGCGCTGAAGAATTTTCGCCCATCGCAGGACGCCTTTTTGGTACGGCGGCTGCGGGAAGCCGGCGCGGTGATTCTTGGCAAGACCAATCTCAGCGAATGGGCCAACTTCCGCTCAATGCGCTCCACCTCCGGCTGGAGCGCGCGTGGTGGACAGACCCGCAATCCCTACGCACTGGACCGCAACCCTTGCGGCTCCAGTTCGGGCAGTGCGGTCGCGGTGTCGGCCAACCTCGCCGCTGCGGCTATCGGCACCGAAACCGATGGCAGCATCCTGTGCCCGGCCGCCGTCAACGGTACGGTGGGTTTGAAGCCCACCGTCGGTTTGGTCAGCCGCAACGGCATCATCCCGATCTCCCACAGCCAGGACACGGCCGGCCCCATGACCCGCAGCGTCGCCGACGCCGCGCTGTTGCTGGCCGCCTTGGCAGGTCGCGATACCGCCGACCCGGCGACCGACAACGCCGCCTGGAACGTCACCCTGGACTACCCCGCCCGGCTCAAGCCGGATGCGCTCAAGGGCGCCCGGATTGGCGTATTGCGAAGCAAGTTCGATATCCATCCCGACGCCGCCGCCGCCATGGAAGGGGCCATCAAGGTCATGCGCGATGCCGGCGCCACCGTCGTCGATGCCGAGATCCCCACCGATGGGCAGTGGGAGGAAGACGAACTGGAATTGATGCTCTATGAGTTCAAGTCGGGAGTAGAGCGTTACCTGGCCGAACGCAATGCACCCCTGAAGACTTTGACGCAGCTGATTGGCTACAACCGGCAGCACCACACCTCGGAGATGCCCTACTTCGGGCAGGACCTGCTGGAGCAAGCCGAACGCAAGGGCAGCCTGGGCGAGGCTGCCTATATCACCGCGCGCAGCCGCGCCCGGCGCCTGGCGGGCCCGGAAGGGATCGATGCGGCATTGAAGGCGCAACAACTGGATGCCCTGATCGCCCCGTCAACCGGTCCGGCCTGGTTGACCGACTACAAGGCCGGCGACCATTTCCCCGGCTCCGGATACAACGCCGCCGCCGTGGCGGGATATCCCAGCCTGAACGTACCCATGGGGCATAGCGATGGGCTGCCTCTGGGCATCGTCTTCATGGGCACCGCCTGGAGCGAGCCGCGCTTGATCGAGCTGGGTTACGCCTATGAGCAGCTGACGCGCGCGCGCAAACCGCCGGAATACTGGCCGACCCTGCCCGCCCCCAAGCCCCCAAAAGCCGGCGGCCGCTGATTCTCGCCCAGTCTTCCCGCCCGGCCTTCAATGAAAAAACCGTTTCAATAGAAAACGGCGTCGCCGTTTCACAAGTTCGACGCTATGGGCAAGCGGTCGGCGTAGCATGGCACCGGCTTGGTGGCGCCGGACGTGTGGGAGGCTGAGATGAAGGAAAATCCTGATCGCGCTTCCGAACTGCGGGCTTCCGAGCGGCGTGCGCTCATCGGTTCCCGATCCGCTTCGAACCGGCGCTTGCGGCGTTTCTACACGCTGGCCTGGCTGCTGTTGATCCTGGTGGTATTGATATTCGGATGGTTCGGCCAGTTGGCCTGGATGCAGGCGCGCGACCACGGCAAGGCGTTGTTGCCGATTCTGCTGTTGACCCTGGCAGGCTTCGCGGCCGGCGGAGTGCTGTTTGTGCTGCTGATCGGTTTGGCGCGCGCGGACCGGCGCAGTCGTGCGTTGCTGGACGCCGTGGCGGATCACTTGCCGGCACTGATCGCTTACGTGGACCGTCACGGTTGCTACGGCTTCGCCAACCGCGCCAGCCGCGAGTGGTTCGGATCGCAAACGGCTTGGAGCGGACGATCCATGCACGACGTGCATGCGGACGATCCTGGCTTCCGCACTTCGCTTGAGCGAGCGATGCGCGATTGCACCGCGGATCACTGGCTGACGTGGGAAGAAGAAATAGGGACGCCACCCCGGCCCGCCCAACTCTACTTGGTGCCGGATGTGGAGCAGGACCAGCGAATTTCCGGCTGGTACCTGATGGCAAACGACATCAGCGAGCAACATCGCGCCAATCGCGAATTGGTGGCGGCGCGCGATCATCTGAAACGCATCACCGAAAGGCTGCCCGCGCTGATCGCGCAATACGACCGCGACGAACGGGCGGTCTTCTTCAATCGGGCTTGCGCCGAGCATGTCCTTTGGAAGGTGCCGTTCCGGCCGGGCATACATGTTCGCGAGCTGTTCGGCGAAGAAGCGTATGCCAAACGCAAGCCCTATATCGATGCGGTGATGTCCGGCCGGGATGTCGATTTCGAAGGCAGCTTCAACACGACCGATGGCCTTCGCCGGATGCATACGTACTACACGCCGGACATCGACGACGACGGCAACATCTGCGGATTCTTCGTGATGGCCATCGACGTCACCGAAAAAAATCGGCTGGAGCACGCACTCCATGACGCCAACGAGCGCGCGGAAGTTACGCTGACGTCGATCAGAGAAGCCGTGATCACCGTCGATGCGGATTCGCAGGTCACCTATATGAATCCGGCTGCGGAAACCCTGAGCGGCTGGACCTTGGAAGAAGCGCTGGAACAACCGCTGGGAACGGTAGTACCGCTGAGCACGGTCGACGAAGCGAACTCGCCTGAAGAATCGCATCCGGTCGCCTTGGCCGGCGATATCGAACTGATCCGGCGCGACGGCAGCCGCATATTGGTGGAGCGCTCGCGATCCCCGATCCATAACCGCGACAACATCGTCATCGGCTGGGTCATGGTGCTGCGCGACATCACCGAAGCGCGTGCATTGAGTTCGCGCATGGCGTACCTGGCCCATCATGATGCGCTGACAGGACTGCCCAACCGTCTGCAGCTCAACGAGACGCTGGGCCTGCTGATCATCAATGCCACCAATCGCGGCAACGGCATCGCCGTCTTGTTCATCGACCTGGATCTGTTCAAGCACGTCAACGACGCCTTGGGCCACCACATTGGCGACCAGCTGTTGCAGCAGGTCGCGCGCCGCATCCAGCGCAACATCGGCAATCTGGGCAGTGTTTACCGGACCGGCGGCGATGAGTTCGTGGTGGTACTGGACAACATCATCACCCGCGATGCCGTGCTGCAGATGGCGGAGCGCCTGCTTGCCATCGCCGGTACGCCGTACACGGTAGCGGCGCACGAACTGCATCAGGCTTTCAGCATCGGCGTGGCGCTGTTTCCCGAAGATGGCTATGACGCCGCCACACTGATGATGCGCGCCGACGCGGCGATGTATCTGGCCAAGCGCAGCGGGCGCAATGCGGTTCGCTTCTACACCCGCGAGCTGGCGACCAGCGTCGAGGCCCGGATCGAATTGGAAAACAGTTTGCGCCGCAGCCTGCGCAACGGCGACCTGTCGCTGCACTACCAACCGCAGATAGACCGACAGACCGGCCGCATCGTCGGCGTGGAGGGATTGGCGCGCTGGCAGCGTAGCGATCGCCTGATGCTACCTGGCGAATTCCTGCCCATTGCCGAAGAAACCAACTTGATCGTCGATATCGATCGCTGGGCCATTCAGGCCGCATGCCGTCAGAACCGCATCTGGCAACAAGCCGGGCTGCCGCCTATCCGCGTATCGGTGAACATCGCGGCCGCCAATTTCGATACCGACCAGTTGCTCGAAACCGTCACCGTGGCACTGGAAGACAGCGGATTGGCGCCGGAGTTTCTTGAACTTGAAGTCACCGAAACCACCATCATGCGCGACGTGCAGCGCACCGACCGGATCTTGCGTGCGCTCAAGGCACTGAAGGTGCGCATCGCCATCGATGATTTCGGGACGGGCTTTTCCAGCCTGAGCTACCTGGGCAACTACGGTTTCAACGTCCTGAAGATCGACCAATCCTTCGTGCGTGACGTCACCGAGCCCAATCAGGGCGCCATCACCCGCGCCATCATCGGGCTGGCCAACCAGTTGCAGTGCCGCACCATCGCCGAGGGCGTGGAAACGCCGGAACAAGCCGCATGGCTGGCAGAGAACGGCTGCGACGAAATGCAGGGCAACCTGTTCAGTCCGCCGTTGCCCGCCGCGGATTTTGCCCGCCTGCTTGCCCGCGGCACCCATTGGGCCGTCTCGTCACCACCATCATTGACGATGGGCAGCCATTGGTCGTGATCCAAAGCGTTTTGGTATCGGGACCCACCAGCAATCATGGTCGTCCCGGCGTAGGCCGGAACCCAGGGCCTTAGTTGTGGCGCCGGATCCTTACGGCCGCACCGCCGGCGCAGCCACCTGGTTCTGCTTGCGCACGATCGACATCGCGATCTCCAGAGACTGCTCGTAGTTCATGCGCGGATCCACCGTCGAGCGGTAGGCGCGTTCCAGATCGGCATCGGTGAGTTCGCGCGCACCGCCGGTGCATTCGGTCACGTCCTCGCCTGTCAGCTCCAAGTGCACGCCACCCAGACGCGTACCCGCCGCGGCATGCAGATCGAATGATTGTTCGACCTCGCTGCGGATATTGTCGAAACGGCGAGTCTTGAATCCGTTTGCCGTGCTTTCGGTATTGCCGTGCATCGGATCGCACACCCACAGCACTCGGCGACCGTCGCGGCGCACGGCATCCAACAGCGGCGGAAGCTTCTCGGCGATTTGCGCCGCGCCCATGCGATGGATGAAGGTCAACCGGCCGGGTTCGTCCTCAGGATTCAAGATATCGATCAGGCGCAACAGCTGATCCGAACTGGCCGAGGGTCCGACCTTGATGGCGATCGGATTGCGCACACCGCGCAGATATTCCACATGCGCGCCGTCGACCGCGGCAGTCCGCATACCTATCCACGGATAGTGCGTGCTCAGGTTGAACCAGCCCCACTGCCGCGGCACTTCGCGCGTCAGTCCTTCCTCATATGGCAGCAACAAGGCTTCGTGCGAGGTATAGAAATCGATGCGATTGAGGTTGTGCACTTCCGAACCGGATAGCGTTTCCATGAAATGGACCGCATCGCCGATGGAGGTCACCATGTGCTGGTATTCGTTCGCCAACGGCGAATACCCGACCCAACTGAGATTCCAATATTCCGGATGGTGGAGATCGGCGAAGCCGCCATCGATCAGCGCACGCACGAAATTCATGGTCATCGCCGAACGCGCGTGCGCCTTGATCATCCGCCGTGGATCCGGCACGCGCGCTTCGGCGGTGAATTCCGGTTGATTGACCAGATCGCCGCGATAACTTGGCAAGGTGACCCCATCGCGGGTTTCGGTATCCGCCGAACGAGGTTTCGCATACTGACCGGCGAAACGACCTACCCGCACCACCGGCAAGCGCAGCCCGTGCACCAGCACCAGGCTCATCTGCAGCAGCACTTTGAGCCGATTGGAAATCAGGCTGGATTCGCAATCGCTGAAGCTTTCCGCGCAATCGCCGCCTTGCAGCAGGAAGCGCTTGCCTTCCTGCGCTTCGGCCAGCTGCTTCTTCAACGACAGAATTTCCCAGGACGTGACCAGCGGCGGCAGCTGCCGCAACTCGTCCTGCGCCGACGCCAGTGCAGCCGCATCCGGGTAGGTCGGCATCTGCAATGCGGGACGGGCACGCCAGCTGTCCGGCGCCCAGTCGGCCGGGAGATGCACAGCTTGGAGATTGCGGTCGGTCTGGCTCATGGCGGAATCCTGTTCGGCCCACCATCCTGCCAGATTGATGCGCCGCGTCAATTATCGAAAGGTATGCTTTTTTCCGGTGCGACAGGCGGCATACAGCGCCCAAAGCGCGAGTAACACAAACCAGACCAGACTCCATGCCGGCATTGCCAGACCAAGGAATGTCCAATCGACCTTGGCGCACTCGCCGGAGCCGGTAAATACCTTGCGCAGCACGTCGCCCAGCGGAAAGGCTTCCATCATGTAGGACAGGTCAGGACCGCAGGCCGGTACCTGATCCGGCGGCAGGTTCTGCAACCAGACGTGCCGTCCGGCGATGCTGATGCCCAATCCCGCCGCCAGCAATGCCAGGAATCCATATACGCCGCGGCCGCCCTTGCCCCTGGGCGCATGCAACGCACCTAGCAGGAATACCGCCGCCAGCAACAGGAAAGCCGCCCGCTGGAACGTGCACAGCGGACAAGGGACCAAACCCTGGAAATGCTCCAGATACAAGGCGTATCCCAGCAAGCCTGCGCAGATTGCAAAGCCGAGCAGGAACTGCGCCCGGAAGGTCCAGCGGAAAGGATTCATCAGCCACGCTTCTCGACGAAGAGGAACTGCATTATCCACATGCGGCTGCCGGCGCGTCACCTACCGCCGTTGGCCATAATGCGAGAAATGGTGGCAGATAAAACAAAAAAACCCCGGCCAGGCCGGGGTTTTTCATAATGACAAAGCAACTGTCCGATTATTCGGCAGCAGCTTCCGGACGGTCCACGAGTTCCACATAGGCCATCGGCGCATTATCGCCAGCGCGGAAACCGCACTTGAGGATGCGCAGGTAGCCGCCCGGACGGGCCTGGTAACGCGGGCCCAGGGTGGTGAACAAGGTACCGACGGCTTCCTTATCGCGCAGACGCGAAAAAGCGAGGCGGCGATTGGCGACACCATCGACTTTGGCGAGGGTGATGAGCGGTTCGGCGACGCGGCGCAGTTCCTTGGCCTTGGGCAGCGTGGTGCGGATCAAGCCGTGCTTGATCAAGGACGCGGCCATATTGCTGAACATGGCATCGCGGTGGGCGCTGGTGCGGCTGAACTTGCGGCCGGATTTCTGGTGGCGCATGGTTTTGATTCCTGATGAATGTTGAAACTACTGGAGTTCGCTGTCGCCTTCATGGCGTTGAAACATGGACTGCGGATGGCCCGAGCCGGCCGTCCTTGACCGGGCATTGCCGCGAGCCTTTAGGCTCGTCGGTGTAGATATTGCGACTGCTGGTTGTTGCGAATGCTGCAAGAAACTAAGAGCGCGATCCTTCGCCATATTGCGCGGGCTTCTGAAGCCCAGGCCTAGCCATCCATGACTAGGCATTTGGCAGCGTGCGAGCTAGTGGCTCGCACGCGCCTGTCTTAGCCAAGCATGCCGTGCTGGGCGACACCGGCCGGCGGCCAGTTCTCCAGCTTCATGCCCAAGGAGAGGCCGCGCTGCGCGAGGACTTCCTTGATCTCGGTCAGCGACTTCTTGCCGAGGTTGGGGGTCTTCAGCAGTTCGACTTCGGTCTTCTGAATCAGATCGCCGATGTAGTAGATGCTCTCGGCCTTGAGGCAGTTGGCCGAACGCACGGTCAGCTCCAGATCGTCGATCGGGCGCAGCAGGACCGGATCCACACCGCTGGCGGCAGGCTTGGCGGCGCCGCGGTCACGGTGGGTGAAATCGCCGAACACAGACAGCTGATCGCTGAGGATGTCGGCGGCGGTGCGCACGGCTTCCTCGGCGTCGATGGTGCCGTTGGTTTCGATATCCAGAACCAGCTTGTCCAGGTCGGTACGCTGCTCAACGCGAGCGGCTTCCACCGCGTAGGCGACACGGCGAACCGGCGAGAACGATGCGTCCAGCACCAGGCGACCGATGACGCGGGTTTCCTCGTCCGGACGACGACGGGCGGCGGCAGGCTGGTAGCCAAAGCCGCGCTCGATCTTCAAGCGCATGTTGACGGCCGTGTCCTTGGTCAGGTTGCAGATGACCAATTCCGGGTTGAGGATCTCGACGTTGTGGTCGGTCTTGATGTCGCCGGCGGTCACCACGCCCGGGCCTTGCTTGGCCAGGGTCAACGTGGAGGAATCGCCAGTGTGGATACGGATGGCGACATCCTTGAGGTTCAACAGAACTTCAAGCACATCTTCTTGCAGGCCTTCAATGGTGCTGTACTCGTGCAGCACGCCGTCGATCTCGACTTCGGTGATCGCGAAGCCGGGGATGGACGACAGCAGCACGCGGCGCAGCGCGTTGCCGAGCGTATGGCCGTAACCACGCTCCAGCGGTTCGATGACCACTTTGGCGCGATTGCCGCTGAGGCGCTCGATCTGCGGGCCGCGGGGGCGCAGCACTTGCTGAGTAATACCCGTCATGTTGCTTTGTCTCCTGCGATCCCCCGGCTTTCCCGGGGGTGCGTGAATGAATTACTTCGAGTACAACTCGACGATCAACGCTTCGTTGATGTCGGAAGGCAGGTCGGAACGTACCGGGACTGTCTTGAAAACGCCGCTGAACTTCTTCGAGTCAACCTCGACCCACGACGGGCTGAGATCGAGCTGTTCGGCTACGGTCAAGGATTCCTGGACGCGCAGCTGCTTCTGGGCGCGCTCGGACAACTCGATCGCATCGCCGGCTTTCACCTGATACGACGGCAGGTTGACCGACTTGCCATTGACCAGCACGCCACGGTGCGAAACCAACTGGCGAGCGGCCGGCCGGGTCACGGCAAAGCCCATGCGGTAGATGACGTTGTCCAGACGGGTTTCCAGAAGCTGCAACAGGTTTTCACCGGTGTTGCCCTTCTTGGTCGACGCCTTCTTGTAGTAGTTGCGGAACTGGCGCTCCAGCAAGCCGTAGATACGCTTGACCTTCTGCTTTTCACGCAGCTGGGTGGCGTAGTCAGACAGCTTGCCCTTGCGGGCAGCACCGTGCTGGCCGGGCTTCTGCTCCAGCTTGCACTTGGAATCCAGCGCGCGCGCCGGGCTCTTGAGGGAAAGATCGGCGCCTTCGCGACGCGCGAGCTTACAGGTAGGACCAATATAACGAGCCATTTCTCTTCAGCTCCTCAGACGCGACGCTTTTTGGGCGGACGGCAGCCGTTGTGCGGGATCGGCGTGACGTCGATGATGTTGGTGATCTTGTAACCAACATTGTTGAGAGAACGCACAGCCGATTCACGGCCGGGGCCGGGGCCCTTGATGCGTACTTCCAGCGACTTCAAACCGTAATCCAGCGCGGCGCGACCGGCCTTTTCGGCGGCGACCTGTGCGGCGAACGGGGTGGACTTGCGCGAACCACGGAAACCCGCGCCGCCCGAAGTGGCCCACGACAAAGCGTTGCCCTGACGGTCGGTGATGGTGACGATGGTGTTGTTGAAAGAAGCGTGGACGTGGGCGACGCCATCGGTGATGACGCGCTTGATCTTCTTCTTGACTTTAGCTGCTGCTGGCTTGGCCATGATATGCGCCCCTTACTTCTTGATGGCTTTGCGCGGACCCTTGCGGGTACGGGCATTGGTGCGGGTGCGCTGGCCACGCAGCGGCAGGCCACGACGATGACGCAGGCCGCGGTAGCAGCCCAGGTCCATCAATCGCTTGATGGCGATGCCCACTTCGCGACGCAGGTCGCCTTCGACGATGTACTTGCCGATTTCGGCGCGCAGGCGCTCGACTTCGGGTTCGGACAAGTCGCGGATCTTGGTGCTCGAAGCAACGCCTGCGGCTTCGCAGACTTTCTTCGAACGGGTACGGCCAATGCCGTAAATGCTCTGCAAACCGACCCAGACATGCTTCTGGGCAGGCAGGTTGACACCTGCAATACGCGCCATGACGCGGTCTCCAACTGTGTTTGATGGCCCGGAAGCGGTCGATCCCTGGCGGGATTTAGGCTCGCGGGCGGAGTGAACTGGAAATTTTAACAAGATCTCGGGTTACTTGGAAGCCCGTGCCGGCCAAAGGCCAGCACGAGCCCGGCATGGGGAGTGTGCCCATGCTCCGGCGCCGGAACCCGCCTGGTGCGGTGCAATCGGGATTCCCCCGAGTGACCCGCCCCGCCCGCGCTACTCTGGCGCAGGACTGGCTTGTTCTCACCTGCGCACGAGATCGCTGCGCAAGCCGCCCTTTCTTGAGATCTGTCCGAAGGACCGATCTCCGCGGAGGGTATCCGCTTCGTATTCGTTAGCCGCGGGCCAAACCGCCGCGCGAGCCGCCTTTCAAGTTCGCCTTCTTCAACAGGCTCTCGTACTGGTGGGACATCAGATGCGCCTGGATCTGCGCAATGAAATCCATCACCACCACCACCACGATCAGCAGCGAAGTGCCGCCGAAGTAGAACGACGTATTCAACTGCGTCCGCATCACTTCCGGCAACAAGCAGACGGTCACCAAATAAAGCGAACCGATCGCCGTCAGGCGGGTAAGCACAGCGTCCACATAGTCGGCGGTCGCTTTGCCCGGCCGGATGCCCGGAATCAAGGCGCCGGATTTTTTCAGGTTCTCGGCGGTTTCCTGCGAATTGAACACCAGCGCGGTATAGAAGAACGCGAAGCCGATGATCATCGCGGCGAACACGATCATGTGCAGCGGTTCGCCCGGGGCAAGCGCCTGCGATATCCGTTGCAGCACGTTGGCGGTCTGGCCGCCCTGCCCCGACCACATCGCCAGCGTCGCGGGGAACGCCAGGATGCTGGAAGCGAAGATCGGCGGAATGACGCCAGCCATGTTCAGCTTCAACGGCAGGAACGAGGTTTGGTTCATGTACGCGTTGCGGCCACCCTGGCGGCGTGCGTAGTTCACCGTGATCCGGCGCTGGCCGCGCTCGACGAACACCACAAAGAAGGTGAACGCCAGAACCACCAGCACGATCAGCAGCAGCGAAATGAAGCTCAGGGTTCCGTCGCGGAAAGCACCGACCGTCTGGATGACGGCACCCGGCAGCCCAGCCACGATGCCGGCGAAGATGATCAGCGAAACGCCGTTGCCGACGCCGCGCTCAGTGACCTGCTCGCCCAGCCACATCAGGAAGATGGTGCCTGCGGTCAATGCCACCACCGCGGTGAGCACGAAGCCCATGCCTGGGGCGTACACCACCGGCATACCGCCTGGCGCGACTTGATTCTGCAATGCCACGGCGATGCTGCCGCCCTGCACGACCGCCAGCAGCACCGCGCCAATGCGCGAATACTGGGTGATCTTGCGGCGACCGGACTCGCCTTCCTTCTGCAACGCCTTCAACGTCGGGAAGATGTGCACGCCCAGCTGCATCACGATCGATGCAGAGATATACGGCATGACATTGAGCGCGAAGATGCTGAAACGGTGCAAGGCGCCGCCCGAGAACATGTTGAACATGTCCACGATGCCACCGCCCTGCGCCTGCATCATCGCCAGCATGGCATCGGGATTGACGCCCGGCACCGGCACGAAGCAGCCGATGCGGTAGACGATCAGCGCACCAACGACGAACAGCAGGCGCTGGCGAAGTTCGGTGAACTTGCCCGCGCCTGCCAGCGCACCGGCGGCATTACCCTGCGCCATGCGTCCGTTACTCCTGCACGCTGCCGCCAGCGGCTTCGATAGCCGCCTTGGCACCTGCGGTAGCCAGCACGCCCTTCAGCACGAACTTCTTGGTCAGCTCGCCCTTCATGACGATCTTCGCGCGCTTGGCGCTGGTCGGAACCAGCTTGGCTGCACGCAGCGCAGCGAAATCGATCTCGCCGGCTTCCAGCTTTTCCAGCTGGTAAGACAGCACTTCGGCGCAATCCAGCTTCAGCTTGGAGCGGAAACCGACTTTCGGCAGACGCTTGATCAGCGGCATCTGGCCGCCTTCGAACTTGGCCTTGATCTTGCCCTTGCCCGAACGCGCGAACGAACCCTTGTGGCCGCGGCCGCAGGTCTTGCCCAGGCCGGAACCGATACCGCGACCGACGCGCTTGCGCTCGGTGCGGGCGCCTTCGGCGTGTGTGAGTGTATTGAGATGCATTTGAATTACTCCTCGACTTTGACGAGGTAGTGAACCTTGTTGATCAGGCCGCGTACCTGCGGGCTGTCCTTCAGTTCACGCACATCGTTGAGCTTGTTCAGGCCCAGCGCCTTCACCGACAGACGGTGAACGGCCCGGGAACCACGCAGGCCACGCACCAGGCGCACCTTGACGGTCTTGTTGGACTCATTAGCCATTGAGGAGTTCCTCCACCTTCTTGCCGCGCTTGGCCGCGATGCGGGACGGCGACTGCATGTCGCTCAGGCCCTTCAGCGTGGCGCGCACCAGATTGATCGGGTTACGCGAACCAACTGCCTTGGCCAGCACGTTCTTGACGCCGACCGCTTCCAGCACGGCACGCATCGCGCCGCCGGCGATGACGCCGGTACCTTCCGAGGCAGGCTGCATGAACACGCGAGCCGCGCCGTGGCCGGCCTTGACCGGGTGCCACAGGGTGCCGTTGTTCAGATCGACATTGAGCATGCCCTTGCGGGCATATTCCATCGACTTCTGGATGGCGACCGGCACTTCGCGTGCCTTGCCGTAACCAAAACCGATCTTGCCGTTACCGTCACCCACCACCGTCAACGCGGTGAAGGTGAACTGGCGACCGCCCTTGACCGTCTTGCTGACGCGGTTGACCGCGACCAGCTTCTCGATCATGCCGTCATCGACTTTCTCTTCGCGGTTGCGGTCGCGATCACGACCCCGCGGTGCACGTTCTTCTGCCATTTCCAAATTCCTTGATTGATTGAGTATGTACGGCTTGGCCGCTTATGGTTGTGGTGTGTTGCGGTGAAGCGGCGACATCTGCAGAAGAGATGCCGTGCCCGATGCAGCCCGCATCGGCAGGTCGAAGCGTGGGCGAACCCACGCCTCTTCAATACTTAGAACTGCAAGCCGCCTTCGCGGGCAGCGTCGGCGAGTGCCTTGATGCGACCGTGGTAACGGTAGCCCGAGCGGTCGAAAGCGACCTTCTCGATGCCCGCAGCCTTGGCGCGCTCGGCGATCACTCGACCCACCTTGGCGGCGGCGTCGCTGTTCTTGCCGTTCTTCAGGCCTTCCTTGACGTCAGGCTGCAGCGTGTTGGCGGCAGCGATGACCTGGGAGCCGTCGGCGCTGAACAACTGGGCGTAGACGTGCTGGCCGGTGCGCAGCACCGACAGGCGCGGCACGCCGAGTTCGCGGATGTGCGC
>CBFGZY010000085.1:0-14940 GCA_965653375.1 uncultured Pseudoxanthomonas sp.
CCCCCCCCCCGCTCTTCCGATCTCCCAAGCCCCCCACTTTCGCGGGTGCTGATCATACCCCCCCGCCCCGCCGGCGCCCCGCACCCGTAAAAAAAACACGCCCGGGGTCGCCGGGCGTTTTTGTCTTGGTGGGCTGTGAAGGATTCGAACCTTCGACCTATTGATTAAGAGTCAACTGCTCTACCAACTGAGCTAACAGCCCTGAAAACCGGTCGCGTATTCTACGCGTTTATTCTGCTTTGTTACAAACCCCGCCGTAGCGAGATTTTGAATATGGGGTGGAAGACGGGATTTGAACCCGCGACCCCCGGAATCACAATCCGGTGCTCTAACCAACTGAGCTACATCCACCATAGTTCACAAACACTACAACAATCCCGCCGGTGTGGCGCGCCCGACAGGACTCGAACCTGTAACCGCCGGCTTAGAAGGCCGGTGCTCTATCCGGTTGAGCTACGGGCGCATGTCACTACCGTCGCACCGGATTGTCGCATTCCGCCCCACCCGGCACACCAGCCTGGCCAGACTGGTCGGGGTAGAGGGATTCGAACCCCCGACCCTCTGCTCCCAAAGCAGATGCGCTACCAGACTGCGCTATACCCCGACGAGGGCCCCGGCGTGGCACCAGAGGTACCAACAAGGCCGCGTATTGTCGGAAGCTGCGGGCTTGCTGTCAAACGGCACGTGCCGGTCATCGGCGTAAGATATCCTCTTGTTCAGGGACAGAAGGTCCGCATCCAAATGAGGGCACCATGATACGCAGCGGCAATCCGGCACTAAAAGAATCCACTTTCCTCGATCTGGGCAGCGGCACGGTCGTATCCCGCGATGGCGGTGTGATGACACTGAATGGCACGGTCAACAAGACCGGCTTTTTGCTACTGCTGAGCATCCTGACGGCTGCATTTGCGTGGAACCAGTCCGTCGTCGTTGGTGCCAATGGCGAGGCGGCCGTCTCCTCGGCATTGACGGGCTATGCCGTGGGCGGCGCCATCGGCGGCCTCATCCTGGCCTTGATCACCGTGTTCAAGAAAACCTGGGCACCGATTACGGCACCGCTTTATGCGTTGGTGGAAGGTTTCTTCCTCGGCGCGATTTCAGCTGTGTTCGAAATGAAATTCCCCGGCATCGTATTCCAAGCGGTACTGCTGACCTTCGGCACCTTGTTTGCGCTACTGATGGCTTACCGCAGTGGCCTGATCAAGGCGACCGAAAACTTCAAGCTGGGCATAGTGGCCGCGACCGGCGGCATCGCGCTGGTCTATCTAGCGACGATCGTGCTGGGCTTCTTCAATATCCAGATCCCGATGATTCATGGAAACGGCCTCGTCGGCATCGGCTTCAGCCTGTTCGTGGTGGTGATCGCGGCACTGAACCTGGTGCTGGACTTCGATTTCATCGAAAGCGGCGTTGAGCAAGGCGCGCCCAAGTACATGGAGTGGTACGGCGCGTTTGGCCTGATGGTCACGTTGGTGTGGCTGTACATCGAATTCTTGCGCTTGCTGTCCAAGCTGCAGTCGCGCGATTGAGTTCGACAATAGATGCGTTTCGAAACAGGGCGCTTCGGCGCCCTGTTTTTTTATGGGTAAGCGCTGTTTTGAGGGTGCCCAGCCATTCGATGGCCGCATCGAACCTTGTCGATTAGAACAGGGCAAAAAAAACGGGACGCCAGTGCGTCCCGTTCTATGCAACGCATCGCCGCGGCTATCAAAGCCGGCTGGCAATGGCCTTGGCGAACGACATCGTGTTGCCCTGCCCGCCCAGGTCCGGCGTCAGCGAATCCTTGGCTTCCAGCGTGGCGATGATAGCGGCGCGCAAGCGCTCCGCTTTTTCCGGCTGGCCGATATGGTCTAGCATCTGCCCAGCACCCAGCAGCAGCGCGCACGGATTGGCGATGCCCTTGCCGGCGATGTCCGGGGCCGAACCGTGCACCGCCTCGAAGATCGCCGCATCGACGCCGATGTTCGCGCCCGGCGCCAAGCCCAGGCCGCCGACCAGGCCTGCGCACAGGTCGGAAATGATGTCGCCGAAGAGATTCGTGGTGACGATGATGTCGAACTGCTCAGGACGCATCACCAGCTGCATGCAGGTGTTGTCCACGATCATCTCGTTGCATTCGATATCCGGATACAGCGCAGCCACTTCGCGCGCCACCTTCAGGAACAGGCCCGAGGTCGTCTTCAGGATATTGGCCTTGTGCACTACCGTGATCTTCTTGCGGCCGGTCTTGCGGGCCAGCTCGAACGCGTAGCGGACGATGCGCTCCGAACCCTTGCGGGTGATCTTCTGCGTCAACAGCGCGGTCTCGCCATCCTCGGAAATCGACTGACCTTCACCAATATAGGCGCCCTCGGTGTTCTCACGGACGGTGATGAGGTCTACGCCCGACGGGAAGCGGGATTTGGTGTTGGGGAACGATTTGGCCGGACGAACGTTGGCATAAAGATCGAAATGCCGGCGCATGGCCACGTTGATGGAGCTGAAGCCCTCGCCCACCGGCGTGGTCAACGGGCTCTTCAGCGCGATCTTGTTCTTGCGGATCGAATCGAGAGTGGCCTGCGGCAGCAGATCGCCATGCTTTTCCAGTGCCACCATGCCGGCGTCGGCTTCTTCGTAGGTCAGGCCGACCTTCAGCGCGTCCAGCACGTACAAAGTGGCATCCATGATCTCCGGGCCGATACCATCGCCGCGGATGACCGTAATTGTCTGGGTCATTGTTGAGTTCCGAACAGGGGGCGCACGCCGGCGGGACCGGAGGCGACGCAAAAGGGATAGTTCGGCAATTATGCCCTATGAGAGCTGAGAACCGGGAATGGGGAGTCGGGAATGGGAACGAATTGCCGCGCTGCGTGAAGTATTTCGCCCTTCGGATAATGCTCAGGAATCAGGTGCTTTCAGGCCAATCGAAGGGGAGCGATCCGGACTGCGGTGGATCGTCCCCGGCTGTTACACGGCGTGATCATGGGCGCCAGGCGCAGCTGCCCCGCCCGCTTCCAGTTGATCCAGGAAGTCCACCGCCCGGCGCAGGTGCGGGATGACGATGGAGCCGCCCACCACCAATCCTACCGAGAAGGTCTCGAAAAATTCTTCGCGGCTGACACCGACTTCCTTGCATTGCGCTACGTGGTAGCTGATGCAGTCGTCGCAGCGCAGCACCATCGATGCGACCAGACCAAGCAATTCCTTGGTTTTTACGTCCAGCGCGCCGGCTTGGTAGGTCTGCGTGTCCAGGGCAAAGAACCGGCGCACCACCTGGTTGGGCTCGGCCAGAATCCGCTGGTTCATGCGCTGGCGAAACTCGGTGAACTGGCGCACACGGTCGTGTTCGCCAGCGTCGCCGCCTTGGGGTTCGTTACCCATCTGTTGGTCACCTTGCTGTTCGGCGCTCATACCAGTCGGCCCGATGAGAGCAGCGGATCCAATTTGCCAGCGCGGTGCAGCGCTATCAGGTCGTCATAACCGCCCACGTGGGTGTCGCCGATGAATATCTGCGGCACGCTGGTGCGCTTGGCCAGCGCCATCATCTTCTGGCGTTCCGCCGGATCCAGGTCGACCCGTACTTCGGTCCAGGACTGCCCTTTGCTTTTGAGGAAGTTCTTGGCCGCTACGCAATACGGGCAGATGGCAGTGGTGTACAGCGTGATGTCGGGCTTCGGGGCCTCGCCGGGGGTATTGTCACGGGTGTCGCTCAAGGGAATTCTCCGGGCGCAATCTTGTCTAAAACAACAGTCTTGTCTGACACAAACGGTCTGAAATCAATATGGGTGACGCGAGCAAGGGTTTCCAGTCGCGGCGATGGAACGATGTGGCCCGGGGCAAGGTCTGGTTAATGATCGGCAACGGCGGCCGACTAGTGGACGCCGCTAACGGCCAACCATCGACGGTGGTCGGTTAAGTTAACGGCATGTTCACGCCTCGGTCTCATCCACGCGTCATTCTGATTGATGCTGTTGGCTATTGACAGTAACGGAGTTACCACTTGCGCCCATTGTTGCTCGTCACTGCACTGACCCTGGCTGTCGCCGCGCCGTTGGCGTCGTCGCAGGATTCCCGGTTGCCCGACATCGGTTCCTCCGCAGGCGAATTGCTGACGCCGGCGCGGCAGGCCGAGTACGGCGGCATGCTGTTGCGCGAATTACGCAATTACGGATATCTGCTGGAAGATCCGTTGATCACCGATTGGCTGCAGACCATGGGCAATCAGTTGGCAGCGGACAGCGACAACCCGCAGCAGCCATTTACGTTCTTCATGATGAAGGATCGCCAGATCAACGCTTTCGCCACGCTGGGCGGATACATCGGAATGAACGCGGGCCTGGTGCTGACCGCTCAGCGCGAGGACGAAGTGGCGGCGGTGCTGTCGCACGAAATCGCACACGTCACCCAGCAACACGTGCTGCGTGGCGCCGAGCGCGCCCAGCGCGACCAGATTCCGATCCTGCTGGGCATGCTGGGCGCCATCGTGTTGGCGCAGGCGGCCGGCGGCAGCTCCAGCGGCGACGCCTCGCAAGCCGCTATCGCCTCGGCGATGGGGCTGATGCAGCAACGCCAGATCGACTACACCCGCTCCAACGAATCCGAGGCGGACCGGGTCGGCATCCGCACCCTCGACCGCGCCGGCTACGACGTGGACGCCATGGCGGGCTTTTTCGCCCGCATGGCTCAAGCCACGCGCAGCAACCGCGGCAACGAGCGCGACCGAACTCCCGACTACCTGATGACCCACCCGGTCACCACCACCCGCATCAGCGAGGCCCAGCAACGAGCCGAACAACTGCGCAAGGACGATATTCCCCTGGTCACCACGGTGCCGGGCGGAAAGCGGGTGGAAACCTACAACCCGAATACGATCGTTCTTCCCGACAAGCTCAGCGGTAACCCTCTGCTGCCGGTTGCAGTGACCATCTCATCGCAGTCCTTCAGCCGCGGCGGCAGCGGCCAGTTCGACTGGGCGCGCGAACGGCTGCGGGTGCTCAGCGCCCCCACGGCCGTGGCCGCGATTCGCGAATACGAAACCATCCGCCGGGACAGCGGCAAGCTGACCGACGCGCAAGCCTATGGCCTGGCGATCGCACATCTGCAGGGCGGCAACCTGCAGGCGGCCAATACCGAACTGTCCGCACTTCTGGACCAGCATTCCGACAATCTGTGGGTGCAACTGGCCATGGGCGAAACCGAATCCCGCAGCGGTAAGGCGGCGGCGGCCAATCAGCGGTTCTCCAATCTGCTGAAGCAGATGCCCAATAACCGCGCGGTGGCGCTCACCTTCGCCAAGGTCTTGAATGAACAGGGTGGCCGCGAAGCCGGCCAGCGCGCGCAGGCCGTTTTGCGGCCGTTGCTCGGCCGCTCGGCGGAAGATCCGACATTCCAGCAGCAGTTCGGCCGGGCCAATGAACTGGCCGGCGATGCCGCCCGCGCCGGCGAGGCCTACGCGGAGGCCGCCTTCCTCAATGGCCGGCCGGAACAGGCCCTGATCCAGTTGCAGACGCTCAAGCGCCGGGACGATCTGGATTATTACGCCCGGGCACGCGTCGATGCGCGTATAGCGGTCATTACCCCGCAGGTGCTGGAACTGCGTCGCCAAGGCATCCGCGACCCTGACGTCGACCGGCGTTGACCGGCCCACAAGTCCCGGCAGCGCAAGGGTTCTTGCCCTGAATCCTGCCCACGGCGCCGTTTCGTCCGGTCGTGAGACCGTAATCGGGACGCGGGTCGGAGGAAATACCACCGTCCGGCGGGCGAATTCATGACAGCCCGGCGGCATGTCATGTATTCGTCATAAAATTGTCGTCTACTGGCGCGAACCCACTGAGCCAACGGTACCCTCGTGCAAAAGCACATCCTGATCGTTGACGACGAACCCGCCATCCGCGAAATGGTCGCCTTCGCCCTGCGCAAGGGCGAATACGAACCGGTCCATGCCGGCGACGCGCGCGAGGCGCAGAACGCCATCGCCGACCGTGTACCCGACCTGATCCTGCTGGACTGGATGCTGCCCGGCACCAGCGGGCTGGAACTGGCTAGGCGCTGGCGCAAGGACGCCATGACGCGCGACATCCCCATCATCATGCTGACCGCGCGCGGCGAAGAGAACGATCGCGTCGGCGGGCTGGAAGCCGGCGTCGACGATTACGTGGTCAAGCCGTTCTCGGCACGCGAACTGCTGGCCCGCATCCGCGCGGTGATGCGCCGCTCGCGCGAAGACGATGAAGACGGCAGCGTCGCTGTGGGGCCCCTGCGCATCGACGGTGCCGCCCATCGCGTGTTCGCCGGCGACACACCGGTGCCGATCGGCCCCACCGAATACCGCCTGCTGCATTTCTTCATGACCCATCCCGAACGCGTCTACAGCCGCACGCAGCTGCTGGACCACGTCTGGGGGGGCAGCGTCTATGTCGAAGAGCGTACCGTCGACGTCCACATCCGCCGCCTGCGCAAGACGCTGGAACCGCATGGCCTGGAAAACATGGTGCAGACCGTGCGCGGCTCGGGTTACCGGTTCTCGGCATCGGTGTAGGTTAGTGAGCGGTGAGCGGTGAGCGGTGAGCGGTGAGCGGTGAGCGGTGAGCGGGAAAGCTCTTGCTTTACCTCCCCCTTGTAAAGGGGGATTGAGGGGGATTTGCTGTTGGCTCTTCAGAAAATCAATGGAAATCCTCGTCGCCGGCTGACACGGACACGCGCCCTCTTTTTGACCGCTACGTCGCCCTTAGCTGCTGTTCCCACAGCTTCTTTTTTCCTAATCCAGCTACCGCCCTTTCCCCATCTCGTTCCGATTAGCTATCACCCGCCGCTCCGCTCACCGCTTGCCCGCTCCCCGCTTCTCTGTCACACACATCTGCCACAATCGAATCCATGCCCCACTACATCCGATCTGCCTGGTTGAAGACGCTCGGCGAGCTTGCCGCGGTGCTGACCTTGGCGGTGATCCTGGGCTTGCTGATTGGGCAGGTCTGGCCGGTGGTGACGCTTGCGGCCTTGGGCGTGGTGGCTTGGCACTATTGGCGCCTTCGCAAGTTGCTGTTGCGCCTGACCGCGCGCGAGCGACTGGGGCCGGTGCAAGGCAGGGGCGTTTGGAACGAGCTGGACCGCCTGCTGCACCGTAGCCAGGCGGAAATGCGTGCGCGCAAGCGCCGGCTGCTGGACATCCTGCGTGCCTACCGCGCCGCCGCCGCCGCCCTGCCCGATGCCGTGGTGGTGGTGGATCGCAACAGCCAGCGCGTGCAATGGTTCAACAAGGCGGCCACTTCATTGCTGGGGCTGCAGTATCCCAAGGACATCGGCGCGCCCGTCGGCGACCGCATGCAGCCGCTGCCGATGTCGCACTGGCTGGCAGCCGGCCGCAACGCCGAACCGATGCTGGATGCCGGATCTCCGGTCGATCCCAATGTGCGCCTGAACTTGCGGCTGATCCCCTACTCGGATCAGTACTGGCTGCTGGTCGCGCGCGATGTCAGCAAGATGCTGCGCCTGGAACAGATGCGCCGCGACTTCGTCGCCAACGTATCGCACGAACTTCGCACGCCGTTGACCGTGGTGCACGGCTATCTGGACATGCTGGAACCCAATGAGTTTCCAGAATGGGCGCCGATGCTGGCCGAAATGCAGAAGCAGTCGCAGCGGATGACCCAGTTGGTCGAAGACCTGCTGACGCTGTCGCGCCTGGAAGCGCAGGACAGCCTGCCGGACGAAAGCGTGGCGATGGCCCCGATGCTGGCGACCTTGCGCCGCGAAGCCGAGGCACTCAGCCACAAGCGCCATACCATCGTCGTGCAGGACGAAGCCGGCGTGGACCTGTGGGGTTCCAACAAGGAACTGCACAGCGCATTTTCCAACCTGGTCAGCAATGCGGTGCGCTATACGCCCGTCGGCGGCACGATTACCGTGCGTTTCGTGCGCGAAGGCGAAGGCGCGGCGCTCAGCGTGCGCGACACCGGCTACGGCATTCCGGCCTCGCACCTGCCGCGCATCACCGAACGCTTCTATCGCGTATCGACCAGCCGCTCGCGCGAAAGCGGTGGCACCGGCCTGGGCCTGTCCATCGTCAAGCACGTCTTGAACCTACATCAGGCGCGGCTGGATATCGAAAGCGAAGTCGGCCAAGGCAGCACGTTCTCGGTGCACTTCGGCCCGCAACGCGTGCATCCCCGCAACGACACACCCCACTTTTCTCTGCCGGACAGTCAGACCGCATGAATGCTGCCATCGACACCTCGCAGGACAATTTGAGCGGCGACGACGCCCTGCGCGACCCCTCGCTTTACCTCAATCGCGAACTGTCGCAGTTGGACTTCAACTTCCGGGTGCTGGCGCAGGCGCTGGATCCCCAGGTACCGGTGCTGGAGCGATTGCGCTTCCTGTGCATCTCCTGCACCAATCTGGACGAATTCTTCGAGATCCGCGCCGCCACCGTGCGCCACGCGCAGGACTTCGGGCTGCCGCCGGGCGCCGACGGCATGAGCCCGGTGGTGGTGTTGAACAAGATCCACGACCGCGCCGCCGAACTGGTGGACGCACAATACAAATGCTGGAACGACGTACTGCGGCCGGCATTGAACGAAGCCGGCGTGCGCGTTTTCGGCCGCGGGCGCTGGAGCCCGCGCCAGACGCGTTGGCTGCGTGCGTACTTCCGTAACGAGATCATGCCGGTGCTGTCGCCGCTGGGCCTGGATCCCGCGCATCCGTTCCCGAAGATCCTCAACAAATCGCTGAACATCGTGGTGGTGCTCAAGGGCAAGGACGCCTTCGGGCGCGCCGGCCACCTGGCCATCGTCCGCGCACCGCGATCGCTGTCGCGCATCATCCATCTGCCGCAGCGGGTATCCGGCGGCGAACACGATTTCGTACTGCTTTCGTCGGTGCTGTCCGCCTTCGTCGACGAATTGTTCCCGGGCATGGAAGTCAAAGGTTCGTACCAGTTCCGCGTCACCCGCAATTCGGAACTGGTGGTGGACGAAGAGGAAGTGGAAAACCTGGCACTGGCCCTGCGCGACGAACTGGTCGGCCGCGGTTATCGACCCGCCGTGCGCCTGGAAATTGCCCACGACTGTCCCAAGCCCATCGTCCGGACGCTATTGCAGAATTTCGAGCTGCCCGAAAACGCGGTGTACCCCATCGACGGGCCCGTCAATCTCAATCGCGTGATCCAGGTCTATGACCTGGTACAGCGGCCGGAACTGAAGTATCCCGTCTTCACCCCGCGCACGTTGCGCGATAGCGACACCATTTTCGAAAAGGTCGCAGAAGGCGACGTGCTGCTCCATCATCCGTTCGATGCGTTCGCGCCAGTGTTGGAACTGATCAAGCAGGCCGCCATCGATCCGCAGGTGTTGGCAATCAAGCAGACGCTTTACCGCACCGGCAAGGACTCCGCCATCGTCGACGCGCTAGTGCAGGCTGCGCGCAACGGCAAGGACGTCACGGTGGTGGTCGAACTGCGCGCACGTTTCGATGAAGATGCCAACTTGGGCGTGGCCGATCGGCTGCAGGAAGCCGGCGTGCAGGTGGTCTACGGCGTGGTGGGCTACAAGACCCACGCCAAGATGCTGCTGATCGTGCGCCGCGAAGGCAAGAAGCTGCGGCGCTACGTCCATCTGGGCACCGGCAACTATC
Source organism: uncultured Pseudoxanthomonas sp. (assembly GCA_965653375.1). Lineage (GTDB taxonomy): Bacteria > Pseudomonadota > Gammaproteobacteria > Xanthomonadales > Xanthomonadaceae > Pseudoxanthomonas_A. The sequence continues at coordinate 9,610 of CBFGZY010000085.1, forward strand.
ACAGCGGCACCGCACGCGTTTACACCGACCTGGGTCTGATCACCGCCGACCCGGACATCGGCGATGACGTGCACCAGTTGTTTCAGCAGATATCCGGGCTGGCACCGGCCACCAAACTCAAACGCTTGCTGCAATCGCCGTTCACGCTGCACGCGGGGTTGATCAAGAAAATCGAGCGCGAGGCCAAATTCGCGCATGCCGGCAAGCCGGCGCGCATCATTGCCAAGGTCAATGCATTGAACGAACCCCGCGTGATGCGCGCGTTGTATGCCGCATCGCAAGCCGGTGTGCAGATCGACCTCATCGTGCGCGGCGCATGCACTTTGCGGCCGGGCGTGCCGGGGGTTTCGGACAATATCCGCGTGCGTTCCATCGTCGGGCGCTTCCTGGAACACAGCCGCATCTACTGGTTCGGCAACGACGGCACGCCGGAGCTGTACTGCGCCAGCGCCGATTGGCTGGAACGCAATCTGCTGCATCGGGTCGAAACCTGCTTCCCGATTCTCAACCGTGAGTTGGCGCGCCAGGTATTCGAAGACGGCTTGCAGAACTACCTGGCCGACAATCAGAACGCTTGGGAGCTCACTGCCGACGGTGAATACCGCAAGCTGGTCCCAGCCGAAGGCGAAGCGCCCCACTCGGCGCAGGCGACGTTGTTGTCCAGGGTTTGATCGTCTGCTGCTCGCTATTTGTGCTGCAGGAGCGCCGGGACGGCGCTCCTGCCATCTTTCTACAAAGAACGCCTCGGCTTGATGCCGTCAAGTAGCAGCACCTGCGCCCGACAACGGCTAAACTTCTCACATGCCCCCCCTATCCTCCCCCGCTTCGCTGCCACTACAGGACGGCGACCAAATCGCTGCGATAGATCTGGGCTCCAATAGCTTCCACATGGTGGTCGCGAGATCCACATTGGGGCAATTGCGGGTGGTCGATCGATTGCGCGAAACCGTGCGCATGGCCGATGGCCTGGATGGCAAAGGCGGTATTTCCAACGAAGCCCGTCAGCGCGCGTTGGACTGCCTGGCCCGCTTCGGCCAACGTATCCGCGATATCCCCGCCGGGCGCGTACGCGCTCTGGCCACCAATACCGTTCGCCAACTCGCCGTGCCGCAGAGTTTCCTGGTGCCGGCCGAAGCCGCGCTGGGCAAACCTATCGAAGTGGTTTCCGGACGCGAAGAAGCCCGTTTGATCTATCTAGGCGTAGCGCACGCACAACCACCCAAGCCGGGGCAGCTGCGCCTAGTGATCGATATTGGCGGCGGCTCCACCGAGTTCATCATCGGCCGCGGCATGGAGACGCTGGAACGCGAAAGCCTGCAGGCCGGATGCATTGCCAGCACTCGCCGCTTCTTTCCCGGCGGCAAACTGTCGAAGAAGCGCTGGAAAGACGCGTTGACCGAGATCGGTGCCGAGTTCCAACAGTTCGCTGGCCTCTACCGCAATCTGGGTTGGCAGGAAGCCATCGGCTCCTCCGGCACCAACAAGGCCATCGGTGAAATCTGCGCGGCCATGAAGCTCACCAAGGGTTCGGTCACCGCCGAGGCCCTGCCCCAGGTGCGCGACCGGCTGCTGGAAGCGGATCGCATCGAAAGTATCGATCTGCCAGGACTTTCAAATGATCGCCGACCGATCATCGCCGGCGGCGTACTGGTGCTGGAAGCTGCGTTCGAAGCGCTGGGGCTGGAGCGGCTGCTGGTCAGCAAGGCGGCGATGCGCGAAGGCATCCTGTACGACATGCTGGGCCGCGGCAGCGAAAACGATCCGCGCGATCTGTCGGTTGCAGCCTTGATTCATCGCTATGGCATCGATGAAATCCAAGCCGCCCGCGTCGAAGCCACCGCGCTGCGTTTGTTCGAACAAGTAGCAAAGCGCTGGTCGCTGGACGACGACGATGCGCGGATGCTCGGCTGGGCGGCGCGCCTGCACGAAATCGGCTTGGCCATCGCCCACAGCCAGTACCACGCGCACGGCGCCTACGTACTGGAAAACTCCGATATCGCCGGCTTCTCGCGACAGGAACAGCAGGTGCTGGCGGTGCTGGTCCGTACCCATCGCCGCAATATTTCCAAGAACGCCTTCGAGGCGATCCCTGATCGCTTGCTGGTCAGTGCCAAGCGCAAGGCAGCGCTATTGCGGCTGGCGGTACTGCTGCACCGCGCCCACGACAACGAGTTCATTCCCAAGCTGGAGTTGACCGTCGACGATGACAAGCTGGAGCTGATCGTCGGCAAGCGTTGGCTGGATTCGCGGCCGCTGCTGCGCTCCGACTTGATCGGCGAGGTCGAAGATATGCAAGGACTGGGCGTAACCTTCAAACCTTTTATCGCGTGATGAAGACTTGCCGTATTCCGCACAGCGACCTGGAAGTGTCGCGCATCGCCTATGGGTGCATGCACCTGAGCCGCGCCTGGGACGATAATCCGCTGACAGCCCAGGAGCGCTCGCGCACCCGGGCCATGGTCGACACGGCGCTGGCCCAAGGCATCAATCTGTTCGATCACGCCGATATCTACGCGCGCGGCAAGGCGGAACGCTTGTTTGGCGAAGTCCTGCGGCAGCGACCCAGCCTGCGCGCGGAGATCGTGCTGCAATCCAAGTGCGGTATTCGTCTGGCAGGCGATCCGGAATCCGGTGCGCCGGCGCGCTACGACTTCAGCCATGTGCACATCGTCGCATCGGTGGAAGCCATTCTGCAGCGCTTGGGCACGGACTATCTGGATATCCTGCTGTTGCATCGGCCGGATCCGCTGGGGGAGCCGGAAGAAGTCGCGCGAGCCTTCGATGCATTGCATCGGGCCGGCAAGGTGCGCCATTTCGGCGTCAGCAATCATACCGGCGCGCAAATCGCGCTACTGCAACGCAATGTCGACCAGCCGCTGGTCATCAACCAGGTCGAACTGAGCCTGCTGCATCACTACCTGATCGACGAAGGCATTACCGCCAACCAGGCCGGCGCGTCCCATTCGACTGCGGGCACACTGGATTATTGCCGGCAGCACGGCATCCTGGTGCAAGCCTGGTCGCCGTTGGCGTCCGGGCGCTTGGCGGCGCCGCTGGAATCCATGGATGAATCGCTACGCACTACCGCCGAATCGGCCCTCCGCATCGCCAGTGCGCATGGCGTCGAAATGGAAGCGGTCCTGGTGGCGTGGCTGTTGCGGCACCCGGCCGGCATCCAACCCATCGTGGGCACCACTCATCCTGAACGGCTTATCGCCAGTTGCGCCGGGGAAGCCATCACGCTGAGCCGCGAGCAGTGGTACGCATTGTTCGCCGCCGCACGCGGACATCGTGTGCCGTAGAAGCACTCAGTCCACCGGCTAGGTGGGTAGCCGGTAGCCGGTAGCCGGTAGCCGGTAGCCGGGAAAGCTTCTGCTTTGCCTCCCCCTTTTAAAAGGGGGACCGAGGGGGATTTACTTTTGCCTCCCCAATTCAAAGCAAACAATCTTGCACTGAAACAAAACGCCTTTGGGCGTGTCATCCAGGCGTCATCGGGCTGCAACAACAGCTTCATGGCGCCGCCGCAGCATACGCAAAACGTGGAGTTGCGTATGCGGTTTACCATCGTTACCGAAACGTATCCGCCCGAAGTCAACGGCGTCGCCTTGACGGTGCAGGGGCTGGAAACAGGTCTGCGCTCCCGCGGCCATGAGGTCACGCTGGTCCGTCCCCGTCAGGATAGCGACAGCGACGCCTCCGAAGCGTTGCTGGTGCGCGGCGCAAGCTTGCCGCGCTATCCGGGGTTGAAGTTCGGCCTGCCCGCCACTCGCAAGTTGCTGCGGCATTGGGGCCAATCAGCGCCCGATGCTCTCTATGTCGCCACGGAAGGTCCATTGGGCTGGTCGGCACTACGGGCGGCGCGGAAGCTAGGCATCCCCGCGGCAACTGGCTTCCACACTCGCTTCGACGAATACATGCGCGACTACGGCGCGGCGTTTCTGCAGCAGACCGCATTGCGCTGGATGCGCCGCTTCCATAACAGCGCCAGCGCCACACTGGTGCCGACGCGGGAACTGGCGGAATTCCTGGAGCAAAGCGGTTTCCATCGGGTCGTACGACTGGCGCGCGCCGTGGACACTGGTCATTTCAGCCCGCGCAAACGCGACAGTGCGCTGCGTACGAGCTGGGGGATGGGCGTGGATGGCTTGGTCGCCATCTACGTAGGCCGCATCGCCGCGGAGAAGAACTTGGAACTGGCGGTGCGCAGTTTCCGCGAAATACAAGCGCGCCATCCCACCGCGCGTTTTGTCTGGGTGGGCGATGGCCCGATGCGGGAAAAGCTGGCGAACGAAAACCCGGACTTCGTGTTCTGCGGCGTGCAGCGCGGCGAAGCCCTGGCACGCCACTTCGCCAGCGGCGATCTGTTCCTGTTTCCCAGCCACAGCGAAACCTTCGGCAACGTCACCTTGGAAGCAATGGCCAGCGGCGTGCCGACGGTGGCATTCAACTACGGCGCCGCCAAGGAACACCTGCGCGATGCGGTCCATGGTGCCGCCGTAGACAACGACGAAGACTTCATTCGCGCCGCCGTCAACCTCGCCGGCGCGCCTGCCTTGCGCCGCTCGATGGGCTTGGCCGCCAGCGAAGCGATGTTGTCGCTGCGCCCGGAACAGGTAGCTGCCGATTTCGATGATCTGCTGACCGGACTCGTCGTCCAGAGGAGAAGCCATGCATCCGCTGCCGCCGCGTAACGCCGTGCCTGGCAGAAATATGCTAGGCCGAAACATGCTGGGCCAGAACATATCAGGTCAAGACAGAGGCTGGTGCCTGCGCGCGAATCGCTGGGGCGAATGGAGCGGCCTGCGCCGATTCTTCGCCATCGTCAGCCGCTTGGGCGATGGCGTGTTCTGGTATGTGCTGATGGGCGCATTGATCGTGATCGATGGCATGGAGGGCCTGGCCGCTTCCGCGCATCTGGCCGCCACCGGCGTCATCGCATTGACGTTGTACAAACTGCTGAAGCGCTGGACCAAGCGCCCACGCCCGTTCGCCTCGGATGTACGTATCCGCGCCTGGATCGCGCCGCTGGATGAATTCAGCTTCCCTTCCGGACATACCTTGCACGCGGTGGCCTTCACCATAGTCGCGCTGGCGCACTACCCAATGCTGGCAGCACTGCTGATTCCGTTCGCCGCCTGCGTGGCGATGTCGCGCGTCGTGCTGGGTTTGCACTACCCGAGCGATGTGTTGGCGGCCACGGGCATCGGCTCGGCACTGGCGGGTATCTCGTTGTGGCTGGTGCCGGGTGTGAGCTTGTTTGCGTAAGCGCCAGTTCTTTGTAGGAGCGACGTGAGTCGCGGTGTGGGGTTTAACCGAAAAAAGCAAAGCGGC
>CBFGZY010000086.1:0-14841 GCA_965653375.1 uncultured Pseudoxanthomonas sp.
TCGCCGGCGTCGTTACGGAACTGTTCGATCGGCACGATGCCTTCGGACTTCAGGCCGGCATTGATCACCACCACGTCGTTGCGGACTTCCACAACGACGCCGGTGACGATGGCGCCTGGCTTCAGCTTGGCCAGATGGGTCTGGCTCTGTTCAAACAGTTCTGCGAATGATTCGGTCATTGATTGATTACTCGGTTGGACACACGGACAGGCGTGCACCGCATCGGCGCTCCCCCTGTCCACCCTTTCGGCACTGAGTGCCGTGTGTTGATGTGGATTACCGGCGCCGCGAAGGCGGCTTTCCGGGACGGATCTGCCAAGAAATATTCCCTGTGCCGGCCAGGAACCCTGCCTTTCATCACCTTTCCTTGCGGAAGGAAAAATCCAGGACAACCACAACGAAACTGTGGTTAGGGTTCCACTATGGCTAGAACGCGCTCGACGACTTCATCGATGGACAGACCGGTGGTGTCGATGAGCACGGCATCTTCAGCCGGGCGCAACGGCGCCACCGTGCGTTGGGCATCGCGGGCGTCGCGGGCGAGAATCTCGCGTAGCAGACCGTCTAATGTAACGGAAACCCCCTTGTCTTTCAACTGCTTATAGCGCCTTTCAGCCCGCTCGTCGGCGCTGGCGGTCAGAAACACCTTATAAGGGGCATCGGGAAAGATGACCGTGCCCATATCCCGGCCGTCCGCTACCAGCCCTGGCGGCTGGCGGAAGGCCCGCTGTCGCTCCTTCAGCGCCGAACGCACCTCGGGGAAGGCCGCGATGGCCGAAGCCACTGCCCCGGTGGTTTCCAGACGCAGTTCCTCGGTCGCATCCACGTCGTTGACCAGCACCCGCAAGCCCTGCTCGGTCTCCCGGAAATCGACCCGGGTGTCGAAAGTGCAGCGCACCAGCGCGGCGGCATCGGAGATGTCCAGATCGGACCAGCTGGCCGCCACCCCCACCGCCCGGTACAGCGCCCCGGAATCCAGATAGCGCCAGCCCAGACGGCTGGCGGCGATCCGACTGACGGTGCCCTTACCCGCTCCGGAGGGGCCATCGATGGTCAGTACGGGGACAATGTCGGGCATGGCGATTCCTGTATTTTTCGCCCATTATGCCGCCGGTTGGCGCCTGGCCGATGCGAGCGAACCGGCCGCATCCATGAAATTATTCGCAACCACTTGATCTGCTGGGGGAAAGGCCGCTAAAATAGGCGGCTTAGTTTCGCCCCATTTATTTTTAGCCGAGGTTTATCATGAAGGTCCTGTCCTCCCTGAAGTCGGCGAAGGCCCGTCACCGCGACTGCAAGGTGGTCCGCCGCCGCGGCAAGGTCTTCGTGATCTGCAAGTCGAATCCGCGTTTCAAGGCGCGCCAGCGCTGAAACAAACGCGCATGCTCAAGGCGCGCCAGCGCTGAAACAAATCCACATGCTCAAGGCGCGCCAGCGCTGAGAGCATGCCAAAGCAGAAAAGCCGCCTCCGGGCGGTTTTTCTTTGCCCGGATGGCGGCGACCCGGTCTCCGGCCGCCTGGCGACGCGCCGGCCGTCACGATTGCCGCAATACATCGCCGTGCGGCGGTTTTTTGTTGAAACGCTTTTGTTATAAAGAGCGGGTCCTCTGGGGAACCATTTTATGAACCGTCGCGCATTTGCTCTTCCGTTGATCGCCTTGCTGAGCTTCGCCGGCACGGCCGCCGCTGACACCTTGCTGATCGACCGCGCTCAAGAGAAACCGGCCGAGGCGCTTCCCGTCCGCGGCCAGACCGCCGAACAAGTCGAAGCCCGCTTCGGTGCCCCGCAGCAAAAACTCGAACCTCGCGGCGGACAGAAGCGCCAGTGGCCGACGATCCACCGTTGGGTCTACCCCGCCTACACCGTCTATTTCGAAAAGAACCGCGTCATCGACGTGGTTGCCAATCAGGCCGGCGCCGAGGAGATCGGCCCCAAACCGCCGATAAAATAACGCCCGCCGCTACCGCGTGCGTAGCCACCGATGGATCCATTGAATGACTGATGTTTTTCGCTTCCCTGCGGAATGGGAACCCCAATCCGCAGTGCTGATCGCATGGCCGCACGCCGATACCGACTGGGCCGAACGCCTGGCTGCGGTCGAGGAAACCTATGTTGCGCTGGTGGCGGCCATCGTCCGTTTCCAGGACGTGGTGATCTGCGTAGCAGACGACGATCTGCAGACCTACGCGGAAGCCCGTTTGCGCTCGGCTCGCGCGGACATGGCACGGGTTCGTTTTGTGGTTGCCGAGTACGACGACACCTGGCTGCGCGATTCCGGTCCCATCACGCTATGCGAAAGCGGTCATTTCAAGCTGCTGGATTTCCGCTTTACCGGTTGGGGCGGCAAATTCGAGGCCAGTCGGGACGACCAACTGGTCGGCGAATTGTCGGGCATGCAGTTGTTCCACAACTATTTCGTGCAGAGCATTAACTTCGCACTGGAAGGCGGTGCCATCGAAACCGATGGCGACGGCACGTTGCTGACCACGTGGCGGTGCCTGCACGAGCGGCACCCGGACGTTCCACGCGAGCAGATCGCCTCGCAACTTTCAGGATGGCTGCACCAGGACCGTGTGCTCTGGCTGGACCACGGTTATCTGGAAGGCGACGACACCGACGCCCATATCGACACCTTGGCGCGGTTCGCGCCGGACAACGCCATCGTGTTCCAGGCCTGCGATGACCCGGCTGATTCGCACTACCGGGAGCTGCAGGCCATGGCAGAGGAAATCGCCGCGTTGCGTACGCGCGACGGCAAGCCTTATCGGCTGTTCCCGCTCCCCTGGGCCAAGCCGGTCGTGGACGAAGGCCGGCGCTTGGCGGCGTCCTATGCCAACTACCTGATCATCAACGGCGCGGTATTGATGCCGGCGTATGGCGACGAAGCGGACAGCAAGGCAGCCGAGATCCTGGCAACCGCCTACCCCGGCCGTGAAGTGGTGCAAGTTCCCTGCCGCTCGCTGATCTGGCAGAACGGCAGCCTGCACTGCATCACCATGCAACTGCCCAAGGGCTTGGTTCCCTAGAACAGGTTCTAAGACTTGTCGACGCTGCCTGGTTTGAGTCCCGGCGGGCTCACAGCGCCCTCCCTCGCCTGATATTTGCCGCCGGATTTCACAGTTTCGGCTCACTATGACTTTGGTTGGGGGCGGAACAAACGCTTCATTCACACATCATCGCCGCCGAATAGCCGATAACCGACAGTCCCGCTGCCCTTGGAGACTGCCGTGTACACACGCCGCACGTTCTTGACTGCCAGCGCCCTCGCCGCGGCAGGCATTACACTCGCCGCTTGCCGCGATTCCGCCCAAGCCCAGGCTGGCGGCGGAGGACAGGCCACTGCCTCCAAACCGGCAGCTGCCCTGCCGGGGCCGCTCAATACCCGCGCCATTCCCAGCACGGGCGAACGAATTCCTGTGATCGGGATGGGCACCTCAGGCAGTTTCGAGGTGGGCGACTCCAAAGCCGAACGCGATCCACTACGCGAGGTGCTGAAACGCTTCTTCGCCGCGGGTGCCAGTGTCATCGACACTGCCCCCACTTACGGCACCGCCGAGGACGTCCTGGGCCCACTCTTGGCCGAGCAGAGCCTGAGCGAAAAAGCTTGGCTGGCAACCAAGCTTTCCGGCGTCACCGGACGCGAGGCCGGTTTGGCGCAATTTGAAGAGAGCCTGCGCCGGCTGAAAGTCGACAAAGTGGAACTGCTGCAAGTCCACAACCTGGGCGATTTGAAGACGCAGCTGGCACTGGCGCGCGAACTGAAAGCGCAGGGCCGCGTGCGCTATGTCGGCGTCACTCACTATCAGGAACGCGCGCACGAAGAACTTATCGGTGTACTGCAGGCGGAAAAGCTCGACTTCCTGCAGATCAACTACTCGGTCACGTCGCGCGGAGCAGAGAAACGCTTGCTGCCGCTGGCGAAGGACCGGGGCGTGGCGGTGATGATCAACCGCGCTTTCGAAGATGGAAAACTGTTCGCACAAGTCAAAGACAAGCCTTTGCCCCCCGCGCTTGCCAGTTCCGGCGTCGGCTCATGGGCGCAGGCGTTCCTCAAATTCGCTCTTAGCCATCCGGCGGTGACGGTGGTGATTCCCGCGACCGGCAAACCAGACCGGCAAAGCGACAATCTGATGGCCGGCGTCGGACCGGATTTGACCGAGGAACAGCGACAGGCACTGATCGCGGCGTTGGCCTGAGCCGATGAGCGAAGGCGCCTCTACTCCGTTACTGCGCGGTATCGCGCGCCTGTTCGACGTCGAATTGCGCGAAACGCCGGCGGTACTCGCCGGCTTGGCAATGTTCTTCCTGTTGTTCACCGGCTACTTCATGTTGCGGCCGGTGCGCGAAACGATGGGAGTTGCCGGTGGCGTGGACAACCTGCAATGGCTGTTCACCGGGACTTTCGTCGCGACCTTGGCTGCCCTGCCATTGTTCGGCTGGCTGGCTTCGAAAGTGTCGCGCCGACGGATTCTGCCGTGGACCTACGGCTTCTTTGTTTTGAACCTGCTCGTGTTCGCCGCGGCGCTGACTGTACGACCAGACGACGTATGGGTAGCGCGCACGTTCTACATTTGGCTGTCGGTATTCAACATGCTGACGATCTCGCTGGCATGGAGCGTGCTGGCCGATGTCTTCGCTACCGCGCAGGCCAAACGCCTGTTTGCCCTGATCGCTGGCGGCGCCAGCCTGGGCGGTTTGACCGGACCTATCCTGGGCACTTTGTTGGTCGCCCCGCTGGGACACGGCGGCCTGGTGCTGCTGTCGGCATTGATGCTGGCAGGTAGCGCGGTTTGTGGCACCTGGGTTCATCGATGGCGCGACCGCCATCCTCTGCATTCCGAAGAACCCGCGGCGCGTGGGCGCCCGCTGGGCGGCAACCCCTTTGCCGGCGCCACCGAGGTATTCCGCTCTCCCTACCTGCTGGTCATCGCATTGTTCGTGGTGCTGCTCAGTAGCGTCACTACTTTCCTGTATTTCGAACAAGCCCGGCTGGTCGCCGAAACCTTTACCGATCGCACTCGCCAGACGCAGGTGTTCGGCGTCATCGACACCGTGGTGCAAAGCTTGGCCATCTTGAGTCAATTGTTTGTGACCGGCCGTGTTGCGCAGAAACTCGGCGTGGGCGTACTGCTGGTGGCAGTACCCCTGGTTATGGCGGTCGGTTTCATCTGGTTCGCGTTGGCCCCGACTTTCGCGGTGTTCGTGGTGGTGATGGTGGTACGCCGCGCGGGGGAATATGCCTTTGTCCGACCGGGGCGCGAGATGCTCTACACCGTCGTTCCGCCCGAGGCCAAGTACAAGGCGAAGAATTTCATCGACACGGTGGTTTATCGCGGCGGCGACGCCATCAGTGGCTGGGTCAAGCGCGGGCTCGATCTGGTGGCTGAACAGCCAACGCTGGCGATGCTGATTGGTGCCGGCATCGCGTTGATATGGGCCGGCACGGGCGGCGTATTGGGACGCTGGCAGCGCGAAAAGGAAAACGCCGCCTCTTCGCCTTAGACCTCTCCTTGGTGGGATCAAGGGCATTCACGCCCGGGAAGCCTGCGCCCAGGCTATCCGCGGTACCATTCGCACTCCCCGGATTTCCCTGCCTTTATTCAATTTCCCCATGCGCCGCACGACCCTGCCCGTTGCCCTGATTCAGGAAAAAAACCACGGCGACGCCGACGCCAATCTCAGCGTCATCGAAACCCGCGTAGCCGAAGCCGCCAAGCGCGGCGCGCAGCTGGTGTTGCTGCAGGAATTGCATAACGGCCCGTATTTCTGCCAGCACGAAGCGGTATGCGAATTCGACCTGGCGGAGCCGATTCCCGGCCCCAGCACCGAGCGCCTGGGCAAGCTGGCCAAGCAACATGGCGTGGTCCTGGTCAGCTCGCTGTTCGAGCGCCGTGCCGCCGGGCTGTACCACAACACCGCCGTGGTCTTCGAGAAAGATGGCAGCATCGCCGGCAAGTACCGCAAGATGCACATCCCCGACGACCCGGGCTTCTACGAGAAGTTCTACTTCACTCCGGGCGACATCGGCTTCACGCCCATCGACACGTCGGTAGGCCGCCTGGGCGTGCTCGTGTGCTGGGATCAGTGGTATCCGGAAGCCGCGCGTCTGATGGCGCTGGCGGGCGCGGAGTTGCTGCTCTACCCCACCGCGATCGGCTGGGACCCGGACGACGCACAAGACGAAAAGAACCGCCAGCGCGACGCCTGGATACTCAGCCACCGCGGCCATGCCGTGGCCAATGGCCTGCCGGTGCTCAGTTGCAATCGCGTGGGCCATGAAGCCTCGCCGTTGGGCGCCTCCGGCATTCAGTTCTGGGGCAACAGCCATGTGCTGGGGCCGCAAGGCGAGTTCGTGGCCGAAGCCAGTGGCGAGCCGGAGATCCTCACCGCCGAGATCGATCTTGCGCGCAGTGAGCACGTGCGCCGCATCTGGCCGTTCCTGCGCGATCGTCGCATCGACGCCTACGGCGACCTGCTGAAGCGTTACATCGACTGACCGATGTTCGCCGAGCACCACATCAACCACGAGCCCGCCACTTGAGCCTGCTGATCCGCGACGCCACTGCCGCCGACGTTCCCGCTATAACCGCGCTGTATGCCGAAGAAGTGCGCGAACGCGTCGCCACCTACGAATACGACGCACCGAACGAACAGGAAATGGATCGCCGCATGCGCGAAATTCAAGCGGCCGGCTATCCCTATGTGATCGCGGAGCTGGATGGTGCATTCGCCGGCTACGCCTACGCCAGCAGTTATCGGAGCCGCATCGGATACCGCTGGACGGTCGAAGACACCGTTTACCTGCGTCCGGAATTCCAGGGCCGCGGCATCGGCAAGGCGCTGCTGTCGAAACTGATCGATCTTTGCGAAGCCAAAGGCTTCCGGCAGATGGTCGCGGTGATTGGCGAGCCCGGCAATGGTGCGTCGGTCGCGTTGCACGAGCGTCTGGGTTTTCGCACCGTCGGCATCTTCCAGGGGCTGGGCCGCAAACACGGCCGCTGGCTCGATACCGTGCAAATGCAGCGGCCGCTGGGCGCTGGCGACCGGGAAGCTCCCGCTGGCGAAGACCGTTGATCCGCGCACATCGGAAGCCACGCATTTCGTCCTGCGGTTTTCCACTACCGATATTCGTGGCAGCGGCCGCATGCCGCTTCCACACCTCACCACGTTTCCAGGCTTGAACGAATGAACGACTCCACTCCACAGCCCGCGCAGCCGCATTCGCTCGAAGGCCAACCCTGGCAGATCGTCGAACGCGACGGCGTGCGCTTCACCTTGCTGGGAACGGCCCATGTCTCCCGAAGCAGCGTCGACGCCGTGCGCGCCTCCATTGCCAGCGGCGAATACGACAGCGTGGCGATCGAGTTGGATGCCGGACGCCTGCAATCGCTGACCGACCCCGACGCGCTGGCCAAGCTGGACCTGATCAAGGTCCTGCGTGAAGGCAAGACTCATCTGTTCGCCGCCAACCTGGCGTTGGCGGCGTATCAGCGTCGTCTGGCCGAGCAGTTGGATGTGGAACCCGGCGCGGAATTGAAGGCCGGCGCGCTGGATGCGAAGGAACGAGGACTGCCGCTGCATCTGATCGACCGCGAAGTCGGGCTTACCTTCAAGCGTGCCCTGCACCGCCTGAGCTGGTGGGGCCGCGCCAAGATCAGCGCCGGCATCATGGCCGCCATGTTCGTCGACGAGGAAGTCGGCGATGAGGAGATCGAAAAGCTCAAGCAGGGCGACATGCTTGAGTCCAGCTTCGGCGAATTCGCCGCCGACAATCCGGTGCTGTACAACACCATCATCGCCGAACGCGACCGCTACATGGCATCGCGCCTGCGCCAGGTAGCGCAGGAAAAACCGCAACAGAATGGCGATCGTCCTTATGAAGTCCTGGCCGTCGTGGGCGCCGGCCATTTGCCCGGACTGGCCAAGCATCTGCGCGAAGACAGCGCATCGCCTTCCGACCTCCTTGCGGAATTGGAGCATGTCGAGAAGAAAAGCGATGTTCCATGGTTCACCATCGTACTGGCCGCGTTCGTGCTCGGCGGCTTTGCCTGGGGTTTCTGGCAAGGCGGCGTGGACGTAGGCTCGGATCTGATTGTGCAATGGGTGTTGGCAACGGGCCTGCTCGGCGCACTGGGTTGCACCATCGCCGGCGGCCATCCGCTTAGCATCCTGGCGGCTTTCATTTCATCGCCGCTGACGCCACTGCACCCCGCACTGGCTTCCGGCACAGTGAGCGCCTTGGTGGAAGCGACCTTGCGCAAGCCTACCTATGCGGATTTCCTGGCACTGCGCGATGACGTACAGACCCTGCGCGGCTGGTGGAAAAACCGGGTGGCACGCATTCTGTTGAACTTCTTCCTGACCAGCCTGGGTACCGCCATCGGCGTTTGGACCGGCGGCCTGAGGATGCTCGGCAAGATCATCGGCTAAGCATCAGCGCGTACCCGGCGCTTCTCGCATCTTTTGTTTGTAGGAGCGACGTAAGTCGCGATGAAGCTTTTCCGTGAAAGCTTCATCGCGACTCACGTCGCTCCTACAAGATACAACAACGATCCGGACATGACGTCCGGATCACGTGTCAGTCGTTCGGTACGATCGCCGCGACCGTGGCGGCCGGCACGCCACCGGCCTTGCCGGCGCGCGCACGCTTGATCAACCGCACGATGCCGTTGCGCAGGTCGTCCAGAATCGCGTAGATGGTCGGCAGGAACAGCAGGCTGACCACGGTCGAGAACGCCAATCCGCCGGCGATCGCACGCGCCATCGGATAGTACGGCGGACCATCGCCACCCATCTGCGTATTGCCCCAGGCGATCGGGATCATCGCCAGGATCGCGGTGCCCATGGTCATCAGGATCGGACGCAGGCGCTCACGGCTACCCTCGACCAAAGCATCCGTGCGCGACTTGCCGCGCCGGCGCAGATTGTTGATGTGCTCGATCATCACGATGCCGTTGTTCACCACCACGCCCATCAACACCAGGATGCCGATGAAGGCCATGATGTTGAACTCGGTCCCGGTCAGCCAGAACAACCAGAACACCCCGAACACCGAGAACAACACGCCGCTCATGATCGCCGCCGGGAACAGCAGCGATTCGAACACCGCCGCCATCACGATATAGATCAGCAGCAACGCGATGACCAGGTTGGTCATCATCTGCGCGCCGGCCTCGTCTTCTTCCTGGAACGCGCCGCCGTCGAAGGAATAGCTATAACCGGCCGGGAAGACCGCTCCCTTCAGCGCCTCCTCCATCGCCTTGCGCGCCTCGGGCACGGTGACCTTGTCGCCCAGATTGGCTTGCACGGTCAGTGTCGTCTGGCGGTTGGTGCGCTGAATCTGCGTGGATGCCGGACTCACGTCCACATTCACCATGCTGAGCAAGGGCACCGTACGTCCATCCGCGGCCCGCACCATGAACGCGTCCAGATCCTCGATCCCATAGCTCTCCGCGCCAGCGAAACGCACCCACACGGGCACTTCGTTCTCGCCCCTGCGGAACTCGCGCAAAGGCGCACCGCGCAAAGCCACGCCAACGAACTCGGCGACCTGCTGCGCACTGAAGCCGAACGAGGCCGCGCGCTCACGGTCGACACGCACCGACAGTTCGCTGTTCTGATCGCCCGCGTCGACGCGTACATCACGCAGTTCCGCGCGCTTGTCCAGCATCGGCACGATCTCACGGGCGATTTCCGCCAGCGTCTCGGTGGAGTCCCCTACCAGCTGCACCTGCACCTTTTCGCCGGGCTGTCCGCCACCGCCAGGCCCGCCGCCGCCATCGCCTATACCGACGGTCGCCCGCGCGGACTTGGGAAGCGCCTTGCGGATTTCCTCGACTATCTTCTTGGTGTCGTCGATTTCATCCACGTTGAACTTCACGCGCGTGCCAGCATCGCCGCGCTCGCTGTACCAGGAGTAGATCTGTTCGATATGGAAGCGCTTACGGTTCGCATCGAGGAACTGTTCGACCTTCAGCACCTCGTCGGAAATCTGGCTCAGGCTGTAAGAGCCTTTCCACTGATAGAAGATGTTGGTTTCAGTACCGTCGTCGCCGCCGAACATGTTCTTCTTGGTAAGCATCATCGGCACGATGCTGACCGCGACGATGAGCAATATTCCCAGCACGCTCCAGCCACGATGGTCCAGCGTCCAGCGGAGCATCCGCGCATAGCGAGTCTGCATGCGCGGAATGATGCCGGTATGACTGCCTACCGCGGGCGGCGTCTTCATGCGTGCGGACAGCATGGGAATCAGGCTCACCGCCACCAGCCACGACGCCAACAGCGAAACCGAAATGGTGATGGCGATTTGCGACAGGTAGATGCTCAGGAAGTTGCGCTCGCCAAACAGGTTGGGCACGAACACGATGCAGTGGCACAAGGTACCGGCCGACAGCGCGATAGCCACGTGGCGAGTACCCAGGATCGACGCCAGTCGCGGCTGATCGGGCATGCGCTCGCGTTCCTGGTAGATGCTTTCCACCACCACCACGGCGTTGTCCACCAGCATGCCGATGGCCAGCAGCAGGCCCATCATCGACAAGATGTTGAGGGTGACGCCAAAGAAGTACATGAAGCCCAGCGTCATCACGAAGCAGATCGGAATCGCCAACGTGACCATCGCCGTGGAAGGCCAATGGCGCAGGAAGAAGAACAACACCGCAATGGACAGAACCAAGCCGATGGCACCGGCCTCGGCCAACTCCAGCAGCGAGGTTGTGACGTTCTCGCCCTGGTTCTCGATGATCTTGACCTGGAGGTCGCTCAGCGAAGGCTCCTTGCGGATCTCTTCCACTTCCTTCAGTGCCCGGCTGGATACTTCCACCAGATTGGCATTGCGTTCCTTGAAGATGTCCAGGCCTACCGCCTTGCGTCCATCCAGGCGCCGGCCATAGTCCATCCGCTGCGGCTTCAGGCGAATCTCGGCGATGTCCGACAAGCGCACGCCATTGTTACCGATCACCAGATCACGCAGTTGCTGCAGATCGGTCATTTCGCCCACGGGTTGCACGCGCAGGCGCTGGCCACCGTCGGTGATGGTGCCAGCGGATACCGAGAAGTTGATTGCCTGCAATCGCGTGGTCAGGTCGTTGAGGCCCAGGTTGTGCGCGGTCAAGCGGTCCTGGCTGATCGCGATCTCTACCTCATTGGCCGGCGCGCCGGAAATATCCACGCGGGCCACGCCCGGGATGCGCTCGATACGCCGCTTGAACTCGCGGTTGATCATGTCGTACGCGCCGGTCAGGTCGGCATCGCTGGCCAGGCGCACCCGCAGCACCGGTTGATCGGTGGTGGAGAACTTCAACACCAGGTAGCGCTGGAGGTCGTCGGGCAGATCGTCGCGGATTGCGTCGATGCGCTCACGCGCGTCCGAGGCGGCGATGGCGACATCGCGTTCCCAATCCGAGAACTGCATGAAGATTTCCGCGCCGTTGGCATTCGCGGTGGCATCCATGCGCTTGATGCCGGTCATGGTGGAAAGCGCTTCCTCCACCGGGCGCAACACCGTGCGTTCCACTTCCTCAGGTGTCGAGCCCGTATAGGGCAACGACACGAAGATGAAAGGCGGCGAGACTTCGGGGAAAGCTTCCAACGGCAAGCGAACCGCGGCGATCATGCCGACGACAAACAACGATACGAACAGCATGATCGCGCTGACGGGACGCTTGATGCTCAGTTCGGCGACGCTCATGCGTGATCCAACCCTTCATTGCCGGCGGCAGAGAGCGGTTCCTCATTTTGCTTGTTCAGGCGACCACGCTCGGCGTAGTACTCGTCCGAGCGGCGGTCCAGCAGGTCGTACACCACCGGGATCACCACCAGCGTCAACAGCGTGGACACCAGCAAGCCACCGATCACGGTGATCGCCATTGGCGAGCGCACTTCCGCGCCTTCACCGAAAGCCAACGCCAGCGGCAGGAAGCCGAACAAGGTGCACAGCGTGGTCATGATGATCGGACGCAGGCGCGAACGAGCGCCTTCCACCAGCGCTTCGCGCTTGGCGACCCCTGCTTCCCGCAGCTGGTTGACCTTGTCGATCAGGATGATGGCGTTCTTTACCACCAGCCCGACCAGCAGGATCAGACCGATGAACACCACCACCGACACCGGCGAGCGCGTGAGCAGCAGCGCCAGCACCGCACCGACCAACGCCAGCGGAATGGTGAACAGGATGACGAACGGATGCAGCAGCGATTCGAATTGCGATGCCATCACCAGGTAGACCAGGAAGATCGCCAGACCGAACGCAAACAGCAACGCCTTCACCGATTCGGCCAGTTCTTCGCCCTGCCCGCCGATGTGCATGCCGATGCCGGCACCCAGCGAGTTCTCCGCCACCATGTCGCGCACTTCCTGCACGGCCGCACCCAGATCGATGTCGCGCAGGTTGGCCGACACGATCGCTACACGCACCTGGTCGGCGCGGTGGATTTCGCTCGGTCCGGTCGTCGACACCACCTCGGCCACGGATTCCAGCGTCACCGGGCGCGAACTGCCTGGATTGACGATCAGCTTGCGGATGCTTTCGACCGAAGCGCGATCGGATTCCTGCGCCCGTACCAGCACGTCGATCTTGCGGTCGCGGAAGCTGTAGCGGGTAGCGACGTCACCACGCACCTTCTTCACTACCACGTCTGCGATTTGGCGCGTCGTCAGTCCCAGTGCACCGGCGCGATCCTGGTCGAAACGGATCTGGATTTCGGGAAACCCTTCCTCCACCGTCGATTTCACGTCGGCGTAGTGCGGATTGCTACGCAGCAGCGCCGCCATTTTCTGACCGGCAGCCTGGATGGTTGCCAGATCCTGGCCGCGCAGTTCGATTTCCAGCGGAGTGGAGAAACTGAAGAGCTCCGGCCGGCGGAAATCGACTTGTGCACCGGGGTGCGCCTTCATCGTGGTGCGTAGCTTCTCGGTCTCTTCTGCTTCCAACTGCTTGCTGCCGCCGTCGGCCATCACCACCGTGATCTTGCCGATGTTCTCGCCGCTTTCGGTGGGATTGGCATCCAGGCGAGTGCCGCTGCCGCTGACGCCGTACAGCGCGCGGATACCTTCGTCCTTGGCATGCTTCTCCTGCAGCTCGCGGACCAGCCCGTCGGTTTCCCGCAGCGGCGTGCCCGGCGGCAGTTTCACCGTCATCTCGAAGCGGTCCTGCGCCAACTGCGGGATCAGGTCCGCGCCCAGCATCGGGACGATCGCCAGCGTCGCGGCGAACGCCGCCGCGGCGAAACCAAGCACCAACCAAGGCTTGCCGAGCGAATTGGGCAGCAACTTCATATAGCCGCTTTCGGCGTAGTGATAAGGCGCCATCGCCAGATCGCTGGCCTTGCGCATGACCGGGCCGATCACGGCCGCCAAACCGCGCCATAGCCGCACGAACAGCCATGCGATGCCGAAGAAGAATCCCCGCGAAACGATGCCCACGCCATGCCCTGTCATCGCGACCGGCTTCTGCCAACGCGATTGGGGCTGCCATTTCGGATGTGATCCCTCTTCCGGGAACGCCATTGGCGGCCGTCCCTTCAGGGCGCTCAGCATCGGGATCAGCGTCATCGACACGATCAACGACACACCGATGGCAATGGCCACGGTGAGCGCCTGGTCGCGGAACAACTGCCCGGCGATGCCTTCGACAAAGACCAGCGGCAGGAACACCGCGATCGTGGTCAATGTCGATGCCACCACCGCCATGCTGACCTCACGGGTGCCGGTGATGGCGGCCTGCAAGATGCCCAATCCGCGTTCGCGCGCTTTGGCGATGCTTTCCAGCACCACGATCGAATCGTCCACCACCAGGCCGGTAGCAAGCGCCAAGCCGCCCAGGGACATCACGTTCAAGCTCAGTCCCAACTGGTCCATGAAGAAGAACGTGGTCACGATGGACGCGGGCAACGACAGCGCTACAACGAAGGTGCTCCAGCCATCGCGCAGGAAAAGGAAGATGATCAGGATGGCCAGCATGCCGCCGATCACCGCATCCTTTTGCACGTCGCTGATGGCGTGGTTGATGAAGATGGATTGGTCTTCGATGGTCGTCAGTTCCACATCCGACGGAATCTGCGACTTGATCTGTTCCAGCTTGGCCTTGATGGCGTCGGCGGTGGCGACGGTATTGGCATCGCCTTCCTTGTAGATCGCCAGCTCCACCGCTTCCTTGCCGGCCAGACGGATGATGGCTTCGCGCTCTTTATAGCTCTGGCGGACGTCGGCCACGTCTTTCAGCCGCACCGGCACGCCGCCGGCGATCACGCTGGAACTGGACGAGGAGGCACTTTGCACAGACGCCGCAGCCGCCATGGCCGCCGCGTCGCCGGTCGAAGCCGCGATGGCCGCCATCTGCTGCGCAGCGCTGGCGGCCGCGTTGTTGCCGGAGCTCTGCGTGGTGACCAGCATTTCGCGGATTTCGCCCACGGTGGCGAACTGGTTGACCGTCCGCACCAGGTACCGCTGCGAACCCTGCTCCAGTCGGCCACCGGAGATGTTGATGTTCTCCTGCTGCAACCGTTGGATAACGGTGTCGATAGGCAGATTCAACTGCGCGAGTTTCTGCTGGTCGAGTTCGACCTGGATTTCGTCTTCCAGACCGCCGCCGACCTTGACGGCGGCCACGCCTCCGACCGGTTCGAGTTTCTTTTTCAGATCGTCGTCGGCGTAGCGGCGCAGCTCGGTGAGCTGACGAATGGAATCGGCATCGGTCTTGCCCGCCGTCTTCGACGACAGCACCAGGCGCATGACCGGCTCGGTGGAAGGATTGAAGCGCAACAGCACCGGCGCCTTGGCTTCCAGTGGCAACTGCAGCACTTCCATCTTGTCGCGGACTTCCAGGCTGGCCTGGTCCATGT
>CBFGZY010000087.1:0-14337 GCA_965653375.1 uncultured Pseudoxanthomonas sp.
GATGAAGCTCTACCGGTAAAGCTTCATCGCGACTCACGTCGCTCCTACAATGTCGCGAACACAGCGGCCATGGCAGCGATAGCCGGGACGCCCTGCACAAAGAAAATCCGCTTGTTGACGCTATACGCGCCATACAGCCCGGCCACGATGACGCAGCCCAGGAAGAACAGCACGACATTCCGCTGCGCCGTGCACAAGCCCCAGATCAGACCTGCGGCAAGAAAGCCGTTGTAGAGACCTTGATTGGCGGCCAGTACGCGGGTGGCCGCTGCCTTGTCCGGCGTATTGCGGAAGGTCTTCAGTCCCAACGGCTTGGTCCACAGGAACATTTCCAGCACCAGAAAATACAGGTGCAGCAAGGCCACCAGCCCTACCAGAATCTGCGCAAGCCACATCATCGGATTTCCCCTGCCATCGACATGGCGACAGCATAGAGCGTGTTATGCGCTTTGAAACACTTTTTCGCGCGCCTCAGGCACCCCGATAAAGCACTCCAACGTGCATAACGCGCTCGCGCAAGTCAGCGTCGGCGAGTGTTGCGGCCGTTACTTTGCCGTGCGCGCATGCCAGGCTTTCAACACTTCGGTTTCGCGAACAGCCGAGATTCCCGCCTTGGGCTTGGCGCGGCGATCTTCCGGCAGGGAAAGCCACCACTGCAAGGTATCGCGCACGGTGGTTTCCAGCGGCCGATAGGTCAGACCCGCCGCCTGTGCCCGCGCAGTGCTGCGCCGACCGAAGCCGGCGTATTCGCCACGTGCGGGAATCCATGCCGGCATGTCTTGCCAAGCGCTGACTTTGTGTTCCTCGAGAAAATCAGCCGGCACCCAGGTGACCGTGGATACGGCTTCCGGAGGCTGCTCGCATGGCGCGCGGACGCATTGAATGCCGTTCGCGCTTGCCGCTGCGGCCTGGCTGGCGGCCAGCACGGTGCCCATGGTCAACCTGCCCGCGGGGGCATCGGCGTTGAACACGTTGAAATTGCGGGTTTCGATGAGATGGACGAGGAACGCCGCCAGATCGCGCACGTCGATCACTTGGGTGGGATCCTCGGACGAGCCAGGTGCCAGGATTTCGCCCCCGCGTGCTGCACGCGCCGGCCAGTAAGTGAAGCGATCGGTGGTATCGCCGGGGCCCACGATCAGTCCCGGCCGGACCACCGTGGCGCGGCCGGGCAAGGCCTTCTGAGCTGCCTGTTCGCACAAGGCCTTCAGCGGACCATAGGTTTCGCCAGTGATCTCCGTCACCGTCGGGTCGGGAAGCGTGCCCACGGCCGCGGTTTCGTCGGCGCCCGGCGTGCTGTTGTCGGCGTAGACCGAGATGGAGGAAATGATGACGTACTGGCCCACACGCGGCGCCAGCAGTTCCGCCGAACGCTTCACGTCGCCCGGCAGATAGGCCGACGTATCCAGTACCGCATCCCAGCGCCGATCACCTTCCAATGCGGATAGATCGGTCTTGCGGTCGCCGTGCAGCTGCTCGATGTCTTTGAACTCTTCGCCACTGAAGCGCGTGGGATTGCTCTTGCCACGATTGAACAGCGTCAGTTTGTGGCCTTTGGCGCGGGCGGCTTCGACGAAATGCGGCCCCAGGAAACCCGTGCCGCCCATGACCAGGATGTTCAGCGGCTTGCCGGCCTTTTTGCGGGAGGCCGCATGCACGGCGCTGGGCAACGCAAGCCAAGCTGCCGCCGCCGAAGCGGTGATGAGGAAATCTCTGCGACCCTTCATGGGCGCGCTCCTTATGGACGTGCTTTTATGGAGGTGCTCGTTATGGAGGTGTTTCTGTCGATGCCGCCCCGGCGGCACGTTCGGAAGGCAGCTTGGACTCCTCACGCAGCAACCGCCATGCGCCGAAAGTCATGCCGGCGGCGGCCAGCAGGCCGGCAGCGAAGACCACGTTCGACCCAAACGCCGACAATAGCTTGTGCAACCACACAAAGCTCAGATCGCCACCTCGGTAGATCACGGTATCGATGGCAGCGCCGGCCTTGTAACGCCACTCGCGGCCCACGCGCGTGTAAATGGTCTCGCGTGCGGGCTTGGCCAGGGAAAACTCGCCGGCACGGGTGACCACCTGCACGATCGCCACCATCACCGGCAGCGGCGAAGCGGCGAGCAACGAAAAGCCCAGGATGACCGCGCATCCGGGAATCAACAGCGCTGGCGCGATGCCATAGCGGGACATCAGCAAACGCGTGATCGACAACTGCACCAACAGGGTCAGCCCGTTGACGGCCAGATCCAGCGTGGCGTAGTAGGCAGTGCTGGCGGCCGGATCGGTATAGAACCGGCGGACGATCGCGGCCTGCTCGTTGTAAAGCAGCGTTCCCACGCCTACGCCCAGCACCACCATGAGGGCCAACCAGCGCAACAGCGGCTCACGTACGATCAGCTTCAATCCGGCAAGCACTTCGCCGCCCATCGGCAGTTCTCCACTCACCAGCTTGCGTTCGCGCTCGCGCGCGACCGCCCATAGCCGCAGGCGCAGCAGGCACAGCACGCACACGGCGAGGAATCCAGCGGACACCAGCATCAAGTTGGCGATACCGATCTGCCCAACGAGGCTGCGCGTCAGCATGGGCCCGAGGAACGCGCCGAGCGTGCCGGCGGCGCCGATATAGCCGTAGTATTTGCGAGCCTCCATGTTGGTGAAGACATCGGCCATGAAACTCCAGAAAACCGCCACGGCGAACAGATTGAAGACCGCGGTCCACAGGAAGAACGCCATGCCACGTCCCGGCACGCCGCTGTCGAAAAGCGCGTAGAACAACAGCAGCGTGGCGACGAAGAAACCGTACACCGCCGGCAGGAACACGCGACGCGGATAGCGGCTGACCAGCCACCCGTATACCGGCTGCAGCAGCAGCATGATCAAGAACGTACAGGTGAACAGCACCTGCAGAGCGAAATCCTTCAATGCCATGCCGCGCGCTGCGAAGAACTCGATCATCGCCGGCGGAAATATCGCTTGGACATCGCTGGACGCCGCCATCGCTTCACGTACCGGACGCAGCACGTAGTAGCCGCTCAGCAGGCAGAAGAAATAGAGGAACGCCCACAGCAGCGGCGGCGATTCGACCAGGGCGGCGCGGAAACGGCCAAGCGATCCCGATAACGAGACGGAGTGACTCATGGGCACTCGCAAGCCGTTTGGATTTGGTAGTTCACAAGCACCCCTGCCGCCTCGTCACGCGCGCAAGGTATACGATGCACTGCAACATCGCCAGCGGTTGCCACCTGCTTCCTGTCCCGAATCCCCCTGTGGGCGCTGGCCTCCGGCCGCGACGCCCTGCGCCGAGCATTTGCTCTACGCCTGGCCGATAGCTTCGGACGCTCTTGGCAGCAGGTTCGCGCGTGTACGACTACCTCATCATCGGTGCCGGCTCAGCCGGCTGCGTGCTGGCCAACCGTCTGACCGAAGACCCCGATTGCCGCGTGCTGTTGCTGGAAGCCGGCCCCCGCGATTGGCACCCCTTCATCCATATGCCCGCGGGGCTGGCGAAGCTGGTCGGGCAGAAGGGCGTGAACTGGAACTACGACACCGCTCCCGAGCCTCAGCTCAACGGGCGTCGGCTGTGGTGGCCGCGCGGCAAGGTGCTGGGCGGTTCCAGTTCCATCAATGCGATGTGCTACGTCCGCGGCGTCTCGCGCGATTACGACGACTGGGCGGCGCAAGGCGCCATCGGCTGGGATTGGAACCGTGCCCTTCCGTACTTCAAGCGCGCCGAGCGCAACTCGCGCGGGGCGGACGCGTTGCACGGTGCCGAAGGCCCTCTGTATGTGTCGGACTTGCGATATACCAACCCACTGTCGTCGGCCTTTATCGATGCGGGCCAGCA
Organism: uncultured Pseudoxanthomonas sp.; assembly: GCA_965653375.1. Taxonomy (GTDB): domain Bacteria; phylum Pseudomonadota; class Gammaproteobacteria; order Xanthomonadales; family Xanthomonadaceae; genus Pseudoxanthomonas_A. The sequence continues at coordinate 3,839 of CBFGZY010000087.1, forward strand.
GGCCGGTTATCGCCGCAACGACGACTTCAACGGGGAAGGCCAAGACGGCTTCGGCTTCTACCAAGTGACCCAGAAAGACGGCGCGCGCTGCTCCACCGCCGTAGCCTATCTTGGCCCCGCACGCAGCCGTCCCAACTTGGATATCGTCACTGGCGCGCTGGTGCGGCGTGTCCTGCTGAAGAACGGCCGCGCGGTAGGCGTGGCCTATGCGCGTGGCGGCCGCGAAGTGAAGGTGCGCGCCGAACGCGAAGTGCTGCTGAGCGGCGGTGCGATCAATTCGCCGCAGCTGCTGATGCTGTCGGGCATCGGTCCGGCCGATCATCTCCGGCAACACGGAATCACCGTCAACCTCGACGCGCCACAGGTCGGACAGAACCTGCAGGACCACCTGGACATCTGCACGCTGCAGCACTCCACCCAGCGCGTCACCTACGACCGCACCAGCGAACTGAAGACCGCTTTCGACTATTTCCTACGCGGCCACAGCGGCCCAGGCAGCAGCAACATCGCCGAAGCCGGTGCTTTCGTGCGTTCGTCGCTGGCGCCGGATCATCGCGCCGATATCCAACTGCATTTCGTCCCCGCGATGCTGGACGACCATGGACGCAATCGCCTGGCAGGCGACGGCTACACCTTGCACGCCTGCTTCCTGCGCCCGCGCAGCCGTGGCCGCATCCGCCTCAACAATGCCGATCCCCGCGCCAATGCCCGCATCGAAGCCAACTACCTAAGCGACCCGGAAGGCTTCGACCTGAAGATGATGCTCGAGTGCGCCAAGTTGTCGCGCGAGCTGTTCGCGCAGAAGGCCTTCGATAGTTACCGGGGCGCTCCCATCTTCCCCTCCCGCTCCGATCTTTCGGATAGCGAACTGATCGAGTTCATCCGTGCCAAGGCCGAGTCGGTCTACCACCCCAGCGGCACCTGCCGCATGGGCAGCGACGAGGCGTCGGTAGTCGATCCTGAGTTGCGAGTGCGCGGCGTGGAAGGTCTGCGGGTGATCGATGCCTCGGTAATGCCCAGCCTGATCGGTGGCAACACCAATGCACCGACCATCATGATCGCGGAGCGCGCTTCGGATCTGATCCGGGGACGGATCGAAACGGTGCCTGCTCAGGAATATGATGCGGAGCCGCTAGCGGCACCGTCCGTGGTGGACTGATGGGTGACGTCCGCCACCCTCGGGTCAACGCGGGCTTGATCCCTGCTCCAACATCACAGGCAACGGACAATGCAGCACGCCGCAGATCGTCCGCAACAATTCCGATTCGGCCACGTTGACGCGTCCGTCGTGACTGATCGCGGCGGTGATGGCTTCCACCATCACTTGCTTAGCCAGCGGATCCAGCGCGTCCAAAGGTTCCCACACACCGTCCAGCGCCAGCACGCCTTCGGCCGGCGGCGCGTAGGGCACGTGGTCGCGCGGCAACACCCGTTGTAGACCGGCCAGGTAAGCACGTTGGGCCTCGGCAGGGTTGGCATTGCCCACCTGCGCGACGACGGCCAGCAAGGTCGCGAACTCCTGCTTCACGCCACTCGGCTTACGTCGTCCGAAGCAGGCGTACTGGGAAGGGTCCAGCGATTCGCGCAGTTGCATGTGCAGCAGCTGCCCCAGGCAGTACTCGAACAACGATGTCTTGCCGTCGGCGTGTACGGTCGCCTGCACGGTATCCAGGAATGTTTCCAGTGACGGCCGCGGGCGCATCCTCAACACTGGGAACGCCAACGCAGCCAATGGCAGCCGCAATATGGGATGGAGGTCGGCAAGGTGTTGGTTGCGCAGCTCCGTGGCCTGCCGCGCGACTGCCACGCCCATGCGCGATGTGATCTCGATCTGCTGCTTGGCCGCGATCTGCGGCGAGGCGTCCAACAGCAGGGCCAATATCAACGGCATCACCTGCTCCCGCTGACGGGTAATCGCGGTGAGTTCCGGCGATATCGTGCCCACCACGGCGCCCGCCCGCCGATAGTCGTCCTGGGTCGGCGCGGCGACTTGTGCCGCGACCATCGGCGGCGTGATATCCATCCGATGCGAAGCGGGCGGCAACGGCATCGGCGGCGTGCCGCCCAGTCCCGAAACAAGGTCTTCCTGCAATCCATCGGGCGGCGCCACCGACCAACGGCGGGAGAGCTCGCTCAGTTGCCCGGGGTCGAACAATGGGTCGAGCTGGCGAATGCGTTCCACCAGAGGCGGATGAGTAGCGAACAATCGCGAGAAGTGTCGGCCTTCGCCAAACAGCATGTGGCTGACTTCCTCGGTCTTGGCGGGGTCGGCCAACTGCGAGCCTTCCTGCAGGCCGCCGATCTTCTTCAGCGCGCCCGCCAGACCCGCGGTCTGGCGAGTGAATTGCACCGCCGAAGCATCTGCCAGCAGTTCACGCTGCCGGCTGACGCCCGCCTTGATCATGCGCCCGAAGAACAAACCGATGGCACCGACGACCATCGCCACCACGGCGATGACCAGCACTGCGTTGCCTTCCTTGCTGCGGCCGCCGCGTCCGAAGACCAGCACGCGCTGGCCGATGATGCTCAGCATCATGATGCCGAACAGCACACCCATCAGACGGATGTTCAGGCGCATGTCGCCGTTGAGGATATGGCTGAACTCATGCGCGATGACGCCCTGCAGTTCGTTGCGGTTGAGCCGCTCCAGCGCACCGCGCGTGACCGCCACCGCCGCATCGGACGGCGAATAGCCGGCGGCGAATGCGTTGATACCGGCCTCATGCTCCATCACGTAGAGCTTGGGCACCGGCACGCCGGACGCGATAGCGATTTCTTCGACCACATTGCGCAGCCGGCGCAGCTGCGGATCGGTGCTGCCTTCCGGCACTTCGGTGGCGCCCATCTGCAGCGCGACCGCCTCGCCACCGCTGCGCAACGACGCCAAGCGGTACAGCGAGCCCAGGCCGATGACGGCCAATGTCGCCAAGGTGCTGAAGACCAGCATGCCGACCACCGCACCGCCGTCTCCGCCCATCTGGCTACCCAGCAGCACCAGCACCGCGATGTCGACCGCCGCCACGATGCCGATGACCGCCAGCGCGAACAACACCACCATGCGTGTGGAGCTACGCCGTGCCGCTGCCTGGTGTTCGAAGAAGTTCATTGCGGGGATGGGATACGGGAGGTGGGAGGCGGGAGGTGGACGAGCTTCCTGCATGCCGCCGCTGGCACAGACGCACCCTCGCTGCTGCGGAACGGAGGCAAGCGGCAATGCACCGTTCGATGGAAACGGGCGCTGATTTCTGGCTTCATCGTCTCCCCTCTCCCTCCTCCCCTTTCCCGGCCCCTCAGAATTTCACTTTCGGCGCCTCGCGCACTTCAGCCTTGTCGGCCGGAACATCCAGCAGCGCGGCGTGCACAAAGTTGAACATGCCGGCGATCAGGCTGCCTGGGAATACTTCGCGCTTGTTGTTGTAACTCATTACCGCGTCGTTGTAGGCCTGCCGTGCGAAGGCGACTTTGTTTTCGGTGGTGGTGAGCTCTTCTGTGAGCTGCATCATGTTCTGACTGGCCTTCAGATCCGGATACGCCTCGACAGTCGCCAGCAGACGCCCCAGCCCGGTGTTCAATTGGGCCTGCGCAGCGGCGAGTTGCGCCATCGCTTCCGGGTCGCCAGGGTTGGCTTTCGCCGCCGCCAGGCCTGATTGCGCCGCGGCTCGGGCAGCAACCACCGCCTCCAGCGTCTCGCGCTCATGGCTCAGGTAGCCCTTGGCGGTTTCCACCAGATTGGGGATCAAGTCGAAGCGGCGCTGAAGCTGGACGTCGATCTGGGCGAAGGCGTTCTTGAACGCATTCCGCGCCGTCACCAGCCCGTTATAGATGCCGACACCCCACAGCGCCAGGACGATTGCCAGGCCGATAATCACCAGCAAGATGAACAAGATGGACATGAAAGTTCTCCTGTTTGTGCAATCTTAAAAACCGGCGCTATCATCCGGTACAGCATGAGCTTACGCAGGGCCGACGAACGATGAAAGACAATCCTACACGGCGGCCCCTACGAGCCCTTCGCTTAGGACTGGTGGGCATGCTGTTGCCGCTGACTCTTTCGTCCACCGCCCAGACACCCCTGCGGTGGGACTCCACCACGCCGACTGTCGTGACGCCGCGTCGCGAAGCACCGGCACAACCGATGCCCTATCGCACCTCCCTGGCGCAACGGCAGGTGATGCCGCTCGCGCAAGGGTTCGATGTGAAAGCCTTCGAAGCCATGGCGCAGCAGCTGACGGTCGGCCAACGCGTGCCCGGCATGTCGATGACCATCGTGCAGAACGGCCGCGTACTCAGCGCGCGCGGATACGGCGTCACCGACGTCGCCGCGCCGCAGACGGTCGATTCGCATACCGTCTTTAGGTTGGCCTCGCTCTCCAAGGCCTTCGCCGGCACCATGACCGGGTTGCTGGTAGCCGATGGTTCGTTGCGCTGGGATAGCAAGGTCAGCGATTACGTCCCCAGTTTCCAACTGAGCGATCCGATGTCCACGCAGCGCGCCACTGTCGCCGACCTGCTTAGCCATCGCGTTGGTCTTCGCGCACACAACGCCTACGACAAGGACATCGAGGCCAACGCCGAGTACTACACCGTGGCGCAGAAGCTGGCGTACGCGCCGCTGGACTGCATGCCTGGCCAGTGCTACGCCTATCAGAACGTCGCCTTCAGCCTGATCGGCGACGTGGTCTTCGCCGCTACCGGCAGCTTCTACGACCAGGCGGTCGATCGCCGCATTTTCAAACCGCTCGGCATGAACGATGCCAGCATCGGACTGACCGGTATCCAGAGCAGCGCCCGCTGGGCGCGCCCGCACGTGCGCAGCCGCAATGGTTGGGTGTCGGTGTCGCCCAAGCCCACCTACTATCGCTTGCCACCGGCGGCAGGCGTAAACGCCAGCGCCAGCGACATGGCGCAATGGCTGATCGCGCAGACAGGGCATCGTCCTGATGTGCTGTCCGCGCCGCTGCTGGCCACGCTGCATTCGCCCATCATCTCCACGCCGGGCGAAATGCGTGCGGGCTGGCGGCGCGAACGCATTTACTCGGCGAGCTACGGCCTGGGTTGGCGAGTGTTCGACTACGCCGGCCACCAGGTGATTTTTCACGCTGGCGCGGTGCAAGGCTATCGCGGGCTGGTGGCGCTGGTACCCGAGCGCGACCTGGGCGTGGCGATTCTCTGGAACAGCGATAGCAGCGTGCCGTCCGGCTTGCTGCCTACCATCCTGGACCGCGCCATCGGGCTGCCTTCGCAACAGTGGATCGATGTGCCGTATGAAAGCGATCTGCTGATGGCCGACACTCCCGACGCACCCAACAGCGACAGCGGCTCATCCGCCACACGCGCCGCCGCATCGCCGGATTGACTGCGCCTCGCGATAGGCACCGAACGCCGTTACACGCTCGTAGAGCGGAACAGCCGCGACGCGCTTTTCGTAGAGCCGAGCTGCGCCCCCGCGACAGCACCGTATCAGTGGCAATGAGGCCGTCGCAACGGCAGGAGGCCGCGAATAGCCGCGACGCGCTTTTCGTAGAGCCGAGCTTGCTCGGCTGATCGTATCCGAAGCCCACACGGCTAGAGCAGCGGAGCAAGCTCCGCTCTACGTGGATCATCTCGGAAGTCGTCATCGCCATCGCTCTCGCAGAGCCGAGCTGCACCCCGCGATGGCGCAGCTTCGCTCTACGATGTCCCGTCAGCGATAGGACCCGCCACCGGCTCGCTCTCCAGCAAGGCCTTTAGCTTCGCCAGACCCTTCTCGTAGTCCGGGCCGATCATTCGGTCGAACAGCAGACCGAACATGCGGGACATCGGGTTGTAGCCGTGGCGGGAATCGAAGCTCCACGTCAGCCGCGTGCCGTTGCCTTCGGGCGCCAGCGTGTATGCCGCCTGGGCGAGGCTGCCGTCGAAATTCAATGCGATGCCGACGCGACTGCTCGGGAGGCTCTCCACGATCTCCTGACTACCGCTGCCCACCGATCGATTCCCGGCCCACGTCATGCGCGCGCCGACGCCGGAAGCCGGTCCTTCGAAGGTGTACTTGGCATCGGGATCGTAGGCGGCCCATGGCGACCATTCCCGGAAGCGCTGAAACGAGTTGACCACCGCGAACACCTGCGCCGGTGGCCGGTCGATCACAACCGAACGCTCGACGTGCGTGCTGGCCGGCAGCAGCATGCTGCCCGCCACCAGCAGCAAGCCCAATACGACCAAAACCGCCAACGCCCTTCTCAGCAACTTCATAGCGCTCTCCTTTCAATCCGGCAATCCAAGACCGGCACAGGCTATCTCTTCGCCCATAAAAAAACTCCCTCCCCGCTGGGCACGAGGAGAGAGTCATGTTTTTACGGCAATCGGGTTGGCTTAGATCAACGGAGCCGGGGTGGCCGGCAACGCTACTGGAGCCGCTCTTTTCTTGGACTTCTTGGCAGCCTTCTTAGCGGGCTTTTTGGCAGCTTTCTTCGCGGTCTTCTTAGCAGCCTTCTTGGCGGTCTTCTTGCCAGCGGCCTTCTTGGTCGCCTTCTTGGCGGTCTTCTTGGCGGCCTTCTTCACAGCCTTCTTAGCAGGACGCTTGGCTACTTTCTTGGCAGCCTTCTTGGCGCCTTTCTTGGCAGCCTTCTTGGTCGCTTTCTTAGCAGCCGGACGCTTGGCTACTTTCTTGGCGGCCTTCTTGGTGGTCTTCTTGGCAGCTTTCTTGGCTACCTTCTTGACCGCCTTCTTGGCGCCAGCCTTTTTAGCGGCCTTCTTGGTGGCCTTTTTAGCGGCCGGTTTTTTCTTCGCAGCTTTCTTCGTTGCCATGTGATGGCTCCTCGTCAGTTAACTATGGATTGGTACATCTGGTACAGCACATCTGCCCGAAGGCAGGCCCAGTTGCAAAAAACGCCGCGGGAGTCGGACCCGCAGACAGCCGCCGCCGCGCCACGCGCGACGAACCGGATTCCTGGGAAGGCGAGCGCAAAACCCGCCTCCCTATAAATACAGAAACACCCGCGTCGCGAAGCGGCGCGGGTGCGTGAGGTAGAAGGTGTTGCGTTTTTTTGGGGGAAGCGAGCCCTGCGTCCACCGCGATTGGGTTGCGGACGGCTGGCCCTGTTGTCTCTCGCACTGATGTGTTGATTCGACTCACTCGCTTCCGCAGCATGTCTGCTTGGGGCGAAACCTAATCACGCTTTTTCAAGGTGTCAACTGTTTTGCGAAATTTTTTTTGGGCCGCGGTGCCGCCGGCGCAGCCAAGGAGCGCGTCCGGCATCCGTCTCGATTCGCCCTTCGCTAACCGCCAACGCATCGCTCGCGCAAACGTGTTTTTAGAAACCCCTATAAATCTAGGTGTTTTTTTAATCGCGATGCCGCGAGCTTTCGCTCGATAGCCTTTTCGCGGAATCTTTTTTTCTCTTTCGCGGACGGCTGACGCGGCTAAACCTAGCCTAAAAAAAAGTTGTCTGAGCCGCCTTGGATTTCGCGCCGCACAAGCTCGAATGCGCCGATTTGCGCAAAAATTTTTCGGTCAACGAGCCGGCCGGAAGGATGCTCGACACCTCGCAACCGACGCATGCGAGGGATCAAGTGAAGCTTCCATCCGTGTCCGCGAGTGGAAGAGAACGATGCCGACGACGACGCGATGCACTCCTCCGGCATCACCTCGGTGGCGGCCGACATCGACGCCGAACGAAGCCGGTTGTCCCCTTGGAGTGTCCTTCTGCTTTTCGCGCAGGCTTCGGGTCGGCACTGCCTCGGACGCTATGGCGTGCCTGCCGGGAAGGAGCGCGCACTCGGCTTCTCGCGGTATCGATAGCCGCATCGGTAACGGCGATTTTCACAGTCCCTGTCGCGAGCGCTGCCAGTGATAACCAGGTGAGGACAGCAGCGACAAGGTGGAAAACCAAGGTCGCGTATGCGTGAGATCAGCGCTGCGGCATGCGGGTGAGTGGCCAATGGCAAGCGGCAGGGAGAGTCAAAGGCCAATGCCATCTCGATGGGAGCGCGCTTGGTCGCGTGTCGGTTTTCAACGCCCGGGCACGACGCTCAGGCTGAGGAATTCCCGACTGCAGAAATAGAAAGGGAGCCGTGGAAGAGGCGGCGATCGCCTACCCTTCCCGGCTCCCTGATCAGGGTGACGCGCTTAGAGGTCTTCTTCGTCCAGCAGCTCGGCGTAGGAATCCGGGTCGAGCAGATCATTGATCTGGTCCGGCTCCTCGGCTTCGATCACGAAGATCCAGCCTTCGCCGTATGCGTCTTCGTTGATGGTTTCCGGCTTGTCGTTCAAGTCTTCGTTGATTGCGACCACCTTGCCGGTGACTGGGCTGTAAACGTCGGAGGCGGCCTTCACCGACTCGACCACGGCAGCGGCGTTGCCCGCCTCAACGCGATCGCCGATATTCGGCAGTTCGACGTACACCAAGTCGCCGAGCAGGCCTTGTGCGTGATCGGAAATACCGACGGTAACGCGGCCATCGCCTTCGACGCGGGCCCACTCGTGGGACTTGAGGAACTTAAGATCGCCGGGAATCTCACTCATGGGGTTACTCCGGATTGGAACGTGGTCAGGGGACAGGGCGCTAGTTTAGCGAAGTAACGGCAAGGGAAGGAAAGCATAACCATCACATGGGCGTATAAGGTGCGCGGCCGGTACGCAGCGCGTGATCCAAATGCTCGATGCGGTCCTGTCCCCAAAATGGTTCGCCGGCCAGCACATAGCCGGGCACGCCGGGAAGGTCGGCCGCGACCGCCGCTTCGGTGTTGCGCTGGTACTCGTCCGCGACGGCATCGCTCACTGCCAGCGACATTACCGCCTTGGCGTCATGGCCATGGCGGGTCAGCAACTCGGCGACGGTATCCCGATCAGCCAGATCGCGGTCTTCCACCCATAAGGCTCGGAAGACCGACAGCATGTAGTCGGTCGGGTCGGCACCCAATCGCAACAGCGCGATCGCCGCGCGATCCACCAGCGTGGCGTCGACAGGGAAGAACGCCGGATGCAGATTCAGAGGCAGCCCGCGTGCCTCGCGCCATCGCGACAACTCCACCAACCGATAGCGCTGTCGCGAGGGCGGCCGTTGGCCCAACGGAACTCCGCCCGCCGCCTTGAACACTTCCAGCATGCGTACCGGCCGGTAGCGCACGTTGACGCCGTGCTCACGCACCATCCGCAGGAACGCCTCGTGGCCGAGATACGCATACGGCGACACCAGGCTGAAAAAGTAATCGAGCGTCGCGTTCATGTCGGGTCAGACCAACACGCCGGGCTGCGCCTGGCCTTCGCGCACGAACGGGAACTTGACCACACGCACAGGCACTTCCTTGCCGCGGATATCCACGCGCACCTCACCCGGCGCCCCTGCCGGTATGCGGGCGAAGGCGATCGCCTTGCCCAGCGACGGCGAGAACGTGCCAGACAAAATTTCGCCTTCGCCCTGGGCAGTCAGCACCTTCTGCCCGTGGCGTAGCACGCCCTTCTCGTCCATCACCACGCCGATCATCTGGCGCGGCGCGCCGTTGGCCTTCTGCTTTTCCAATACCGGGCGGCCGATGAAATCGCGGCCTTCGTCCAGCGCCACCGTCCATGCCAAGCCCGCCTCGTACGGCGTAATGGTCTCGTCCATGTCCTGGCCATACAGGTTCATGCCGGCTTCCAGGCGCAAGGTGTCGCGCGCACCCAAGCCTGCGGGCTTCACGCCGGCCTCCAGCAGGGCGTTCCAGAACGCCACCGCGTTGGATTCCGGCAACACGATCTCGTAGCCATCCTCGCCGGTATAACCGGTGCGCGCGACGAACAGCGGCACGCCGTCGGCGGTCTGCGCTTCGATCGCGGCGAACCGGGCCAGCTTGTCGGCGCCTGCGCGATCGCTTTCGCGCAGCAGGCTTTGCACCTTGGCGCGGGCGGTGGGTCCTTGCACGGCGATCATCGCGAAGTCGGCACGTTCCTTCACTTCCACCTCGAACGGCGCGGCCTGCTTGCTGATCCACGCCAGGTCCTTGTCGTGGGTGGCGGCATTCACCACCAGCCGGAAGAACGATTCGGACATGAAATAGATGATGAGGTCGTCGATGACGCCGCCGTTCTCATCCAGCATGCAGGTGTAGAGCGCTTTGCCGGGAGCCTTCAGCTTGTCCACCGAATTGGCGACCAGGTGGCGCAGGAACTCGCGCGTGCGCGGGCCGTGAAGATCGACCACGGTCATATGGCTGACGTCGAACATGCCGGCGTCGCGGCGCACCTGATGGTGTTCCTCGATCTGCGAGCCGTAGTGGATCGGCATGTCCCAGCCGCCGAAATCGACCATCTTGGCGCCGAGCGCGCGATGGGTGTCATTGAGGATGGTCTTCTGAGTCATGGCGGCTTCCGGCGCAAAGACGGGCATTATCCCAGATGGCGCGGTGCGTGCGGTTGTGGCGCGAAAAAGGCAATGCACCGCTCGGCCTTCGGCATACCGCTGATACCTTCAAACGTTACCTTCAAATCATTCTCGAGGTAGCGTGCGCCGTGCGCACGTCCCGCCACCCGTCGTGCGCAC
>CBFGZY010000088.1:0-14315 GCA_965653375.1 uncultured Pseudoxanthomonas sp.
TTGGCTATAGAATCGCACGCCAACAACTACCCCCCAACACTCGCATATTTGTAGTAGCTACTTGCGACCCGATACCCGACCGAAGTTAAGAAAAACCTGATCTCTAAAGCATCTTTGTCTGATAAATAGGTGCAGCCGGACAGCCCACACTCCGGATATGGATCAAGTACCAGAAACAAAACGCCGCGGACATTCATCGCTTCGTCGCGGCCGGTACTCAGCATCAGGGCAGATCTATCTTGTGACGTTCACGACTTCGGAGCGCCAGGCGCTATTCGCTGATCACCAGATGGCGCGCCTGGCAGCACGGGCAATAGAAGACGAACGCTTGTGGTACCGGTCCCGGCTATTGGCTTGGACCTTGATGCCGGACCATTGGCATGGGCTGATCGAGCTGGGCGAACTGGATAGCCTATCGATCTGCGTACAGAAACTTAAAGCAAACTCAGCGAGAAGGGTGCGAACGGAACGCCCTGAAGTCAAAGCGGTTTGGGCCGCAGGATTTCACGACCGAGCTCTTCGAAGGGAAGAGGATTTGAAGTCTACAGCCCGTTATATCGTTGCAAATCCAATTCGGACAGGATTGGTGCGGCGTGTGGGCGACTATCCTTACTGGAATACGATCTGGCTTTAGTGCATAAAAACATCGCGACTCACGTCGCTCCTACAAGATAGCTAATTTTACCGACTGCATTCCCCACGTCATGCAGCCGTTGTGCTTTTGCAAGATCAATCCGAAAACAACTTGCGCCAGCCCTCTGCGCCCAGCTTGTCGAGCGTCTCCAGATTCCTCTCGACGATCACGTCCGGGTCGGGGAATACCTCCACGGCGCGGTCGATGCTGGCTTCGCGCAGCAGATGCAACGTGGGGTAGGGCGAGCGATTGCTGTAGTTGCCGATGTCGTTGTCGGCCGTGCCGGCAAACCGATAGTCGGGGTGGAAGCTGGCCACCTGCAGCACGCCTTGCAGATCGAGCGCTTCGATGGCGGCGTCGGCGTTGTCCAGGAAGTCGTTGTAATCCAGGAAATCCGTCAACACGTCCGGGTGGATGATCAAGGTGGTGTCGGTTTGTTCCGGATCGATGTCGCGCAGATACACCAGCTCCTCGGCCAGCTGTTCCAACAACGCCTCGGGCGTTGTCGCGTCGCTCAGCACAAAGCGCACTTGCTGCTTCACATACACCGCTTTGGCGAACGGGCACAGATTCAGGCCGATCACCGCCCGCTCGAGCCAGCGCCGGGTCGCGGCGATCGGGTCTTCGGCCAAGGGGTCCATGTTCAATCGCGGAAGTTGTCGAACTGCAGCGGCAGTTCGAAGTCGCTTTTCTTCAGCAGCGCGATGGCGTCTTGAAGATCGTCGCGCTTCTTGCCGCTGACGCGCAGTTTTTCGCCGTTGATTTGGCTTTCCACCTTCAGCTTGGCTTCCTTCAGCGTGGCCGCGATTTTCTTGGCGATCTTCTGCTCGATGCCTTGCTTGACCGTGACCTTCTGGCGGGCGCCGGCCAGGTTGGTTTCGACGTCGCCTTCTTCCAGGCAGCGGACGTCGATGCCGCGTGCAATGAGCCGGGCACGCAAGATGTCCGACATCTGCTTGAGCTGGAAATCGCTGGGTGCGGATTGGCTTATCACGTTTTCTTCCAGCACGAACTTGGCGTCCACGCCCTTGAAGTCGAAACGGGTGGATAGTTCGCGGTTGGCTTGGTCGACAGCGTTGGTCAGCTCGTGGCGGTCGACTTCGGAAATTACGTCGAAAGAGGGCATGGGCGGGATTCCGTGGGGCTATCCAGCAATTTTACGCGGTCCCGCTGCGCTGCGCCCGTGAGCAAGGGATAATGCGGGATGACTTCCCGCCATTCCCAACTGTCCGCGATCGGCCTGATGCTGCTGGCGGTGCTGATGTTCGCGCTGATGGATGCAGGCCTGAAGCTGCTTTCATCGAACTACCCGTCCTTGCAGGTGGCCGCGTTGCGCGGGCTTTCTTCGCTGCCCATCGTGGCGATATGGGTTTTCGCGACGGTCAGGCCCAGTAGCCTGCTGCGGGTGCATTGGCCGCTGCACTTGCTGCGCGGCGCATTGGGTATCGCGATGATGGTCGGTTTCGTATACGGCTTGCGCACGCTGCCGTTGTCCACGGCCTACGCCATCACCTTCGTCGCGCCGCTCTTGGTCACCGCGATGGCGGGGCCGCTATTGAAGGAAAAGGTCGGCGCCGGGCGTTGGCTGGCGATCATCGTCGGCCTGATCGGCGTGCTGGTGGTGTTGCGGCCGACCGGGGCCGGCATGCTGACGGCGGGCGGGCTGGCGATATTGGGCGCGGCGGTGTGCTACGCAGCCGGCGCGATCACCGTGCGCATGCTGGCGCAGCGCGACAGCACCCAATCGATGGTGTTCTGGTTCATGGTGCTGCTGTCGTTGGGTGCGTGGCTGTTGGCGCTGCCCACTTGGAAACCGTTGCTCGCCGGCGACATATGGATCATTCTGGGTGTGGGAGTCGCGGGTTCGCTGGCACAGGTGGCGCTTACCGAAGCCTTCCGCCGCGGCGAAGCCTCCTTGATCGCCCCGCTGGAATACAGTGCGCTGCTCTGGGGCGTGATACTGGACGTCGTGCTGTGGAGCGTGTTGCCGGACGGCGTTACCTGGATAGGCGCCGCCATCATCATCGCCAGCGGCTTGTATCTGCTGCGCCGGGAGAAGGTGCATGTGGAAGCGGAGCATCCCTGATGTTTTCGTAGGAGTGGGCCGTATTCGCGGCGTAGCCCCGGGGAAGCTCTTCAACAGCCGAATAGCGGGCCGGCTAGTACCTTATGCTTTGAGCGGTAAGTCGCTGGGTCCTGGCCTACGCCGGGATGACGGTTAATGTTGAGACGTATTCGGCATGAAGCTGCTCTAGCATCTTCCCGCTCCCGCTCCCGCTCCCCGCTCCCCGCTCCCGGCCCTCAATGCCCCTGCTGATCATTCCCTTGCTGGTTCTAGTGATGCTGGCGCTGTGGCTGGTGCTGCTGCCGCTGTCGCTGTGGCAACGCTACCGTTACGGCAAAACGCGTCGACTGGCGCGGCCTTGGCTGGTGGCCTTGAATGCCTGGAGCCTGCTGCTGTCGATCGCCATATTTCTGGTGGTCAGTGCGATCAGTGCGGTTTGGTGGCCGGGTAGTTTCGGTTATGCCGCCGCCGGTATGGGGATCGGCATCATCATCGGCGTACTGGGCCTTGCGGTCACCCGGTTCGACATCACGCCGCAGGGACTGTTCTATCACCCCAACCCATGGTTGACACTGGCGCTGACACTGCTGATCGCTGGACGCATCGCCATGGGATTCGTGCAGCTGTATCGGCAATGGCACGGCGGCGAAGCAGGGAGCTTTCTCGCCGCGCTGGATCACGCCAGCTTGCTGTCGGTGGCAGGACTGCTGCTGGGCTATTACCTGATGTATGCCTGGGGGCTGAAATGGCGGTTGGCGCGATCGCCCGGGCGCGTCGGCTGACTCAGAACCTGTTCGAAATCTGTCGCGAGCGCAGCCATGAGGCGCGTGGTGGAGCGCAGAAAGCACAGCGTACGTACAGGTACTTGGGCATTTCGAGCGCCGCACGCGCGCCAGATGGCAAGTGCAGCAAGATTTTCAGCAGGTTCTCAGAATTCGTCCACGATCTCGATGGCGCCGTCCATCCGCTCGGCGGCTAGCTCCACCTCGGTAAGGACGCGGCGTACGCCCTCCTCATTGGAGGCTTCGATTTCCAACTGATGAAAACCCGGTGAAGCGTCGTCCGGCAACCCGGCCGAGCTGGAATCCTCGTCGTCGCCATGCGGCATCAGATCGCCCACTTCCTCCACGTGCTCGATGCCTTCGATGGATTGCAGCTTGTTCATCAGGTTCCGATTGTCGTCTTCATTGGCACTAACACGCAGTCGAACGGTGGGCATGGCGGTCTCCCTATGGATGCAGCGTTCAGCTAGTTTGAGTACTTCCGGCTCCCTCCCTTCCTCGCCGTGGGGAAGGGCAAGCGCGGGGGAATTGATTCGGCCGTTATCAAACTGAATTCGTTCCGAATCAATTGGTTCTACCCGCACGCTACCGGGCGCGGTGATAACGCCGCGTGGTCGCCGAATTGGAATTCCATAAAGAAAACTCCATAAAGAGAATTCCATAAAAACAAAGCGGCGGATCCGTGAGGACCCGCCGCCATGGGTACAGCAACACTGGTTGGATCAGAAGCGCAAGCCGACGCCGACGCCTACGGTCCACGGGTCCATGGTCAGTTCTTCATTGGTGTCCTGACCGGCAATCCGCATCTCCGAGTCGCCCTTCATGTAGCGGGCATCGGCGCGGGCGAACCAGCGGCTGTTGATGTTGAAATCGACGCCGGCGGTGGCGATGGCGCCTTTCGCGGTGTCGAGACCGACATGCAGGCCGTCGCTGCCGATGGTTTCGTTGCTGAAGTTGGACTCGTAGTAGCCCAGGCCGACGAACGGACGGATGACTTTGTCCGGTGCACCGAAGTGATACTGGCCGCTCAGCGCGATCGGTTGCTGATCGATGCTGCCGATCTTGCCTTCATCGCCGCGCACGCGGTGATTGAACTTGTCGGCAGCGCCCCAGAGTTCGATGGCGATGTTGTCGGTGGCATACCAACTGGCGCTCAACGTCGGTGCGGTGCCGCCATCGACATCCAGACGCGAGCCGGGCAGGGGATCGGAATCGGGCTGCAGGATGGCGGCGCCGCCTACGACGGCGAAACGCTTGCCAGCAGCGCTATCGGTATTGTCCTGCGCGAATGCGGCAGGCGCGAAGGCCAGCAAAGAGGCCATTGCAAAAGTCAGGGGACGAATAGAAATCATAGGGGGGCTCCTTAATTTTCTGTTATATGCCGGAGAGGCGTGCGCACGGTAACCACTTCGGCATGAACCACAACCGGTTCGCGAAACAAATTGGTCGCATTAAATCAAGCGAAGGTTAAGTTTTGTTCTGATTCCAAATCTTCCATGAAAAAAGTAGGAGCGACGTAAGTCGCGATGAAGCTTTGCTGCTAAAGCTTCATCGCGACTTACGTCGCTCCTACTTTTCTATGTGCGATCAGCCCGATTCCAGCTCGCTCAGATAGCCTTTGCGCCAGGTGCTGATGTCGTTGTTGCGCAGCGTGTGCATCATTGCCTGCCAGCGCTTGATGCGTTGCGCCTTCGGCATGGTGGCGGCGGTCGCGATGGCGTCGGCCACGCCATCCAAGTCGTACGGGTTGATCATCAATGCTTCGGTCATCTCGTCGGCAGCGCCGGCGAACAACGAAAGCACCAGCACGCCGGGATCTTCAGGGTCCTGGGCAGCAACGAATTCCTTGGCCACCAAGTTCATCCCATCGCGCAGCGGCGTGACCAACGCCACTCGCGCCATGCGGTAGAAGCCGGTCAGGGTGGCGTGGGCAAAGTTGCGATTGACGTAGCGCAGCGGCGTCCAATCGGGTTCGGCGTGATTGCCATTGATGTGGCCGGCGATCTGTTCCAACTGATTGCGCAAGGTTTGGTATTCGGCGACATCGCCGCGCGAGATCGGAGCGATCTGCAGATAGGTCAAGTGCCCCTTTTGGTCAGGATGGCGTTCCAGATAACGCTCGTAGCCGTGGAAACGCTCCGGCAGGCCCTTGGAATAATCCAGCCGGTCCACGCCGATCGCCAGCTGGCGCGGTTGCAGGCTGGCGCGCAGCGATTTGACCGCGGGTTTGCTCATTGCCACGCGTGCCTGGTTGGCGATCAGTTCGGTGTCGATGCTGATCGGGAATGCGCCTGCGCGCACCCGGCGGCCGCCCGGCACCTCGAACCAACCGTCCTGCAGCAGCTTGCCGTCGCCGAACAGCCGCACGTAGGCCAGGAACCGGTCGACATCGCGCTGAGTCTGGAAGCCGACCAGATCGTAGGCGTAGAGGCTGCGGAACAGGCTGTCGTGTTCCGGCAGCGCCACCATCAGGTCGCACGAAGGCATGGGCACGTGCAGGAAAAAGCCCATGCGGCAGCCGATGCCGCGTTCGCGCAGCAACGACGCCAGTGGGATCAGGTGGTAGTCGTGAATCCAGACGATATCGTCTTCGCGCAGTAGCGGCGCCAGCTTTTCGGCGAACAGGGCGTTGACTCGGCGATAGCCTTCGCGTGTGGCGCGATCGTAGTCCACCAGGTCCAGCCGAAAGTGCAGCAGTGGCCAGAGAGTGCGGTTGGCGAAGCCGTTGTAGTACGCATCGTGATCGCGGCGATTGAGATCCATCGTCACGAAGCGGATGCCGCCGTCGCTTTGATCATGCAGGCGTCCACTGTCTTCGCGCGTGACCCTGCCGCTCCAGCCAAACCACAGGCCGCCGCGTTCCCGCAACGCCGCCAGCAATCCCACCGCCAACCCGCCTGCGCGGCTTTCACCGGGCAATGCCACCCGATTGGACACCACCACCAGACGGCTCACGAAGCCTCCTGCCAGGAGCGCGACAGGCGCATGGCGGCAATGATCAGGCCCACGTGCGAATACGTCTGCGGGAAATTGCCCCAGGCCTCGCCGTCTTCGAAAGACAGATCTTCCGACAACAGTCCAAGATGATTGGTGCGCGCCAGGATGCGTTCGAACAGTTCGCGCGCTTCTTCCGTGCGTCCTATCGCGGCCAGTGCGTCGATATACCAGAATGTGCACAGGGTGAAGCTGGTTTCCGGTGTGCCGAAATCGTCCGGCGCGATGTAGCGGAACAATGCGTCGCCGCGCCGCAGGAATCGGCCGATGGCTTCCACGGTGGCGACGAAGCGTGGATCGTCCGCGGCAATGAAGCCGATGTCCGACAGCAGCAATAGCGAGGCATCCAGTCGCTCCCCACCGAAAGTGTCGGTGAAATGCCCGCGTTCTTCGCTCCAGGCCTCCGTCAGCACCCTGGCTTTCACCGCATCCGCGCGTTGGCGCCAATGCGCTGTGCGTTCGTCCAGTTGCAGGCGTGCGGCGATCTTGGACAGGCGGTCGCAGGCGGCCCAGCACATCACGCTGGTGTAGGTATGCACTTCGGCGCGGCTGCGGAATTCCCACAGTCCGGCGTCGGGTTGGTCGTGCAGGGCAAACGCACGTTCGCCCAAGGGTTCAAGTCGGCGAAAGGTATCCGCGTTGCCGGGGTCCACCAGGCGCTGATCGAAGAACAGCTGCGTCGACGCCAGCACCACGCTGCCGTACACGTCATGCTGTTTCTGGATCCACGCCAGGTTGCCGCGGCGGACCGGACCCATGCCGCGATAGCCGGATAGTGTCTCGACCTCGTGCTCGTGCAGTTGCTCCTCGAAACCGATGCCGTACAGCGGCTGCAGCGTGCCGTCGCCGGTGGCGATGTTGAAGATGTAGCGCAGGAAACCTTCCATGGTGCGGGTCGCACCCAATCGATTCAGCGCCCTGACCACGAACGCGGCGTCGCGCAGCCAGCAGTATCGATAGTCCCAGTTGCGCGAGGTATTGGGCGCCTCGGGTATCGAGGTGGTCATCGCGGCGATGATCGCGCCGCTGTCTTCGTATTGGCACAGCTTCAGCGTGATGGCACTGCGGATGACGGCGTCCTGCCATTCCAGAGGGATCGACAGATAGCGCACCCACTCGTACCAGTAGTCGGCGGTGCGCTCGCGCGCCTCCCGCACGAACCCGGCAACGCTGCGGGTCAGCGATTCGTCCGCGCCCAATACCAGGTTCACCGGATGGCTCAGCACGAAGGACGATTCGTCGCGAATGAAACGCACCGGCACATCGCTGGTCAGGCGCAGGGTGAAATCGGGCAGCAGCCAACGCATATGGTTGCTGCCCCAAGTGGAATCGGGCACGCGCCCGCCCCAGTCCGCCAGCGGCCGCAGGCGCACGCGAATGCGCGGACTGCCCGAAAGCGGGATCACCTGGCGGATCATCATGACCGGGCGATAGAAACGATCGTAGCGTCGCCAGCGCGGGGCGAAATCGATGATTTCCACCGCGCCGCCGTGGCGGTCGCGCAACACGGTGCGCAGGATGGCGGTGTTCTTGAGATAGCTTTGTTCGCTATCGACAAAATCCTCCAGCTCGATGGAGAAGTCGCCACCGTCATGGTCGCGCGGCGAAAGCAACGCGCAGAACGCCGGATCGCCGTCGAACGCAGGTAGGCAACTCCACACCACGCGTCCTTGTTTGTCGACCAATGCGCCAAAGCTGCCGTTGCCGATCACGCCAAGGTCTAGGCTGGCCTGGTTCATGCGGTCTCTCCATCGTTGGATACGGGAAGGGGGGCGCCTGCAGGCGGAACATCCGCAGGGCACTGCGCGCGTAGCCACACATGCACCGCGGCCGGATCGGTCAGCGCATACGTGGCGTGGCTGGTTTCGCGCTTGCCGACCAATACGCCCCAGCCGCCGAGTTTTTGCACCGCTTCGAAGCCGTACTCGTCGGTCAGATCGTCGCCCACGAAAACCGGCGTGCGCCCACGGAAGGGCGGCTCCCGCATCATCGCCACCACCGCGCGGCCTTTGTCGATGTGCGCGGGGACCAGTTCGACGACATGGTCTCCGGGTTGAAGGCGATAACCTTCGATATTCCCGATCAGTGTCTCGGCGAATGCGCGCACGTAGTCCGCCGCTTGCGGTGCCGCGCGCCAATGCAGGGCCACGTGGCTGCCTTTGTCTTCGACCGCTACGCCTGGATATTGACTCGCAAAGCGTGCCGCTTCGCGTTTGAAATGGTCGAGCGCGGGCGAGGTTTCCTGCTGCTCGGGCCCAGGTGCCGTGACTCCTCGATATTGGTGGCCATGCAGGCCCGCGGCAGGCAACTGCAGCGGCGCGAATACGCGGTCCAGCTGTTCCAGCGAGCGCCCGCTGACCAAGGCCAAGGCGCCTTGCAGGCGGTCGCTGATGGCCTGGATGATGGGCAGTGCGCCTGCAGGCAGGCTGACGCGATCCGGCTGGACCGCGAAATCGAGCAAGGTGCCGTCCACATCCAGGAACAACGCGCACGCGTCGTCCAGCGAAGGTGGCGGCGGGCGGCGATGGGGGGTCGCAGCTGCCATGCCGGGCATTGTGCCGGAAGGCGGATGAGCATTTCGTTGGCGGGTGGGTGAGGCCGCTTTGTTTCGCATCCGCCTCATTGCACGTTGCAGGATGTGAAGAGCCAGTGCTTTTTGCCGTGAGTTTCCGTCGCCTCCCGTATCGTGACGGCTCCTGAGCACAGGAGAATCCTATGAATGCAGTGAGTATGGGCCTGGCGGTCCTCATCGGCACGTTGCTGCCTTTGCAAGCATTGATCAACGCGGCCTTGGGCAAACAGACGTTCGGGCCGGTGTTCGCCTCGCTTGCCTCGTTTTCGGTCGGCACGGGCGTACTGGCATTGTGGTGGCTGGCCTCGCGGCCCGCGTTCGAGGCCACCGCGTTGGCGAAGGTGCCGTGGTGGGCGTGGACCGGCGGCGCGATCGGTGCGATGTATGTCGCCGCGTCCACCTTGCTGATACCGCGCATGGGCGCGGCATCGTTGATCTGCCTGGTAGTGTTCGGGCAGTTGTTGGGGTCGTTGTTGCTGGATCACTTCGGTGTGCTGCATGCGCGCCAACCGATCGATCTGCTGCGGGTAGTCGGTGCCGTGCTGGTCGTATTGGGTGCGTTGCTGGTGGTGCGCCCGTGGGCTTCGCAGGGAGGATGAAGAGAGGCGGGGACACGGGACACGGGAGCCGGGAGACGGGAGCCGGAAAAGCCGGGCATGACGAAGGTCATTCCGCCATCTGGCACCAGACCGTTGTTGCGGTCGGTGGCATGCTGCGACGCATTCACTACTGGGAGTGCTCTGATGGTTCGTCCCTATTCGCGCCGCGTCGTCGTGTCGGTGGGCTTGATGTTGCTGGCGGCGGGTGCGCAAGCGCGGGAAATTCGCTGCAATATCGAGAGCGACTACGACCTGACCATCAACGAGCGCAGTGTCATCTTCACTCGTGAAAGCGGCCAGCCCAAGTGGGTAGTGATGCGCCAGGGGCGTTTGTTCCTCGACGACCGTTGGGTCGACCTGACCAGCGAAGACAGTCGACGCATCGCCGAGTTCGAGCGTACTGCAAGAAAGAGCATGCCTCTGGCAAGGGAGATCGCGCACGACGCGGCCGAGATCGCATTCACTGCTCTTAGCGAAGTGGCGGTGGGTTTCAGTACCGATCCTTCGCACACACGAGCCTCGCTGGACAAAGCGCGAAAGAACATAGACACCCGTTTGGCGAGTGCGGTCAGCGCCAACCGTTTCAGCAGCGATGAGCTGGGCGAAAGCATCGGCCAGGCGGTAGGCGAGGTGGTGCCGCTGGTGGTCGGCGACATCGCCGCCGGCGCGGTGCGGGCCGCCTTCACCGGCGATACCACGCGATTGAAGAAAATGGAGAATCTGGATAAGCAGATCGAAGCCCGCGTCGAGCCACGCGCCAGGCTGTTGGAAGACCGTGCCGAGAAGCTTTGCGGGTATATGCAGGAACTCGACCGGCTGGACGATGCGCTGGCGTATCGTCTGCCGGATGGCGGTCGCGTGAATCTGCTGGAGAGCAAGCCCGATCAGCACGAGCCCGATCGACACGACCCTGCAGAACACTAAATCTGCTCGGAACCTGTGCTCAGGCAGGCCTGCTCGATAACTGGCAGAACCAAAGCGATACCACTGCAAATACAGCGCTGCATCCCTGCAGTTTGCTCTGCGCGCCTGCGGCCGTAATGGCCGCAGGCGTTGCCGTTTTGCCGCGCGATGTCCCGCGCCAAACCAAAATAATTGCCGCAAGAGGTTGGCTCATTGCGCGCGTATGGCCACAATAGGGGTTCCCCTTTCGAATCGAATCGCTGGAGTTCCCCGCATGGCCGACATCAAGGAAGCACGAGTTCCCGACATCGGTGACTACAGCGATGTGCCCGTTATCGAGGTGCTGGTCAAGGTTGGCGATACCGTCGCCAAGGACCAGGGGCTGGTCACGCTGGAATCGGACAAGGCCACGCTGGAAGTGCCTTCGTCATTCGCTGGCGTCGTCAAGGAATTGAAAGTCAAACTGGGCGACGAGCTTTCCGAAGGCGCCGTGGTGGCGTTGATCGAGACCAGCGATCCGGCGGAAACCAAGCCGGCCGCTCCCGCGCCCGCCGCCGCACCGAAGGAAGCGCCGAAGGAGCCGCTTTCGAAGAGCCCGGAAAACCGCACCGCCGAAACTGCCACCCGGGTGGAACCGGTGGCCATGCCGGTCGTGCCGGACAAGATTGCCCAGCGCGAAATCGCCTCGGCGGCTTCGACCGCGCCGGCCGCCTCGCGCGTGCTGGACGACCGCCCCGGCATCGATCCGGAAGCCTCGCCGCCGCGCTCGCCGCCGGTCGAGTTCAACGCCGACCGCGTGATGCCGGAGAAAGTGCCGCACGCCAGCCCGGCGGTGCGCCTGTTCGCGCGCGAGTTGGGCGTGGATTTGAACCAGGTGAAAGGCAGCGAGCATGCCGGCCGCATCAGCAAGGAAGACGTACAGCGCTACGTGAAGGCTGCGCTGGCCGGTGGTGGTGCCGTGAGTGCTGCCGCTCCGGCCGCTGCGGCGGGTGGCGGACTCAACCTGCTGCCGTGGCCGAAGGTCGATTTCGCCAAGTTCGGTGAAATCGAAACGCAGCCGCTGTCGCGCATCAAGAAGATTTCCGGCGCCAACCTGGCGCGCAACTGGGCGATGATCCCGCACGTTACCCAGCACGACCTGGCCGACATCACCGACCTGGAGGCGCTGCGCGTGGCGCTGAACAAGGAAAACGCGGCACCTAATGGGAGCGGGGCGGGCATCAAGCTGACCATGCTGGCGTTCCTGATGAAGGCCAGCGTGGCCGCACTGAAGAAGTTCCCGGATTTCAATTCGTCCCTGGATGCCAGCGGCGAAAACCTCACGCTGAAGAAATACTTCCATATCGGCTTCGCTGCCGACACGCCCAACGGCCTGGTGGTACCGGTGATCCGTGACGTCGACAAGAAAGGCGTGGTGGAGCTGGCGCAGGAAACCGGCGAACTGGCCAAGAAAGCGCGCGAAGGCAAGCTGGGTCCTGCCGAGATGTCCGGCGGCTGCTTCTCCATTTCTTCGCTGGGCGGGATTGGCGGCACCGCGTTCACCCCGATTGTGAATGCGCCGGAAGTGGCCATCCTGGGCGTGTCCAAATCGTCGATCCAGCCGGTCTGGGACGGCAAGCAGTTCCAGCCGCGCCTGATGCTGCCGCTGTCGCTGAGTTACGACCACCGCGTCATCGATGGCGCTTCCGCCGCCCGGTTCGCCGCGTACCTGGCGCAGCTGCTGGCCGATATGCGCCGCGTGCTGCTGTGACGGCGCGCGGGCTTCGGCCCGCCGCCCGGCGTCATCCTGAAAGCCAATAGCGGGCCAGGCCCGCTCCCCACGAAAGAGAGTTGCGATGGCGAATACCATTGAAGTCAAGGTCCCCGACATCGGCGATTACACCGATGTGCCGGTCATCGAAATCCTGGTCGCCGTAGGCGATACGGTGAAGAAGGATCAGGGCCTGGTGACGCTGGAATCGGACAAGGCGACGCTGGAAGTGCCGTCCTCCGCTGCCGGCGTGGTGAAGGAACTGAAGGTCAAATTGGGCGACACGCTGTCCGAAGGCAGCGTGGTGGCCATCCTGGAGGCCGAAGGCGCCGCAGACGCGCCCGCTCCGGCAGCCAAGCCTGCCGCAGCCGCAGCCGAAGCGCCCAAGCCCGCGCCGGTAACGCCTTCGCCCGCCGCTCCGGCGGCTCCCGCCACCGCGGCCCCCAAGCCCGCGCTGGGGACGGGCAAGCCGGCGGATATCGAATGTCGCATGGTGGTGCTGGGTTCCGGTCCCGGCGGCTATACCGCCGCGTTCCGCGCCGCCGACATCGGCCTGGATACGGTGCTGATCGAGCGCTACCCCAGCCTGGGCGGCGTGTGCCTCAACGTCGGCTGCATTCCTTCCAAGGCGCTGCTGCATGCCGCCGCACTGATCGAGGAAGCCTCGCATTCGGCCGAGATCGGCGTGGACTTCGGCAAACCCAAGATCGACCTGGCCAAGCTGCGCGATTTCAAGCAGAACAAGGTCGTCGGCCAGTTCACCAAGGGCCTGGCCGGCATGGCCAAGCAGCGCAAGGTGCGCACCGTGCAGGGCGTGGCGAAGTTCGTTTCCGCCAACGAGCTGGAAATCGTCGGCGACGACGGCAAGACCCAGTTGCTGCGCTTCGAGCAATGCATCATCGCCGCGGGCTCGCAGGCGGTGAAGCTGCCCAATTTCCCGTGGGACGACAAGCGCATCATGGATTCCACCGATGCGCTGGAACTACAGGAAGTACCCAAGAAGCTGCTGGTCGTCGGCGGCGGCATCATCGGCCTGGAAATGGCCACGGTGTACCGCGCGCTGGGTAGCGAAGTGACGGTGGTCGAGTTCATGGACCAGCTGATGCCGGGCGCCGACAAGGACCTGGTCAAGCCGCTGGCCGACCGCTTGAAGAAGCAGGGCGTGGTCGTGCACCTGAAGACCAAGGCCGCCAAGGTCGAGGCCGCGAAGCAGGGCATCACCGTAGCGTTCGAGAGCGCCGACGAAGGCCAGAAGCCGGCGCTGGAATCGGGCACCTGGGACCGCGTGCTGGTGGCAGTAGGCCGCGCGCCCAACGGCGGCAAACTCGACGCGGACAAGGCCGGCGTGCAGGTCACCGAGCGCGGCTTCATTCCGGTCGACAAACAAATGCGCACCAACGTGCCGCACATCTTCGCCATTGGCGATCTGGTGGGTCAGCCGATGCTGGCGCACAAGGCCACGCACGAAGGCAAGCTGGCCGCGGAAGTCGCCGCCGGGCAGAAGAAGGAGTGGGTCGCACGGGTGATTCCGTCCGTGGCCTATACCGATCCCGAGATCGCCTGGGTGGGCGTGACCGAAACCGAAGCCAAGGCCAAGGGTCTAAAAGTAGGCGTGGGCAAGTTCCCCTGGGTCGCTTCGGCGCGCGCGGTGGGCATCGGCCGCGGCGAAGGCTTCACCAAGCTGATTTTCGACGAGGAAACTCACCGCATCATCGGTGGCGGCATCGTCGGCGTGCATGCCGGCGACCTGATCGCGGAGATCGGATTGGCGATCGAAATGGGCGCCGAAGCCGAAGATATCGGCCACACCATCCATCCCCACCCGACGCTCGGCGAAACCGTTGGCATGGCGGCCGAGGTCTACGACGGCACCATCACCGATCTGTATATCCCCAAGAAGAAGTAGCGCTTTGCTGCGATCGCTTCCACGACACCGCCCCGTATTCCGGGGCGGTGTCGTATGCGGGCCTTGTAGGAGCGACGTGAGTCGCGATGAGGCCTTACCGGTAAAGCTTC
>CBFGZY010000089.1:0-13852 GCA_965653375.1 uncultured Pseudoxanthomonas sp.
GTAGAACGGCGCCTCGCCGCATTCGCGCAGCTGCTTGTCCATGTTCTCCTTGATCAGCTGCATCGGCACGTGGCCAGGGCCTTCGATCATGGTTTGCACGTCGTGCTTCCAGGCGATCTTGGTCAACTCGCCCAAGGTCTCCAGTTCGCCGAATTGCGCAGCGTCATTGGCATCGGCGATACAGCCGGGGCGCAAACCATCGCCCAGCGAGAACGCCACATCGTACGCCTTCATGATTTCGCAGATGTCTTCGAAGTGCGTATAGAGGAAGTTCTCCTTGTGATGCGCCAGGCACCACTTGGCCAGGATCGAGCCGCCGCGCGAAACGATGCCGGTAACACGCTTGGCCGTGAGCGGCACATAGCGCAGCAATACGCCGGCATGGATGGTGAAGTAATCCACGCCTTGTTCGGCTTGTTCGATCAGCGTGTCGCGGAAGATCTCCCAAGTCAGCTCCTCGGCGCGGCCGTCGACTTTTTCCAGTGCCTGATAAATCGGCACGGTTCCGATCGGCACCGGCGAATTGCGAATGATCCACTCGCGGGTTTCGTGGATGTGCTTGCCAGTGGAGAGATCCATCACGGTGTCGCCGCCCCAGCGGATCGACCACACCAGCTTCTCCACTTCCTCGGCGATCCCCGAGGAAACGGCGCTGTTGCCGATGTTGGCGTTGATCTTGGTCAGGAAATTGCGGCCGATGATCATCGGCTCGCTTTCCGGGTGGTTGATGTTGTTCGGCAGAATGGCGCGCCCGCGCGCGATTTCGTCGCGCACGAATTCCGGCGTGATGATCTTCTGGATACTGGCGCCGAAGCTTTCGCCCGGGTGCTGCGCCAACAGCAACGCATCGCGTACCGCCTCCAGCCGCTGATTCTCGCGGATGGCAACGAACTCCATCTCCGGCGTCACGATGCCTTTCTTGGCGTAGTGCATCTGGCTGACATTGGCGCCGGCCTTGGCGCGGCGCGGCAGGGTGCGGCCCGGGAACCGCACGGCGGACAGCTTCGCATTGCTCTCGCGGCCGCGGCCGAACTCCGAACTCAACTGGCTCAGCAGCTCCGTATCACCGCGTTCTTCGATCCAACGGGCGCGCAGCGCCGGCAGACCGATGGCCAAGTCGATGCTGGCGTTGGGATCGGTATAGGGGCCGGAAGTGTCGTAGACGGTGACCGGAGGATTCTCTTCACCGCCGAAGATCGTCGGCGTCTGGGTCAACGCGATCTCGCGCATCGGCACTTGCAGGTCAGGGCGGGAACCTTCGACGAAGATCTTGCGCGAACCTGGGATCGGCCGGGTAACGGATTCGGAAAGCTGCTCGGTCTGCTGCAGCAGGCTATTGGGGATGGCATTCATGGCGTTCGTCCAAAGGCGGCGGGACGAAGCGGCGGCGCAAAGAGTTCATGGGAAGATTTCACTCGGCACTTGGCCGGCCAGGGCTAAGCCCCTTCCACACTGCATCCTGCGAAGCTTCCCTACGCCGGTCTTAACCGGATCAGGTTCGAAGGGTCTGTCTCAATCGTCGCGATACACGCCGATACCCCCGCTTCAAGCCGTATTACACCACAAGCACGACGATGGTTGATCCCGCGCCGGCGGCCGTACGGGCAGCAAAGCGCTTGGGCGCCGTGGTTCGGTAGCCCGGCTGAGCCTTCACAAGTGGCAAATGGCTGTCGTTACTGACCATCGGTATCATCCGGCCGACATCGTTTTCCCGGAGACCGCCATGGTTACCGCTGTGTTCCGACTCACTCCACTCGCGCTGGCATTGACGTTGATCGCCTGCGACGGGACAGCCGACGACCGCATGCAGACGACGGACAACGCGTCCGGCCGGGTCCATGCCACCGGCAAACGGACGCAGGACCTCGCCAGCGTCCCGGCCGACGTCCTGGCGGCGGCGAAAGCGGCCCGCCCCAAATTGCAGGTCGCCGAAGTCGAACATGAGCAACGCGACGGCAACGACTACTACGACGTCGCGGGCACGGTGGACGGAGCCGAGCTGGAACTGGACATCACACGCGTCGGTGGCCGCTGGACCGTGGTCGAAGTCCAACGCGACGTCACCGCCGCGGAGGTACCGCCACGAGCCGCCGTTGCATTGGCGAAGGCCCACCCGGAGTTCAAGGCGCGTCGCATCATCGAAAGCGACGAAGGCAATGGCATCGTCATCTATGAATTCTTCGGTCCCGGCAGCGACGGCCAGGACCGCAAGATAGAGGTGAAGATCCAGAACGGCGAAGCCGAGGTGCTGACGGCGGAATGGGTTCACTAAGGATCTGTTGACGCTGCCGGCGCCGGTGGGCCGGTGCGGCCGGAGCGGGCGGTATTCAAATGGCATCATCAAATCCTTAGCCTCCGATCGGCGCCGGGCCCGTTCTGTCTTCGCGGAACGGAGACGACGGCAGGCATGAGCGACAACCGACAATCGCTCCACGCCACCTTATTTATAGGGATTTTGTTTCCTATGAAACGGTATTGATCCATTCGTCGAATATTGGCGAAAGCGCTTGACATGACTTCTGGGGCCATGTTTATCTGCGTGCATGTTGCATCGCCACACGCCCATGACGACTGGTTCCACTGCGCCCAGCGCGGCTGCAACCATTCTCGTCCTCGTCCTTATTACCTTGCCAACAGGTGCGGGACGAATCGGCGTGTAAGCAAAAAGCCAGGATTCGACAAAACCCCGCACTGAGAAGTGCGGGGTTTTTTGTTTTAAGCGTCCTTGAAAAATCCCAGCCACAGGAAACCTGCTTGAACTCCACCGCAAAACCACCGCAGAACAGCGATCAGATCAAGGCCGGCCCGGCTCACGCGCCAGCCCGCGCCATGCTGCGCGCCACCGGTCTGGACGACGCCGCCATCGCCAAACCGATGATCGCGGTGGTGCACACTTGGTCGAATGTATCGCCCTGCAACCTGGGCCTGCGCGAGTTGGCCCAGCACGCCAGCGAAGGCGTACGCGCGGGCGGCGGCACGCCGATCGAATTCAACACCATCGCCATCACCGACGGCATCGCGATGGGCAGTAGCGGCATGCGCGCGTCGCTGGCGTCGCGCGAGGTGATCGCAGATTCCATCGAACTGGCAGTCAGCGGCCATTGCCTGGATGGCGTGGTGCTGCTGTGCGGCTGCGACAAGACCATTCCGGCTGCTGCGATGGCGCTGGCGCGACTGAACCTGCCGGGCGTGATCCTGTACGGCGGCACCATCATGCAGGGCAAGTGCAAAAGCAAATCGATCACCATCCAGGACGTGTTCGAAGCGGTGGGCCAACACGCCGCCGGCAAGCTGGACGACGCAGGCCTGGAAGAAGTGGAAAAGGCCGCCTGCCCTGGCGCTGGCGCCTGCGGTGGTCAGTTCACCGCCAACACCATGGCGATGGTGCTGACCTTCCTGGGCTGTTCGCCGCTGGGCTTGAACGACATTCCCGCCGTGCATCCGGACAAGAACGCCGCCGCCTTCCGCTGCGGCGAACTGGTGATGGAACGGTTGCGCGAAGGTGGTCCGCTGCCGCGCGACATCCTGACCGCTACCGCGCTGCGCAACGCCGCACGCGCCGTATCGGCTACCGCGGGTTCGACCAACGCCGCGCTGCACATGCTGGCGATCGCCCATGAAGCCGGCGTGCCTTTCGATCTGGAAGAATTCCACGCCGCCGCGGCGACGCCGGTAATCGCCGACCTGAAACCGGGCGGCCGCTACACCGCGGCAGAAATGTTCGAACAAGGCGGCACGGCTCTGGTGGCGCGCGAACTGAAAGCGGCCGGTTTGATCGAGGATATTCCCACGGTCACCGGCCGTAGCTTTTTCGAGGAGTTGCAGGCTGCTTCGTTCCCGGCCGGTCAGGACGTGGTGCGCCCGGTCGCCGATCCCATCAAGCCGCAGGGTGGCTATTCCATCCTGTACGGCGATCTGGCTCCGGAAGGCTGCATCCTGAAGCTGGCCGGCCATGGCCGCACGCGCCACAGCGGACCGGCACGGGTCTTCGATTCGGAAGAAGCCTGCTTCGACGCCGTGCAAGCACGCAAGATCAATGCCGGCGACGTGGTGGTGATCCGTTTCGAAGGTCCTGTCGGCGGCCCCGGCATGCGCGAGATGCTGGCGGTAACCGCCGCACTGGTCGGCCAAGGGCTGGGCGACGATGTCGCGTTGGTCACCGATGGCCGTTTCTCCGGCGCTACCCGCGGCTTCATGGTCGGCCATGTCGCGCCGGAAGCCGCATTGGGCGGTCCGCTGGCGCGTCTGCGCGAAGGCGACATCGTCACGATCGATACCGCCAACCGCACGATCAGCGTCGTCGACATCGACCTGTCGCAACGCACACCCGCGCGCATCGCACCGCGCGTAACCACCGGCGCGTTGGCGAAATACGCGCGCGTCGTCGGCTCGGCTTCAAAGGGCGCAGTCACCGCACCCGGCCCGCTGGACGACAAGACCATTCCCTCATTCACGACGACCGGTGCACCGGCCCAATCCGAGCCCATCTTGGCCTGACCGCTCACCGCTCACTGCTTACCGCTAACAAACATACCGCTCACCTCCACTCATCAGGAATCCACCGCAATGACCACCGCCGCCAACTCTCTCCCGCAACCCAAGATTGCCATCGTCGGCTACGGCAGCCAGGGCCGTGCGCACGCGCTGAACCTGCGCGAATCCGGTTTCGACGTCACTGTCGGTCTGCGTCCGGGCGGTCCGACCGAAGCCAAGGCTCAAGCCGATGGTTTCGTGGTGAAGGCACCGGCCGACGCAGTGAAGGATGCCGACTTGGTGGCGGTGCTGACTCCCGACATGGTGCAGAAGAATCTGTACTACGACGTGCTCGCACCCAACATGAAGCCGGGCGCCTGCCTGTTGTTCGCGCATGGCCTGAACGTGCATTACGGCCTGGTCGCGCCGCGCGAGGATCTGGACGTGGTGCTGGTGGCGCCGAAAGGCCCAGGCGCGCTGGTGCGCCGCGAATACGAAATCGGCCGCGGCGTGCCCTGCATCTACGCCGTCTACCAGGACAAGAGCGGAACCGCCGAACAGCTCGCACTGGCCTATGCCGCCGGCCTGGGCGGTGCGCGCGCCAACATCATCAAGACCACTTTCAAGGAAGAAACCGAAACCGATCTGTTCGGCGAACAGGCGGTGCTGTGCGGTGGAGCATCGTCGCTGGTGCAGGCCGGTTTCGAGACGCTGGTGGAAGCCGGCTACCAGCCGGAAATCGCTTACTACGAAGTACTGCACGAACTGAAGCTGATCGTCGATCTGTTCTACGAAGGCGGCATCACCCGCATGCTGGAATTCGTGTCCGAGACCGCGCAGTACGGCGACTATGTCAGCGGCCCGCGCGTGATCGACGCCGGCACCAAGGCCCGCATGAAGGAAATCCTGACCGACATCCAGGACGGCACCTTCACCAAGAACTGGGTTGCCGAATACGAAGCCGGCCTGCCCAACTACAAGAAGTTCAAGCAGGCCGATCTGGATCACCCGATCGAGGTCGTCGGCAAACAACTGCGCGCGAAGATGGTGTGGCTGCAGGCCAATGCTTCGCAGCCTGACACGGACGACGCCACAGCCAGTTCCCGGGCCGCCGCCGCATGAACGCCGTCGCTGCCACTGCCACGATTCCGTGCAATGGCGCCCGCTGGCTGACTCGCGCCCTGGAAGCCGAGGGCGTGGAGACGCTGTTCGGCTATCCGGGCGGCACCATCATGCCGTTCTACGACGCATTGGTGGATTCCAAGCTGCGCCACATCCTGGTGCGGCATGAGCAGGGCGCTGCGTTGGCGGCGAACGGTTATGCGCGCGCCAGCGGCCGTGTCGGCGTGTGCGTGGCCACCTCTGGTCCCGGCGCATCCAATCTGGTCACCGGCATCGCCGACGCGATGCTGGATTCGGTGCCGATGATCTGCCTGACCGGACAAGTCGCCACGCCGCTGATGGGCACCGATGCATTCCAGGAACTGGATGTGTTCGGGCTGACGCTGCCCATCGTCAAACACAGTTTCATTGCCAGGCGCGTGGACGATCTGCCGCGGATGGTGCGCGAGGCTTTCCGTATAGCGCGCGAAGGCCGGCCAGGCCCGGTGCTGATCGATCTGCCCAAGGACGTGCAGGTGGCGGATGCCTCGCACCTGCCCGATCACGTGCCGGCGTCGATCGACCCGCCGGCGGCACCGGAAGATGCAGCGCTGGCCGAAGCACTGGCGGCGATCGCCAGCGCTGAAAAACCGGTGATCTACGGCGGCGGCGGCATTGCGTTGGCCGAAGCGGTGGATGCGTTCCGCCAATTCGTCGACGCCACCCAGATTCCCACGGTACTGACGCTGCGCGGCTTGGGTGCCCTGCCCAGCCAGCATCCGCATTACTTGGGCATGCTGGGCATGCACGGCACCCGCGCGGCGAATATGGCGGTGCAGGAATCGGATCTGCTGGTGGTGGTGGGCGCACGTTTCGACGATCGCGCCACCGGCAAGCTGGCCGAGTTCGCGCCTTTCGCACGCGTGATCCATCTGGATGCCGATGCGTACGAAATCTCCAAACTGAGAAAAGCCGACGTCGCAGTCCCCGGCGATGTCGCCACCAGCCTGCGCGCATTGTCGGCAGCACGCAGCATGTGCGAAGACTGGCGCAAGCGCTGCTACCAGCACCGCGAGAAATTCGGCTTCCGCTACGATGCGCCCGGCACCGACATCTATGCGCCCGGCCTGCTGAAGCGGCTGAGCGAAGTAGCGCCTGCCGACACCATCATCGCCTGCGATGTCGGCCAGCATCAGATGTGGGTGGCGCAACACTGCAAGTTCGGCCACCCGCGCAATCATCTGACCAGCGGTGCGTTGGGCACGATGGGCTTCGGCTTGCCGGCCGCGATGGGTGCACAGTTCGCTTGTCCCGACCGCACAGTGGTACTGGTCAGTGGCGACGGCAGCTTCATGATGAACGTGCAAGAGCTGGCCACCATCGCACGCTGCAAGCTGCCGGTGAAGATCGTGCTGCTGGACAACAGCGCGCTGGGCATGGTGCGCCAGTGGCAGGAACTGTTCTTCGCCGAGCGCTATAGCGAGATCGATCTGTCGGACAACCCGGACTTCGCCGCGTTGGCGCAGGTATTCGGCATTCCGGCACGACGGATCGAATTGCGCAGCGAAGTGGAGGACGGCTTGAAGGAACTGCTGGCTCAGCCAGGTCCGGCGCTGCTGCACGTGGCGATCGACATCAAGGCCAACGTCTGGCCGCTGGTACCGCCCAACCACGCCAACAGCTCGATGCTGGATGCCAATCCGGCCAAACCCAACCCGGAGCCGACGACTCATGCGATACCGGCTTGACCTGGTGTTGAAGCCCGCCGAAGGCGCGCTGACGCGCGTGATCGGCATGGCCGAACGCCGCGGCTTTACCCCGCAGGCGATCAGTGGCGAACCCGCCGCTGTGGACGGCCGCTGGCACCTGCAGTTGGTGGTGGACGGAAACCGCCCCGCCGAAACCCTGCGCCTACAGATGCAGAAGATCTACGACTGCGAGTCGGTGGTGGTCACTGCGCTGGAGACGGTGGAGGCCGCGACATGACCGCTTTGATGCACAAAGGCGTAAGCGGGGAGCCGGGAGCCGGAAACGGCAATTCCCGTCCTGATGCGCTGCGGAGCCATGCAGGCGCTTTCACTTCTCGGAGGCGTCTTCTCCAACCGTCACTCCTGCTTTCCCATTCCCTATTCCCGGTTCCCGGCTCCCGGCTTCCCAGTGCCTGACAGCCGCGCCCCCGCCAGCAACGACCCGGACGTCGGCGACGTCGTCGTCACCGTGGGCGATGTGCTGGCGGCGCAGGCGCGGTTGCGGCGTTATCTGCCGCCCACGCCGCTGCATGATGCCGAGCGTTTCGGTGTGATGCTGAAGCTGGAAAACCTGCAGCGCACCGGTTCGTACAAGGTGCGCGGTGCGCTGAATGCGTTGCTGGCAGGACGCGAGCGCGGCGACCGTCGCCCGGTGATTGCCGCTTCCGCCGGCAATCATGCACAAGGATTGGCCTGGGCTGCATATCGTCTGGGCGTGCAGGCGATCACCGTGATGCCGCACGGCGCGCCGGAAACCAAAATCGCCGGCGTGGCGCATTGGGGCGCCACCGTGCGCCAGCATGGCAACAGCTATGACGAAGCGTTCCTGTTCGCCAAAGAATTGGCCGATCAGAACGGCTACCGTTTTCTGTCCGCGTTCGACGACCCCGATGTGATCGCCGGGCAGGGCACGGTCGGTATCGAAATCGCGCCCTATGCGCCCGATGTCGTCATCGTCCCCATCGGCGGCGGCGGCCTGGCTTCCGGCGTGGCATTGGCGCTGAAATCGCAAGGCGTGCGCGTCGTCGGCGCGCAAGTGGAAGGCGTGGACTCGATGGTGCGTGCACTGAAGGGCGACATCGCACCGAAGGATCCGGTCGCCTCGCTGGCCGATGGCGTGCGCGTCAAAGTGCCAGGATTCATCACTCGCCGTCTGTGCGCGAACCTGCTGGACGATATCGTCATCGTTCGCGAAGCCGAGTTGCGCGAGACGCTGGTGCGCCTGGCGCTGGAAGAACACGTCATCGCCGAAGGCGCCGGCGCGCTGGCTCTGGCCGCAGGCCGCCGTGTCGCCGGCAGGCGCAAGTGCGCGGTGGTATCGGGCGGCAATATCGACGCCGCCGTTCTGGCGCGCTTGCTGTCGGAAGTCCGCCCGCGCCCGCCACGCAAACCGCGCCGGCGCACCGCCGAAGCCGAACCCTCGCCTTTGCCCGCAGCGTCCACTGCTTCCATTGCCCTAACTCCCACCCCCCTTAAATCCATCTCCGCAGCACCGTCGAAATCCCGCCGCGTCGCCGCCGCAGTAGCAGTAGTAGAAGAGGAATCTACCTGGTGAATACATCTTCCCAAACCACAGCGAATCCCGCCCACGTCCGTATTTTCGATACCACGCTGCGCGACGGTGAGCAGTCCCCCGGTTGCAGCATGCAGCCCTCCCAGAAACTGGTGATGGCGCGCGCATTGGCCGATCTTGGCGTGGATGTCATCGAGACCGGCTTCCCCGCCAGCTCGCAGTCGGACCGCGAAGCCGCCGACCTGATCGGCAAGGAACTGCGCGACACCACCTTGTGCGTGTTGTCGCGCTGCCGCGAAAACGACATCCAGGTGTCGGCACGCGCGCTGGAAGGCACGGCCAAGCCGCGCATCCATCTATTCCTGTCCACCAGCCCACTGCACCGCGAGCACAAGCTGCGCATGAGCAAGCAGCAGGTGCTGGATTCGGTGATCAAGAATGTCGCCTACGCACGCACCTTCGCCGACGACGTCGAGTTCTCCGCCGAAGACGCACTGCGTACCGAAGAGGACTTCCTAGCGGAAGTCATCGCCGCCGCGATTGCGGCAGGTGCCGGCACCATCAACCTGCCGGATACCGTCGGCTACACCACCCCCAACGAAATCCGCGGCTTGTTCCAGCGCATGATCGGCAGCGTGCCCGGCGCCAAGAATGTGGTGTTCAGCGCGCACTGCCACAACGACCTGGGTTTGGCCGTGGCCAACTCGTTGGCCGCCATCGAAGGCGGTGCGCGCCAAGTGGAATGCGCGGTCAACGGTATCGGCGAACGCGCCGGCAACTGCGCATTGGAAGAAGTGGTGATGGCGCTGAAGGTACGCGGCGCCTATTTCGATGCCGATACCCGCATCGACACGCAGCGCATCGTTTCCACTTCGCAGCTGTTGTCGCGCTTGGTCGGCATGCCGGTCCAGCGCAACAAAGCCGTGGTAGGCGCCAATGCATTCGCCCATGAGGCCGGCATCCACCAGCACGGCATGCTGCGCCATCGCGGAACCTACGAAATCATGCGTCCGGAAGACGTGGGCTGGCCGTCTTCGCAGATGGTCCTGGGCCGCCACAGCGGCCGCGCCGCGGTCGAGCAACGCCTGCGCGCATTGGGTTACCTGCTGGAAGAGTCCGAACTGGATCTGGTCTTCGCCGACTTCAAAGCGCTGTGCGAACGCCAGCGCGTGGTAGAGGACGCCGATCTGCAGGCAATGATGCAGGACGGCGCCAATACCGAAGGCTATCGCCTGGCCTCGATGACCGTCAGCGACGTCGGCCATCGCGCCAGCGCGCAAGTCGAATTGTCCGCACCCGATGGCGAACGCGTGGCGGAATCGGCGGAAGGCGATGGCCCAGTCGATGCGCTGTTTGCGGCACTGTCGTCGGCTACCGGCGTGGACCTGAAACTGGAAAGCTACCAGGTGCACAGCGTCGGCCTGGGCGCGGATGCACGCGGCGAAGCCAACCTCAGCGTTCGCTACGAGGATCAGGAATACGAAGGCACCGGCACCAGTCCCGACATTATCGAGGCCAGCGCGCTGGCTTGGTTGGACGTCGCCAATCGCCTGCTCCGGCAGCGCCGCGCCGCGCAGCAGGAGATGGCGGCGGCATGAAACATCCCGTGAACAGTCCCCTCCCCCGTCTACGGGGGAGGGCTAGGGTGGGGGCCAGCCGAAGCCGGTGTTTCCCGACTGGGCTGGCCTTTTGTCTGCACCGCTCGCCCCCCATCCCAGCCTTCCCCCGCAAGCGGGGGAAGGGGCTGAATCACCACAACTCCTGGCATTACGGAAATATCTGATGAGTTCCATCCTTCCACGCACTCTGTTCGACAAACTGTGGGACGCCCACGTCGTTGTTCCCGAAAGCGACGCCGCGCCCGCCGTGCTGTACATCGATCTGCACCTGATTCACGAGGTCACCTCGCCCCAGGCCTTTACCGAGCTGGCCTCGCGCGGGCTGAAGCCGCGCCGTCCCGATCTCACCAAGGCAACGATGGATCATTCCACCCCGACCCTTCCGGCCGGCGCCGACGGCAAGCTGCCGTACTACACCAAGGCCTCCGAAGCGCAGGTGGATATGCTGGCGCGCAATTGCCTCGAATATGGGATCGAACTGTTCGATCTGGGTTCGGCGCACCGCGGTATCGTCCACGTCATTGCGCCGGAACTGGGTTTCACTCAGCCCGGCATGACGATTGTCTGTGGCGACAGCCACACCTCCACGCATGGCGCTTTCGGCGCCCTGGCCTTCGGCATCGGCACCAGCGAGGTTGGCCATGTGCTGGCCACGCAATGCCTGCTGCAGCGCAAAGCCAAGACCATGTCGATCACCGTCGATGGCGAGCTAGCGCCTGGCGTCGGCGCCAAGGACGTGATCCTGCACATCATCGGCGTGATCGGCGTCAACGGCGGTACCGGCCACGTCATCGAATACCGCGGCTCGACCATCCGCGCGATGAACATGGAACAGCGCATGACGTTGTGCAACATGTCGATCGAAGCCGGCGCCCGCGCCGGCATGGTGGCGCCGGACGAAACGACGTTTGCCTGGCTGGCCAACGCACCACGTGCACCCAAGGGCGAAGCTTTCGCAGCGGCCAAGGCGCGCTGGTCGCAGTTGCACAGCGACGATGGCGCGCGCTTCGATGTCGAAGTCCGGATCGATGCGCGCGACATTCGCCCGACACTGACCTGGGGCACGCATCCCGGCACCGCCATCGCGGTGGACAAACCCATCCCGGCCGCGAATGACGCCGCCGCGCAGAAGTCGCTCGACTACATGGCGTTCGAATCCGGCCATGCCTTGGAAGGCACTCCGGTGGACGTGGTTTTTATAGGTTCCTGCACCAACGGCCGCCTGAGCGACATGCGCGAGGTCGCTTCGGTTCTGCAGGGCCGCAAAGTCGATCCGCGCGTACGCATGCTGGTGGTGCCCGGCTCCGAGCAGGTCAAACGTCAGGCCGAAGCCGAAGGCATCGACGCGATCGTCCGCGATGCCGGTGCCGAATGGCGCGAACCGGGCTGTTCGATGTGCATCGCCATGAATGGCGATCTGGTCGCCCCCGGGCAATTGGCGGTCAGTACCAGCAACCGTAATTTCGAAGGCCGCCAGGGGCCCG
Organism: uncultured Pseudoxanthomonas sp.; assembly: GCA_965653375.1. GTDB lineage: Bacteria > Pseudomonadota > Gammaproteobacteria > Xanthomonadales > Xanthomonadaceae > Pseudoxanthomonas_A. The sequence goes on from CBFGZY010000089.1 coordinate 11,939, forward strand.
GTTCGCGCACCTTGCTGGCGTCGCCGCTGACAGCGGCATGGGCCGCGGTGAATGGCCGTGTCAGCGATCCGCGCGAGTTGTTCGTCGGCCACAAGGAGGTAGCGTGATGTCCGGCTTCAAGGCACTGAAATCGAAGAGCGTGGTCCTGCGCGAAACCAATATCGATACCGACCAGATCATTCCCGCGCGCTTCCTGTCCACCACCGAACGCACCGGCCTGGGCAAGCACGCCTTCAACGATTGGCGCTGGCAGGCAGATGGTTCGCCCAATCCCGGTTTCCCCTTCAATCAACCTGAAAACGCCGGCCGCAGCATTCTGCTGGCGGGTCGGAATTTCGGCTGCGGCTCCTCGCGCGAACACGCGCCGTGGGCACTCGTCGATCTGGGTTTGCGTGCCGTGATCAGCAGCGAGATCGCCGACATCTTCCGCAACAACAGTTTGAAGAACGGACTTCTGCCGATCGTACTGGAAGAGGAAATCGTGCAGTCGCTGATGGCGCGGCCCGACGACGAACTGGTCATCGATATCGCCGCGCGCGAACTGCACGCACCCGACGGCTCGGTATTTTCGTTCCCGCTCGATGCCTTCGCTCAGACCTGCCTGATCGAAGGTGTCGACGAAATGGGCTATCTGCTGGCCCGCCATTCCGACATCGCAACTTATGAGGCAACCCGCTATGCACGCTGAGATCGCCGTTCTGCCTGGTGACGGCATCGGTCCGGAAGTCGTCGCTGCCGCGCTTTCGGTGCTACGCACCGTCGCACGCCGCTATGGCCACACGTTCGAGTTCGCGGAATACGACATCGGCGGCATCGCCATCGACAAAACCGGCGAGCCGCTGCCAGCGGCGACCCTGGAAGCCTGCCGCAAGGCCGACGCGGTGCTGCTCGGTGCGGTCGGCGGCCCGAAATGGTCCGACCCCAATTCCAAGGTCCGCCCGGAACAAGGCCTGCTGGCCTTGCGCAAAGGCCTGGGCCTGTTCGCCAATCTGCGCCCGGTGCGCCCGCACGCCGCCGCCTTGAATGCGTCGCCTATCAAGCCGCACCTGCTGACCGGCGTGGACATCATGGTGGTGCGCGAGCTCACCGGCGGCATCTATTTCGGCGAAAAGACGCGCGGCGCGGACAGCGCCAGCGACCTGTGCAGCTACAGCACGGCCGAAATCGAGCGCGTCGTCCGCAGCGCCTTCAAGCTTGCTCGCCAACGCCGCGGCTATCTGGTGTCGGTGGACAAGGCCAACGTGCTGGAAACTTCGCGCCTATGGCGCGACGTAACCGCCCGCATCGGCCGCGACGAGTTTCCGGACGTGAAGCTGGAACACGTGCTGGTCGATGCGATGGCGATGCACCTGCTGTCCAAGCCGCGTGAGTACGACGTGATCGTCACCGAGAACATGTTCGGCGACATTCTGACCGACGAAGCCTCGATGCTGGCCGGATCGCTCGGGTTGCTGCCTTCGGCATCGCTGGGCGACGGCAAGGTGGGCCTGTACGAACCCATCCACGGCTCGGCGCCCGATATCGCCGGCAAGGGTATCGCCAACCCCTACGCCACCATCCTGAGCTGCGCCATGTTGCTGCGGCACTCACTGGGCCTGTACGACGAAGCCGACTGCCTGGAACGCGCTGTCGACGGTGCCTTGAACGCCCAGGCCTTCACCACCGACTTGGCATCGAACGGCCGCGGTATTTCCACCAACGCCGCCGCGCAAGCCGTCATCGAACAGATGCAGGCGCACTGTTACGTGGCTGAGCTGCGCGACTGACAACGTCCTGCGTGCGATGTAAGGCGGGCCCAGGCCCGCCTTTTTTTGTGGAGTTATGTATGAATGCCTCAAATGGCGGGCCGGAGCCCGCCATACTCACGCGACCGCTTCGTCCGGCTTCACCTTGAACCACGCGGCGTACAACGCC
>CBFGZY010000090.1:0-13838 GCA_965653375.1 uncultured Pseudoxanthomonas sp.
TGCTCGATCGAAAACCTCGACCCGATGGGCGTGCACACCGGCGACTCGATCACCGTCGCGCCTGCGCAAACCCTGACCGACAAGGAATACCAGCGCCTGCGCGATGCCTCCATTGCGGTGCTGCGCAAGATCGGCGTGGACACCGGTGGTTCCAACGTGCAGTTCGGCATCAATGCGCAGACCGGCCGTGTCGTCGTCATCGAGATGAATCCGCGCGTGTCGCGTTCGTCGGCGCTGGCCTCCAAGGCGACCGGTTTCCCGATCGCCAAGGTCGCCGCCAAGCTGGCGGTCGGCTACACGCTGGACGAGTTGCGCAACGAGATCACCGGCGGTCTGACCCCGGCTTCGTTCGAGCCGAGCATCGATTACGTCGTCACCAAGATTCCGCGCTTCGCGTTCGAAAAATTCCCGGCTGCCGATCCGCGCCTGACCACCCAGATGAAGTCGGTGGGCGAGGTGATGGCGATGGGCCGCACCTTCCAGGAATCGCTGCAGAAAGCACTGCGCGGCTTGGAAACCGGCAAGGTCGGTCTGGACCCGACCGGATTGAATCTGTCCGACGAAGACGACATGGCCGCGCTGCGCCGCGAACTTAAGGCACCGGGCCCCGAGCGTCTGTTCTATGTCGCCGACGCCTTCCGTGCCGGCATGACGGTGGAACAGGTGCACGCGCTGTCCTTCATCGATCCGTGGTTCCTGGATCAGATGGAAGAACTGATCGCCGACGAAAAGCAGCTCGCCGTCGACGGCCTGTCGTCGTTGAACGCGGCACGCATGCGCAAGCTGAAACGCGCTGGATTTTCCGATGCGCGCCTGGCCCAACTCGTCGGTACCGACGAGACCGCGGTGCGCGTGCTGCGCAAAGCGCTGGGGGTTAAGCCGGTCTACAAGCGCGTGGATTCCTGCGCCGCGGAGTTCGCCACCAGCACGGCATATCTGTATTCGACCTACGAGGACGAATGCGAAGCCGAACCGACCCAGCGCGACAAGATCATGATCCTGGGCGGCGGCCCCAACCGCATCGGCCAGGGCATCGAGTTCGACTACTGCTGCGTGCATGCCGCGCTGGCGCTGCGCGCCGATGGTTTCGAAACCATCATGGTCAACTGCAATCCCGAAACCGTCTCCACCGACTACGACACCTCCGACCGTCTGTACTTCGAACCGCTGACGCTGGAAGACGTACTGTCCATCGTCGAGTTGGAACAGCCCAAGGGCGTGATCGTGCAGTACGGCGGTCAGACCCCGCTGAAACTGGCGCAAGCTCTCGAAGCCAATGGCGTGCCGGTGATCGGTACTTCGCCGGACTCGATCGATCTGGCAGAAGACCGCGAGCGCTTCCAACAACTGGTCGAAAAGCTCGGCTTGAAGCAGCCGCCCAATCGCACCGCGCGCAATGCCGAAGAGGCGCTGACGCTGGCACGCGAAATCGGCTATCCGCTGGTGGTGCGCCCGTCCTACGTGCTCGGCGGCCGTGCGATGGAAATCGTCTATGGCGAGGCCGATCTGGCGCGCTATGTGCGTGACGCGGTCAAGGTCTCCAACGATTCGCCGGTGCTGCTGGATCGCTTCCTGGACAACGCCGTCGAAGCGGACGTGGACGTCATCGCCGACCAGACCGGTGCGGTGCTAGTCGGTGGCGTGATGGAACACATCGAAGAAGCGGGCGTGCATTCCGGCGATTCGTCGTGCTCGCTGCCGCCGTATTCGCTTTCCGCCAAAACGCAGGCGGAACTGCGGCGCCAGGTGGTGGAGCTGGCCAAGGCGTTGAACGTGGTCGGCTTGATGAACACGCAGTTCGCCATCCAGACCAACGACGATGGCGACGACACGGTCTTCCTGCTGGAAGTGAATCCCCGCGCCTCGCGCACGGTGCCGTTCGTGTCCAAGGCCACCGGCATGCCGCTGGCCAAGATCGCGGCACGCTGCATGGCTGGCAAGACGCTGGCCGAGCAGGGTGCGACCAAGGAAATCGTGCCCGACTACTACTCGGTGAAGGAAGCGATTTTCCCGTTCGCCAAATTCCAGGGGGTCGATCCGATCCTTGGGCCGGAAATGCGTTCCACCGGCGAAGTCATGGGCGTTGGCCGCAGCTTCGGCGCCGCCATGGCGCGTGCGCAGGAAGCGGGCGGCATCAAGGCGCCGGCACCAGGCAAGGCTTTCGTTTCGGTCCGCGACCCGGATAAGAAGCGGGTGCTGCCGGTGGCCAAGGCGCTGGTCGAGCGCGGCTTCAGCCTGGTCGCCACCCAGGGCACCGGCGCATGGCTGCGCGAAAACGGCCTGCAATGCGAACTGATCAACAAGGTCGTTGAAGGGCGCCCGCATATCGTCGATCTGATCAAGAACGGCGAAATCGTGTATATCGTCAACACCACCGAAGGCCGTCAGGCGATCGCCGATTCCTTCTCCATTCGGCGCGAAGCCCTGCAGCATCGCGTTACGTATTCGACCACCGTTGCCGGCGCCAAGGCGCTGGTGCATTCGCTGGAGTTCCGCGGCACCGGCCCCGTCCTGGCGTTGCAGGAACTGCACAAGGAGCTTTAAGGGTGAGAGCACCATTGACGTTGAAGGGCGCGCAGCGCCTGCGCCAGGAACTGGATCTGCTGAAGAGCGTGAAGCGGCCGCAAGTGATCGCCGCGATCGCCGAGGCGCGCGCGCACGGCGATCTGAAAGAGAACGCTGAGTACCACGCCGCCCGCGAACAGCAGAGCTTCATCGAAGGCCGCATCAAGCAGTTGGAAAGCGAGCTGTCGCATTCCGAAATCATCGACGTGAGCAAACTCAATGCAGGCTCGCGCGTGGTGTTCGGCGCGGTTGTGACGCTGGCCGACGTGGATACCGACGAAGAAAAGCGCTACCAGGTGGTCGGCGATCTGGAAGCGGATATCAAGCAGGGGCTGATTGCGATTTCCTCGCCGTTGGCCCGCGCGTTGGTCGGCAAGCACGAGGGCGATTCGGTCATCATCGACGCTCCGGCCGGCCAGCGCGAGTACGAAATCATCAACGTTTCCTACGACGACTGAAGGCGCGATGGCATCGGCCACGCTGCTGCTGCCCACGCGCACCCGATTGGTAGGGCAGGCACTGCCTGCCACCGTCGCCAAGGCGCTTGGCCGCGCTGACCGCAGCCGTGGCGAGGAGGGCGAGCGCGCGCAGTTGCGACGCCGATTCCAATTGATTCCCGACCATTGGCCGGTGGCGGCACTGACCCGGCAACTGGATGCGGGCGATGCCGAGTCGTCGGCCTGGCTGCGTGCCGACCCCGCCCGCGTGGCGCCGGATATGACCGGTGCACGGATGCTGGCACATGGCGACGCATTGGCGTTGACCGAGGAAGATGTAGCGCAACTGTTGCCTGCGTTGCGGCCGCTGTTTGGCGATGCCGGTTTTCTGCTCGACGCGCCGCATCCATCGCGTTGGTATCTGCGGGTTCCCAAGGACGCTCGGCTGCCGCCGTTCGCACCGGTGGACGACGTGCTGGGCGATGATCTCTTCGCGCACCTGCCGGAAGGTGATGCCGGCCGGCGCTGGCGCGCGCTGCTGACCGAAGCGCAAGTGACGCTGCACAACCATCCCTGGAACGCTCACCGGGTGGCGCAAGGCAAGCCGCCGGTAAATTCGCTGTGGTTCTGGGGCGGCGGCGTTTTGCCCGACGCGGTGCGTACCTCCTTCCGCCAGATCAAGGGCAGCGAAGTGCTGCTGCGCGCTCTTGCCGGTGCGGCCGGAGTAACCCCGGATGCCGCAGGCAACGAAGAAGTCGACGCACTGATCGACTTGCGCCAGCTGCGCAATCTTGACCTGCTGTGCCGCGATGCACTGCTGCCTCTGTTGGCAGCGTTGGGCAAGCGCGAGCTCGACGCGCTTACTCTGGATTTCGAAGACGGGGCGATCTTCGTGTTGCGGCGCGAGCAACGCTGGCGCTTCTGGCGTCGCCCCATGCCACGCTTGGATACGCTTCGCCCCGACGAAGTCCCGGCATGACCACAGGCCTCGACCTCAGGATTCGCCGCCGCGAGGCTACCTCCAGCGGCGAGTGGCCTGATTCCGTGCCGTCGCTGTTGCGCCGCGTCTATGCCGCGCGGGGCGCGCTGAATCTCGAACAAGCCCAGCCCAGGCTTGCCCAACTGTTGCCGCCGGATTCGCTGGGCGGATTGGCGATGGCGACGGTGCTTCTGGCCGACGCCATCGCGCAGGACAAGCACATCGTGGTGGTCGGCGATTTCGATTGTGATGGTGCAACCGCGTGTGCGGTTGGCGTGCGCGGCCTGCGCATGCTGGGGGCGAAACGGGTCAGTCCCGCGGTACCGAACCGCATGATCCATGGCTATGGGTTGTCGCCGTCCTTGGTCGAGGAACTGGTCGGGCTTGAGCCCGACCTACTGGTCACCGTCGATCATGGCATCGCCTGCCATGCCGGCATCGCTAGCGCCAAAGCAAAAGGCTGGCAGGTGCTGGTCACCGATCATCATCTGCCGGGCGATGCGTTGCCGCCGGCCGATGCCATCGTCAATCCCAATCTGCGCGGCGACCCATTCCCCAGCAAGATGCTGGCAGGCGTGGGGGTGATGTTCTACGTCCTGCTCGCTCTACGCCGGCAGCTGCGCGAAGCCGGCGCGTTTATCGGCGCGGAACCCGACCTGATGCCGCTGCTGGACCTGGTGGCGGTAGGCACCATTGCCGATCTGGTGCCGCTGGACGTCAACAATCGCGCCTTGGTCGCAGCGGGACTACGCCGTCTGCGTGCAGGGCAGGGGTGCGCGGGGCTGCGCGCCTTGATCGAGGTATCCGGGCGCAACCCCAGCCAGTTGAGCGCATCCGATATCGCCTTTTCGGTCGCGCCGCGGCTCAATGCCGCCGGCCGCCTGGAAGACATGGCCTTGGGAATCGAATGCCTGCTGTGCGACGACAGCACCCAAGCCCATGAGATGGCGCAGGTACTCAACAGCATCAACGCGGAACGCCGCGGCGTGCAGCAGCAGATGACCCAGGAAGCCGAAGCCGCGATCGCGCGCTTGGCTGGCATCGAGGGCGATCAGCAGACGCCGATCGCGCTATGTCTGTTCGACCCCGAATGGCATCCTGGCGTGGTCGGCCTGGTGGCGTCGAAGATGAAGGAGAAACTGCATCGCCCGGTGATCGCGTTCGCACCGGCCGAGCCGGGCAGTTCGGCGTTGCGCGGCTCCGCACGTTCGATTCCCGGTTTCCATATCCGCGATGCGTTGGCCGCCATCGACGCGATGCATCCGCAGCTGATCGCCAAGTTCGGTGGCCATGCCATGGCCGCCGGCCTATCGCTGGATCAAAGCGCCTTGTCGGAGTTCGAAGCCGCATTCCGGCAGCACGCGCGGAAGCTCTTGGACGACGCCATGCTGCGGGCCGAGCTACCCAGCGACGGCGAGCTGCTGCCGCACGAATTCGACCGCCTGCATGCCGACGCCTTGCGTGCCGCCGGTCCTTGGGGACAGGGTTTCCCAGAGCCTTTGTTCGATGGCGAGTTTGAAGTGCTGGACTGGCGTGTCGTCGGCGAACGCCACCTGAAATTCTCGCTGCGCGCACCGCAACGGCCCGCGCCAATCAGCGCCATCCATTTCAATGGCTGGGCCGACCAGCCTCCGCCGCCACGCATCCATGCGGCTTATCAGTTGGATACCGACGATTACCAGGATCGCCGTGGGATACAACTGGTAATCCGGCATTGGTTGCCGCTCTAGGGCGTGTCATCCATTGGGTAGTTTCCCGAGCAGGTCGTGTTGATCATCCTATGTTTCATTTTGTCTTCCCCCTCGCGGCTCGGCTTCCCGGGCGCGTGAATGCGTTGCGTGCGCGTTCGACCACCGGGCGCATGGAGCAGCCTTCGACGTGGTCGTTGACCAGTCCCATCGCCTGCATGAAGGCGTAGACGGTGGTTGGGCCGACGAACTTCCAGCCTCGCTTCCTGAGATCCTTCGACAAGGCGACGGATGCGGCGGACGTGGAGACCGTCTGCGGCTTAGCCAGTTCCGAAGCTGTCGGTTCGAATCGCCAGACATAGTTAGCAAGCGAGCCTTCGCGTTCGACAAGCTCCAGCATGCGTGCTGCATTGTTGATGACGGCTTCTATCTTGCCGCGATGGCGCACGATGCCTTCGTCCTGAAGCAGGCGCCGGACATCGGCCTCGGCGAACCCGGCGATTTTTTTCGCATCGAAATTGCAGAAGGCGGCGCGGAAGTTTTCCCGTTTGGCGAGGATGGTTCGCCAGCTCAGGCCCGATTGAAAGCTTTCCAGGCACAACTTTTCGAACAGGCGGCGGTCGTCATCCACCGGAAATCCCCATTCGGTGTCGTGATACGCGAAGAACTCCGGTGCGGCGGCGCACCAGCGGCAGCGTGGTTTGCCGTCTGGTCCTGGAATCGTCTGGCTCATGTGTCGGTTCTTTGCATGTCGGAAACTTGCCGTGATCAGCCCAGCAGGAAGCTCAGGCGGTCGTCGACGCGTGCCGGTGCGATTTCAAGAATTTCCGCATCGACCACGCCACCCACGACGAAGGGGTCCTCGTTCACCCGCGCTTGCAGCTCGGGCAGCGGCATGCCATGCGCCAGGATGGCTCCACCCGCATTGGGTTGCAGGCTGCCCACGACCAGGAAGACGCCGTCGTTCACGCCGCGCTGGATCCATGCCTTGTGGCCTTCCATGAGCTGCGCGGCCTGCGCCTTGTTCTTGGAGAATTTGAGCAGAACGATATGCATGCATCGGTTCCTTGGGATTGTGCGGAAGCCCGCCGTCAGGCCGAACGGGCTGTATGCGCTTGGGTTTCCGCCCAGGCGCACATCTGGTCGACTTCGGTGCGGATGAAGTTCTCGTCGCGGAAGGCGTTAGCCAAAGCGGCCACGCCCTGGCTGCGGGCAAGGAGATGCATCGCCAATGCGTCGGCGTCTGCGTGCCGCCCAAGCGCGACGAACTGCTGGCGCAGCCAGTCGCGGAACAGAGCCAGGATCTCGTTCGCTCCCGCTTGTGCGAGGTGATCGAGTTTGGCCAGTTCGGCGCAAAGCGTCCCTACCGGGCAGCCGTACAGCATGATCGTGGCGCGGTTCGCCATCAGCATCTGAATGAAGCTGCGGATGCGTTCGGCGGGCAGCGCGCCGTCGGCTTCCCAGCGGTCTAGGATTTTCCGCGTATTGGCTAGCCGCAGGACGATCACGGCATCGAGGATGTCGTCCTTGCTCTTGAAGTGGTGGTAAAAATTGCCGCGCGAGATACCCACTGCTGCGGCGATGTCGGCGAACGAGGTGTGCTCATACCCTTGCCAGTAGAACAACTGATCGGCCGTGTCGATGATCTGCTCGCGGGTAGTCTTGACGCTCATGCGGCTCGTTCTATGGGGCCCGCTGCGGATCGCTGTTGAAGAGGACGACGAGTAGGACACGTGACCCGGATAAATTAGGACAACTGTCCTACATGGTCAACCCGTCGATCGCATGGGCGGGGTGGGGTGGCTCGACACTCGGCCACCGCTGTGGCGAGCCGATATGCCGACGCATTAACCCCGACCGGACGCGTGAAGCGTTTGCTAGCCTGTCTCCACCTTCGGCAGCGACGCTCTTATGACCCTGATCAAGCGCAGTGGACTTGTCTGTATTGGATTGATGGCTTGGATCGCGGGCGTGCCGCTCATCGAGGCGCAGGATCTGACCGCGCCGCCTCCACCGCCGCTGATGCAAGTTCGCGATGCCGAATCTCCCGTCGCGCTGCGCAGCGCCGATATGGACACCATCATCGTCGGCAGTCTGGCGCAGACCACGATCGAGCTGGTCTTCTTCAATCCCAACAACCGGGCCTTGGAAGGCCAACTCAGTTTCCCGCTTCGCGATGGCCAGCGCATCACCGGCTTCGCCCTGGATATCGACGGACAGATGCGCCAAGCGGTGCCGGTGGAAAAAGCCAAGGGGCAGCAAGTGTTCGAGGCCATCGAGCGTCGCCAGGTGGATCCGGCGTTGCTTGAGCAGACCGCAGGCAATCACTTCAAGCTGCGCATCTTCCCGATACCCGCACGTGGCGGTCGGCGCGTCAGGCTTCAATACAGCGAGAGTCTCACGCCACAAGGTTCCTCCAACCGCTTGTCGCTGCCGCTGGATTTCGCTCGCGGCGCCGATTCGCTATCGCTGCGGGTGACGGTGCGCGGACCAACGGAGAAGCCGCTGGCCGAAGGCACGTTGGGGGCGATGGCGTTCGAACGCGACGGCAAAGGCTGGTCGGCGCAATCCCGATTCGCGAAATTCCGCGGCGGCGACCTGGCGGTCGATCTGCCGCGCATCCAAGGTCCGCGGGTTTATACGCAACGTGTCGACGGCCAGATCTATTTCCTGGCGGAAATGCCGGCGGACGAAAATTCCGCGCAGCGTCCGTTGCCGAAGAAGATCGGTTTGTTGTGGGATAGCTCGGCGTCCGCGCGTCGACGCGACCTCGGCAGCGAACTGGCTTTGCTGGATGCCTATTTCAAAGCCGCCGGCGACATCGAGGTCTCGCTGATCCGATTGCGCGATCGCGCGGAACCGGCAACGGCATTCCAGGTGCGCGGTGGCGACTGGCGGGTGCTCAAGGCGGCCTTGCGCGACACGGTCTACGATGGCGCCAGCAACCTAAGCGACTGGCGACCACAAGCGGATGTCGGTGAGTACCTGCTTTTCAGCGACGGATTGAGCAACTACGGATCGCAGGCGTTTCCCGAACTGCGGTCCGGCCAGCGCCTGTATGCGCTTCAGGCCGCCGGAGCCCACGCCGATGGCCAGCGTCTGCGCGTGTGGGCCGACGAGAACGGCGGCGAATCGATCGCCTTCGATGCGGCCGGCGTTGCTGCCGCGGCGAAGCGATTGTTGGGCGAGCGTCCGCGCGTGCTTTCGTACGATCTGGCCGGCGGCGAAGAACTCGTGCACGAGTCCGCCATTCCGCGCGATGGCGTGTTCCGTATTGCTGGAAAGTTACGCACGCTTTCTGGCGATCTGCAGGTGGAGTATCGGCATGCCGATGGCCGGCCGCGAACGGTGAAACTGCCTATCGACGCGCGCGACGCGGCGCAAAGCGGCCCGATCGGACAGATGTGGGCCGCTTATTGGGTGGATGGATTGTCCGGCGATCCGGAGCGGAACCGCGCGCGTATTCGGCGGTTGGGCCAGCAGTTCGGGCTGGTGACTAACGAGACTTCTTTGATCGTGCTGGAAGCGGTGGAGGATTACGTTCGCAACGACATCGCGCCACCTGCCGAGCTGCAGGCGCAATTCGCGGCGCTGAAATCGGCGGAAGATCGGCAAAAGTCCGAGTCCGAACGTGAGCGCTTGGATCGAGTCGCAGAAGCCTTCGAAGAGAAAATCGCCTGGTGGAACAAGACCTGGCCCAAAGGATCGCCGGAGCGGCGACCAGAAATTGCCGCAGCAGCACCCGGCGCGGCGGGGTCGGCGCCAATGGTGGCGATGCCGGCGCCGCCCGCTGCGCCTGAGCCGGCACCGCTAGCGGCGGCGGAACAGGTTTATCGCGCCCGCGAGCAGGCCGCGGCGAGTCAGAGCGAATCATTGGATAGCGTGGTGGTTACCGGCGCCCGGTTGGAGGGAGAGGACGATAAAGAAAGCCCCGCCAACACCGGCGCCATCCGTATCGCCCTGCAGGCCTGGCAGCCTGACTCGCCGTATGGCCGCCGGTTGCGCGAAGCGGCGGCGGACCGGGTCTATGCGCTCTATCTGGACGAGCGCGACTCGTACGCCAACAGCGTTGCGTTCTACCTGGACGTGGCCGATGTGTTGTTCGAGAAAAAGCAGGACGACCTGGCTTTTCGCGTGCTCTCGAACCTGGCGGAAATGGAGTTGGAGAATCGCCACATCCTGCGCGTATTGGCTTATCGCCTGATGCAGGCAAAACGTCCGGAACTGGCGGTTCCGGTGTTCGAAAAAGTAAAGCGCCTGGCCGAAGAGGAGCCGCAAAGTTTCCGAGACCTGGGCCTGGCTTACGCGGCTGTAGGCAGAACCCAGCCAGCGGCCGATCAGCTGTACGAAGTGGTGAAGCGCGAATGGGACGAACGTTTCGACGGCGTCAAGCTGATCGCCTTGGCCGAGTTGAACGACCTGGTCGCCAATGCGCGCCAACGACCGGATACACGCGGCATGGATCCCCGGTTGCTGAAGAACCTTCCCTTGGATCTGAGGGTGGTATTGAGCTGGGACAGCGACAACAGCGACATGGATCTGTGGGTCACCGATCCCAACGGCGAGAAGTGTTACTACGGCAACACGCTGACCTACCAGGGAGGACGCCTGTCGGACGACTTTACTGGCGGCTACGGACCGGAAGAGTTCTCCCTGCGCGACGCCAAGCCGGGCAAATACAAGGTGGAAGCCAATTTCTTCGGCGATCGCCAGCAGTTGGTCACCGGCGGCACCACGCTGCAACTGAAGCTCACCACTCATTTCGGTACCGGTAAAGCTCAGGAGCAACTGGTCACGCTGCGCCTGAAGGAGCGGTCGGAAACCATTCTGGTCGGCGAATTCGAAGTGAAGTGACTTCCTAATGCAGGAGCAGCGACGACGGTCGCCGCCGGCAGGAAGAAGAGAACAGAACAAATGCACGAACACGGATCGAAGCGAATCGTTCGATCCGTGTTCGAGCTAGCATTCAATTCTCCGGTACGGACGCCACCTGTATCGCCTTCACTGGTCGAGGTTCCATCTTCAGGCCGAACAACGGACGCAACCAGCGGATGCGGCGAACGATTTCGTACCCGCCGAAGCACGCGGCAAAGGTCAATGTCACCAGCAGCAGACCTTCCCATAGCGGTGCAATGCGAAGAGGCTGCAGGTTGTACGTCGCCGCCACGATGACGGTCTGGTGCAGGATGTAGACCGGGAAAATCGCCTGCGTCAGGTATCTCAGCGCGGCGCTGTCGGCGTGGCGCAATCGATAAGCGAAGCCAAGAATGGCGGTGATGCTGGTCCACTGATTCAGTGCCCACATCGCGCGCTGAACCATGCGCAAGGCATCCGGCGGTGGATTGGCATCGCCATAGCCGCTGGCGTAGAAATACCAGACGATGAAACCGTAGCTGGCGGCAGCCAGCGTCAGCGACCATACGCGCAAGCGCTGCAGGCTTTCCCAGAACGCGGTAGCGCGTACCAGCAGGAACCCCAGCAGGAACACGCTGAAGTACTGCGCGTGGTTGTACCAATCGTCGACCAGGGCATGAGTGGATTCGAAGCGCTCCACCAGCGTGATGCGCGCCAGTGCCAGCAGTACCCAGGGCCACAGGATCGCCCCCCAGCCGTTCAGCCGCACGGCAAGCCATTCGCCGCCGCGCGCCAGCAGCCGTGGCGCCAGCCGAACCAGCAGCCATAAAGCGACCGTATAGACCCACAGGTACGCCACGAACCACAGGTGATTCCAGGTCGGCAGGATCAAACAGCCATCGTCGTCGCAGAAGCTGTTGTCGCCGGCAAGATAGCGACCCCAGAAGGCCAGGTAGCCATCGTGATAGCCCCCGGGATAGCGCGAATCGAGCAATTCGTAATAGGCCTGAGGCACCACGATCACCAGCATGCCGAAGATCAACGGCAGCAGCAGCCGCCAGGAGCGCGAACCCAGGAAACCTTTGGGTCGCTTCGCCAGCAGAAACGCGCTGGCCGCGCCGGAGACCAGGAACAGCAACGACAGCCGCCACGGGCCGCTCAGCAGCATGAAGGGTTCCAGGGCTGAACCGGCCTGCGGGCTTTTGACGTGCCAGTCCCAGGTCACGTAGTACATGCCCACGTGGTAGAGCACCAGCAGCCCGAATGCGCAGACGCGCACCCAATCCAGATCGTGACGACGTTCCATGGCAGGCTCCGACGAAGAAGACCGGGCTATTGCAACGCCGGCCCGGCAGCAGCACGAGGGCGAAGGGATCGATGGCGAGCGTGGAGGGACGAACCGCGGAACCTGGGGACGAAGACCGGCGGCTTGGCCCGGTCGCTCGCCTAGAATGCGTGCATGACCGAATCCGCTTCCGATGCCGCCTATCGCCGTTTCCTGCCTTGGCGGCGGACATTCGAGATTGGCTTCTGGCTGGCACTGATGCTTATCAACGCGGTGGGCAACAGCATCACCACCTTGATGGACATCCGCCGCGCGGGGCTGCGGTTCGACGGTTGGGAGCCGGCGGTATGGGAGGGCTCCAGCGCAATACTGATGCTGGCCCTGGTGCCGGCCTTGGTGCTGTTCACTCGCCGGTTTCCGCTGCATTGGGACACCTGGCGGCGGCAGCTGCCCTGGTATGTGCTGGCCAGCCTGGTGTTTTCGCTGGTGCATGTGGCAGGCATGGTGGCGCTGCGAGTGGTGGCCTACCGTTGGCAGGGCGGCGAATACGATTTCGGGCCTTGGGGCAGGGAGCTGCTCTACGAATACCTGAAGGATGTCCGCAGCTTCACCGGCATGGTGCTTGGCATCGAGGTCTACCGCTTCTTGCTGCGGCGCTGGCAGGGCGAAGCCAGCCTGCTGGATTCGCCGGATGAGGGGCCTCCGGTGGAGCCGCTGGAACGGCCGGAACGTTTCCTGGTCCGCAAGCTTGGGCGTGACTTCCTGGTGGCCGCGGCCGACATCGAATGGCTGCAAGCCGCCGGCAACTACGTGAACCTGCGCGTACGCGGCCACGACTACCCGCTGCGCAGCACCATCGCCGGCGTGGAAGCCAAGCTGGACCCACAGCGCTTCGCCCGCATCCATCGCAGCTATCTGGTCAACCTGGACCACGTGGTCTCGATCGAACCGCTGGAAAGCGGCGACGCCCGCCTGTATCTGAAAGACGCGACGGTGCTGCCGTGCAGCCGCCGCTACCGTAGCGAATTGCGTGACAGGGTCGGCAACGATTGATCGGAACCGGCAATGGCCCCTGGAAAAGCCCTGCGGCAGGCGGTCCGAAGCGGGCGCCTCTGGTATCCTTGCCGACCTTCACGACACCGCCCCACCGCACCATGATCGAACTCAATCCCATCCGCCAGCGCATCGCCGATCTGCAAGAGCGGCTGGTTTCGCTACGGGGGTATCTTTGACTACGACGCCAAGCGTGAGCGTCTGGAAGAAGTAAACCGCGAACTGGAAAGCCCCGATATCTGGAACAACCCCGAATACGCCCAGACCCTGGGCCGGGAGCGTTCGCTGCTGGACAAGACGGTCGGCGGCATCGCCAGCGTCGACGATGGGCTGACCGAAGCGGGCGAATTGCTGGAACTGGCGGAAAGCGAAAACGACGAAGACACCGCGCTGGCCGTGGTGGCCGACGTGGATCGATTCGCCACCCATGTGGAGAAGCTGGAATTCCAGCGCATGTTCTCCGGCCAGATGGACTCGTCCAACGCCTTCGTCGATATCCAGGCCGGCGCCGGCGGTACCGAGGCGCAGGACTGGGCGGAAATGCTGCTGCGCATGTACCTGCGCTGGTGCGAATCGCGTGGCTGGAAGACCGAGCTGATGGAAGTCAGCGGCGGCGACGTGGCCGGCATCAAGTCCGCCACCGTGCGGGTGGAAGGCGACTTCGCCTACGGTTGGCTGAAGACCGAAACCGGCGTGCATCGGCTGGTGCGCAAATCCCCGTTCGACTCCGACAACCGCCGGCACACCAGTTTCACGTCGGTGTTCGTGTCGCCGGAAGTCGATGACAACATCGATATCGAGATCAACCCGGCCGATCTGAAAACCGACGTTTACCGTTCTTCCGGCGCCGGCGGCCAGCACGTCAACAAAACCGAATCGGCAGTACGTATCACCCACGTACCGACCGGGATTGTGGTGGCCTGCCAGACCGGGCGCAGCCAGCACCAGAACCGCGACAACGCGATGAAGATGCTGGC
>CBFGZY010000091.1:0-13829 GCA_965653375.1 uncultured Pseudoxanthomonas sp.
CTTTACCGGTAAAGCCTCATCGCGACTCACGTCGCTCCTACAAGGGAAATGACCGCGCCGGCGGTTTCCGGAACGCTTCTTGCATCGACCCTTCCGATCCCGTCGGAAAAGCGCCATGGCCGAGCAAGACGAAAGCGGCGAACGTACAGAACAGCCTACCGAGAAACGACTCCGCGAAGCCCGCGAGCAAGGCAACGTCCCGCGTTCGCGCGAGTTGGCGACGGCGGCGGTGTTCGGCGCGGGCGTCCTGGCGCTGACCGCCACCGCTCCCACGCTGGCGCGCAACAGCCTGGGCTGGATGAAAATCGCACTGACCCCGGACATGAGCCTGCGCGGGCATCCAGACCAGCTGTTCGGCCACGCCGGCCAGTTGCTGCTCAAACTGCTGTTGGTAACCGCGCCGCTGGCCATCGTCTGCGTGCTAGCAGGCGTGGCCGGGCCACTACTGATGGGCGGGCTGCAGTTTTCGCAGAAGTCGCTCATGCCCGACTTCAAACGGCTCAGTCCTGCTGCCGGGCTCAAACGCCTGTACGGCCCAGAAAGCCTGGCGGAGTTGCTGAAATCGCTGCTGCGGGTCGTCTTCGTAGGCGGTGCAGCGGCCCTGACCTTGAAGCTGGGCCTGAACAAACTGCGCGCGTTGCTGGACATGCCCTTGGAAGCCGCGGCCAGCAGCGGCCTGGGCTTCACCGGCGTGCTGCTGCTGTCCACCGCCGGTGCGCTGGGGTTGCTGGCAGCCATCGACGCGCCGTACCAGAAGTGGAACTACACCCGCAAACTGAAGATGACGCGGCAGGAGCTGCGCGACGAAATGAAGGAAAGCGAAGGCCGCCCGGAAGTGAAGGGCCGCATCCGCCAGATGCAGCACCAGATGTCGCAGCGCCGGATGATGGAAGACGTTCCCAGCGCCGATGTCATCGTGGTCAATCCAACCCACTACGCCGTGGCGCTGAAATACGACGGCGGCCAGATGGGCGCACCCCGGGTAGTGGCCAAGGGCGTGGACGAAATGGCCCATCGCATACGCGAAGTCGCCGAGCGGCATCGGGTCGCCATCGTCTCCGCGCCGCCTTTGGCACGCGCCTTGTACCGGGAAGGGCAAATCGGTCGGGAAATCCCCGTGAGACTGTACTCCGCCGTCGCCCAGATCCTGTCCTACGTCTACCAGTTGCGCGCATGGCGCAACGGTGCGGCGGAGCATTACCCGGACCAGCCGGTCGTCGACGTGGACGAACAACTGGGCGATAAGCGCGGAGATCAGGCATGAACGCCACGCCCTCTCCCACCGCGCGGGTAATGGAGCTGCTGCGGCAAGGCCTGGGCGCGCCGCTGGTCGTGCTGGCGATGCTGGCGATGGTGATGGTGCCGCTGGCGCCGCCGGTGCTGGATGCGCTTTTCAGCTTCAACATCGCCATCTCGCTGGTGGTGCTGCTGGCGGTGGTCTATGTCCGCCGGCCGCTGGACTTCACCATCTTCCCCATCGTCCTGCTGATGACCACCATGCTGCGGCTGGCTCTGAACGTGGCGTCCACTCGCGTGGTGCTGCTGCATGGCCAGGACGGCCACGATGCCGCCGGCCAAGTCATCGCCGCCTTCGGCGAGTTCGTGGTGGGCGGCAACTTCGCGGTCGGCATGGTGGTGTTCGCCATCCTGACCATCATCAACTTCGTGGTGATCACCAAGGGCGCCGGCCGCATCTCGGAAGTGTCGGCACGTTTCATCCTGGACGCCATGCCCGGCAAGCAGATGGCGATCGACGCCGATCTCAACGCCGGCCTGCTTTCCCGCGACGAGGCCAAGGCCCGGCGCGAGGAAGTCCGCGAGGAAGCGGATTTCTACGGCGCGATGGACGGCGCCAGCAAGTTCATCCGCGGCGACGCCATCGCCGGCATCCTGATCCTGTTCATCAATTTGATCGGCGGCATGGCCATCGGCGTACTGCAGCACGATATGCCGGCCATCGAAGCCGCCAAGGTCTACACCCTGCTGTCGATCGGCGACGGCCTGGTCGCGCAGTTGCCGGCGTTGCTGGTGTCTTCGGCGGTGGCGATGCTGGTCACCCGCGCCTCGCGCGCGCAGGACATGGGCGGCGCGATGGTCACCCAGGTCTTCGGCCAGCACAAAGCGCTGGCGGTGGCGGCCAGCCTGATCGGTTTGGTCGGCCTGGTGCCGGGCATGCCGAACGTCGTGTTTTTGACGCTGGCCGCGGTGCTGGGCTTCATCGCCTGGAAACTGTGGAAGAAGGACCAGGAAAAACAGAGCGTCAAACCCGAAGCCGCACTGCCCGGGCCGAGCACCGGCAATT
The DNA here is from genome assembly GCA_965653375.1 of uncultured Pseudoxanthomonas sp. Classification (GTDB taxonomy): domain Bacteria; phylum Pseudomonadota; class Gammaproteobacteria; order Xanthomonadales; family Xanthomonadaceae; genus Pseudoxanthomonas_A. The sequence goes on from CBFGZY010000091.1 coordinate 2,303, forward strand.
CCGCCGCCGAACTGACCTGGGACGAACTGCGCCCGGTCGATCCGTTGGGCCTGGAAGTGGGCTATCGGCTGATCCCGCTGGTGGACAAGGGCCAGGGCGGCGAGCTGATGTCGCGGATCAAAGCGGTGCGCCGCAAGCTGACCCAGGATCTTGGCTTTTTGATCCCGCCGGTGCATATCCGCGACAACCTGGAACTGCCTTCGAACGGTTATCGCCTGCTGGTGCACGGCGTGCCCGTGGCCACCGCCGAGATCCATCCGGATCGCGAACTGGCGCTCGACCCCGGCGGGGCTTTCGCGCCCATCGACGGTATCCCGGGCAAGGATCCCGCGTTCGGCCTGGACGCGGTGTGGATCCAACCGCATCAGCACGCGATGGCCGAATCGTTGGGCTACACCGTGGTGGACGCGGCAACCGTGGTGGCCACCCACCTTTCCCATCTGGTCCGCGAACACGCACCGGAGTTGCTGGGTCACGAAGAAGTGCAGCAGCTATTGGCCACGCTGGCCCGCAGTGCTCCCAAGCTGGTGGAAGACCTCACGCCCAAGGCGCTGCCGTTGTCCACGGTGGTGCGGGTGATGCAGAACCTGCTGAACGAACGCGTGCCGATCCGCCAGCTGCGCCGCATCGTCGAATCGCTGGTCGAACACGCCCCGCATACGCCCGACCCCGCCGCACTGACTGCAGCGGTGCGCAATGCGCTGGGCCGTTTCATCGTGCAGGAAATTTCCGGCATGGCGCCGGAACTGCCCGTCTATACCTTGGCGCCGGCTCTGGAACGGGTCTTGCAGGACAGCACACAAGGAGCTGGCGCCGCGCTGGAACCCGGTCTGGCCGAACGGCTGCACCAAAGCCTCGCCGATTGCGTCACCAAGCAGGAAGCCAAAAGCGAACCTGCGGTGGTGCTGGTGCCAGGCGCGGTCCGCGCCGCCCTGGCCCGATTGGTAAGGCACAGCGTTCCTTCGTTGTCGGTGTTGGCCTACAGCGAAGTGCCCGAGGACAAGCGGTTGAAGTTGGTAGGAACAATTAGTTGAGAGGCGGGGAACGGGGAACCGGGAACCGGGAATGTGGGTTGGTCGCAGCCGGTTGGAGCATGAGATGACAAGCAACTACAAGCAGTTTTTTCGAGAGACACGGGATAGGCGGGCCGCACACAGTCCTTCATTCCCTGTTCCCCGTTCCCCGTTCCCCGCTCCTTCTGGCTTCCAACCATGAAAATCAAACGCTTCGTCGCTCCCGACATGCGCACTGCCTTTGCGATGGTGCGGCAGGAACAAGGTCCGGATGCGGTCATCCTGTCCAATCGCGTGATCGACGACGGTGTCGAGATCGTGGCGGCCACCAACTACGACGAAGCGCTGGTGCAGCGCACGTTGGAAGCGATGCGTCCTGCTGCTCCGGCTCCGGCGTTCGCGGCGAACATCAACATCGCGCCGGCTCAACACGACACGAACAATGCGAGCGTTGCTCCAGCACGCCAGGCGCCGGCTTCAGCGCACACGCCTCCATCGCCCGCTCAAGCGGCGGCCGATTATTTCCATCCCAAAAGCGCCGCACCGGCTGCCATCAACACGGCGCCCACGGCCTCCATGCTTGAGCCGCACTCCTTCGCCGCCAAGCTGGCCGCCACGCTTCCGCCGGTGCCGGAATTTACGGCCAAACCGAACACGCCGGAACTCACGGCACCCTACTCCGTGCCGGCCGCGGAAATAGCCGCAATACCCGCGACCATTCCTGCCGCGGCTCCTGCTGAAGTGCCGGCCGTTGTGCCGGCGCAATCCGGCACCTTGTCCGCCGCAGCTGCCAGCGTCGTCGAACCGACGCTGACCGTGGTGGCCGACAACACCGCCGAAGCGCGCAAGAACGACGATCAACTGGTGCAGATGCGCGCCGAGTTGGCTTCGATGCGCGAGATGATCGAACGCGAGATGCATCGCCTCACCGACGAGCGCCTGCGCGGTTCTCCGGTACGCATGCAGGCGATGGAACTGATGGACGACTACGGCTTCGACGCCGGCATCACCCGTGATATCGCGTTGCAGATTCCGGCCGATACCGAACCGCATCGCGGCCGCGGCCTGATGCTGGGCCTGCTGTCCAAGAAACTGCCGGTCACGCCGATCGATCCGTTGGAAGAAGGCGGCGTGATTGCGCTGGTGGGCCCCACCGGTGCCGGCAAGACCACCACGATTGCCAAGTTGGCCGCTGCGTTTGCCGCCAAGCACAACGCCCGCGACGTAGCGCTGGTCACCACCGACACCATCCGTGTCGGCGGCCGCGAACAACTGCACAGCTATGGCCGGCAATTGGGCATCGCGGTGCACGAGGCCGACAGCGACGCCAGCCTGGCGCAAACGCTGGAACGCCTGCGCGACTACAAACTTGTTCTGATCGACACCGCCGGCCTGGGCCAGCGCGACAGGAATCTGGTCGGCCAACTCAACTGGCTGCGCTCGGCCGGCAAAGTGCACACCTTGCTGGTGCTGCCGGCGAACTCCCATTTCGGCGATCTGGACGAAGTGGTCCGTCGCTTCAGCGGTGCCAACCCGCAAGGCGTGGTGCTGACCAAACTGGACGAAACCGGCCGCCTGGGCAGCGCGCTTTCGGTGGTGGTCGACCATCAGTTGCCGATGACCTGGATCACCGACGGACAACGCGTGCCGGAGGATCTGCACCGTGCCAACAGCGCGCATCTGGTGCTGCGCCTGGACCAACTCAGAAGAGAAGCCGAACAACCTGTGACGGAGACCAGCCATGTCGCCTGATCATCTGTTGCAAACCAATCCGCGCAACACGCCTCCGGCTGCCGGCGCATTTCATCCGGTCCGCGTGATTGCCATCACCGGCGGCAAGGGCGGCGTAGGCAAGACCAATATCTCGGTGAACCTCGCCGTGTCGCTGGCCGAACTCGGCAAGCGCACGCTGTTGATGGACGCCGACTTGGGCTTGGCCAACGTGGACGTGCTGTTGGGTCTGTCGCCCAAGTTCACCCTGGCCGACCTGGTCGCCGGCCGCTGCGCGCTGGAAGACGTGGTGGTGGAAGGACCGGACGGACTGATGATCGTGCCGGCCTCGTCGGGATTCCGGCACATGGCCGAACTGCAGCCGGCCGAGCATGTCGGCCTGGTCAATGTGTTCTCCGAACTGCAACGCGCACTGGACGTCATGGTGGTGGACACCGCCGCCGGCATCACCGACAGCGTGCTGACCTTTTGCCAGGCCGCCCAAGACACCGTGGTGGTGGTCTGCGACGAGCCGGCTTCCATCACCGACGCCTACGCACTGATCAAGGTGCTGTCGCGCGAACGCGGCGTGGACCGCGTACACGTCATCGCCAACATGGTGCGCGACCCCAACGAGGGCCGGAAGCTGTACGAAAAGCTTGCGCGTGTATGCGAGCGCTTCCTTGGCGATGTCGCCCTGCACTACCTCGGCGCCGTGCCCCAGGACGACTGGCTTCGCCGCGCCGTGCAACGCCAACAAGCCGTGGTCAAAGCCTATCCGGGCAGCCCTTCGGCGCGCGCCATCAATGAAATCGCCCGCATGGCCGCCCGCTGGCAACCGCCGGCTGGCGCGCGGGGCAACGTCGAGTTCTTCGTAGAGCGCATGATCAATCGGGGCATAGCCGCATGAATACCGCCACCGCCCAATACAAAGCCGTGCAACGCAGCGCCGCCACCGATGCGGTGACGACGCACGCGGACCTGGTCCGCCGCATCGCGCATCACCTGGCGGCGCGATTGCCGGCCAGCGTCGAAGTGGACGACTTGATCCAGGCCGGCATGATCGGCTTGATCGAAGCCTCGCGTAGCTACGACGCCGAACAGGGCGCCTCGTTCGAAACGTATGCTTCCATCCGCATTCGCGGCGCCATGATCGATGAGATCCGCCGCGGCGACTGGGTACCGCGCTCGGTGCACCGCCGCGCCCGCCAGGCAGCCGCCACTGTTCGCGAGATCGAACAGCGCACCGGCCGCGCCGCCATCGCTACGGAAGTGGCGGCGGCCATGGAGATGCCGCTGCCCGAATACCTGCGCCTGTTGGAAGACGCCGCACGCGGACAGGTACTCAGCCTGGAGTCGCACGTGGACGACCACGGCGAGCCGAACACCAGCAAGACCGGCGGCCCATCGCCCCAGCACCTGCTGGAACGCAGCGAGTTCCGCGAATCTCTGGTCAAGGCCATCGGCCAACTGCCCGAACGCGAGCAGCTGGTGCTGTCGATGTACTACGAGCAGGAATTGAACCTGAAGGAAATCGGCGCCGTGCTGGGCGTCAGCGAATCCCGCGTCTGCCAGATCCACGGCCAGGCGATGGTGCGGCTGCGCGGACGCCTGCAGGTGTTCGAAAGTGCGGATGCGGGGCTGGAGGATGACTAGGAGCGGTGAGCAAAAAGCGGTGGTGTTGATAGCCCCCTTTAAAAAAGGGGGCGGGCGCCCGCGAAGCGGGTGACGGGGGATTTGCTGTTGCTCTTGCTTCTGAAGAGCAAAAGCAAATCCCCCTTAATCCCCCTTTTGAAAAGGGGGAGGTAAAGCAAGAAGCTTTTTCCGCTCACCGCTCACCGCTCACCGCTCACCGCCCCACGCCCCTAAATATTCCCGCCCACCGGCCGCTATCACCCCTAGACCAGCCCTCGCTTCACCGGAGCACCCGTGACCGCCAACAAGAACATGCGCATTCTGATCGTGGACGATTTCTCGACGATGCGTCGCATCATCAAGAATCTGCTCAACGACCTGGGCTACACCAACACCGCCGAAGCCGAAGACGGCAACAGTGCGCTGGCCGTGCTGGCACAGGGCCAATTCGATTTCGTGGTGACCGATTGGAACATGCCCGGCATGACCGGCATCGAGCTGTTGCGCGCGATCCGCGCCGATGACCGTTTCAAGACATTGCCGGTGCTGATGGTTACCGCCGAAGCCAAGCGCGAACAGATCATCGAAGCCGCGCAGGCAGGCGTCAACGGCTACATCATCAAACCCTTCACCGCGCAGACGCTGGAAGAAAAGCTCGGCAAGATCTTCGAGCGTCTGGGAGCGGCAGCCTGATGAGCGCAACCGCGGAAACAACCGCCGCCCGTAGCGTACTGGTGGAAAAACTCCAGCATGCCCTGGATGCGCTGGAGCAAGGCGACGAAGCCGGCTGGCGGCGCGAACTGGATGCCATCGCCGCCTGGCGTACGCAGCCGATGATGCAGGGCCTGGGCCGACTGGCCCGGGAACTGGCGCAGACACTAGGCGAGCTGCCGCCTGCCCACACCGCAGGCGGTGACCTGGACGACGCCTGCGCGCGCCTGGATCACGTCGTGGCCATGACCGAGCAAGCCAGCCACAAGACGCTGGACCTGGCGGAACAGTGCCGCGCATTGGCCGATCAATTGAAAACCACGCCGTTGGGCCCGGACCAGATGCAACTGGTCGACCAGATCCGCAACGGCTTGTCGGAGATGGCGCTGGCGCAGAGCTACCAGGATCTCACCGGCCAGATCATCCGCCGCGTCGCCGGCATCGTTCGCCGCGTTCACGAAGGCTTCCACGCATTGGGACTGCCGCCGCCGGAGAAACCCAAGGGTTCAGATCTCGCCGGCCCGGCCGTTGCTGGCCTGGACCGCAACGCGTTTTCGCAGGATGACGCGGACGACTTGTTGTCGGGGTTGGGGCTTTAAGGGCTGGGAGACGGGAGACGGGAGACGGGAATTGTGAAGAGCAAACGGAAAGCTCTCGCTTTGCCTCCCCCTTGACCAGCCATTCGGCTGTTAAAAACTAAAATGGGGGACTGAGGGGGATTTGCTTTGTCTCTTCAAGCAAAAGCAAACGCCCTGTCACCCGCCAACGCGGAGGCTATCTACCTAGTTCCGCACTACTGCTTTTACTTACCGCTTCAACCATCACCCACTGACAACCATCGCACGGAATCTCGACCCTTCTCCTCATGTCCGCCGTCAACCCCGAAATCGCCGCCGACTTCCTGATCGAAGCTCAGGAAATCCTCGATCGTTTGGGGGAGCAGCTGGTCACGCTGGAACAGGATCCTGGCGATAGTCAGCAACTCAATGCGGTGTTCCGTGGCTTTCACACGCTGAAAGGCGGTGCCGGATTCCTGGCGATCCATGCCATGGTCAATCTGTGCCACGCCGCAGAGGAAGCGCTGGGTACCGTGCGCGCGGGAAAGGCGACGCTGGAGCCGCATCATTTCGATGCCGCGCAACAGTCGCTGGATTACCTACAACGGATGTTGGATGCCGTGGGCGCGGGCGACGATCCGCCGCATGCGCCGGATTCGCTGATCGAACAGTTCGACGTTCATTTACCAGCCGCAGCCTCTGCGGCAAAAACAGTCGCTATGTCCGCTGCGCCCTCGGCAGGCGCAAGCGAACTGATCGACGACGATGAATTCGAAGCGCTGCTGGATCAGTTGCACGGCAGCGGCGGAAAGCCGTCCTCGCCAGCAGCCCCGGTTGCAGCGGGCCGCCCGGCGCCGTCCGGCGATCTGATCGATGACGACGAATTCGAAGCCTTGCTGGATCAGCTGCATGGCGGTGCCGCACCCGGCACCCAGGCACCCGCAGCCCCGGTCACGCCGCCCAGGCCATCGCACACGGCGCCGGCCGCGCCGTCGCCCGGCACCGCTCCCAAGCCAGCGCCACGCACCAACGGCGAAGCCGAACAAACCATCCGCGTCGATACCAAGCGCCTGGATGCCATCGTCAATATGGTCGGCGAGCTGGTGCTGTCGCGGAACCGTTTGAAGACGTTGCGTGCGCGTCTTCGCGACGAAGAACTCGACCGCGCTGTCAGCAGCCTGGACATTGCGACCGCGCGCTTGCAATCGGCGGTGATGCGCACCCGCATGCAGCCGGTGGGAAAAGTGTTTTCGCGTTTCCCCAAGGTCGCGCGCGACGTCGCCCGCACGCTGCGCAAGGAAGTCGACCTGGAACTGGTCGGCGCCGAGACCGAACTCGATCGCAACCTGGTGGAGGCGCTGGCCGATCCGCTGGTGCACCTGGTGCGCAACGCGATCGACCACGGCATCGAGCTTCCCGACCTGCGTGAAAACGCGGGCAAGCCGCGGCAGGGCCACGTGCGCTTGTCGGCGCAGCAGGAAGGCGATTTCGTCACCATCGAGATACGCGACGACGGCGCGGGCATCGATCCCGAACGCCTGCGCGTCAAGGCGCTGGAAAAAGGCCTGATCGATCCCGAAGCGGCTGCGCGCCTGTCGCACGACGAATGCCTGCAGCTGATTTTCCTGGCCGGCTTTTCCACCAAGACCGAAGTCACCGACATTTCCGGTCGCGGCGTCGGCATGGACGTGGTGCAGTCGCGCATTCGCGAACTCAGCGGCCAGATCCAGATCCATTCCGTGCTCGGTCGTGGCAGCCGCTTCGTTATCCGCGTGCCGCTGACACTGGCCATCCTGCCTACATTGCTGGTGCAGGCCGGCGATCCGGTCTATGCGCTGCCGCTCGCGCGCGTGCTGGAGGTGCTGCACGCACCCGCACACACTTTGCGCTGGTTCGACGGACAGGCAGTCCTGGACCGCCAGAACACCACCCTGCCCTTGGTCGATCTGCGCCATTGGATGGGTGTGGAGCCGGTCGTCACGACGCTGCTGACCATCGTGGTGCTGCAGATGGGCGACCAACGGTTCGGCCTGGTCGTGGACCAGGTGCGTGGCCGCGAAGAAGTAGTCATCAAACCGTTGCCACGCGCCGTGCGCGGCCTGCGCGGTTACGCAGGCGCCACCTTGATCGGCGACGGCCGCATGGCATTGATCCTGGATGTAGACGGGTTGCGGGAAAGCGCGGCCTGACATCAATTTCGCACTGGCGACTTGGTTTCAAAAAAAGCCGTCATCCCGGTGGTTTTCAACAGCCGGGATGACGATCTTTGATTTCGATCACCCAATGGATCCATCCGTGACAACGGCATGACCTTGTGATCTGAGTCGCGACTTGGGCATCCGCACAAGTCTGCATCTCAAGAACACCCCACAACCGCCGATACCTACTTACATGGATATCTTCAGCCTCATCGGAATCATCCTGGCGCTGGTGGCGCTGGTGGGTGGCAGCATCCTGAAGGGTGCGGGCGTTTCTTCGCTGTGGTCGTCGGCGGCGTTCGTCATCGTGATCCTGGGCACCGTGGCCGCGATCATGGTGCATACGCCTCCGGCGGTATTCAAACGCGCCGTGGCCATCATGGCCTGGGTATTCCGCCCGCCAACCAGCGACCGCGCATCGCTCGTCACCCAGATCGTCGAGTGGAGCAATATCGCGCGCAAGCAAGGTTTGCTGGGATTGGAACCACTGGTCGGCGAACAGCAGGACCCTTTCCTTAAAAAAGGCTTGCAGATGCTGGTCGATGGCTTGGAACCGGAAGCCATCCGCCACATGCTGGAGATCGACCTCGGCGGCCAGGAACATGAGGACCTGGCTGCCGCAAAGGTATTCGAGGCGATGGGCATCTATGCGCCTACCCTGGGCATCATCGGTGCCGTGTTCGGCCTGATCGCGGTGATGAAGAACCTGGCCGATCCCAGCAAGCTGGGACACGGCATCGCGGCCGCATTCACCGCCACCATCTACGGTATCGCATCGGCAAATCTTTTCTTCCTGCCCATGGCGAACAAACTGAAGAGCGTCATCGGCGGCCGCAGCCGCGAACGCGAAATGATCATCGAAGGATTGATCGCCATCGCGCAAGGTGAAAACCCGCGCAATATCGAAGCCAAGCTCGCTGGCTTCCTGCACTAGAGGCGCGCGGTCATGGCACGCAAGAAGCATCACGAAGAGCACGCCAATCACGAGGCATGGGCTATTCCCTACGCCGATCTGATGACGCTGCTTCTGGCGTTCTTCGTGGTGATGTATGCCATTTCCACCGTCAACGAAGGCAAGTACCGGGTGATGGCCGATGCGCTGACCGCCGCGTTCGGCGGCGCGCCGCGCACCATCAATCCGGTGCAGGTCGGCAACAACCAATTGCAGGGTGCGGATTTCGACCGGCCCTCGCCGATCAAGTCCGGCGCCAAGAGCGGCCCATCGGCGCCCTCGCCTGCACCCAACGTCACCCTGCTGGCGGCGATGGCCTCGCAGATGAACATGAGCATGGACAGCAAAGGCCTGCAAAACGCGCAGAGCCAGCTGGAATCCATCGCCGCCGATCTGGAGCGCGCGCTCGAACCGCTCATCGACAAGAAGCTGGTGACCGTCAAGCGTGCGGAGCTGTGGCTGGAAGTGCAGATCAACAGCGACATCCTGTACCCCACCGGCTCGGCCACGCTGGAACCCGACGCCCGCGCCACCGTTTCCAAGTTGGCTGAAGTGCTGGCCGAGGTTCCCAACTCGGTGCGCGTGGAAGGTTATACCGACGATCGGCCCATCAACACCTATCAGTTCCCATCCAACTGGGAACTGTCGGCGGCCCGCGCCGCCAGCGTGGTGCACCTGTTCGTGGGCGACGGCATTCCGCCGGAGCGGCTGGCGATGATCGGCTACGGCGAGTTCCGGCCGATCGCCGACAACGCCACCATCGAAGGCCGCAACGCCAACCGCCGCGTACTGCTGATCATCCTGGCCAGCCAGGACAACAGTGCACTGGCGCAGAAATTGCAGGCGCATGAAGAACCTGAGGCACCGCCGCCCGCACTGATCCAGTTGCCGGCGATGCCGCAGCCGATCAACACCATTGCCACCGGCACCACGCCGGCATCCGAAGTCCCCGAAGGAGTGAATTGATGCGTGTCTGGGCGATCGCCAACCAAAAGGGCGGCGTGGGCAAGACCACTACCACACTGGCGTTGGGTCGCGGCCTGGCCATGCGCGGTTCGCGCGTGCTGTTGATCGACCTGGATCCGCATGCATCGCTGAGCCGCGCATTCGGGCTCCCTTCCGATCCGCCGCCGTTGGGCGTGCTCAATCTTTTCGATGATCCGGCCACCGAACTCGCGCGCGTCGCCCAGGCAAGCGAAATAGAACATCTAAGCTTCGTCCCCGCACAAACCGCGCTGGCCGCGCTGGAGCGCCGCAGCGCCACCCAGCCCGGCCTGGGCATGGCGCTTTCCAATGCCCTGGCGCGCGGCGGCGCGGCGTACGACTACGTGTTGTTCGATTGCGCGCCCACGCTGGGACTGCTGATGGTCAACGCGCTGGCCGCGGCCGACCACCTCATCATTCCCACCCAGACCGAACCGCTGGCGCTGCACGGGCTCAATGGCATGTGCCGCACCGCCGACATGGTCGAACGTTCGCGCCGTCGTCCGTTGCCGGTATCGATCCTGCCCACTTTGCACGACCGCCGTACCCGCGCCGGCGCCGAAACATTGAAGACCATGCAGGAGCAGCACGGCGCTCGGGTATGGAACGACGCGATTCCCAACGACACCCGCATCTGCACCGTAGAAGCACTGACCGAAACCGCACCGGTAGGCCAGTATCCCGGCCGAGCGCTGTCGGCATACCGTCGCGCGCTGGACTGGTTGCTGGATACCGAAAGCCGTCTGATGGAACAAGCCGCATGAATTCCGCGCCGGCGCTGGACGACTATCTGATGGAGCTGCTGGGCGACGCAGGCGCTGTCGTCGCGCCTACGCGTTCGGCGCCCATGGCTATCGTTCCGCCTGCAGCGGAGATTGAAGAGCCCGTCGCCATTCTCGATGTTCCCACCGCCCCTCTCATCGCCGAAAAAACCGATGCGAACGTCGTCGATGTCGATCCCGCCATGGTGGCTTCGATCATCGAAGAAATGGAAAAGGAATTCGCACCGCGTCCGGAACCCACCGCAGTACCGGTGGCCGAATCGATTGCGGAGATCCAGCCCGCTGCTCCGGCTCCGGCACCAGCCGCCAATGCCAGCGCTGTTCCGGTTGCACCGGCCGCGCCGCCGCCGCCGCGCATCGCACCGGCTCCGTTGCCGGCACCCACCCCACGCCCTTCTTCTTCCGGGTCTCCCGCCATGACCCTGCTTTCGGCTGTCCCTACACCCAAGGCCATTCCGCCACTGCCTTCCAAGCCATTCCTGCAGACGCCCATCGAAGGTGGTGCGCGTCGCCGCGCGGCCGAACCGACGACGCGCTGGCTGCGTATGCGCTGCGACGGCCAGCACTACGCACTCGAACTATTGAAGGTGCAGGAAGTAGTGCTGCCGGGCACGTTGCTCCCGTTGCGCGGCGCCGCCAGGCACATGCTGGGGGTAATGAATCTGCGCGGCCAAGTGGTCCCGGTGATCGACTTGGGGCTGTACCTGGGCCGCCGCGCCGTGGAGCAGGACACCTCCACCCGCATCGTGGTACTGGAAGAACAAGGCGAAATCCTGGGCCTGCGCGTATCGGCGGTGGAAGACGTCACCAACCTCACCGAACAACAGATCGAACCCCCCGACAACGCCCGCGTCGGCCGCATCGCCAACCATCTGTTCCGCGGCGTAGCAAGGTTGAACGAGCGGGCGGTGATCTTGCTGGATGCGTCGCAGTTGTTGAAGTGAGGCGGGAGGGGAGCGGGGAGCGGGGAGCGGGGAGCGGGGAG
>CBFGZY010000092.1:0-12978 GCA_965653375.1 uncultured Pseudoxanthomonas sp.
GACAAAGAGCTCGCGGCGGGACGCCGCTCCCACCAAGTCGCTCTTTGCCAAGCATTGTGCCCCTCCGCCAGGCCCGGGCGAGCCATAAGGCTTCGCAGACCCGCTCAATTCATGGAGAATCGACCTGTCCCGAGCGACGGGGCGTTCTTTCTTTCAACCGTCTGGGGAGCCCGCGTGGAATACATCATCAGCAGCATCAACGGCATTATCTGGAGCAAGGCATTGATATTCATGTGCCTGGCGGCCGGCTTGTATTTCACCTTTCGCACCCGCTTCATGCAGGTGCGGGGCTTCGTGGAGATGGTCCGCCTGACGGTCCGCGGACAGAAGTCCGACGCGGGCGTGTCCTCGTTCCAGGCGCTGGCGATGTCGCTGGCCGGGCGCATGGGTATCGGCAATATCGCCGGTGTCGCCACCGCCATCGCCTTCGGTGGTCCGGGCGCGATCTTCTGGATGTGGGTGATGGGCTTCCTGGGTGCATCCACCTCGTATGTGGAGTGCACGCTGGCCCAGATCTACAAGACCAAGGATGCCGAAGGCCGTTACCGCGGCGGTCCGGCTTACTACATCGAAAAAGCGATGGGGCTGAAGTGGTACGCCGTGGTCTTCGCCGTGGCCACCGTCATCGCCACCGGCTTCCTGATGCCGGGCGTGCAGGCCAACGCCATCGCCGACAGCGCGGCCAATGTCTGTGCCGGCAGCTCGCTGTGCGGCGCGATGGACGGCCAGTGGCTGGGCATGGAGGCACGCGACGCCTTCAAACTGGGTATCGGCATCGTGGTGGCACTGATGTTGGCGGTGATCATCTTCGGCGGCGTCAAGCGCATCGCCAACTTCGCCGAGGTAGTGGTGCCGTTCATGGCGCTAGCCTTCATCCTGATGGCGGTGACGGTGATGCTGCTGAATGCCGAGCGCGTGCCGGATATGTTCCGGGTGATCTTCAGCAGTGCGTTCGGCACGCACGCCGCCTTCGGCGCCATGCTGGGCCTGGCGGTGGAGTGGGGCGTCAAGCGTGGCGTCTACGCCAACGAGGCCGGCCAGGGCACCGGCCCGCACGCCGCCGCTGCCGCGGAAGTCTCGCACCCGGCCAAGCAGGGTTACGTGCAGGCGTTCGCGATCTATTTCGACACCATGCTGGTGTGCACGTCGACCGCATTCCTGGTGTTGGCGACCGGCAAGTACAACGTCTATTCGCCTGATGGCGGCGCCCATTTGTTCGATGGCATGGGTAGCGTCGAGGAAGGCCCGGGCTTCGTGCAGGCGGCGGTGGAATCGGTGCTGCCGGGCTGGGGTTCGGGCTTCGTGGCGCTGGCGCTGTTCTTCTTCGCCTTCACCACCATCATGGCCTACTACTACATGGCCGAGACCAACCTGACCTATATCGCCGGCGTCAAGCGCACGCATCCGATGGCGATCCTGCTGCTGCGCCTGGGCATCATCGGCATGGTGATCTTCGGCGCTTTCCACAATGCACAGCAGGCTTGGGGACTGGGCGACATCGGCGTGGGTCTGATGGCTTGGCTCAACATCATCGCCATCTTGATCCTGCACAAGCCGGCGATGCTGGCGTTGCAGGATTACGAACGTCAGAAGAAGCTCGGTCTGGAGCCGGTCTTCGACCCGGAGGCGCTGGGTATTCGCAACGCCGATTTCTGGAAGAAGAAGGACTGACGTGAGCAATCCCTGGGGCAAACATCCGCGTGCGTCCGGTGAGCGGCCGGCGCGGTCGCAGCCGCCGCGCGAAGAGAGATCCGCGCACGTCGGCAGTCATCGCGACGAGCTGCGCCTGTACGGCCTCAATGCCGTGCAGGCGGTGTTCGCGCGGCGCCCCGAGTCCATTCGCAAGCTATATCTGGCCGAATACCGCATTCCGCAGCTGCAACCCCTGCTGGCGTGGTGCGTGAAGCATCGCGTCGGCTACCGCGTGGTCGAAGAGGGCGACTTGGGCAAGCTTGCTGCCAGCGGCCATCACGAAGGCGTGGTGGCTGATGTGCTGAAACAGGAACCGATTGCATTGTCCGATTGGCTGCGCAACCTGCCGGAAGGGCCGGTGTTGGGATTGTGGCTGGATGGCGTGGGCAATCCGCATAACTTCGGCGCGATCCTGCGCGCCGCCGCGCACTTCGGTGTGTCGGCGATCCTGCAACCGCAGGATTCTTCCTTGGCTTTGTCCGGCGCCGCCGCGCGCGTCGCCGAAGGCGGTGCCGAATGCGTGCCGTCGGTGCGTATGGGCCATCCGGAAAACGCCATGTCGCAGTTGCGCGGCGCGGGCTTTCGGCTGGCGGCAACTGTAGTGCGCGGTGGCGAAAACGTGTTCTCCGCGCAACTGCCTGAGCGGCTGATCTATGTGATGGGCGCCGAGGGCGAAGGCATGGATGCGGAGCTGGCCGATGCTTGCGATCTGCAGTTGTCGATTCCCGGTACCGGTGCGGTGGAGAGCCTCAATGTCGCCGCGGCTACCGCGGTGTTCTTGGCGGAATGGTCGCGGCAGCTGGCGTAAGGCTCAAAACCATTGCTGCCGGGCATGCCGGCAGGTGATTCCGAGTTCGATATTGAAGATTGGCTTCGCTCGCGACGGAGCCAGAATAGGTTCTCAGAACCCCCGCGAGAAGCCGATAAACATCGACGCCGAGCCATCGGTATCCGGCTCCATGAAGGGACTGTCGGCGATCTCGTCGGGCAGGCGGCTGTACTTGGCGAACGCCATCACCGACCACTTCTCGCCGATCGGGCGGAAGTACTGCACGCCGACGTGCGGAATGGTGACCGCGCCAGGCTTGTAGTCGACCACGCCGCGTGCGACTTCTTCGTCGAGCGTGCCGTAGTAATAGTTCGCCATGTCCTTGGACTGCCAGGTCACGCCCACGTTCGGCGTCAGCATGCCCTCGCCGAGTTCGATGGGATACCCGTATTGCAGCGTCGCTTCCTGGCCCTCGCTGGTGCCGGTCGCATCGGCCAGGAGTTCCACTTCCAATTCGCCGGCAGCGCCGGTCCACTTCATGCCCAAGCCGAGATCGAAGCCCTTGTCGCGGTCTTCGAGCAGCCGATAGTCCACGCCGTTGCGCGCCAGCTCCACGCGGCCCAGATCATCTACCTCGAAACCGTCGAAGCGGAATTTGCCGATCGCATTGAGTTCGAAAGCATCGTTGCCCGCCAGATGCCAGCCAGCGGTGATGCCGCGGAAGTAGAAGCGCTCGCCTTGGTAGGACACCAGCGGGATCGGCATTACGCGAGTGCCTTCACCGGCATACGGACTGTCGTTGACCACGGCGGCCACGCCTACGCTCCAGCGCGGCGGCCCACCTTCGGGAGGACCGTCTTCTGCACCTCCGGCCTGTGCGAAAGCGTTGAACGACAAGCCGGACAGCAAAACGGGCCACAGTAGTTTCATCATGGGACGCCAGACCTTCAAAGGGGGAGGGAATACGCGCTCCGCTTCCCGACCGCGCGAAGCGGCGTACGGGTTCGAGCTGCGTCGTCAGAATCGGTTACCGATGTCGCCGAAATGTCGTACGACGCGTCGATGCGCTGAATGCGGGCTGTACTTGTCGGTGGAATGCAACCGGCAGCGCCGTGACTTTCATCGCCGTCGATAGCGCCGTGTTGGATTCAGAACCCGCGCGAGAATCCCAGGAACATCGACGAGGTTCCGGTAGCGTCGGGCTCAATGAACGGACTGTCTTGGATTTCGTCCGGCAAACGGGTGTACTTGGCGAATGCGATGAAGGACCACTTCTCGCCGACGGGCCGGAAGTAACTCACGCCGATGGAAGGCAAAGTGACGGCGCCGGGTTTGTAATCGACCACCCCACGCGCGACTTCCTCGGCAAGCGTTCCGTAATAGTAGTTGGCCATGTCTTTGGACATCCAGGTGACGCCTACGTTCGGCGTCAACGTGCCTTTGCCCAGTTCGACCGGATAGCCGTACTGAAGCGATGCTTCCTGGCCGCCACTGGTACTGGTGACGTCCGCCAACAACTCGACTTCGAACTCGCCTGCCTGGCTGGCCCATTTAGTAGCCACGCCGACATCGAAGCCCTTGTCGCGGTCTTCAAGCAGGCGATAGTCGACGCCGTTTCTGGCGAGCGCTGCCCGTCCCAGATCGTCCACCTCGAAACCGTCGAAGCGCGACTTGCCCACTATGGTGAACTCGAACGAGTCGCTTTCCACGACCCGCCAACCGGCGCCACCTAGCCTGAGGTAGAACCGTTCGCCGTTGTAGCTCACCATCGGCAGCGGCATCACTCGTGTTCCCTCACCCGCGTAGGGGCTGTCGTTGAAGATCGCCCCGATCCCCAGCCCCCAACGTGGCGGACCATCTTCAGGAGGGCCGTCGCCGGCATCCACGGACTGCGCGACAACGTCGAACGACATGCAAGACAACAGCACCGGCCACAGCCACTTCATCATGGGACACCAGACCTGTTCGGGTGGATACGCCGCTCACGATGGAATGGGTCGAGCATGCCGAGGCAGTGAGCCTCTTGAGGATGGTGGGGCGATGTCGCAGAAATGTCGTGCGATGCGCCGACGCACTGAACGTCGGCTATACCGTTCTATAGCGCTATGACGCTGGCGGTGACGTCCAACCGGGCGCGAGTGCCGCCGATGCCGCCAGGTTCGATGGCCAGCTTCCAGTGGAAGCGATCGCAGATACGGCTGATCAGGAACATACCCAATCCTTGCCCGCGCACGGGCGTCGCTTGCCGCAGGCTGTCGCGATAGCGCCGGGCCGCCTCGACGGGGTCGAAGCCGCTGCCCGAGTCGGCGACGGAGATGACGCCGCGGCTCAGCGTGATCTCGACGAAGCCAACCTCGGTACTCTCGATCGCGTTTCGGATCAGGTTGCTCACTGCGATGCGAACCATCGCCTCGGGCGCGGCGATGTAAGTGTCTTCCAGTGCCCCTATCCGCAACTGCGCCGCCTTGCCGCGCAGGAGATGCTGGTGGTCCTGTATCAGGCGCGGCAGGAATTCGTGCAGCACGGTGACTTCGGCAGGCTCGGCGCCGGTCTCGGGCTCGCGCGCCAGGTACAGCAGCGCGACCATGGTTTCCGACAGATCCTCGACAGCGTGTTCGATGCGTTTGAGCGCCGGTCCCGACGTATCGGGCAGCGGCATCTGCTTGAGGACGTCGACCGCCCCGGCGATGACCGCGATGGGCGTCCTGAACTCGTGGCTGGCCTGGTCCAGCAGACTGCGCTCGCGTTCGATGAACTGCCCCACGCGCTCCAGGTGCACGTTGCTCGCGTTAGCGATCACCTGGATTTCTTCCCGCAGGTACGTGGTCGGCAGGCGCGCGCTGCTGTCGCCCGGATCGATCGCCTGCATCCGCTCGGCCAGATCGCGCACGGGGCGCACCAGGTTGGCGTGCAGCCACACGATCACCCCGCCGATGAGCAGGGCCAGCAAGACCGCCCAAACCACGCTGAGCAATGCGTCATGGTTCTGCTGATCCTCAAGCTCCCCGATGTCGACCACCGTGATGAGCCGGCCTGGAGGAAGGTCGACGACCAGCGCATGAAAGCTGCCATGGTCCGGGAAACCTGGCGGCGTCATGAAGTCGGAAGGAATGTTTTCCGCTGGCAGCAGTCCCGGCAGATGCTCTGCGAAGTGGCTTCTGAGAGTCCCATAGCCGTCCTCGGTGGAGTAGAGCCCTGCGGGAAGTCCGGCCAAGTAGCCCGGCGCCGAAGGGCCATCGCCGCCAGGTCCGACATACCAGGAACGAACGGCGCCAGCACTTGGAAGTGCGCCGCTACGGCCCGCGCGCACCTGCGCCGCATGATCCGCCGATATGGAGCGCAACAGATCGGCCCAGTACCTGTGTTCGATCAGATGCTGAGTGCGGAAGCTCTGGATGCTGAGCGAGGCCAGCATCAACAGCCCGAACACGATCAGCGCGGCACTGATCCACCAGTGAACGCCGCGCGGCTTGCCGAGCAGGGCCGCGATTCTATTCAAGGTGGCACAGCCGGTAACCGACGCCGGGAACGGTATGCAGCAACGTATGTTCCGACGGCTGCTCGATCGCCCGCCGCAGCACATACATATGAGACCGCAACAAGTCGGTCGTGGGCACGCCGTCGCCCCATGCCGCGCGTTCCAGTCGCGCCCGGGAAACGACCTGCGGGCTCTCGCGCATCAACAGTTCCAGCAGGCGGCGTCCGGTCCGGGTCAGCACGATACGCCGGCCGCCACGCTGAATCTCCATTGTCCCCATGTTGAAGTGCAGGTCGCTTACCACCAGCACGTCGTCAGGCGCCGCAGACTGGCGCAGCCGCGCCACCAGCGAACGCAGGCGCACTTCGATCTCGGGAAGGGCAACCGGCTTGACCAGGTAGTCGTCCAAGCCGGATTCGAACCCGTCTATCTTGTCCGCCAATTGATCGCGCGCGGTGAGCATGATCACCGGCACCTTCTTCTTCGCGTCGTTGCGCAGCCGCCGCAGCATCGTCAAGCCGTCCAGCCTCGGCAGATTCCAATCCAGCACGATCGCGTCGTAGTCTTTTGTGGAAGCGAGGTGGAGCCCGGACAAGCCGTCCGGTGCAGCGTCCAGACTATGTCCGCAGGCTTCCAGGTAATCGTACAAATTGGCGGCTAGCTGAGCGTTGTCTTCGACGATGAGTATCGAGAGGGATTCTTTGATCACTGCCGATGTACCTCGTACTGCGTGATAAAAGAAGATTCGGTCGTGTCGGACAACGACTTCGGTAAACCCCACCGGTATCCACGCGCTCGAACGAACTTTATCACGGCGTACGGCGGCGCAAAGACGGGCGAAACTTTCGGTCTCATGCTCAGGCGCTCATTGTCGCGGTATGAGAGGACGCGTCGTTTCCGCGGGTTTCGTTCCGCGCGTTCCGACCCAGGCGCGGACATAACGAATGGCATCGTCGACATAGCTATAGACGACGGGGATTACCAGCAGGCAAAGCACGGTGGAACTGATCAGCCCTCCAATGACGACGATGGCCATGGGGGCCCGAAAACTGGGGTCGGCGCCCATGCCCAGTGCGATGGGCAACATGCCGGCACCCATCGCGATGGTGGTCATGACGATCGGTCGTGCCCGCTTGCGGCATGCATCGATGATGGCGCGGCGCCGGTTCATACCGTGGTCGCGACGCGCCATGACGATGTAGTCGACGAGCAGGATCGAGTTCTTGGTCGTGATTCCCATCAGCATGATCAGCCCAATCATGGAAGGCATGGACAACGTGGCGCCGGTGACGAACAACGCGAGAAAGGCGCCTGGCAGCGACAGCACCAGCGCGACCAGGACTGTCAGCGGCTGCACGAAGTCCTTCAGCAGCAAAACCAGCACCATGTACACGCACAGCACGCCCGCGGACATGGCTATTGCGAAGCCGACGATGAGTTCCTGCTGGAACTCCGCTTCCCCCGCCGTTGCCTGCACGACGCCCTTGGGCAGATTGCGCAAGCTCGGCAAGACGGCGGCGGCGCTCTCCACATTGCCGAGCGGCTTTCCGTTGAGTTCAATCTTGAGATTGATGTTGCGCATCCGATCGTAGCGCGTGAGTTCGGAAGGCCCGCTCAGTATTTTCAGATCTGCAACGCTTTCCAACGGCACCGGTCCGCGCGCACCAGGCACGGGCAGCCTGCGCAAGACATCCAACTCGTACCGATCGCTGTTGACCAGCCTCACCACTACCGGTATTTGCCGCTCGCTCACATTCAACTTCGCAAGGTCTTGATCGTAGTCGCCGGCGGTCGCGACGCGCAGCGTTTCGGCTATCGACGCGGAGGTTACGCCGAGGTCGGCCGCACGCGCGAAATCAGGCCGCACGACCAACTCTGGCCGAACCAGGCTCGCGGATGAGGTCACTGCACCGATGCCGGGGACGCCGCGCAATTCGCGCTCCACAACCCGTGCGTGACGCGCTAGCAGCTCGCCATCTTCGGAAGCGAGCACGAGTTCATACCCTTCGCTGTCGCCATTGCCGACGCCGATCTGCGCGCCCGGCAGCGCCGTGAGCGCAGTTCTCAGCTCCGCTTCGATCTCCTGGCGGGTCAGGCCGTCGCGATCGTTTCTCGGTACCAGCTTCACCGTCAATGTCGCCTTGTTGATGCTCGTTACCGCAGTGGTGTCGTCTGGCCCGCCGTCGCCCCCGCTACTTGCGCCGCCGATGTTGGTGTAGACAGAAAGGACGCTCGGAATGTTACCGATCATCTGGCGAGCGTCTTCGGCCAGCGCGCGCGTATCGCGCAGCGTGCTGCCCGGCGGCAGGGTCAGGGTCACCTGCGTCTGGTCGCTGTCATCCGGTGGCATGAATTCACCCGGGATCCAGGAGGCCAGAAACACACCCAGCACGACCAACAACAATGTCGCTGCCACGGTCCTCCCGCGATGTCGGAGGCATGCACGTGCGACATGCAGATACCGCATGACCCAGGCTGGCGATTTGTGCGCCTTTTCAGGCGCCTTCAGCAGATAGGCCGCCATGGTCGGCGTCAGCATGCGGGCGACCACCAGCGAGAAGAACACCGCCACCGCCGTGGTCCAGCCAAACTGCACGAAATACTTGCCGACCGTCCCGCTCATCAAAGACGTCGGCAGGAAGACCGCGATCAGCGTGAATGTCGTGGCGATCACCGCCAGCCCGATCTCGTTGGCGGCGTCGATGGCCGCACGCATCGGTGTCTTTCCCATCAGCAGATGTCGCTCGATGTTCTCGATCTCGACGATCGCGTCGTCCACCAGCACGCCGATCACCAGCGACAACGACAGCAGGGAAACGGTGTTGAGGCTGAAGCCCATCAGATGCATGGCCGCGAACGTGGGAATGGCCGACAGCGGCAGCGCGACCGCAGCGATCAGTGTTGCCCGCCAGTCGCGCAGGAAGCAGAACACCACCAGTACCGCCAGCGCAGCGCCCTCGTACAGCAGCATCATGGAGCCGCGATAGTTCTCGGCAATCGGCCCGACATGGTTCACGGCCTCGGTGAACACGATGTCCGGGTGTGCCGCACTCAGGTCGGCCACCACTGCGCGGGCAGCATCGGCCACCTCCACCTCGCTCGCACCGCGTGCGCGCAGCACGTCGAACGCCACCACCGACTGACCATCCGATAGCGCCATCGAGCGCGGTTCCGCCGTGGTATCGGCGACCGCCGCGATCTGGTCCAGGCGCAAGCGGCGGCCGTCGCTGAGCGAAACGTAGAGCTGCCCGATATCTTGCGCGGAAGCCACTGTCGCCAACGTGCGCACGGACTGCTCCGCGCCGCCCATCTCGACCCGGCCACCGGAGGCCTCCTGCTGAATTTCGCGCAGCTGCCGCGAGACGTCGGCTGCGGTGGCGTTAAGAGCCAGCAGTTTTGCCGGCTCAAGTTCGACGCGTACCTCGCGGTCCACGCCGCCTATGCGTGATACCGCGCCGACGCCGGGTACGGCCATCATCCGCCTGCTCACCCGGCTGTCAACGAGCCATGACAACCCCTCTTCGTCGCGCGTAGCCGAGGAGACGGCATATGTCAGCACAGGGGTGCTGGCCAGGCCCACCCGCTTGATCACCGGGTCGTGCATTTCGGGCGGCAGGTTGGCGCGCGTTGCCGCGACGGCATCGCGAACGTCGTCCATCGCTTCCTGCACCGGCTTGCCCACGCGAAACTCCGCGGTGATGGTAGCAACGCCATCGGTCAGCGTGCTCTTGATGTGGTGCAAACCTTGGGCGTTGGCCAGCGAGTCTTCGATCTTCCTGGCCACATCATTCTCAAGCTGGGCAGGAGACGCGCCCGGCAATGCCGCCGTGACGGTGATGATGGGAAAGTCTATGTCGGGAAAGTTCTGCACCTTCATGACGAGGAATCCGCCGATCCCTGCCACCGTCAGCAGGATGAACAGTAGCGTTGTGGCGACCGGGTTGTGGATCGACCAGGTGGAGACATTGAGATTCACGGTGCCGTTCCGAGCGACGCGCCAGTGTTGGACTTCGCTGGGCTGGACGTGCCGGTCGCAGCGTTTACCGTAGACTTCGTCGTCGCGTTGGCGAGTGGCGGCCTGTTCACTACCCGCACGATGTCGCCCTCACCCAGAAAGCTGAGGCCAGAGGCGATCACGGTGTCGGAGAGGGCGAGCCCGGAGGTAATCTCGACATGGTCTGCCTGGCGTCGGCCGAGCGAGACTTTCTTCATCACGACATTCGATGCCGGGCCCACCTGCATTGCGTAGTGGAAACCGTCGCGCAGCAGCACGCTGCTCAGCGGCAACATCAACGCAGGCGCGGCGCTGACGTCGATATGGCCGGTGACGAATGAGCCCGCGCGCAGCAGGCTGCCTTTCGGTAGATCCACGTACACCAGTCCACTGTGCGTGTCGGTGTTGATATCCGGCGCCAGCATCCTTACACGGCCGCGGACCGGCGGATGGTCCGAGACCTGCAGCACCGCCACTTGCCCTGGTGCCAACTTGTCCAGATCAGCTACGGCGACCACCGCGCGCCATTCCAACCGGCCATCCTTGATCATGCGAAACAGTTCTTGGCCGGCCGGCATTACCGCGCCCACCGTCGCCGTGCGCGAGGTGATGATGCCATCGCTCGGCGCGAGAACCCGCGTGTGCGCCAAGCGTAGGCGGTGACGTTGCTCGACTGCACGTGCCGCCTTGAGCCGTGCGTGCGCCACGGCAGCGGCGGCGAAGTATCCGCTGATCTGCTGCGAGGACATGGCACCGGTTCCATCCAGCTTCCTCGCCCGCTGTGCGTTCGTTTCCGCCTCCCGCGCCTCGGCTTCGGCCACTGCGGCCGCGGCTCGCGCCTCGGCAAAATCCGCGGCGACCAGGTCGGCATCGAATATGGCCAGCACCTGGCCGCGATGCACTTCGTCGCCGACGTTGACATGCACCTCGGACAGCCTCAGCCCTTCGGTCTCCGCGCCGATGCTGGCTTCCTGCCATGCAGTTACATTCCCCGTTGCCGGCACCTGCACAGGCAAAGAGGTGGACACCGGTCGCGTCAGAACGACCGACATCACGGGAGTGGGCTGGATGTCGACGGGCGCTTTGTTGGGACGCCTGACCGCCAGGGCCACTGCGATCAAAACGAGTACGGTGACCACTGCGACGGCTATCGCGATCGTGTGGTGTTTCTTGGAAAGCATAAGGGAATAGGGCTTCTTCGTTGGATTGCGGCGGCTTACGGCAAAAAGAGGTCTCCATCTCGCCGGTGCGGGCGCGATGATGTCGCCGGTATGTCGTCCAAATGTCGGGAGCTTCTGCGAACGGCCCGCCCGGCATTCCATCCAGGAGAGGCTTGATGCCTTCCGAAAAATCAGCGACCTCGGGGGCTGCTCTTGATGTAGGGCATGGTTCGTGAGCGAAGATTTGCCCGCTAGATCCATGGCCTGACGTCAGTCAGGCCTGTCGTTCTGCTCGATCTGGTGGAGGCGGCGCTGCGACCAAGCATCACGCACGAAGGCATAGTCGTCGTAAGCGCCTTGCCTCATTTCATCGAAGGACATCAGCCGCGCGCGGCCGTCTACGATGTCGAGCGCCTGCAGCGCTGCCGCCGTGCCACTGTCATCGATATAGCTGAGCGGCCCGGTTATCCGGTCGCCGACCAAGGACACGGTGTCGCGGACGGTGCATGGGCCAAGCAAGGGGAGGACCAAATAGCGCGAGTCTCGCCAACCCCACACGGAAAACGTCTGCCCAAAGTCTTCGTCTTCTTCGTCATGAAGGCCCATGCGGGAGGCAGGATCGAACACACCGCCTATACCGAGTGTCGTGTTGACGGCGAAACGCCCCAGCGACTTGAACGAAAGCAGGGGATCTCCCTGCAATGCCTGGTTGATCGCGGTGGCGGGCTTGCCCAGATTCTGGAAGAACCTCGATACGCCGGTGCGGACAGGAGCGGGGACCATCTTGACGTAGCCAGTCGCCACAGGACGCAGGAAGTGCTTGTCCACGGCATTGTTGAAGCTGTGGATTCGCCGGTTGTACTTTTCCCACGGATCCCACACGGTGGAATCTCCGTAGAGGGCGGCGGTGTCTTGTTCCACTTCGAAGAGCTCGGCGGACTCGACGGGTGTCAGATTCGCATCGCTTGCTTCCATGCCGGCCTTGTAGCCGGTGATCGCGCTGCCGATAGGGTTGGGCATGTCTTCGCCAACATGTGGCGCACCATCGGGCATCGACGATGAATCCATGCCTCCCGCTGCGGCCAAGGAATCTTCCTCCACGTGAGCAACTGAAACCGTTGCTCCGGGCGACTCAATGTTGCCGTGCTCTTCTGGGCCGTACGGACGCATACTGCTCGAATGGCTCGCGCATGCGCTGCCTGCAAGCATCACGGTGACGAGCACGAAGATCCTGGGATATTTCATGGAGGTTCCACCCGGCAGGGCGCCAACCCGACACGGGTCGGGCTTAGGCATTCGGGTGCAGCGTGCGCGATCGATGTCGGCGCAATGTCGGCACGAGCCGGCACGCAATTCATCTTCAAGGGTCGCGCTGAACAATGCGGTGATCTGATTGGAGCGTTATCGCTTGGCTCTTCAGCTACGGCATGCATATTGCGGTGCACCATTCAAAGTGGGCACGAAGTGAGCCCAAGAACGGCGATAACACCTTGTTTTTCCTATGCCGCGAAGCTTGAGGCGGCGGCGGATCAGGGCGTGTTGTGTTGGGTGGATCGATCAGATAACGTTACCAACGGCCGGTTTCCGCAGATTGCATGTGGCGTATTCCGAAGTGCTCGCCCAGACTTGCGTACACACGTCCATTTCTCTTTCTTGCCTTGCAGCTGCAGGTCATATGACGACACGCTTTTATGCTGAAGGCTTGGAGGAATGGTGGCGTCCAGGCGGTACCGCACAAAACCTTATTTTGAGCTCGACAGATAATTCTTACGGCGCGTCTCACGCCATCATGCGCACTATTCTGGATAGAGGGTGTTATGAACTTTGGGTTGAGTGCGAAGGCCGCTGTTGCGGTGCCAGGCAAGGCGCACGCCGCCGGGCAGGC
>CBFGZY010000093.1:0-12565 GCA_965653375.1 uncultured Pseudoxanthomonas sp.
TGTCGGCGATGGCGCGCGGCTGCTCGTGGATTTCCTTCTGCATGAAGTGGCGGTATGGGCCCAACTCCAACGACGCCAGCGATACGTCGGAGACGTGCACTTCACGCTGGATCGGCTGGTTGTTGCCGTCGAAGACGCGCACCGCATCGCGCGTCACTTCGGCGGTGTCGCCTTCTTCGAGGAAGATCACTTGGCGGGTCGCCTGGATGATCGCCGACACGTCCGAGGCGATGAAGTTCTCGCCTTCGCCCACCCCGATCAACAGTGGGCAGCCCATGCGCGCGCAGACCATGCGCTCGGGTTCCTTGCGGCTGACCACCGCCAGCGCGTACGCACCGGTCAGTTCCTTGACCGCACGTTGCAGGGCGCCCAGCAGATCGTCGCCCTGCTTGAGGTAATAGTGGATCAGGTGCGCGATGACTTCGGTATCGGTCTGCGATTCGAATTCGTAGCCCAGCTGGCGCAGGCGCTCGCGCTGTTCTT
Source organism: uncultured Pseudoxanthomonas sp. (assembly GCA_965653375.1). Classification (GTDB taxonomy): domain Bacteria; phylum Pseudomonadota; class Gammaproteobacteria; order Xanthomonadales; family Xanthomonadaceae; genus Pseudoxanthomonas_A. The sequence continues at coordinate 484 of CBFGZY010000093.1, forward strand.
CGTGGTTCTCGATGATGCCGTTGTGCACCAGCGCCACGCCGTAACTGATGTGCGGATGCGCGTTGGCTTCGGTGACGCCACCGTGGGTGGCCCAGCGGGTATGGCCGATGCCCAGCTGGGCGTTGAAGCCTTCCGCGGCGGCGGCGTTTTCCATCTCCGAGACACGGCCGGTACGGCGCACGCGGCGCACGTCCTGGGCGTCCACTACGGCGATGCCGGCGGAATCGTAGCCGCGGTATTCCAGCCGCTTCAGTCCTTCGATCAATACCGGGACCACATCACGATCCGCAATCGCGCCGACAATGCCGCACATAGGCCACTACCATCCTGTTGAATAGATCGGAATTCTACTTGTCCCATGTCGCCGCGTGCTTCGCGAAGGTGTCCGGCAAGTGTCCGCGGACACGCGGACACCTTTCCCAAGCAAGACAAGCCCATATAAATCAAATGCTTACGACTGGCATGCATCCTGCTTAGAAGAGCGGGACACCTTACATAACGCATGCCATCGATGATTCGGGACACCTCCGCTCAAGACCGCCCTCTCAGCCACTCGCAAAGCCGAGTCCCTTGGCGTCGCTGGGCGCTGCCGGTCGGCGGCGGTCTGGTACTGCTGCTGTGCATTGTTTTCGCGGCCCGCGGTTGGCTGTCCGGTTCAAGCTCGTTCGACGCCAGCCGGGTCCGTATCGCGGAAGTGAAGCGCGGCGATCTGGTTCGCGACATCGCCGCCGAGGGACGAGTGATCGCATCCAACAGTCCCACGCTCTACGCCATCGCCGGCGGCGTGGTGACGCTGAAAGTGGTGGCGGGCGACGTGGTGAAGGAAGGCCAGCCGCTGGCCGAAATCGACAGCCCTGAGCTGCGCAGCAAGTTGGCGCAGGAACAGGCGACGCTGGCCAGCCTGGAGGCCGAAGCCAGTCGCGCGACCCTGGACGCAACGCTTGCCCGAGCCAACGCCCGCAAGCTGCTGGACCAGGCCGAGATCGACCGGCAGGCGGCGCAGCGCGATCTTCAGCGCTACCAGCAGGGTTTCGACGGCGGCGCGGTACCGAAGATCGAAGTAATGAAAGCGCAGGACGATCTGCGCAAGGCCGAGATCGGCCTGGATCACGCGCGCAAGGATTTCGGCCTGCAAAGCGAAGGCGCCGGTCTGGATACCCGCAACAAGCGGTTGTTGGCCGACCGGCAGCGCGCGGTGGTGCTGGAAGTGCAGCGCCAAGTGGACGCGCTGACCCTGCGCGCTCCGTTCGACGGGCAAGTCGGACAGGTGCAGGCCGTGCAGCGCTCCAACGTGGCGATCAATGCGCCGGTCCTGAGCGTGGTGGATCTGTCGAAGTTCGAAGTGGAGATCAAGGTGCCGGAAAGCTTCGCCCGCGATCTGGCCATCGGCATGCCGGCCAAGCTCACCAGCGGCAGCGGCGAACCCTATCCCGGCGAAGTCTCGGCGGTCTCCCCGGAAGTGGTCAGCGGCGAAGTCAATGCGCGCCTGCGCTTCAGCGACAAGCAGCCGCCCGGCCTACGCCAGAACCAACGCTTGAGCGCCCGCGTCCTGATGGACACGCGCCGCAACGTGCTGCTGGTCGAACGCGGCCCCTTCGTCGAACAAGGCAACGGCCGCCTCGCCTACGTCATGGACGGCAGTTCCGCCGTACGTCGCCCGGTGCAGTTGGGCGTCAGCAGTCTCAACGCCGTCGAAATCCTGAGCGGCCTGCAAGCCGGCGACAAGATCGTGGTTTCCGGCAGCGACCAGTTCGGCGATGCCGAACGCGTTTCCATCAACTGATTCATCGCCATTCGCTCATCCCGCCATTCACGATTCAGTTCTCCCGCTTACCGCTCACTATTTTGCCGCTCACAAACAAGGACTTCGTCATGCTCGATATGCGCTCGGTTTCCAAGGTCTACCGCACCGAACAAGTGGAGACGCATGCGTTGCGTTCCCTCGACCTGCAGGTGCGCGAAGGCGAATTCGTCGCCGTTACCGGCCCGTCGGGCTCCGGCAAGACGACGTTCCTCAACATCGCCGGCCTGTTGGAAACCTTCACCGGCGGCAAATATCACCTGGATGGCGAAGACGTCAGCGGCATGTCGGATGATGCGCGTTCGCGGCTGCGCAACCGCAAGATCGGCTTCATCTTCCAGAGCTTCAATCTGATCCCCGACCTCAACCTGTTCGACAACGTCGACGTGCCGTTGCGCTATCGCGGCATGTCGGCCAGCGAACGCAAACAGCGCATCGAGGATGCCCTGTCGCGGGTCGGCCTGGGCTCGCGCATGCGCCACTATCCGTCCGAGTTGTCCGGCGGCCAGCAGCAGCGCGCCGCTATTGCCCGCGCACTGGCAGGCAGCCCGAAACTGCTGCTGGCCGACGAGCCGACCGGCAACCTGGACTCGCAGATGGCGCGTGGCGTCATGGAGCTGCTGGAAGCGATCAATGCCCAGGGCACCACCATTGTCATGGTCACCCACGACCCGGAATTGGCCGCGCGTGCGCAGCGCAACGTCCACATCGTGGATGGCGCCGCCACCGACGTGATCAAGGAAACGCAGCTGATTTCAGCAGTCGGGCTGGATGTCGACCTCGCTTCCGCACAAGCCTGAGGCAACGCCATGTCCCTTCATAGCATTTCCGTCCGCACACGATTCCGCGAATGGCTCGGCGCTGTTGCGGTGTTGCTGGTTTGCGCATGCATGTTTGCCACGGCGCTGGCTGGCGGCAACGACGCTGCGCGATTGCTGGATGCGGTCCGCGCCAATCGCCCGGACCTGGTTCGGCAGTGGGTGGCACACGGCGTCGATATCGACGCCGTACTGCCCGGCGACGGCTCCGCTCTCATCGTCGCTTCCCGCAGCGGCAACGTGGCGATGGTGGACGCGCTCATCGGCATGGGCGCCGACGTCAACCATGCATCTCCCGGCGATGGCAATCCGCTGATTGCGGCAGCCGGCGCGGGCCAGGTCGCCGTCATCGAACGATTGCTGTCGAAGGGCGCGATGATCGACTTCGTCGCGACCAATGACGAAACCGCTCTTATCTCGGCGGTTCGCGGCAACCATGCGCAGGCAGTCGAGTTGCTGGTCAAGCGCGGCGCTAACGTCAACCTGGGCGTCCTGGCCAATGGCACGCAATGGCGAACGCCGCTCAACCAGGCGCACGACTCCACCATCCGCCGCTATCTGGCCGACCGGGGCGCGACGCGCGACGGCAACCGGCATTGATATTGATGCGCAATCTTCCATCGACATCGGCGGCGAGCGTGCTGCCAGCCAAACCTCCCATGGAGTGACCTGATGTTCAGCTACTACTTCCAACTCGCGTTACGCAGTTTCCGCCGCAACAAGGTGCTGACCGCACTGATGGTGGTTGCGATCGCGCTGGGTATCGGCGCCTGCATGACCACGCTGACCGTGTTCCATGTGCTGTCCGGCGATCCCATGCCCGGCAAGAGCCATACGTTGTTCTATCCGCAACTGGATCCGGAAGTCATGCAGGGTTATGTCGCCGGCGGAGAGCCCGCCGAGCAGGTCACTCGCTTCGATGCGGAAACTCTGCTGCGCGAGGCCCGCGGCGAGCGCCAGGCAATGATGACCGGCGGTGGAGTATCGGTCACCCCGGACCGCCAGGGCCTGGCGCCATTCGTTTCCGATTCGCGCTATACCTCCGCCGACTTCTTCCCGATGTTCGAGGTTCCGTTCCTGTATGGCAACGGCTGGACTGCGAAGGAAGACGACGCGCATGCGCGCGTGGCGGTCATCTCCAAGTCGCTCAACGAAAAGCTGTTCGGCGGTGGCAATAACGTCGGTAAATCGATACGCCTGGACAAGGCCGATTTCACCATCATCGGCATCATCGATGAGTGGCGCCCGACGCCGCGCTTTTACGACATGAACAGCGACCGCTACGGTGAACTGGAAGACCTGTTCCTGCCTTTCACCACCTCGCGGGATCTGCATATGGGCCGCAACGGCAGCATCGACTGCTGGGGAGACAGCAACGGCGATCCCATTGGCGTCAATGCTCCCTGCGTCTGGATCCAGTATTGGGTGCAGTTGAGTACGCCGGAAAAAGTCGCCGAGTACAAAAACTATCTGACCAATTATTCCGACCAGCAGCGCGCATCGGGCCGCTATGAGCGTCCAACCAATGTGCGCCTTCGCAACGTGATGGAATGGCTGGACTACAACAAGGTCGTGCCAAGCGACGTGGTGATGCAGCTGTGGCTCGGCTTCGCGTTCCTGCTGGTCTGCCTGGTCAATACGGTGGGCCTGCTGCTGGCGAAGTTCCTGCGCCGCGGCAGCGAGATCGGCGTACGTCGCGCACTCGGCGCCTCCCGGCGCGCCGTCTTCGCACAATGCCTGGTCGAAGCGGGCACGATCGGATTGGCCGGCGGCATTCTTGGCCTGGGACTTTCGCTGGTGGGGCTGTGGGCCGTGCGCCAGCAACCTTCGAGCTATGCCGAGCTTGCGCACCTGGATCTGGGCATGTTGCTGACCACGTTCGTGCTGGCGATCGCCGCAAGCCTGCTGGCAGGTTTGCTGCCTGCCTGGCGCGCGATGCAGGTAACGCCGGCACTGCAGCTGAAATCGCAGTAATCCCTACTCACCTACCTTCTCCCGCACGTGGGAGAGGGTGACGCAAATACCGAGGAACCGTCATGGAATTCCGCCCTATCCTCTCCACGCTGATGCGCCACAAAACCGCCGCTGCGTTGATCGTGGTCGAGATCGCGTTGACCTGCGCGATCATCTGCAATGCCTTGTTCATGATCAGCGAGCGAATCGCCCAGGTCCGCGAAATCAGCGGCATCGCCGAAAAGGAACTGGTCCGTGTGCAACTCACCGGTATCGGCGGCGACGACAACGCCGAGGCGCAGACCAAGGCCGACCTGGCCGCACTGCGCGGCATTCCCGGTGTCACCGCTGCAACCGTGGTCAATCAGGTGCCGTTCGTCAATTCGTCCTGGAACAGTGGCGTCCGCCTGAGCGAGGACCAGCACCAGTCCACGCTCAGCGCCACTAATTACATGGCCGAAGATCAATTCATCGAAACATTGGGACTGAAGCTGGTCGCCGGACGCGTGTTCGCACCTGACGAGTACCTGGAGTTCGAAGATCTGAACAAACCCGATTCGCCGGGCAACATTCCTGTCGCCATCATCACCCGCAAGATGGCGGACAAGCTGTTCCCGGGTGAGGATGCGGTGGGCAAGTCGTTCTACAGTTGGGGCGATTCGCCTACCCGCATCATCGGTGTCGTCGAACACCTGGTGCGACCCAGCATGCAGGGCGGCCCCGGCGCACGCGAGTACTCGACGATTTTCCCGGTCCGCACCCACTACAACGTCGGTGGCAACTACGTGATCCGCACCGCTCCGGAGCGGCGCGACGAGGTCCTGAAGGCGGCGGTGGCCATGCTGCGCGCCAACAGCCCCAACCGGATCATTCTTGACGACAACACCAAGACCTTCGAGGAATTGCGCAACGAGTTCTATCAGGCGCCGCGCTCGATGGCCTGGTTGCTGGGTGCGGTCTGCTTGCTGCTGCTCTTCGTTACGGCGCTGGGTATCGTCGGTCTGGCGAGTTTCTGGGTGCAGCAACGTTCCAAGCAGATCGGCGTACGCCGAGCACTGGGTGCCACTAGGCATCAGATCCTGCGCTACTTCCAGACCGAAAACTTCCTGCTGGCAACGCTGGGTATCGTCATCGGCATGACCCTGGCCTATGGCATCAACCAGCTGCTGATGGGCAAGTACGAGTTGCCCCGGCTGCCGCTTTACTACTTGCCCGTAGGCGCGGTGCTGTTGTGGTTGCTGGGCCAGGCGTCCGTGCTGGGTCCGGCTATTCGTGCCGCAGCGGTGCCACCGGCGGTGGCGACACGCAGCGTCTGACAATGCCTTGGCCGCACGCCTCCCCAGCAGTATGTGGGGAGGCCGCGACTTCCGATGGTCCGCTGGGATGCATCATGGAATTTCGCTCCCCTTTTATCCTGTTGTGCCGGCACAAGGGAACCGCCATTTTGCTGGTGCTGGAGATCGCTGTCGGTTTCGTCCTGCTGTGCCTGGCGTGGCAGGCCGGTGTTCGCTACCAGAGCAGGATCGCGGCGCCCAGCGGCATCGCCGACGCCGAACTGCTGGCGTTCTATCCGCTCGCCAAAGGCGCTTCGCCTATCGATCCCGATGCGCTGGTGAACCGGATTCGGGAAATCCCTGGCGTGCGGCAGGCGACGTTGAGCAACCAGATACCTTATGGACCCATCGCATGGAACAGCGCGGTGTCGTCCCGGCCCACGATGGGATATGGACACCCGGTCGCCAGCGTTTACTTCGACAGCGGATCGTTGGCGCAGACATTGGGTTTGGAACCATCGCAAGGCCGCCTGTTCCGAGGCTCCGAGTACGCCACGTCCCATGCCTCATCAATACAACCGCATAAGGAGCTCCCAGCACTTGTCACCGAGGCGTTGGCGCAGCGTCTCTATCCGAACGGCTCCGCTTTGAATCGCTCCGTCTACGGCATGCCACAGCCGATAAAGATAGTTGGCACTATCGAGCGGCTGCCGCAGCCGAAGGCGAGCCGCGGACATGCGACCGAATCCATCGCGCTGATCCTTCCATCGAAACCGGCCGACGCGACGAACTGGTTCTTGCTGGTCCGCACCGATGCCAGCCTGCGCACCGAAGTGGCCGCCTCCGTGCCGGCCTACCTTGCCCGCCTGTTCCCGGAGCGTCCGGTGGCCGAGGCGGTGGCGCTCGAACAGTTGCGGCACCGCTATTTCCAGGACGACCGTCGTTGGGCTTGTACCATCGCTGCCTGCGCCGCAGGCTGGTGGCTGCTGACGCTGCTGAGCGTCGCCGTGGCCGGCAATCTCTGGGTGCAGCAAAGCGCGCTACGCATCAGTCTGCATCGCGCAGTGGGTGCAACGCAGCGGCAGATCGCGCGAGCTCTGCGGCTGGAGAATTTCATGCTGACCGGTGGCGGCATCGTGCTTGGCGGACTGCTGCTCTCCTTCATCATCGATCGCCTGCCGGCATCGTGGATGGAGGATCCGGTTCCGAGCCATTGGCAGGTGTTGGCGGCGTTGCTGGTCGGGCTGGCCACCCAGTTGGCCGCCACCTGGCCCGCCCGGCGCGCTGCGCGCGTTCCACCCGATCAAATTACTCGCAAGCCGGTTAGGCTATAGCCATGCCAACCATTCTCGTTATCGACGACAACCTCGCCGTCAGCACGGCGCTGGAAGTCCTGTTCTCGCTGCACGACATCGCCACCCTGCACGCCGAATCGCCGGAGGCCGGCCTGGCTTTGCTGCAACAGGAAAGCGTGGACCTGGTGATCCAGGACATGAATTTCACCGCCGACACCACCTCCGGCGACGAAGGCGAAGCGCTGTTCGCGGCGATACGCGCGCGCCATCCGGATTTGCCGGTGATCCTGCTGACGGCGTGGACGCATCTGGAAAACGCCGTGGGTCTGGTCAAGGCGGGTGCTGCCGACTACGTGGGCAAACCCTGGAACGACCGCAAGCTGCTGGCGACCGTCAACAATCTGCTGGAGCTCGCCGAAGCGCGCAGCGAACTCGACCGCCGCCGCAGCCGCGAACGCCGCAGCCGCGATCAACTTTCGCAACGCTACGATCTGCGCAGCCTGGTATTCGAAGATCCGGCCAGCGAGCGCATCGTCGCGTTGGCCTGCCAGGTCGCGCGTTCCGACCTGCCGGTATTGATCACCGGCCCCAACGGCGCCGGCAAGGAAAAGATCGCCGAAATCATCCAGGCCAATTCCAGCGTCAAGCAAGGGCCGTTTGTTACGTTGAATTGCGGGGCGCTGCCTTCCGAACTGATCGAGGCTGAATTGTTCGGCGCCGATGCGGGCGCCTATACCGGCGCCAACAAGGCGCGCGAGGGCAAGTTCGAAGCCGCCGACGGGGGCACGTTGTTCCTCGACGAAATCGGCAACCTGCCGCTGGCCGGACAAATGAAACTGTTGCGGGTACTGGAAACCGGGCGCTTCGAGCGACTTGGCTCCAACCGCGAACGGCACGTCACCGTGCGGGTGATCAGCGCCACCAATGCCGACCTGCCCGCGATGATCCGCCAAGGGCAGTTCCGCGAGGATCTGTATTACCGGCTCAATGCGATCGAACTGAACCTGCCGCCATTGGCGGAACGTCCCGGCGATATCCTGCCGCTCGCCGAACGCTTCCGCCCCGACGACAAAGCGTTCGCGGAAAGTGCGCGCAGCGCGCTACTTCGACACACATGGCCGGGCAATGTGCGCGAACTGCGCAACGTCGTGCAGCGCGCCGGCCTGTTGGCCACCGGCGAGCGCATCGAAGCGGCCGATTTGAACCTACCCAAGTCCGCGCCGGCAAAAACTTCCACGACGGAAGAACCGGACCGCGGTGAAGTCGAGTCGGCGCTGGCGCGCGCACGCGGTGTCATCGCGCAAGCGGCGGCGGAGCTCGGCCTGAGCCGCCAGGCGCTGTATCGGCGCATGGACCGATTCGGCATCCCTCGCGAATGATGCGCCGCTCGCTCGCTGGCCGCCTGCTGGTCTGGTTGCTGCCGCTGTTGCTGCTGGCGATCGCGTTGCCGCTGCTGCTGTTCCATTGGCTTGCCGATGTCCGCCTGGCCGCGGTGATTTCGGGGTTGATCGTGCTGCCGGCCGCCATGTGGACGATCGGGCGCGCACTGGCACCCACACGTTCGCTGTTCCGTGCGCTCGCCGGCAGCGTTAACAGCTATCGCGATGGCGAGTACAACTTCGGCATTCATTGGCGCGGGCAGGATGAGCTGGGCGAGCTGGTGCAGGCGCATGGTCAACTGGGCGAGGTGCTGCGCGAACAACGACAAAGCCTGGTGCAACGTGAGTTGCTGCTGGACTCGATGGTGCAGAACACACCGGTCGGAATGCTGCTGATATCCGCGACCGACAACGGCGTTCGCCGGGTAGTGTTCGCCAACCTGGCCGCGCGCAAATTGCTGCATGGAGGCTGGAAACTGGAAGGGCAGGATTTCGATACGCTGTTGTCGCAGGCGCCGGTCGAGATGCGCGAAGCGATGGCGCGTGGCGGCGACAGTCTGTTCGCCGTCGGCAACGAGCAGGAAGATGAGGAAGAACAGGTCTACCATCTTGCGCGGCGGCAATTCCGCTTGAACGGCCGTCACCACGAGTTGCTCTTGCTGCGCCTGCTGACGAATGAATTGCGCAGGCAGGAAGTGCAGACATGGAAGAAGGTCATCCGTGTGATCAGCCACGAGTTGAACAACTCGCTGGCACCGATAGCATCGCTGGCGCATTCGGGCGCTGAGCTGGTGCGGCGCGGCCGCCACGACCGGCTGGAAGAAGTGTTCGGCACGATTGAAGAACGCGCACGCCACCTAGAAGGTTTTATCCGCGGTTATGCGCGATTCGCCAAGTTGCCGCAGCCGCAGTTGCAGACAGTCCAATGGGTGACGTTCTTGAGCAGCCTGCAGCACCAGATCGGGTTTGAACTGCAGATGCCGTCCACGGATCTGGAAGGCCGCATCGACCCAGCGCAGATCGAACAGGCGCTACTGAATCTCTTGAAGAATGCGCACGAGTCCGGCTCCGGCGCCGAGGGCGTCAGCCTGCGCATGACCCGGTTGCCGGGTTGGTTGCGCATCGAGGTCATGGACCGGGGCAGCGGCATGAACGACGCGGTGCTTCAGAACGCGCTGGTGCCGTTCTATTCCACCAAGCGCAATGGCACCGGCCTGGGCCTGGCCCTCACCCGCGAGATCGTGGAAGCGCATGGCGGCCGGCTGTCGCTGCACAACCGCGAAGGCGGCGGCCTCTGCGTGGCAATCCAGTTGCCGGAAGGCGGCGCGTAGGGCGGGTCTCGACCCGCCATTGCCATGCCGAAACTCGCGACGACGCCCAGCGGAGTCGGCCTGAATATCCACATATGGCTTTCGATGGTTGTCCCTGCAACCGTCGAGATGGCAATGGCGGGTCAAGACCCGCCCTACGGTTTCGGCTTCTTCTTTGGCCGCTGCCAGCCTTCGACGCTCATCTGCCGTCCACGCGCGATGGTCAGCTGATCCGCCGGCGCATGCTTGGTGATCACCGAGCCTGCACCAATCGTCGCGTTCTCGCCCAAGGTCACTGGCGCCACCAGCGAAGAGTTCGAACCGACGAACACACCGTCCTCGATGGTCGTCACCGACTTGTTCACGCCGTCGTAGTTGCAGGTGATGGTGCCGGCACCGATGTTGACGCCGCTGCCGATCACGGCATCGCCCAGATAAGTCAGATGGTTCGCCTTGCTGCCGACACCCAGGGTGGCTTTCTTGGTCTCGACAAAATTGCCGATGTGCACGCCGTCGGCCAGCACGGTGCCAGGACGCAGCCTGGCGTAGGGACCGATCTGTGCCGCGCCTTCGGTCACTACCCCCTCCAGGTCGCAATGCGCCCTCACCTGCGTGCCCGCGGCCAGCGTGACGTCTTTCAAGCGGGTGAACGGACCGATGCTGACGCCATCGCCCAGTTCGACCACGCCTTCCAGTACGACGTCCACGTCGATCTGCACATCGCGACCAACGGTAACGGTGCCGCGTTGATCGAAACGCGTAGGGTCCAGAAGCCGAGCGCCCTGCGCGCATAACGCGCGCGCGGCTTGGCGCTGATAGGCGCGTTCCAGCTGCGCCAATTGCCATGGATCGTTCGCACCTTCCGCTTCGATGGGGTCGGCGATCACCACCAGCTCGGCCGGCGCGAATTCCTCGGCGGCGGAGGCGAATACGTCGGTGAGGTAATACTCGCCCTGCGCGTTGTTGTTGGACAGTGCCGACAACCAGCGCCGCAACGCGGTCGATTCGGCTGCGATGATGCCGGTGTTGATGGTGCGGATACGGCGTTGCTCGTCGGTAGCGTCCTTGTGTTCGACGATGGCGGCCACACGGCCCTCTGAATTGCGGACGATACGGCCATAGCCGCTGGGATCGGCGGGTTCGGCAGCCAACACCGACAGCCGACCCGGTGCAGCCAGCAAGCGTTGCAGGCTTTCGGCCCGAGTCAGCGGCACGTCGCCATACAACACCAGCACCGTGGCCGCGTCAGGCACCTGCGGCATGGCCTGCGCCACCGCGTGTCCCGTGCCGAGCTGTTGAGCCTGTTCGGCCCACAGCAGGTCGGCCTGATCCGCGAACGCCGCCCGCACCTGATCGCCGCCGTGGCCATACACCACATGGATGCCGGCCGGATCCAACGCGCGCGCCGCATCGATCACGTGCCCCAGCATCGGCCGGCCGGCGATGGGCTGCAGCACCTTGGGCAAAGCGGATTTCATCCGCTTGCCTTCGCCTGCGGCGAGGATGATCACATGGAGTTGGCTCATTGATGCTTCCGGAAGCTAGACGCGGCAACGCGCAGATAGGACGATGTTAGCAATTACTTGCTCCTTTCCAAGGTGATCGATGTCCCGCCAGCGTTTTGCCGCCTGGGTCGCTCCAGCGGTGTCCGCCTTTGTGTACGTAACGCTGTCGGTGCTGCTCCAAGGCCAGGACACCAACTGTATTGTTACTGCTTCTATACCCAAGTAGCATTGAGAGCTGGCGCTTAGGTGTCGCCTATCGCCTGTCGTAACATGCCGCTCATGCCCAAGCATTCCGACAGCTCCGTGTGGCTCAGACAAGGGATGAGCTTCATCGTTGCCGGCGGGCTGCAACTGCTGCTGGATTGGGCGGTGTTCGTCGCGCTCACTTCGCTCGGCGTGTCGCCCGTCGCCGGGAATCTGGCCGGGCGTGTTTGTGGCGCCTTGCTCGGCTTCTGGCTCAACGGCCGGGTAACGTTTGCCGATCAGGGCCGGCCCAAGCTCGGATGGCACCGATTCTTGAAGTTCCTGGCGGTTTGGCTATCCCTTACCGTGATCAGCACGCTGCTAGTGGCCAGCACTGCGAGCCAGTTGGGGTTGCATCAGGCTTGGCTAGCCAAGCCCTTGGTCGAAGGCGGACTGGCGGTGGTGGCGTTCTTTTTGTGGAAGCATGTGGTTTATCGGTAAGTCCGCATTTGTGTAGGGGCGATGTGAGTCGCGATGAAGCTTTCTAGGTAAATCTTCATCGCG
>CBFGZY010000094.1:0-12272 GCA_965653375.1 uncultured Pseudoxanthomonas sp.
AAGCTCTACTGGTAAAGCTTCATCGCGACTCACGTCGCTCCTACAAGGAAGTTACGGGGTGGCATGAGCCAGGCAGCAACCTGGCTCCCGGGCGCTAGATCTATGCCCAGCTCAACACCACTTTGCCGGCCTTGCCGGTTTCCATCAGCTCGAAGCCCTTTTGGAAATCATCGATATGCAACTGGTGGGTGAGCACTTTGCCTAGCGGGAAACCCGATAGCACCAGCTGGGTCATCTTGTACCAGGTCTCATACATCTTGCGGCCGTAGATGCCTTGCACGGTCAGGCCCTTGAAGATGATGCGGTCCCAGTCCACGCCCGCGCCCTTGGGCAGGATGCCGAGCAGCGCGATCTTGCCGCCGTGATACATGCAATCCAGCATGTCGTTGAAGGCACGCGGATTGCCGCTCATTTCCAAGCCCACGTCGAAGCCTTCCATATGCAAGTCGGCCATCACGTCCTTCAACGATTGATTGGCCACGTTGACCACGCGGGTCGCGCCCATGTCGGCGGCGAGCTTCAACCGGAAGTCGTTGACATCGGTGACCACCACGTTGCGTGCGCCGATATGCTTGCAGATGCCCGCGGCGATCACGCCGATCGGGCCGGCGCCGGTGATCAATACGTCTTCGCCGACCACGTCGAATTCCAGCGCGCAATGCGCGGCGTTGCCGTAAGGGTCGAAGAACGCTGCCAGCTCGCTGGGGATCTGGTCGGGAATGGGCCACAGGTTGCTGGCCGGCATCACCATGTATTCGGCGAACGCACCGTCGCGATTCACCCCGATGCCCACCGTATGCGGGCACAAATGCGGGCGGCCGCCGCGGCAGTTGCGGCAATGACCACAGACGATATGGCCCTCGGCGGAGACGCGCTGGCCCAGGGTGTAGCCATTGACGCCCGGCCCCAGCTCGGCCACGCGGCCGACGAACTCATGGCCGATCACCAATCCGGGTTTGATGGTCCGCTGGCTCCACTCGTCCCACAGGTAGATGTGCAGGTCGGTACCGCAGATCGCGGTCTTTTCCAGCTTGATCAGCACCTCATTGGGGCCAGGCTGCGGAACCGGCACCTCTTCCATCCAGATGCCTTTGCCGGCTTCGCGCTTTACCAGCGCTTTCATCGTTTGCGCCATGTCGGTACCGACCCATGCGTGTGTAAGAAGCGGAATTATAAGCCCCCGCCGCTTGCCGGCATGTTGCGCCGCCAGTTGCCAAGCCTGCTTTGGTGTGGGCTCGGTCGGCGCCTAGCCCTGCCATAAGTCATGGGCGGGGCTGTGTAGTACCTTCGTTACAATCCAGCCGCCACTTCTACCCAGGGGATTGTCCATGCGCGTGAACCCGTTAGCCGCTTCGCTTGCCGCCGCCGGCCTGATGTCCGCCGGTCTGCTATCCGCTGGTTTCGCCCAGGCCGGGGAGGGAATGTGGGTGCCGCAGCAATTGCCTGAGATCGCCGGGCCGTTGAAAAAGGCCGGTTTGAAGCTATCGGCGAAGCAGCTGTCGGATCTGACCGGCAACCCGATGGGTGCCGTGGTGGCGTTGGGCGGTTGCACGGCCAGCTTCGTTTCGCCGCAGGGTCTGGTGGTGACCAATCACCATTGTGCCTACGGCGCCATTCAGCTGAACTCCACGCCGGAAAAGAACCTGATCAAAGACGGCTTCAACGCACCGACGCTGGCCAATGAAGTCAGTGCCGGCCCGAACGCGCGCGTCTATGTGCTGGACTCCATCAAGGATGTGACCACGGATGCCAAGGCGGCCATCGCCTCCGCCGGCGACGATGCATTGGGCCGCACCAAGGCGCTGGAAGCCTTCGAGAAAAAGCTGATCGCCGAATGCGAAGCCGAAGCCGGTTTCCGCTGCCGGCTGTACAGCTTTTCCGGCGGCAATGTCTATCGCTTGTTCCGCAACCTGGAAATCAAGGACGTCCGCCTGGCCTACGCGCCCCCGGGCAGCGTGGGCAAGTTCGGCGGTGACATCGACAACTGGATGTGGCCGCGACATACCGGCGATTTCTCGTTCTATCGCGTGTACGTGGGCAAGGACGGCAAGCCTGCTGCGTATTCGCCGGACAACGTGCCTTACCGCCCCAAGCACTGGTTGAAGTTCGCCGATAAACCGCTCGGCGAGGGCGATTTCGTGATGGTTGCCGGCTACCCGGGTTCGACCAATCGATATGCGTTGGCGGAGGAATTCGACAACACCGCCGAATGGACGTATCCCACGCTAGCCAAACACTACAAGCAGCTGATCGCGCTGGTGGGTGCCGCGGGTAAGAAAAATCCGGATATCCAGGTGAAGTACGCCAGCACGATGGCCGGCTGGAACAACACCAGCAAAAACTACGACGGCCAATTGGAAGGTTTCAAGCGCATCGACGCTGCCGAGCAGAAGCACGCCGAGGAAACGGCGGTGCTGAACTGGCTGAAAGGGCAGGGCGAAAAAGGCAGTACCGCATTGGCTGCCCACGCCAAGTTGATCGATCTGTTGGAACAGAGCAAAACCACGCGCGATCGCGACATCGTGCTGGGACAATTCCACAACACCGGTACGGTCGGCGTCGCCACGCAGCTGTATCGCTTGTCGGTGGAGCGCGAGAAGCCCAATGCGGAACGCGAGTCCGGCTATCAGGAGCGCGATCTGCCCACTATCGAGGGTGGACTGAAGCAACTGGAACGTCGTTACGTCCCGGCGATGGATCGGCAGCTGCAGGCCTACTGGCTGGGCGAATACCTCAAGCTTCCCGCGTCCCAGCGTGTGCAGGCGGTGGATGCCTGGTTGGGCGGCAAGGACACCAAGGCGATCAATCGTGCGCTGGACAAGCTGGCGGCGACCAAGCTCGGCAGCACCGAAGAGCGCTTGAAGTGGCTCAACGCCGACCGCAAGACGTTCGAGGCCAGCAAAGACCCCGCCATTCGCTATGCCGTGGCGGTCATGCCCACGTTGTTGAAGCTTGAGCAGGAGCGCAAGGCCCGCGCAGGTGAGGCGCTGGTGGCGCGGCCGGTCTATCTGCAGGCGTTGGCGGATTACAAGAAGAGCCAGGGCAAATTCGTCTACCCCGACGCCAATCTGTCGCTGCGCATCACCTTCGGCAACGTCAAGGGCTACGAGCCCAAGGACGGCGTGGAGTACACCCCGTTCACGACGCTCGAGGGCGTGGCCGCCAAGGAAACCGGGCAGGATCCGTTCGACTCGCCGAAGGCGCTGTTGGACGCCGTGGCCGCCAAGCGCTACGGCGGACTCGAAGACAAGCGCCTGGGCACCGTTCCGGTCAATTACCTGTCCGACCTGGACATTACCGGTGGCAATTCTGGTTCGCCGGTACTGGACGCGCACGGCAAGCTGGTGGGACTGGCCTTCGACGGCAATTGGGAATCGGTGAGCTCCAATTGGGTGTTCGATCCCAAGATGACTCGGATGATCGCGGTGGATGGGCGCTACCTGCGCTGGATCATGCAGGAGGTCTATCCGGCCCCGCAGCTGCTGAAGGAAATGAACGTCGGCAAGTAAGTCTAGTTAAGCCGATCATATTTTCCCGGCGTTTTTCGGGCGACCAGGCCTCTGCGCGTCAGCATTCTGGCGCGCAGAGGCGCGCTCGGTATTGCCGCGCTTTAGGGTTTGTCGAGGCGCGGTCGAGGCGCGGTATCATTCCGTTTCCGTTGCCCATTTTCGGCGGCGGCCGTTCCAACGCGATCCCCCCACTAGGATTCCCTCCTGCATGCGCATCCTGCTTGCCCGCCATGGCGAAACGCCGTGGAATGCCGAAGGCCGTTACCAAGGCCAGATCGATATCCCGCTTTCGCATGTCGGCGAAGCTCAGGCCTCCGCGCTGGGTAAACGCTTGCATGATGTCGACATCACCCGCGCCGTTGCGTCTCCCTTGTCGCGAGCACGCCATACCGCTGAACTCGCCTTGGGTGAGGCGCGTGCATCGATGCTGACCACCGATGCCGACCTGCAGGAGATTGCCCATGGCGAATGGGAAGGCCTGCTGGCCAGCGAGATCAACGAGAAAGATCCTGTCCGGCTGCGAGCCTGGCGCGAAGAGCCGCAAACCGTGCTGATGCCCGGAGGCGAATCGCTGGATCAGGTGCTGGAGCGCTCCTGGCGCGGTTTCGCGCGCGCTACCGAAGGCCTGGGCGATCACGACACCTTGCTGGTCGTCGCGCACGATGCCGTCAACCGCGTCCTGCTGTGCCGCATCCTGGGCCTGCCGATCGGCAAGCTGTGGAGCTTCCGTCAAGCGCCGACCACCATCAATCTGCTGGAAGGCCCGGACGTGAACCGCCTGGAAGTCGTTCGTCTCAACGACTGCTCCCACCACACGCTGTTCTTTGGCGAAGCGGTGCATCGGGCGTTGTAATCGGCGGATGCCACAGGAACTTATCCATGACCGCCAGCGAGCGACGCTCCCGTGTTGTGCTGCTGTGCATATTGGCGCCGACCCTGGCAATCGGTCTGCTTGGCATGTTCGTGGATTTCTTTCCCTCCGAACTCTTGTTAGGCAAAGCCGCGATCGCCGCCTGCTTGGCGGTCACGCTGGTGTTAGTGGCTATTTTGATAGTTGCATGGCTGCGTAGCGGCCTGCTTCCAAGCGAAGAAGACACTGGCGTGCCGATTCGCCGGAGAGTGGCGCTGGCGACGGTAGTTTTCTCTTTCGTCTTGGGTCTCGTTACTTTGTTAGCCATGATCAAAGGTGTGCCTTGGGCGTACACATCCCTCACCGGCAATAACACGCACATGATCGTCGCCATGACCACCGCGCATCGGAAGGCGCGTCGTGAATGCGATTACAGGGCTGTGGGGCCGATGCGGAACTTCAAGGCGGCCAAAGTTTGCATTTCCAAAGAGCAGTTCCAAGCCCATCCCAATCAGCGCGTAATGGTCCTGATTTCCGGCCGTGAGACCGCCCTGGGTTTCGCAGTGAATCGTGTAGAGCTGCGATCGATCGCTGGATCTGTTCATTGAATCACCATCGCCGCTTTTGCTCATTCGGCACGCCTATTCTTTCGATATGAACATTGTGAAATTCCCGCTGAATCTCGCCGACTGGCTCGCCTACATCGAGCAGCAACACCCCAAGTCCATCGAGTTGGGATTGGACCGCGTGCGCGAAGTCGCCGCACGAATGCTGCTCGACAAGCCAGCCAGGCACGTCATCACTGTCGGCGGCACCAACGGCAAAGGCTCGACGGTCGCTTTCATCGAATCCATTGCGCGCGAAGCTGGCTGGCGTGTGGGCACCTACACCTCGCCGCATCTGCTGCGCTACAACGAGCGCGTGCGTATCGATGGGCACGAAGCGAGCGATGAAGCACTGGTGGAAGCGTTCGAAGTGGTCGAGGCGGCGAGGCGAACACCATCCCCACCCAACCCCTCCGTTGAAGGAGAGGGCTTTATACCGCTGACCTATTTCGAATTCGGCACGCTGGCTGCGCTGTGGTTGTTCCAACGAGCAGAACTCGATCTGGCGGTGCTGGAAATCGGGTTGGGTGGGCGCCTGGATGCGGTCAATATCGTCGATCCGGACGTGGCGGTGATCACCACGGTCGATATCGATCACACCGATTGGCTGGGCGAGGACCGGGAAAAGATCGGCTACGAAAAAGCCGGTATCGCGCGGCCCTGGAAACCGCTGGTGCTGGGCGAAGTCGATTCGCCTTCCAGCGTGCTGCGTCATGCGTACGCGATTGGTGCCAATGCGATCCGCTCGGGCAGCGATTTCTTTCATGAACCCGTCGATCAGGACCACTGGCGCTGGCGTGAAGTCGGCAGCGAACTGGCGCTGCCCAATCCCGTGTTGGCCGCACCGGTGCAGCGTGCCAACGCCGCTACGGCAATCGCGGCGTTGCGGGCTTTGGATGCCGTTGTTCCGGAATCCGCTTTTGCTGCAGGCGTGGCGGCCGCCTCGCTGCCGGGCCGATTGCAACGGTTTCAACGCGCGGGTGTGGACATCGTGGTGGATGTGGGCCACAACCCCCAGGCCGCGCGCGAACTGAATGCCTGGTTGCAGGCGCAGCCGGACGAAGGCGAGACGCGGGCGGTGTTCGCGGCCCTGGCGGACAAGGATGTGGTGGGCGTGGTGGCCGCATTCGACGAACGTATTCGGCATTGGTTCCTGGCAGGCCTGGAAGATGCGGGGCCGCGCTCCCAGGGCGCGGACGCGCTTGCGGTGCGGCTATCCGGAACCGCGGCGGCGGGCGGCGAGCGCCACCTCAATGTGAGTCAGGCATTGCAGGCGGCGGTCGCGGTTTCCCAGCCGGGTGACCGCGTGCTGGTATTCGGCTCTTTCCATACCGCTGCCGAAGCGCTGGTATCACTGCATTCAGTTCTATGACCGGGACGGTCTGCGTGCGCCGCGTATAATCGGCGGCACCCCTGCCGCATCGCTTCATGGACTTGGATGGATACTGCTCTCAAACAGCGTCTCATTGGCGCCGTCGTACTGGTGGCGCTGGCCGTCATTTTCCTGCCGATGTTGATCAAGGGGCCCGCGCCGGATAGCGGCGTTTCCGATGTGCCGTTGGATGTGCCGCAGGCACCCGATGGGCAATACGAGACCCGTGAACTGCCGCTGGTGGCGCCGGGCAATGTGCCCAATAGCGGTGCCGTAGGAATGGAGGCCGATGCACCTGCCGGCACCGGCAATGCACCCACCAACCCCGCGGCCAGCACTACGGCCCCCGCTGCTGGCGGACAGATGTTGCCTGCCACCGACGCAGCCGGCGGCTTTGCGGTGAGTTTTGGCGCCTACGCATCCACCGCCGACGCCGACGCGGTGATCGCGCGCTTGAAGCAGGCGCAGCTGCCCGGCTACAGCGAACCGGCCACGATCAATGGCAAGACGGCGTATCGCGTTCGTATCGGCCCTTACGCCGATCGCGCCGCCGCCGAATCCGTGCGTCTGCGCGCGGTACAGGTGCGTGACGACGTCAAGGCACAGGTGGTTGTGCTGGACGCGACGACGCCTGCTACCGCTTCAACGGCTTCCATTCCCGTACCGGCCGCTGCTGCGCCGGCGGTAACCACTCAGGCGCTGCCGCCTGAACCTGCGAAGCCGACCACGACTTCGCTGCCACCGGTGCCCAAGCCCGCTGCGGCAAAGCCGGTTGAAACAAAGCCGACTGAAACCAAGCCGGTTGCGACCAAGCCCGCCGAGACCAAGCCTGTCGCGAAGCCCGCAGCTGCAACAACAGCCAGCGCGCCGGCCGCCTCGAACGTCGGCTTTGCAGTGCAGTTGGGCGCTTTTGCCAGCGCCGCGGATGCCAATGCCTTGCGCGACAAGGTGCGCGCCGGCGGCTTCAGCGCTTTCGTCGAGCAGGTCCGCACCGACAAGGGTGCATTGAGTCGAGTGCGTGTGGGACCCGTCGCCAACCGCGCCGATGCTGAAAAGCTGAAGTCGCAAGTGGCGGCCAAGTTCGGTATCAACGGCATGGTGCGCCCGCATCCGTGACGGCATGCCGGCCGGCGCGGGGAAACCCGTGATGGGGCGGCGATACAGGGGAGAGCAATGATGAAACACGCTGTTGCAGGCGGTCGCGGATTCCGGTTTGGATTGCCCGCCGCATGATCGATCTGGTGCTGCTGGCGATCATCGGCGTTTCCGCGCTGCTTGGTTTGCTGCGTGGTTTCGTCGGCATTGTGGTTTCGACGGCAGCCTGGCTCCTGGGCGGTTGGGCAAGCTTTCAGTTTGGTGCAGACGCCGCCCTATGGCTGTCCGAGGATGGCTCGCCGACGGCATCGGAGTTGTTCGGCGGTTATGCGTTGACCTTCGTCGGCGTCCTGCTGGTCGTCGGTGTAGTGGGAATGGTCTTGAAATCGCTGGTCCGGTCCACAAATCTGTCCGGCACTGACCGCGCGCTGGGCTTCGGTTTGGGCGCATTGCGGGGCGCGTTCTTGGCCTGCGTACTGATTCTGCTGATGGGCTTCACGCCGCTGGTGCGAGAGCCTTCGTGGCAACAGTCGCAGATCCTGCCGGTGCTCGCGCCCGTGGCTGGCTGGATGCGCGCCAAGCTGCCGGATTGGTCTGTGCCGGAAATAAACCTGCCCAGCAACCCCCTGACAGGCGATAATGGTGGGGTTGAATCCCTGCCGGCATTGCAACAGGCGATGTCGCAGGTGCTTGAGCCCGCGCCTCTTCCGCCCTCGGTGGAGGGGCCGGCCGGACGAGACTCTACGGAGGTCGATCCGGCAAAAGTCGGGCCGGGGGAGTCGGACCCCGCCAACATCGAATCCAGCGGCCAGGCAAGGCCAAAGCCTAAACAGCCCTAATTGATTCGGAACAAATTAGTTTGAAATCGATCGAATCAATTCCCCCACCCTGGCCCTCCCCCGCAATGCGGGGGAGGGAAAAACGAAGGCACTCAAACTAGTTGAGTGCCGCATCCATAAGCGGAGAACGCCAAACCATGTGCGGTATCGTCGGTATTGTCGGCAATCAGAATGTTGCCGGACAGCTCTATGACGGGCTGACCGTCCTTCAGCATCGCGGCCAGGATGCCGCGGGCATCGCCACGGCCGATGGCACGCGCTTGCGCGTGCACAAGGACAACGGGCTGGTGCGCGATGTCTTCAATCCCAAGGCCATGAGCATATTGGAAGGCCGTGTCGGGATCGCCCACTGCCGCTATCCGACCGCAGGCTCGGAAGGCATGGACGAGGCGCAGCCGTTCTACGTCAATTCGCCCTACGGCATCGCGCTGGCGCACAACGGCAACCTGATCAACACCGATGCGCTGCGCCAGGATGTATTCGCCGAAGATCGCCGCAACATCAACACCGATTCGGACAGCGAAGTGCTGCTGAACGTGTTTGCGCACGAATTGGACATGCAGCGCACGCTGAGCCCTGAAACGGCGATCCGCGCTGTGGCGGGCGTGTATCGGCGCTGCCGCGGCGGCTATGCGGTGGTCAGCGTGGTGCTGGGTTTGGGGCTGGTGGCTTTCCGCGACCCGCACGGCATCCGCCCGCTGGTGCTGGGCAAGCGTGAGCACAACGAAGGCACCGAATATATCGTTGCTTCCGAATCGGCCGCGCTCGATGTCCTGGGTTTCCAGCGCATGCGCGACGTGCAGCCGGGCGAGGCGATCGTCATCACCGCCCGTGGCGAGCTGTTCTCGGAAATTTGCGCCGAACCGCAGGGCCACGCGCCGTGCATCTTCGAATACGTGTATTTCGCGCGCCCGGACTCGATGATCGACAACGTCTCGGTGCACAAGGCGCGCATGCGCATGGGCGTGAAACTGGGCGAAAAGATCCTGCGCCTGCGCCCCGACCACGACATCGACACCATCATTCCCATTCCCGACACTTCGCGCGACGCCGCGTTGGAGATTTCCAACGTGCTGGGCGTGAAATACCGGGAAGGCTTCATCAAGAACCGCTATATCGGCCGCACCTTCATCATGCCGGGGCAGGGCGAACGAGTGAAGTCGGTGCGCCGCAAGCTCAATCCGATCAACCTGGAATTCCGCAACCGGGTCGTGCTGCTGGTGGACGATTCCATCGTCCGCGGCACCACCTCCAAGCAGATCGTGCAGATGGCCCGAGATGCCGGCGCGCGCAAGGTCTATCTGGCCTCGGCCGCACCGCCGGTGCGCCATCCCAACATCTACGGCATCGACATGCCGGCCGCGGACGAATTGGTCGCGCACGGCCGCAGTATCGAAGAAATCGAAAAGCTGCTGGGCTGCGACTGGCTGATCTACCAGGACCTGGAAGATCTGGAGGCCGCGGTGCGCGAAGGTAATCCCAGCCTGGCCAATTTCGATTCGTCCTGTTTCGATGGCGAATATGTCACCGGTATTGAAGCAGGTTACTTCGAGCGGATAGAGCAGATGCGTTCGGACGAAGCCAAGCGCAAGCGCCGGGTATCGTAAACCCGCGCCTAAGACTCATGCCTAGAGACTAATGCGGGGCATCAGCCATATCACCTTCATCGTGCGCGATCTGGAGCGCATGGCGGTGTTGTTGTGCCAGGGATTGGGCGCGCGCGAAATCTACGACAGCGGCAGTCGCCAGCACTCGCTTTCGGCGGAGAAATTCTTCCTGCTGGGCGGGACATGGATCGCCGCGATGCAGGGAGAACCCCCGGCGGAAAGGTCTTATCAGCACGTCGCCTTTTCGGTGGAAGAGTCGGAACTTCCGGGCTACATGCAAAAACTCTCGGCGCTTGGCGTGGAGATAAAGCAATCGCGCAGCCGTATCGAAGGCGAGGGTAGCTCGCTGTATTTCTACGACTTCGACAATCATCTGTTCGAACTGCACACCGGCACGCTGGAACAGCGCTTGGCCGCATACCGCGCCGCGGATTCGGATAGCGAGCGCGTCGGCTTGGGCACGGTTTAGCCTGGCGTCGGCGATGAGATCTGTTGCTCACGAGTCTGGCGCCCCCCTCGGTACCACGACCGCCGGTGGATCACCGAGTCTGTTCGAAGCAGCGCGCCGTTGTCTCGACGCGGCTTCGGTCGATGATAAGGTCGCGCTGACGCAAGCCTACGCGGGCGAGTTCGCTGCCGGCGGTCTGGCGATTCCTGACGACGCGCCGCAGCCGCAGCCTATCGGCATGCCGGGCCGCCCTTCGCGGCCGGTCCTGGTGCATCCGCGTGAACTTCCGCGTCGCGGCCTGGGCAGTCAGGAGGGCAGGGCGGCCTTTATCCACGCCATCGCCCATATCGAACTCAACGCCATAGACCTGGCCTGGGATGCTGTCTATCGTTTCCGTGGGTTGCCCGTAGCGTTCTATGCCGATTGGATAGCGGTCGCGAATGACGAGTCCCGCCATTTCGTTCTGCTACGCGACCGTTTGCGCGAATTCGGCCATGACTATGGCGATTTCGATGCACACAACGGTCTGTGGGAAATGACCGAGAAAACCGCGCACGACGGCTTGGCGCGAATGGCGTTGGTGCCGCGCGTGTTGGAGGCGCGCGGCCTGGACGTGACGCCCGCGATGATCGTCAAACTGCGCGCGCTGGGCGACAACGCCACCGCCGACATCCTTGAAATCATCCTGCGCGAGGAAGTCGCGCACGTCGCTGCCGGTTCGCGCTGGTTCCGTTGGTATTGCGAACGTGCCGGCATCGAACCGCGCGTGCGATTTCGCGAACTATTGAAGGAATACGCCGGTGGCTATCTGCATGGGCCTTTCAATCTCGAAGCACGGCTGGCGGCCGGATTCGACGAGGATGAGTTGGCGGCGTTGCAGGCTCAGGCCAAGCCAACCGTGTAGGAGCGCCGTAAGTCGCGATGAAGCTCTACCGGTAAGGCTTCATCGCGACTTACGTCGCTCCTACAACGAGCTCTGTCTACAAGCTCTCCAGCACCATTCCATCCGGCTCCACCCGCAGTACCGAGCCCTGTTCATACCAGTCGCCCAGGACGATCCGCTGGCAGGCGCGGCCATCAATGTCCAAGTCGTGAGTCGCCGGCCGATGAGTGTGCCCATGAATCAAAGTATCGATGCCATAGCGCGCGAACAACGCTTCCACCGCCGCCGGCGCCACATCGGTGACCGTTTCGAACTGCGCCCGATCTTCCCGTTTCATGCCTTGCTGACGCGCCTGGCTGGCCGCTCGCGCTTGCGCCGCGAAAGCAAGCCGTGCCGGCAGTGGTTGCGCGAGGAACTGCTGCTGCCAATCGGGATTGCGCGTCTGCGCACGGAAAGCCTGGTAAGCCGTGTCGTCGGTGCACAGCAGATCTCCATGCATGAGCAGCACCGGCTTGCCGTATAGCACCACCACCGCGGGGTCGGGCAGGATCCGCATGCCGGAGCGTTTCGCAAATGCATCGCCGACCAAAAAGTCGCGATTGCCACGGATGAAATACACCGGCACGCCCACGTCGACCACTTCCCGTATCCGATCAGCCACGTAGGCACCCGTCTCCGATGGGTCGTCGTCCCCAACCCATGCTTCGAACAGATCGCCCAAGATGTACAACGCATCGGCCTGGCGCGCTTCCCGGTGCATGAACGCACCGAATAGTTCGGTGATGGCCGGCCGATCGGCGTCCAGATGGAGGTCGGAAATGAATAGCGTGGTCATGGAGGAATGATACGGGAGCGGGGAGCGGTGAGCGGTGAGCGGGAGAAGCGGTCAGCGGAAAAACATGAAGGGGGATACCCACCATTCGGCGGTTGAAAAGCATTTGAGGGGATTTGCTTTTGTTCTTGAAGAAAGAACAGCAGGGGCAAAAGCAAACCCCCCGTAGCCCCTTTTTCGTTTAAACAGCCGAATGGCGGGTCAAGGGGGAGTTGAAGCGACAGCCTTTTCC
>CBFGZY010000095.1:0-12255 GCA_965653375.1 uncultured Pseudoxanthomonas sp.
CTTGCGTCAAGCTATCCGAGCCGATGGGTGTCGCTGCGCTCGACCCATCCTACGATTCTTAAGTGAGTCGACCCCATCGCGAACGCTCGAACCACCACAGCGCGGCACCGAACATCAACCAGGCAAAAAACCATGGCCACGGCGAACCGCGGCGTTCGGGTGCGGTAGTTGAAGACGATGTGGCTTGATCGCGTGCCGCGTCCCCGACCAGGTTCAACGTCGCTTCGCGCAGCTGGGCGCGCTGCAGGCCAATCGCATCGGCGCTATCCCGAACATGGAACGGCCAGGCGCGTTCGCCGAGCCGCAACTGATGCCAGCCCGGCTGACGTGGCCAATAGGCGGCGCATGGGGGCGTGCCGCTGACAGGATCCGGCAGCAGCAAGGTCGCTTTGCCGTCCGGTGCGATTACCTGCGCATTGTTCGCGACGCCACAAAGACGCACGCGTTGCTGCTGGCGTGCGTCACCGTCGATCCGCGGTACGGGTCCGGGCTGCGCGCGAGCAAGCGTTGCGAAGGCATCGCTCCATAGCGCGCCATAAAGATCGTCGCGGCCGGATAGCGACAGCCGGAAGCTGTCGGTCAGCGGCCAAACTGCGATGCGGCCACGGCCTTCCGCGCGCCAATGGGCCAACGCGGTTCCCGCTGCATCGCGCAGCAGCGGCACGGTATCGGCCGACGCGACGCGTACTGTGCGACGGCTCAATACGGGTGCAGTGTCATCGGGTTCGGTTGCACTATCGGAGACGCCGGTGTCGTTTGCTGCGGGCGAGGATTCGCCATTATTGTCGGTGCGCGTTAGCGCGACCGACGCCGCATCGCCGCCGCCGCTTACGGCAAGGCCCAGCGCGCGCAGCTGCTTTTGCGTCGTCTCAGGCAAGGGGCCGCTTATCCGCAACAACACACCGAGCCCTGCGCGCACCGCTTCGCCCAACGCCGCACGCTGCCGATCGCTGAGCGATGCCCAGGCGCGTTCGTCGAGCACAACGAGATCGAAGCGGGCGAAATCGGCGGCGTTCAATGCCAGCGGCGTATCGCCCAGCTGCAGTCCGCCGCCAGTGCTGATCTGCGTGTGCAGCGACAGCCCGGCATCGGTGGCCCAGCGGCGCAGGTATTTCCATTCGGGATTCGGCGCGCCGGCAAGCAACAGTATCCGCGGCGGCGCTTCGTCACGGGCCCATAGCGGTACTTCGAGGGCTTCCACCAGCGTGCGGCGTGCATCGCGCACCCGTAGCAGGAAAGTCGCAGGCCCGGCGGCTCGCGCGGTGCCGTTCACCGCGAACTCGCCGTTCTGTGTCAGTGCCGCGGAATCGATGCGGCGCCCGGCAGGATCCAGCAGTTCCACCGAACCCTGGGCGACGCCTTCGACCTTGCCGCCTATGCGGAAGCGGCCACCCACTGCGATGCGCTCGGGCACATCCAATCGCACCACGCCGCGAGGCAATGGCAGTGGATCGAAACGCAGCGATTGCCCGCGCGCGACTTCGCGGTCCCGTGCTTCCAGTCCCGCGCCGATGACGTGCAGCTGGCGGGTACCGGGGTAACGCCGCAGCGCGGTGGCGAGATCCGGCACGCGTTCGGCGCCGGTCAGTATTGGCGCTTCCGGCAACGCGATGACGCGGTCGCCGGGTTGCGTGGGCAGTGCGCCGACGCCCGCGGTGACGACGATCATGGTGCCCGCTTCGGTGGGTAACGTTGGCGGAAGCAGGGTGAAGTAGAGCAATGCCGCGGCAATCGGTTGCGCGATCAACAACAGCGCCAACCGCCATGGCCGGCTCCGCGCCGCGGTTGGTGCGCGCCACTGCCAGCGGATCAGGCGAGCGCAGGTCAGCAAGACCGCCAGGATCAACAGTGCGGCCAATACCCAAGGCAAATTCATGAACTGCGCTGTCATGGCGTGCCGCCCTCGTGGCGCAATGCCTCCAGGTAGCGGCGGCCGCTTGCATCGCCTTCCATGCGACGCGGAACCTGTGCCGGTGGTCGCGGCAGTACGGTCCACAACAGCGCGCGCAATTGCCGGCGGCATGGCTCGCACGATGGATCGTTGCGCACCGCTTCGATGGCGGCGACGAATGCGAGCGGATCCGGAACGCTGGCTTCGTTCTGGCGCAGCCAGCGCTCCAGCGCATCCAGGTCGGGCGAGCGTTGATCGGCAGCCAGGCTCGGCGTCTGCGCCAACGCGAGCCAGAGTTCGGCGGCGGTCTTGTCTTGATCGGTCGCGGCGGCAGACGCCAATTCGCGACGCGCCAATCCTGCGCGATCACCGCTCAAGCGGCGACTCTCATCGACGGGCGGCAGCTCCGGGCCGACGCGGGCCAGATAGATGCGACTGGCTTGCTGCACCCGCTTGATGAACTCCAGTGCCTTGTATGCGTGCGGCAAAGCGGCTTCGGGACGACCTTGGCGAAGATTGAGTTCCGACTGCCACATCTGGTCCAGCGCTTGCTTCAAGATGCCGCGAGTTTCCGGATCCAGCAGCGTCGCCGCTTCCGCGTGATCGTGGGTGTGGCCGTATTCCTCCAGCACGTCGGCTTCCCGGCCGAAGCCAGGACTGGGTTCGTTCGTCGAACCACCGTGATCGTGATCGTCGGCGGGTGCGGCTATCGGCGGCTCGTGGTCGTGGCCATCGCCTTCATGATGTTCTTCGCTGGCTTGCTTTCCGTTGGCCTGCTCTCCATCAGCATGCGCTTCCTCTGCGTCGTTGGTTGGCGGCGGCTTGGGCGCGCCCTCGGCTTCTTCGCCCAGGAATTGGCCGTAGCGCAGGCGCAACAGCCGCTGGTCCACACCAATCTCGTCGGAGCGCTGGAGGTAGCGCTCGGCATTGAGTTTGCGCTTCTCCTTCAGCAGCGCTTCGGCGTCGATGATGATTTGCCGTTGGCTACGGAAGTACGCCGGCATGACCTTCTTCACCATGCCTTCCAAGCCGGTGCTTTCGTTGCCCAGATCGGATGGCCAGCGCAGGATCAGACTCGAACTGCGCACCGACTGCGGTTGCGGCGACCGGTTGTCGCTCACACTCAACTGGGCGACCAGATCATCGCCCACCGCCAGACCTTGCTCGGCCAGATCCAGCGATATGTCGAAACGCTTGACCGTGGCGCTGCCGCGGCCGGCGACGGCCAGCGTGCGCTCGCGGAAAGTGATGTTCTCGCCGCTGCCTTGCGCCAGCGTGATCCGCAACGATGCCGTGGCCGCCACGCCGTAGTCGTCGCTGGCCTCGAACGACAGCGGCCATACGCGTTGGCCGGGATTTACCAGGCTGAGACTTCGATCCGGCGCCAGTATCTTGATCTGCGGTGGCCGATCGGTGATGGCGTCCAGACGATGCAGGCGTGGCGTGCTCGCCGCGGTGCCTTGCGGGACGACGCGATACAGCGCCGATTTATCGAGTTTGATCTGGGTGATCCAGAGATCGCCTTCGCGTGTCAGCGCGATACGGCGGCCATCGTGGAACACCAATTCGGCACTCGCCGGCTGCGGCTCGAAACGCAATGTCCAATGCAACGCGGAGCCTTGCGGCGCCCGCGCATCCAGGCTGTCTTCATCGCGCGGCGGCAGACGGGTATAGGCCGGCGGCACGATCCGCAGCCGCTGTGCTACCAGCCGCGGCACACCGGGAACCGCAGGCGCGGTTTCCTGGCTGGGGGCCAAGGACGTAGTCGGTACGGATTCCGGCGATGGCCACAGCAGAACCGCCGCGGTGGCGAATGCGCCTATCAGCCAAAACGCCGCGATTCGACGCCACGGCCATGGCGCGCGCAGATCCGGCACCTTCTGCGTGGCCAAGCGTTGTTGTAGCCGTTCGCGCTGCAAGCGCTGCAGCGGATTCAACGCAGTGTCGCCAACGAACAGCAGATCGGCGCTGTCGTCCAGATCCTTGCGGCGCTCGTTGAGCGTACGGACCAGCCAGCGATCGTCGAACCGACCTGCGTGTCGCAACGCAAGCGCGATTAGCGCGAAGACGCCGACAACACCGGCCAGCACCGCCGCACCGATGCCGAAGAAACGCCAGCTCAGCACCACGGCCGCGGCGATCAGCGGTAACCAAGTCACCGCGACGCTGACGACGGAGCGCTTGCGTACCGATGCCAATATTGAATGCAGCAGCGATGTGTTCATGGCGCGGCCGCTCGATTTGCGCGGCTCGCCAGCCAACGCTCGGCCAGCAGCACCAGTGCGATCAATAGCGCCAGCCAAGGCTGGAGGTCGCGCGGCGGCAATGGATACGCCGCGCCACCGGTGAGGGGCGCATAGTCGCGCGCTGCAACCCGCGTGGGAGCCGGCGGCGGCGACTCGAACAACGCACGCAGGCGCTGCGGAAAGTCCGCTTCCAGAAGCGAAGGCATTTCCGCCGGCTGCAACGGCCGAGTAAACCGCAGCACATGGCCGCGCCCCAATGCGGCGCCTTCGACCAGCGCGGTGCCATCGGCATCACGCCAACGCACGGACATCGCATCGCCCGTGGGTGCTTCGGCTTGTGCGTCCAACAAAGCGGTGCCGCCACTTTCTATCCACTGCAGAACGGATTGGGGCAGCGTGCCGGGTGCCAGCCACACCAGATGCCGGGTATCCGGCAGCAACGGCTGCGTTGTCGGAGCGGCGGAAAAATTGTTCGCGGGTGCCGTTGCCGATGGAAGCCAGGCAGCGGCAGCGGCGCGCAGATAGCGCACGGCGGACTCGCGACCCGGCGCATAACGCACACTCAGCGTGAGCGGAACCTGCGCGCGCGGCGGTTCTGCCGCCGGCATCGCGCCGGGCAGCACGCGCCAGTCAACCACGCGCGACAGCACCGGCCGCTGTGCGTCCGCGCCAGACAGCTGTTCCGGTACGAACACCGTCAGCTTGGCCGTCGCCGGCAGTTCGGCGTCCAATTGCCGCAACAAGCTGGCGATCGGCACCGTGCCTGCGGGTGGTGCTTGCGACAACTCCGGGAACCCCGGTGCCAGCCAGCGCTGACGTACACCGTCATCTTTGATGGCGGTTCGCAACTGCGCCAGCTCCACGCCGGGAACCGCGACCACCCAGGACGTCTCGCTGGCGCTACCGAATAGAACCGGCTTGGCCAGCCAAAGCGCGGTGAGCGACAGCAGCAGCAGACGCGACAGCAGCAACGGCCATTCGTCGAAGCGGATGCGGTGGCGCGGTTTGGCTTTCTGCCGCAGCCAGCGCAGTGCGGCGAAATCGGTGGGGCGCTGTTCGCTGCGCCGTGCCAGATGAATCAGCAGCGGCAACACCAGTGCCGCCAATGCTGCCAGTGCGGCGGGCAGCAGCAGTGCCAGGTTCATGCGTACTCCGCCGCGTCTCGCGCGCCAAACAATCGACGCAGCGGCAAGTCCAGTTCCTGATCCAGGAAGTAGTCGGTATGGCGAATGCCGCTGGCGTCGAGCCGCGCATCCAGCGCACGCCGCGCTTCGCCAAAGCGGGCCAGGAATTCGTTTCGCATTGCACTGCCGTCGCCCAACAACTCCTCCCCGGTTTCCGGGTCGCGAAAACGATGGCCGCCCTTGAACGGAAAGTCGCGCTCTTCCGCAGTCAACAGCTGGACCACCAGCACTTCGCGGCGTGCCGCCGCCAGCCGCTCGGCCAGCGCGGCGCTTGCTTCATCGAAGCAATCGCTGAGCAGTATCACCAGGTCGCCAGCGGCGATGCGTTCCCACAGTGGCGTCAGTCGTTCGGCGCTGGGGAATTCCCCGTGCGCGCCGAGCCCATGCATCTCCAACAGTAGGCGGTCGCGCTGGCGTGCGCCGCTGCCCGGTGGCGCCAAGCGCAGCCCTTCGCTTTGCAATGCGACCAAGCCGAAGCGATCCCCTTGGCGCAACGCCAACTCGGCGACGCAGGCGGTCAGCGCTTTGGCTGCATGCAGCCGCGACCAGCCCGGACGGGCGGCGTCTTGCTGCGCCATCGAAGCGCTGGCGTCGATCAGTATCCACACCGTCAGCGGGCTTTCGCGTTCGGCTTCACGGACGAAGAACCGGTCCGAGCGCGCGTACAACTTCCAGTCGATCTGGCGCAGTTCGTCGCCGGGTTCGTAGGCGCGGTACTGAGCGAATTCCAGACCGGCGCCACGGCTGCGGCTGTGATGCAGGCCGATGCCGTGCAAACCGATCGCGCGCCGCGAGGTCAGCCGCAAATCTTTCAGGCGGCTGCGTACCTGCGGTGGAATCGGATCGTACGACGACATGCGCTTACACCTCAGGCGCTGGTGAAAGGCACGCTGCGCAACAACGCGGCGATCACGTCATCGGCACTTTTTTGCTCGGCTTCGGCGGCGAACGACAGCAGCAACCGGTGACGCATCACCGGCGCGGCCAAGGCCACGATGTCCTCGCGCGTGGCGGCGAGCCGGCCATGCAGCAGCGCGCGCGCTTTGGACGCCAATACCAGCGATTGCCCGGCACGTGGACCGGCACCCCAGCGGACGTACTTGCGTACTTCATCCGGTACGGTCTTGGTGGATGGGTGCTCGGGCGATACGCCGCCGGGGCGGCTGGCGCGCACCAGCCGCGCAATCCAGGCCAGCAGATCCTCGCCCAGGTGCACATCGCGCACGCGCGCCTGCAACGCCAGCACTTCGCTGCCATGCATGACCTGCGGTACCACGCCGCTGTGGCTGCCGGTGGTCTGCGCCAGGATGTCGCGTTCCTCTTGCTCGCTGGGATAGTCGACGCGGATATGCAGCAGGAAACGGTCGAGCTGCGCTTCCGGCAACGGATAGGTGCCGGCCTGTTCCAATGGATTCTGCGTGGCCAGGACGAAGAACGGCGCCGGCAGCGGATAAGTGGTACCGGCGTAGCTGACGGTGCGTTCCTGCATGGCTTCCAGCAACGCGGCCTGGGTCTTGGGTGGCGTGCGGTTGAGTTCGTCGGCCAGCAGCAGGTTGGTGAAGACGGGGCCTGGTTGGAAGCGGAAGTGGCGGTGGCCGGTGCCGTGGTCTTCTTCCAGCAGTTCGGTGCCCAGGATGTCGCTGGGCATCAGGTCGGGGGTGAATTGCACGCGGCGGAATTGGAGTTCCAGGGCTTGGCCTAGTGAGCGGACCAGCAGTGTTTTGCCTAAGCCGGGTACGCCTTCCAGCAGGCAATGGCCGCCGGCCAGTAGGCCGATCAGGAGTTGTTCCACTACGTCTTGTTGGCCGACGATGGTTTGGGCGATGGCTTGGCGTAGTTGGGCCAGCTTTGCTAGTTGTTGTTGGATGTCGGATTCGGTGAGGGTAGTCATGGAGGGTCGCTGATTGGAGTGGATGCCGAAACCGGAACTAGAGGCAAAAGCTAAAAGCTAAAAAGCAAAAGCTTTCGCGCTTTGCGCGAGTTCCTTTTGTCTTGGCAAAAGGAACCAAAACCGTTTGCGCCGACACTCGCCGATGCGGTGGAGCTGCATCGGTGCCCTGTGCTCCTCGCCTGACGCGGCACGGCGCCCAAACTCGCTGCGCTCAGACAGGGGCGCCTCTGCGGCCGCGTCAGGCTGTGGTGCTCGGCTCGCTTTAAGGCGCAAGGAGGCGGGGCAAAGGCGGAGGCAAAAGCAGAAGCAAACGCAGAAGCAAACGCAGAAGCAAAAGCAAAAGCAAAAGCAAAAGCAAAAGCAAAAGCAAAAGCAAAAGCGGGGACGTGAACGTGAACGGGCTGCTGGTCGGTTCGATTGCCTTGGGCAGTTGGCAGAATCAGGCGAGCAGCCATCGATTCCCCACTCCCGATTCCCGATTCCCGTCTCATCAGCTATTCAATGCGTACATGACGATGTTGACGCCGAATTTGGTGTTGTCTTCGGCCAGGAAGCGTTTGTTGCGCCAGTCGTAGTCCCATTCGCAGCCGTAGTCTTTGTTGCTGTAGAGCACGCCCAGGCGGCTGTCGATTTCGATGCCTTGCAGGTAGTCGTGGACCAGGTCGTCGCCCCAGCCGTTCAGTTCGAAGCCGGTGGCGGGTGGACCGTCGAAGACGAAGAAGCTGCGGTAGAGGCCGTGCTGCTTGGGTAGTTTCTTCATTGCCTTGGCGCCGAAGATGGACGCCATCTGGGTTTCGAACGATTTGGCGAACAGGCCGTCGATGTCGTGGTTGCAGTCGTCCACGAAGACGAAGCCGCCATTGCGCACGTAGCGTTCGAAGTTGCGCCGTTCGGCGGGGTTGAATTCGACCAGTTTGTGGCCGGCCAGATAGCAGAACGGTGAGGTCAGCATGCGCGGATCGGCCAGCGACAGGACGTGTTCCTTGGGATCAACACGCAGGTTGGTGTAGTCGATCAACGAGGTGATGAGATTGGCCGGCATGCGCGCGTCCACGTCCCAGTCGCCGGAGTCGTACTTCAGGCGGGTGAACCAGAAATCGTATTCCGCCACCGCAGCTGATGCCGCGCGCATGGGCCCTGCTAGCAATGCGCCGGCCAGTCCGCCGGTCATCAAGCGAAGGAACTGCGCGCGGTTCATCGGTGATGTCTACAGCCCCTTCCCCCGCTTGCGGGGGAAGGTTGGGATGGGGGCGAGAAGCAAGGGAGTGTCATCGATGAATCGGAGTGGGGAAGAATTGAAAAGCCATCGCTGGCAGCGTTGGCATGTGTGGTCGCCCACTTGCTCCGATCGGCCCCCACCCCAACCCCAACCCTCCCCCGCAAGCGGAGGAGGGGGCGCTACCCCGCGGCTTGCCGACGCCGCGATGGCCCCTTCCCCTGCTTGCGGGGGAAGGCTGGGATGGGGGCGAGGAGTAGGGGAGTGTCATCGATGGAGGAGTGTGGGGAGGATTGGATACCAGTCGCTGGTGGCGTTCGCCGAGTGTGTAGCTTGCCGGCTTCGTCGGGCCCCCACCCTAACCCTCCCCCGCAAGCGAGGGAGGGGATGTTTCAATTACACCGCATCGGACAACGAAGTGAAGGTGAAGTCGCGCAGCTTCATCGGCGGGATCAACATCACGAACGAGGATTCGTCGCCCGACACGCGCACCGGTTTGCCGAGTTCCTCGATGTTGTTGAGCATGATCACCGGCGATTCGTTGAAGCGGAAATTCTTCACCGGGTATTTGATTTCGCCATTTTCGATATAGAACGTGCCATCGCGGGTCAGGCCGGTCAGCAGGACCGTCTGCGGATCCACCATGCGGATGTACCAGGTGCGGGTCACCAGGATGCCTTTCTGCGTGCTCTTCACCAGCTCGGCGGTGGATTTTGTGCCGCCGGACATCAGCAGGTTGCCGGGCTCGCCGACCGCGCGCTTGCCCTGCTTCTGTGCCCAGAAACGGGAGTACTGCAGGTTGGCGATCTTGCCGTTCTCGACTACCGCCATCTTCTCGCGCGGCAGGCCCTCGCTATCCCACGGCATCACCGCGGCATCCGGGTGCCACGGGTCGGCGGTGATATTCACGCGCGGATCGTAGACCTGTTCGCCCAGTTTGTTGCCGCCACCTTTCTTCGATAGGAAGCTGCGGCCTTCGTCGGCCTGGCGTGCGTCGAAGAAATTCATCATGAAGGAGATCAGGCCCGCGGCGGCGGCCGGCTCCAGGATCACCGTGTACTTGCCCGGTTCCAGCGCTTTGGCATCGGCCGATTCGGTCGCCTTGCGCATGGCGGTGCGGATATCGCTGTCGGCCTTGAACGCGCTAGCGTCCTTCAGATTGCGGCCGACCCAGCCGGAACCGCGGCCGTCTTCGGTACGCACCGTGCAGGTGTAGTTGAAGTTGGTGGCCTTCTGATAACCGAAATTGCCTTTGCTGTTGGCGAACGCGACGAAACTCTGGCCATCCTCCAGGAAGCCGGCGGCGATCAGTTTTTCGGCGCGGCAAGGGCCGATCGAATCCGCAGCGACCTGGGCGCGGAATTCCGGCGTGATCGCAGCGGTGGAATCGCTGAAGGTCGGGCTGGCGGTGTAGGTCTGCTTGTCGATGGCGGGCATGAATTCCGGGTTTTCCGGTGCCAGGCGGGCCAAGTCTTCGGCACGGCGAACCACGCGTTCCAGCGCGGCGTCGTCGAACTCATTGATGGTGGCCGTGCCCACGCGTTTGCCGAACGCCACCTGCACCGCGAGATCGGCATTGCTGACGATGCCGCTGGTGGAAATGTTGTTCAGCGCGAAACGGATGTTGCCGTCGATGGAGCCCGTCAGTTGCGCGGTGCATTCATCGGCCTTGGACAGCGCGATGACCTTGTCCAGGATGGCCTTGGCCTGCTGTTCGGTGAAGATGCTCATGTTGTGGATCTCTCCTGGTAGCGCGGAGTTCGCTCCGCTGCTCCCCGTAAATAGTGGAATGGGCAAAACCAAGGCAAAAGCAGCCGAGCATGCTCGGCTCTACCGAAGCCTCAGCCCAAACTGCGGGCGGTATTGATGACGTTGATGCCGTTGAAGCGCGCAGTGCTGGAACCGTGCGACACCGCCGACACTTGTCCGGGCTGGCCTTTGCCGTCGAAGAACGAGCCGCCCAGGCGGTAGTCGCTTTCGTCGCAGATGGCGGCGCAGGCGTTCCAGAATTCCGGCGTGCGGATCTGGTACGCCACGTCCTCGATCTGACGGGTGATCTGGCCGTTCTTGATTTCGTAGAACAGCTGGCCGCCGAACTGCGCGTTGTAGCGCTGCTGGTCGATGGAGAACGAACCGTCGCCGATGATGTAGATGCCGTTTTCCACATCCTTGATCATGTCCGCCACGCTCAGCTTGCTCTTGCCTGGCGCCAGCGAGACGTTGGCCATGCGCTGGAACTGCACGCTGGACCAGGAGTCGGCGTAGCAGCAGCCGTCGGATTCGTTCTTGCCCAGGATGTGGGCCTGGTCGCGGATGGTCTGGTAGTCGACCAGCTTGCCGCCAGCGATCAAATCCCAACGCTTGGTCTTCACACCTTCGTCGTCGTAGCCAACCGCGCCCAGGCTGCCCGGCTGCACCTTGTCGGCGAACACGGTGACCATGTCGCTGCCGTACTGGAATTTCTCCTGGCGCTTGTCCAGGGTGGCGAAGCTGGTGCCGGCGTAGTTGGCCTCGTAGCCCAGCACGCGGTCCAGTTCCAGCGGGTGGCCGATGGACTCGTGGATGGTCAGCCAGGTATGCGACGGGTCCAGCACCAGGTCGTACTTGCCGGGCTTCACCGACGGCGCGGTCAACTTGGCGCGCGCCTGTTTGGCCGCGGCAATGGCGTCCTCCTTCATGTCGTAGGACAGGCCGTAGTTGACGACGCCATTGGGCGAAACCACCTTGCCGGAAGCAGCGCCATCCAGGTATTCGTAACCCATGCCCATCGGCGAGGACAGGCCGTCGCGGGTACGGAACTTGCCGGTGCTCTTGTCGATGGCGGTGACCGTCATCGGTGCCCAGATCCGATGCACATCCTGGTCGATGTAGGAGCCGTCGGTGCTGGCGAAGTACTTCTGTTCGTTGACCAGGAACAGCATGGAGTTGACGAAGTTGGCGCCGGCGTTGACCGCATCGGCGTTCACGCCCAGCAGCAGGTCCACCTTTTCCTTGAGCGGCACTTCCATCGCGTTCTTCTTGATCGGCGTCTTCCAGGCCACCTCGCCCACGCCTTTCACCGGCGCCAGTTGCACCGGCGACGTCTGGCTCTTGCTGTTGGCCTTGGCGATCGCGGCGGCTTGCTGTGCGGCCTTGGCCACGCCTTCGGCGGTCAGTTGGTTGGTGGCGGCAAAACCCCAAGCGCCATTGACGATCACGCGGATGCCGGCGCCGGTGGATTCGGTGTTCACCACGTTCTGTACTTTGTCTTCGCGGGTGATCACAAACTGGCGCAGATAACGGCCGATGCGCACGTCGCAATACGTGGCGCCGGATCCCTTGGCAGCCGCCAGCGCAGCGTCGGCCAGCCGCTTCTTCAAGCCGACGTCCAACACGGATTGCAGTTGTTCGGCGGCGATTGCCTGGCCGAGGAAGGACGGCACCATCAGGCCGCCCACGCTGAGGCCGCTCAGGGCCAGGAAGTCACGTCTTTGCAAGGCTGTTCTCCACCGGTGAAGCCCGCGTCAATGCGCGGGACGAGCTGGACTGCGCTGGATGCAACAAGTACGCATGCGAGGAAACGCACAAGCATGTGGTCCCGGATTCTTGCGCCGCGACGAAGATGCCGTCAAATGACTTTTGGCATATAGGGGGGAGCGGTGAGCGGAGAGAAGCGATGAGCGGGAAAGGCTCTCGCTTTTACCTCCCCCTTTGAAAAAGGGGGATGGAGGGGGATTTGCTTTTGCTCCTAAAAAAGCAACAGCAACAGCAAATCCCCCGTAGCCCCCTTTACAAAGGGGGCAAAGCCGCATGCTTTTCCCGCTCACCGCTCACCGCTCACCGCTCAC
>CBFGZY010000096.1:0-11988 GCA_965653375.1 uncultured Pseudoxanthomonas sp.
GGAGCGGGGAGCGGGGAGCGGGGAAAGCATCCGGCTTTTGCCCCCTTTAATAAAGGGGGCTACGGGGGATTTGCTTTTGATTTTTTAGAGCAACAGCAAAAGCAAATCCCCCTCGGTCCCCCTTTTAAAAAGGGGGAGGTAAAGCCAAGAGCCTTCCCCATTCCCCATTCCCCGTTCCCTGGTTCCCTGTTCCTGCCAACGGGTTCACGGCGGGCATGCTCGACATCGGCTCTTCCCTGCTCGCGGCAAGGGCTCGTGGCGCGATGCAGCTTCCACCATCATGAAACCAGCAGATCGCGCATTGCGGGCGCAGGCCCGCTATCCGGAAATACTTGCCCGTTGAGCCTGCCATCGGCGATACGCAGGTGCGCAGCCAGCACGCCTTTGAAAACACTGCGCAAGTCGGTGGTGGCGTGCAGGTCGCGGCGCTCGTTGAGTGCGCCGGGCGCAAGGCCGGGCCAGTCGCCCGCGATACGTCCGCCCGCCACAGCACCGCCGGCCAACATCGCCAGCGTGCCGGTGCCGTGGTCGGTACCGCCGGTACCGTTGACCGCGGCGGTGCGTCCGAACTCGGTCACCACCATGACCACGGTCTTGTTCCAGATGGAGGACCCACGGTCGTGGAATGCGCGCAGGCCTTCGTCCAGTTCCGTCAATTTGCGCGTCAGCGTGGCGGCCTGATTGCTGTGCGTGTCCCAGCCGGTGTTCTCGACAAAACCCAATCGCGGCCCGTCCGGCTTGGCCATGAAGTCCGCGGCCGCCGTCATCGCTTGCGGCAAGCGTCCGGTACCACCCCCAGCTGCCATTCCCTGCGCTTCGATCGCTTTGGCGAACGGCCCGGCCAGCGCCGGATCCGCGGCATACAGCGTCTGCAATCGCTGCAGCAGGATCGGATTGACATCCTCCGGCAGCGGCGGAGACCACGTCGATGCATCACCCGGACCACGCAGGATGAGCGGCATCACCGCGGTGATGGACAAAGCTTGGGTACCGCTCATCGCGGCCGCGCAACGGTTCAACCAACCGGTGGAAGCACCGCTGGCCTGCGCGGTTCCGTTCTCCAGGCAATCCTGCGCTTCGAAATGAGAGCGCTGCCGATAAGGCGGCGCCACCGCCACCACCGGCAACCACTGCTTGCGCTCGTACAAGGCATGCGAAAACTTCAGCGATGGATGCAGCGCGAAATCGCCATTCAATGCCAATGGATGCTGCGGCACCAATGCACCTCGCAAGTTGGCGTAGTGCGGATCGCCGACGGGGAGTAGCGCATGCAGGCTGTCCAATCCTCCACGCAGCAGGACCACCAGCAAACGTGTGTCGTCCGCTGCGGCGGCCCGGCTCATGCGCGGCCATAAAGTCAGTGCGGTGATAGCGCCGGCCGCACCGAGGAAACGGCGGCGTGTCAACGTTGGATAGTTGCCGGTCATATCAGGTTCTCCATTGGAAAGCCGGACTGGCGAACAACAGCGCCAACCCTTCGCGCGGCGATTCGGCGCGGCGCAGCGCGCCGGTCGTGGCGTCGTCCAAGTGCTCGCCGAATATGGCGGCAGAGACCGCGACGGGATCAGGCTGTGCACTTGGTGCAGATTCAGCCAACGCCTGTGCGGCCTGAATCCGCTTCCATACCGCATCCGGGCCACTCCATCCTTCCGCGGTGTCGGCGAAACCCGCCGGCGAACGCGGGTTGAACGGTGGTTGCCCCATGCGCGTGAGCAGCTGCAGCA
Source organism: uncultured Pseudoxanthomonas sp. (assembly GCA_965653375.1). GTDB lineage: Bacteria > Pseudomonadota > Gammaproteobacteria > Xanthomonadales > Xanthomonadaceae > Pseudoxanthomonas_A. The sequence goes on from CBFGZY010000096.1 coordinate 1,725, forward strand.
GCGCTCGCGGCTGCTCACCGGGAATCGTGCCAGTAGCGCGCATCGCCGAGATCACGAAGTCATCCGGCGTCTTGAACTTGCGCGCATCGGGAAACCAGGCTTCGTTGCTTCCGATCAGCGTGCGGTAAACCGCGCGTAGATCACCTTCTTCGCTCAACCAGGTTTTCGCCAAGCGTTCCACCAATGCGGGGGGCGGAGTATCGCCAACGAAGTGGCGCGCCAGCTTGTAGGACAGATGGCGCGCCGTAGACGGATGACGCGCCAGATCTTCCAGAATGGTTCGTCCCTGCGCTTCGCCGGCGTCGGCATAACGCTTTCCCACGACCACGCGGGTTCCGCTTTCGTGCGCTGCCGGCCGGAAAACGAAGGCCGATGCCACATCGCCGCGTTCCCAGTCACGGCGCACCGGTACGCCCCAGCCGGTGATCGCTTTCGCCAGTTCGGTTACATCGGTTTGCGAATAGCCGCCGTCGACGCCCAGCGTATGCAGCTCCAGGATTTCGCGCGCCAGGTTTTCGTTGAGGCCGGCACGGCGCGGTGGCGAATCATCGTTCTCGCGCATCGCGCGTTCGCGCGCACGCTGCGCAAACCGGGACTGCTCGCCCACCGAACGCACGTTGTCCAGGTAGCGCAACATCGCCGGATGCTGCTCCACCGCGATCAGAAGATCGGAAAAGCGCTCCAACACATGCGGGCGGATCGCCTCGCGCTCCATCGGTGCGGCGTACAACGCCGATGCCTGCTTATCGACGGAAACGGCGAAGTGGTTGGACCAGAAATGCACCAGCCGCTCGAAGAAGCCGGCATCGGTCGCTACCGCCAGACGGTAGCGCCGGCCCAGTTCCTGTGCCCGCGCATCGCGGAAGCGCTGTGCGAAGGTGTTTTGCCCCGGCGTCGTCTTGTTGGCTTTCCGGGCCTCGGCTCGCTGCCGCAGATAGTCGTTTTCCTGGCGCAGATACTCCAGGCTGTCCGGCAAACCGGCGAACGCCTCCGCGCCTGCGTTGCGCTGCAGCTGCGCCGCCAACCACTGACGCGGATCGCGCAGCTTCGCCAACTCACCGGGCGTGGCGCCCAACCCAAACCGATTAACCGCGCTGACGGCCTCTTTAGCGATCATGCCAGTCCACCGAAGTGCCTAGATGTAGGAGGTAACGTTCCAGGCATCTTGCGGTTGACGCAAGCACTCAGAAGTTTGCGCCTGTCAGGCTCGCGAGCATGTCGAGCGCATCAGGGTGGTGAGCGGGCTCTTAAGAAAAGTGGAGAAATCTTCACCGTTGCGAACCCCGAAGGGCTCCGCAACGCAGATAGCGCTCCTCACGCGGCGATAGCCGCCACCGCCTCCACTTCGAACAACATGCCGTCCAAAGCAAGGCGCGGCACCGGGATCAGCGTACAAGCGGGCTTGTGCCGCGGACCGAAGGCCGCTTCCAGCTCCGCACCGAATACATGAAGGCGCTCTTGGCTATGCTCCACCACCAGAACGGTCAGCTTCAGCACATCGTCGGTACCGGCGCCAGCCGATGCCAAGGCGACTTTCAGATTCGATAGCGCCTGCCTCACTTGCAGGCGGAAGTCCGGCGACAAGGCGCCGTCCTCGGTCTCGCCACCCTGCCCTGCGACCCACACCCATTTCGCTCCAGGTTTCACCACCGCAACGTGCGAATAGCCGTTAGGGGCTGGGTCGTACAGTCCTGGCGGGTTGTCGAGAGTGAAAACGGGTGCGGAAGCGGAGGTATGCATGCGATTTCCTGGTATGGGGGTGACGTCAATCCATGCGGCTTTCCATTTGGAAGCCGGGGTATCCACGGAATTGTCGGCCGCTACCGCCACACCGTGATGAACGCGCAAGGAACAATGCGTTCACCGTATGACGTGCCCGACGGGTGTTGTCGGCGATCTGGAGAGATGCGCGCGGCCGGGCGAAGTCTTGGTTATCCGAATCCGTCACGGCGAATGCGCGGACTCCTGCGCACTGGCCACTACCGGCTGCGGCTTCATTCGCACTGCCCAAAGCACGCCTGCTATCAGCAACGCGATTCCCAGCAACGTCAGCGGGGGCGGCACAGCACCGCGCAGAGCGAAGGCGTAGCCGAGGGCGGCCAGTGTCTCGAACACGATCAACTGCCCCGCCAGCGCAGTAGGCAGACGTTGGCTGGCCTGATTCCAGCACAAGGTTCCCAGCCACGAGGCCAGCAAGCCGATCGCCACCATCAGCGCGATGAAAAAGCCCGGCCTGGGACCGAACGGCATGGGGAAGCCGTCGCCTCGATAGACGTGCCACACCCAGATCAACAGATAGCCCGCCACCGCCAAAGGCAACGTGGCCAGTCCCTGTGCCGTGGCCCATGCCCGCGGATTGCGATCGGGATGCGCCCGCAGCCAGTCGGCGTTGCGCAACGGGTACCAGGTCCAGCAAATCACGGCGATGAACGCCAGCGCGGCACCGGCCGCATAGCGCGCGGGGTCTGCCTGCGGTAGCGCACGCAAGGCCTGCCATTCGGCCCGGTTGACGCAGGCGATGCCCAGCGCGATCAGCAACAATGAAGGCAGCATCCGCCTCCACGGCAGGCGGCCATCACGCTGACCGTTACGAAGATTGGCACTGATGGCGATCACCACCGGCAGCGTGCCGATGATCATTGTGGGCATGGGCCCACCGGCGCGCTGGATGGCCGCGGCGAGGCAGATGTAGTACAGCAGGTTGCCGATGGCGGACAACTTCAGCGCTTCTTTCCAATCGTCCCTGCCGAGCCGCCGCAGTTCGCTGCGGTCCAGCCATGCCAATGGCAAGGCGATCAATCCGAATGCCAGATAGCGCGCCACCGACTGCAGCGCGGCCGGGTATTCGGGCAGCAGCAGCGGCCCCACGAACACCAAGCCCCACATCAACCCCGCCACCAATGCGTACGACACTCCCACCCACATGCCTGCTTTCCGCCATTTCGTCCTGGAACAGAAGGAATGTATAGCGAAGCGGTGGGCGTGTCTTGAACTTGATCGTGCAAGTGGGCCGGATCTTGGTTGTCCGACTAGCGAGTCTCCCGCTATTCGGACTTCCGTGCTTCCAGCCGGCTCGCATGGCTGGCGACCATCTTCCATGCGCCATCGCGATACACCCAGGTATCGGTGAACTGGAAATCGGCGGCGAAAGGTGTTCCGCCCGCAACGCCTTTCACGGTGGTGATGCCGGTGGTGATGGCGGCATCGCCGTACAAACGCACTTTCTGGCTGTGATTGCGAAAGACTTCGTAGCGGGGTTCGCGCCGCTCTACTTCGCCCACGTTCTGGGCGAAGTCGGTCACCGCGCCGCGCGAATCGGTCAGCGTGAACGTCTCATCCAGGTATCGGCGCAAAGCCGCGGCATCGCCGCTCTGAAAAGCGCGGCACAGTTCCGCTTCGACCCGCAGTATCTCCCGCTCATCCTGCGCGGCATCGCGCGCAAACGCCGTTTGCGAACAAAGCAACAAAGGGATGGTCAACCAACCTGCGTAGCGCATCTCAGCGGCCTGCCGTCACGGAACCGAGCGCATCGTAATTCACGACCGCCGCGCCACATGTTCTGTTCTTGCGAATTAGGGCCTGTTAACGCCATCGGGATAGGCCCTAACAACGGGTCGACAGGCATTGGCGCATCCTAGGGGCTGTTGCAGTGAGGAGCGAACCATGTCTGCACAGATTCCGCCGCAAAACCCCATTCCCGGCCAGGTACCAAACCCGGCCCGCGATCCCGTTCCCGACAAACCAATCGATCCTGTCCCGGACAAGCCGATCGACCCCACGCCGGACAAGCCCATCGATCCCGAACCGGATCGCCCCATCGATCCCATACCGGATCGTCCGACCGATCCGGTGCGATTGCCCGAGGACGAACCCGATCGCGATACCCGATAGCTGATGAGGATCAGAAGAAAGCGATACCCGGCCGCAGCACCCACTGGAATACCAGCAGAAGCAGCACCACCGCACTCGCCGGAACAGCAATGCGCACGTCGCTCGTGCTTCCCGACGCCTGCACCGTGCGTATGCGCCAAGCACCGGCCTGTATCCACGCAATGCCGATGACGCTTACCAACACCGGCAACAAGACGACTTCTATCGGTTCGCGCGGGATGCGAAATGGCAGGATCAGCACAATGCCGATCAGTACCGGCAGCGTGGCAACCTGGAAAACGAAACGGGTCCGCGCACCTGCGCTGGAGATTGCTTTCTGATCGCCGGCCAACGCCAGCAAGGGTCGCGCTAGCCACAAGGCCAGGACCGGCATGACAAGCAACGCCAACAGCGCCGCCACCGTCTTGGCGTTAGCGCTCAGTTGCAGATAGTCCATCGCCATGCCGACGTCATTGCCCGGGTTGAACGCACCGATGACCACCTGCGGCAGCGCCATGAACAACCCGCAGTACGCCACCCAGATGAGGAACAACCGGACCAGAACGGAACGTCCCGTTCCGCGCCGCAGCAACAGCATGCAAACCACGCCGACCACGAATGTAGCCACCGCTCCGGTGCCCTGAAACAAGCTGGTCAACGGATGTTCGCCCTCCCAGCCGTGATTGTTGTGGAACAAGGTCGGCCGCACACCCGGCAGGAATGCTTTGGGCAGCACCAGGAAAAGCTCCTGGACGAAGAAGATCAGATTGAAGGCGAGCGTATAGAGCAAGGCCGAAACGAAGACGAGCTTGCCGTTCCACGAAGCAGGAACTGCGACTTCCCGTTCCTGCGGACGCAACGACGGGATCAGTCCGGCCAGTCCCAATAGCAATGGTCCTACCAGCAGTATCAGTACTGCCGCAATTCCGATCATGCTCTTTTCCCCGATTCAGCCGGCCATGATCATAGCGGCTGCGAAGCCGGGTTGATGCCCGGACAATCGAACAGGCTATTGTTGCCCGCGCCGCAGCGACCAAAAGCCGATATCGCGGCGGTGGCGATAGCCGACCTGCTCATAAAGTCCTTTGGCCCGCGGATTTTCATGACTGACATGCAGGAAGGGTGTGCTACCGTGCCGCAAGGTGTCGTTGGTCAGCATCGCCGTAAGCCGGCGCGCGTAGCCGCGGCCATGGAAATCCGGGTGAGTGCAGATAGCGCTCATTTCCCGATACGCCTCCGTGCCCAGGCGCTCGCCGATCATCGCCGCAAGCCGGCCCTCCTGATAAATGCCGAAGTAGCGACCCATGTCCATGGTGCGTGGACGGAAGTAGTGCGGATAGACCAGTGCGGTCAGCTCCAACACATCGGCACGATGCGCCATGGTCAGCTCGATGATCTCTGGGCCTTCGATCACCTCAAGCTCCGACGTACAAATCATCTGCGCCAATGGGCGGAAGGCTTCGAGATTCCACCCACCAGGCACGCGACGGGGCGCTACGCCGATCAGATAGACGGATTCGCCAGGTGCGACCAATGCGTCCAATGCGCCGGCCACATCGGCATCGGCGTCGGCCACGCCCAGAAAAGGCGCGAACTCCGCCGGATAGCGCGCCGCATCGCCCATGGCTTGTGCGATTCCGCGATGCAACGTGCACAACGAAGACCAGAAGGGATTGTCGATAGGAGAGACTTCGGATGAGGTCGCCATCGCAAACACTGCCCAGATTGATGCCAAGTTTTCAGTTCATAGCGCTATCGTAGCGTGCGCCGTTCGCTGGTCTAGCACCCCGTCGTGCGCACGGCGCACGCTACGGGCGCGCCCTAGTCAGCCACCAATCCTGCCGCAATGCGCCCCACCTCGGCCAATACTGCATTGCACTGGTCCTGAGGTATCGAGGATTCGGCGAAATACGCCGTGACCAGCAGCGGCGCGCGGCCTGGCGGCCATGCAATGGCGATATCGTTGGTAACACCGTTGTTGCTGGTTCCGGTCTTGTCGCCAACCCGCCAATCCGTGGGCAGTCCTGCACGGATCCGCTGGGCTCCGGTGGTGGCAGCGACCAACCAGTCGGCCAGTTGCTTGCGCGAAGCGGGTGACAGCACATTGCCCAGCAGCAACGCGCGCATGTCGTCCAACATGGCCGCCGGGGTGGTGGTATCGCGCGGATCGCCGGGGGTCGCTTCGTTAAGCTCGGTTTCGATACGGTCCAGCCGTGTCGTCGCATCACCCAATGAGCGCGCAAACGCGGTCAAGCCCGCAGGCCCGCCGAAGCTGGCCAACAGCAGATTGCCCGCGGTGTTGTCGCTGATGGTGACCGTCGCATGGCAGAGCTCGCCGATCGTCATGCCTTGCCCACCTACGTGGTGCTCGGTCACCGGCGAATACGTCACCAGGTCGTCCTTGGAGAACACGACTCTGCGGTCCAGCCGTTCCTTGCCTTGGTCCACACGCGTCAGCACCAGCGCTGACGCCAGGAACTTGAAGGTGCTGCACGTCGGGAAACGCTCGTCGGCGCGGTGCCCTATCCGCCGGGCGCTTTCCATATCCAGCACGGAGACGCCCAGCCGCCCGCCGTGGCGGCGCTCAAGCGCCGCGAGCTTGCCCTGCCACTCGGAGCGACGATTTCCGACTGCCAGGGTCCGACCCACAGGCCCGAGCGAGGCAGCGCACAGACCGGCCATCAAAAGCGAACGTCGGGTCGGGTCGAAAGCCATGTGTTCTCTGGGATTGGGGCACGTCCCGGGATATTACCGCCACGCACTTGGAAAGATTTATCCGCCCGTGTCGATTCCTGGCTTTTTCATTCGTCGCATTTACGAAGGCGCCCATACTGGGCACCCTCCACTCCCATGAGCGAAAGGAAAAAACCATGTCCTACATCGATGGCTTCGTCATAGCGGTACCTACCGCCGATAAAGAAAAATTCATCTCGTACGCCGACCATTTCGATACGATTTTCCTGGAGTTCGGCGCCACCCGCATCCTCGAATGCTGGGGCGACGACGTGCCCGACGGCACCGTTACCGACTTCCGCAAAGCCGTACAGGCCAAGGAGGATGAAACGGTGGTGTTTTCGTGGGTGGAATGGCCGGACAAGGCAACACGGGACAGCGGCATGAAGCGCATGATGGAAGACCCGCGCATGAATGCAGCCAATCCCATGCCCTTCGACGGCAAACGGATGATCTTTGGCGGTTTCACACCGGTAGTGGAAGTGAAAAAGTAAAAAAGCCTAGATCACCGTCCGCAGCACCCGTTGCGCATCGAGGTGGGCACCTGTGTGGTGTCCACCCTGATGGACGATCACTTGCACGCTGGCGGCCACGCGGCGGCGCCAGGCTGGAGTTCGGCGAGAAATATTTCGCCGGAACGCTCTCCATCGGCCTGGGCAAATAGCAGACGTTTGCCGTCAGGCGAAAGCAGCGGGCCGACCTGAAATACGTCATCGCTCGCAGGCACGCGGCCGCGTTCGCGCCAGTCATCACGATCGCCATTGCCGATACGATCGAACAGATATAGATGCGAACGCTCGCCCCGGTTGGTCACCACCACCATCACGCTGCCATCGCGCGACAGGTCGGCCTCGTATTCGTCGCCAGCGGTATTGATCGGCGCGGGCAGCGGCTTCACTTTCCAGCCACCGCCGGTCCGCGGCGTCGCCACATACAGATCGCGCCCGCCCGGTCCGCCCGGCCGGTTCGATCCGAACAGCAAGCGGCCATCTCCCAGCTCTCGCGGTAGCAGTTCGGTCTGCGGGGTGTTGATGGGCTCCGGCAAACGCTGTGGTTCGCCCCACTGTCCGTCCGGCTTCCGCTCCACCTTCCAGATATCCAGGTCTTCGGGACGGTCGCGCGCGGACACGTAGTAAAGCCGCCGGCCATCCGGACTGAAGGCGGGATCGGCTTCCAACACCCCAGGCGGCGCGGCGAAGGCGGGTTCGACCGGCGCGGACCACTGACCACGCTCGCAGCGCGAATGCAGCAAGCGGTAGTTGTCGAACTGACGATCCGCCCGGAAGAAGAATATTTCCTGGCCATCCGGCGACAACGTGGGCGAGGATTCGTACTGGTCCGTGGACAGCGCAGACGGCGTCCAGCGCACCGGCGCATCGGCCGCGGTCGGGACATCGTTGGATGCAGCATGGCAAGCACTGCAGAAAGCGGTCGCTAACAGCGCAACGGCATGGCGATAGTCCATGGTCCAACTCGATGCGGTGATGACGCCAGGACGCTAACGAGCCGCGAAACCCGTCGGTAGCGAATATCGTGCAAGGCAGCGTTGAGCCGAGTTCAACCCGGGCTCTTCGGCGACATCCGCGTAGGATGCAAAGCAAGCCGCATCGGCGTAGATCAAAACAATGAAGCGGCCGCTGGGACTAGGCACTCCAATCCACTACAGACTCGCGTACCAAACAGCGAAGCGCTGCCATACCTGCGTAGCCGGGACCGTTATGATCAGCGCATGCAACGTAACGAACAGCCCCAGCAACACCCACAGTGCAGATCGCCCGCGTACGGATTTCCTATCCAGCACGATCATCACCATTCCCAGCAGCAGGACGACCCATGGCCACCCGCGCGTGCCCCACAATCCCGGCCGTGACGCCGCGATAGTTGTTGCCATCGTCTTCTCCCCGTCCCGCCGCGGAACCTACGGAAAACGCAGCCTCTGCGAACGACCGGCCAAGCCGCTGGGGTAGGATTCGGCCGGCAAAGCGGCGCCGGACCAGTGCCGGCCCTCGCGTTGCCCGTCAGCCTGTCGATTTCGGCCCGGCGTAATCGTCGTCAATACAGAGGATGTCCTCTGCCAACGAGATCAGATCATGTCCAAGAACAATACCGTCCAACTCCATCGCGTCCTGCGTGCTCCGCCGGAGCGCATCTACCGTGCTTTTCTGGATGCCGACGCCAAGGCCAAATGGCTGCCGCCGCACGGCTTTACCGGCAAGGTCCACCATATCGATGCCGTTGTCGGCGGCAGCTACAAGATGTCGTTCACCAATTTCTCGACCGGCCAAACGCACACCTTCGGCGGCAAGTACTTGGAGCTGACGCCACACGAACGCATCCGCTACACCGACGCGTTCGAGGACCCCAACCTGCCCGGCGAGATGCAGACCACCATATCGCTGAAAAAAGTATCTTGCGGAACCGAACTGCATATCGTGCAGGAAGGTCTACCGGAGGTCATTCCAGTGGAGCAGTGCTACCTCGGCTGGCAAGAGTCGCTGACGCTGCTGGCCCAACTGGTGGAAGCCGATATTCCGGATTGAATACCGCGCGGTGGGCCCGGGCCCACCCTATGAATCTGCATTCACCACGCGTCTTTGCAGAGAATGCATAGGGTGGACTCTAGCCCACCTGCTGAGACTCAAGCAGTCCGCAGCGTGCGCCTCAAGCAGGCAAGATAAACTCACTCGCCAAACGACACATCAGACGACTCGAGCTCATCAAATACGGACATAGGATCACAAGCCCAGTCTGCTGAGAGATCACCCCACGAAATAAACCGGTGCAGTGAGGAGTACGGCCATTCCACCGCACGAGACACATGGCCATGCTTGACTGGGTTGTAATGGATGTAATCGAGGTGCGCCTGAAAGTCGTTCTCGTCAACGATCATGTGTTCCCAAAACCGGCGTTGCCAGATACCGCGCTCACGCTTGGATACGCGCGCGACGGAACGATGCTCGGTCTTCGGCAGACGGCGGGAAAATCCCGATTTAATACGAGCCCAACGATCGGCATTGTCGGCATCGCCTTCAGGCAACCGCCACAAGCAATGCAGATGCTCGGGCAATACCACAATGGCAATGACATGAAACGGGCGTGCGCGTTGTGCCTCGCAAAAAGCAGCACGTAACATATCGATGTGTTCAACCAGCAACCGCTGGCCTCGCCGCTCCAAAGGTTGACGGTGAAGAAAAAAGTGCCGCCCGGCACCCATACTCGGCGATAGTTAGGCATGCGCCAACGGTGCCCAAGCTACAACTAGATAACTATCGGGTTATCTCGCTTTCGGCGGTAGGGAATCTGCCGTCAGGAGGACGGCGCGATCAAACAGCCATGCGGTGGGCCCGGGCCCACCCTATGCATCCACATAGGGCGGGCTCAAGCCCGCCGCAAGTCACCGGCACCGCGACGACTGCTAAACCTGCGCTGTCTTCCACTTGCCGCGCGAAAACAGCCACAGCGTGAACAAGCCCACCGAGGTTTCAGAAACGAATACGCCCCAGAACACGCCCGAATGCTGCCAGCCCATGGTGATGGCCAGGGCATAGGACAGCGGGATCTGGATCAGCCAGAAGAACACCAGGTTGATCTTGGTCGGGGTAACCGTGTCGCCGGCGCCGTTGAAGGCCTGCACCGCCACCATCCACCAGCCGTAGACGAA
>CBFGZY010000097.1:0-11826 GCA_965653375.1 uncultured Pseudoxanthomonas sp.
CGATGAGGCTCTACAGGTAAAGCCTCATCGCGACTGACGTCGCTCCTACATCCGCAAGCGTGAAACTAAGCGACTCCCAGCCCGGGAATAGAAGAAATCGTATCCGGGTCGAATCCGGCGATCTCGGCGAAGTGACGGCCGCGCACCACGTAATCCCGGTACTGCCCGAAACTGGGCGCGCCTGGAGAAAGCAGGATCACACCCTGCCCTTCGAGCAAACGGCGGGCTTCCTTCACCGCCTCGACCAAGCCATTCGCGGTCGCTAACCGGAAACCACCTGCCTGCGCCAACGGCTCCAACAACGCATGGATGCGCGGCCCATTGGCGCCCATCGTGACGATGGCCGCAGGCGGTTGCTCGCGCATCCGGGCGGCAAAATCGTCCCAGTCCAAACCACGGTCATGCCCGCCCAGCAGAATCGCGACACGCTGCGAACGGAAGCAATCCAGCGCCGCCAGGCTCGCATGCGGGGTCGTACTGATGGAGTCGTTGACATAGAGAAAACCGTCGCGCTCGCCGAGCATCTGCAGGCGATTGGGCAATGGCCGGAAAGATTGCGCAGCCATTGCCAGCGGAGCGGCCTCGATGCCGGCAGCCTCGATAGCCGTCAACACCGCGCACAGATTGCTGCGGTTATGCCGGCCCGGCAGCGGCACGGTGATGGTGTCCAGGACGAAACGGTCGCCTCGATACAGATCATCGCCACGCAAGTGCCAGCCGTCTTCGCGATTGAACCAACATATCCGGCTGTCCGGTAAAACGAGCCGTGCCAGATGCGGATCAGTGGCATTCAGTACCGCAACGCGAGGCTTGGCATCCGTGACCAGCGCCAGCTTGTCTTCGACGTAGCGCGCTTCCCCGCCGTGCCAATCCAAATGCTCGGGGAAGATATTCAGCACCACCGCGACGTCAGGGCGTGTGCCGCTGGCCGCAACATCGCGGGTCTGGTAACTGGACAGCTCGACTGCCCAGTAATCCGGGGTGGGCTTCGGGTCCAGCACTTCCAGTAGAGGCAGGCCGATATTGCCGACCAATGCGGTACGGTGTCCCGCGGCGCGCAGCAGATGCGCCAGCAAGGCTGTGGTCGTGCTTTTGCCCTTGGTGCCGGTGACGCAGAAGGTGCCGGCGGCAATGCCGTCGTCATCGGCGTGCTCGGCAAACCACAGCGCGGTGCCGCCGATAAAGCGCGTGCCCTGCGCCGCGGCAGCCTGCACCTCGGCGCTGTAAGGACTTATCCCTGGCGATTTGATCACCACGTCGAATGCGGAAAGACGCGCTGCCGTCACCTCGGTTTCGGGATGCAGCGCCGCATCATCCAGCGCACGGATTTCAGCCACCTCTTCCGCGAGACAGAATACGGTCAGCTGCCTCGCCTCTTCCGATCCCCGGTGTCCTATTCCCGATTCCCGGGCGCGCAATGCACGCCACGCGGCACGCCCCTCGCGGCCCCAGCCCCACAGCCCAACACGACGACCGTCAAGCTGCGAAATTCGCACGCAGGCGCTCCCACAGCGCAGCGGGGATGCGATGCTCGCCGGCTAGTTCCAACAGCGGCGCGATCTTGAGCTGGGTCGCATCCAATTGCGGCCGGATCTCCTGATTGAAGCGAGCGACCAATGCATCTTCCCGCCATTCCGGGCGATCGCCCAACGCCGCCATCGCCGCGCGCGATTCCTGACCCTCGCCTACGCATTCGAACGGCTTGTGGTCCTGGTATTCCAGCAACGCGTCGAAACCGCCGAGCTGCGATGCGTCATCCAGCAGATTGCGGCCGAAAATGCTTACCAAGCGCGGCTTGGGCATGAACGGCGCCAGCGCAAGAAACACGAAATGGCATTTGGGACAGACACCGCACCAGCGATTGACCGGCCGTTCGCCCAGAATGTGGAAATTGCGGTTGCAACTGGAGAAATGCGCGTCGTAGTGATCGGTCTTGGCAAACTGTCGCGCGACCGCCAACTCCGACAATGGACGCAGCAACGAATAGTAGTGAAGATCGGCGGCGACATGCGTTTGCACGTATTCGCCGAAGATTTGTTCGAACGCCCAGCCTTTCGACCATTGATGGTTCACCTCGCCGGTACCGGGAATCATGCTGCCGTAGCTGGCGGAGCGTTCGTTGGAAAACACCACCTGATTCGCACCTTGCAACACCGCCGCCAGCACCAGGATCGCCGAATTGATCGCCGTCACCGGGATATGGCCGTTCCAGGCGCCTTGGCGGTTGTATTCGAACAGTTCCGGCGCCAGTGCGCGGCCGATGTTCAACGTGGGCAATCCCGTGCGCGCCGCACAGGCGGAGATCAACTGCGAACCACCAATCCACGCAACCGTTTGCTCCACGCCGGCCGAACGCAGCGCTTCGATACTGACCAACGAATCCTTGCCGCCACCGATGGCGACCAGCGCATGTTCGCGCAGCCCCAATGAAACGGCCGCAGGCGGTACCGTGGGCTCTCCCACGGGAAAGCGAATGCGGCCGTGCAGGCTCAAGCCGTTGCGGTAGGCGAACTCGCCCAGTCCGTGGACATAGGTCTGCTCCAGCAGCACTGCGGTGGTGGCATCGATGGCATAGCCGTCGATGCGGATGTCAGCGGGCACCGCGGCCTTGTAGTAGCTGACGCCGGTGATCAGGTGCAGCAGGCGCAACGCGCGCTGCGCAGCCGCTTCTTGCGAGGCATCCAGCGCAAATGGCGCGCCTGGAATGGTGACGGTCTCGGTCAGTTCCGGACCATCGTCGAACGCATAGACCAGCCGCGCGACACCCGTGTCCGTATCGAGCGAACAACGGACGAAGCGGAACGACTGGATATTGGTTTTATCGAAGTTGATCATGAGTACCTGTGGTGACGCACAACTGGCGGCGCAATTTAGAGCGTGTCATGCACTTTGAAGCAGGGAATCTAAAGTGTCAGGCCCCAGTGCCATCGATCACATCCTCCGCCGGCAGCGCGCGCAGGTTGTAGGTATTGGCCATGGAATAGCCATAAGCACCGGCATCGGCAAACACCAGCACATCGCCTTCCGCGGTGGCGGCAGGCAAACGGCGGCGCTTGCCGAACACATCGCTGGATTCGCAGATCGGCCCGACCACATCGAACGCCGTTTCGACTTCATCGTCCAAGCGGGTCAAGTTGGCGACGTCGTGCCAGGCGTCGTACAGCGCCGGCCGGATCAACGCATTCATACCCGCGTCCGCGCCCACCCGGCGGATGCCTTCCTTGTCCACCACCTGAGTGACATGGGTCAGCAGCACGCCGGACTCCGCCACCAGGTAGCGGCCGGGCTCGATGATCAACTGATATCCCGGATAGGCGGCCTTGATTTCCGCCAAGCCGGCACTCCAGGTTTCCAGATCGAACGGCTCATCGTCGGCGCTGTACGGAATGGGTAGGCCGCCGCCGATATCGATGCTTTGGATGCTGCCGATTTGGTCGGCAATGCCGCCCAATTCATCGCAGACCTGGCGCCAGTGCTGCGGTGTTTCAACGCCGCTGCCCAGATGCGCATGCAGACCGACGATGCGGATATCCAGCGACCTGGCCTGGGCCAGGAATTCTTCAAGCCGCGCCAACGGCAGGCCGAACTTGGAGGTCTTGCCGCCCGTCTTGACCTTGTCGTGATGGCCATCGCCACGCCCCAGATCGATACGCAACCACAGGCTACGGCCACGGAACAACGCCGGCCAATTACGCAAAGCCTCCACGTTATCCAAGGTGACGATAACGCCACGCGACAACGCGAATTCATACTCGGCGCGCGGCGCAAAGCTGGGCGTGAACAGCACGTCCTGCGGCGCCAATCCCGGCACGGCTTCGAACACGCGTTCCAACTCGCCCTGGGAAACGCATTCCAGTCCAAAGCCCTCTTCGACCACCGTGCGCAACAGCACCGGATGCGAGTTCGCCTTGATCGCATAGAAGCGCCGATCGATGGCAGCGATGTCCGCCAATGCGCGGGCGCGGGCGCGCACCGTCGGCAGGTGATAGACGTAACGTGGCGTATCGCTCTTTGCCAACGCCAATAGCTGCGAGCGTTCCGATGCACCATGCCACCACGGCGTGCCGCGATGACGAACGGCGCCGTTGATTTCGCGCCAGCGCGGGCCGAATACGCTGATCTCTTCCACCGGCATGGCGTCGCTATCGATCAACGCCGCATGCAGCACCGGCAACAGGCCGTCGGCATCCGCTTCATCGATGACGAAGGTCAGGTTGAGATCGTTGGACGACTGCGAGATCAGATGTACGCGCTCACGCCCGAACATCGCCCACACGTCGGACAGTTTGTGCAGCAGCGAACGCATGCCACGGCCGACCAGCGTAATCGCGGTGCACGGTGCGATCACCTTGACCCGGCAGATCTCCGAAAGGTCGGCCGACAACGCCGCCAGTACGTCGGTATTGAGCAGGTTCTCGCTGGGATCCAGCGACACGGTGACGTTGGTTTCAGATGAACCGATCAAGTCCACCGACAGGCCGTGCTTCTTGAAGCGCGCGAACACGTCGGCCAGGAAGCCCACCTGCTGCCACATGCCGATGCCTTCCATCGACACCAACAAGATGCCGTTGCGGCGACTGACCGCCTTCACTCCCGGCACCGTCAGCGCACCGCCGTCGATGCTGGTGCCCGGCAGATCGGGACGCTCCGTGTCCAGGATCGCCATCGGCACGCCGCCGTCGCGGCAAGGCTTGATGGAGCGCGGATGCAGCACCTTGGCGCCAGTGGTGGCGATTTCCTGGGCTTCGTAATAGTCCAGCCGCGTCAGCAGACGGGCGTCTGGCACCTCGCGCGGATTGGCGCTGAACATGCCCGGCACGTCGGTCCATATTTCCACCCGCTGCGCACTTAGCAGCGCACCAAAATAAGCGGCGGAAGTATCCGAACCGCCTCTTCCCAGCACCGCGGTGCCGCCGTCTTCGTGGCGCGCGATGAAGCCCTGGGTCAGGAGCATGCGGGTCGGCTGTTCGCGGAAGGCGCGGCTCCAGTCTTCGCTGGCCTGGATGTTGCACGACACCGACAAACGCTGCGCCCAGGCAGTCTGGTTCGGAAGAATGCTGGCCCGCAGCCATTGGCGGGCGTCCATCCAGCCGAAATCCAGACCCTGCGCATGCAAATAGGCCGCGCCCAGCGTGGACGAAAGCAACTCGCCTTGCGCCAGTACTTCGGCCTGCCAATCCAACGTGCGCGTGGCTGCGCGCGGATCGGTCAGCAGGCCACGCAACGCCGCCAGGCGTTCGCCCAGTACCGCGTCCGGATCCAATTCGAGTTCGGCGACAAAGTCGCGATGCCGCTGCTCCAGGTTGGCGACACGCACCGCAGCATCCGCTGCACCGTCGGCAATCGCGGTCAGTTCGTTGGTGACGCCGGACAGCGCAGACACCACGACCAGCACCCGTGCGTCGTTTTCTTCCGCCCGTTTTTTCGCCAAACGACCAATCGTGTCCCAGCGATGACGACGCGACACCGAGGTGCCGCCAAACTTGAGGACGATCCAACGATCGGGAGCGGTAGAGGCAGAAGGCATGGATAGAATGGGGGGCTTGCCCGATCTTCGGGCGTGAACCACCGATTCTAAACGAAGCGTTTCTAAACGAAGCATTTTCTAAACGAAGCATTTGCCTTAAAGACCCCCCAATGACCTCTCGCCCCTATATGCAGTTGGATGTTTTCGCCGACCGGCCGGGAGCGGGCAATCCGCTGGGCGTGGTGTTCGACGCCCAGGATCTGGATAGCGCCGCCATGCAGGCCTATGCCGCCTGGGCCAATTTGTCGGAAACCATCTTCTTTCTGCCGCCGACCACGGCCGAAGCCGACTATCGCGTGCGAATCTTCACTCCGGGCCGGGAGTTGCCGTTCGCGGGGCACCCCAGCGTCGGCGCGGCCTGGGCGGCGTTGGACGCCGGACTGGTAAGTGAGAAAAAGCAACTGACGCAGGAATGCGCCGCCGGCCTGCTGCCGGTGCGTGTCGATGGCACCGGCCCGCAGCGCACGGTCCACGTCCGCGCCCCGCGCGCGCGCGCGGTCGCCGGTACCGAACATCACTGGCCCGCGATCGAAACGGCTTTCGCCGGGACACCTCGTGGCGCTCTGGGGCCGACGCTGTGGGACAACGGACCACTCTGGTGGCTGTTGGAATTGGCGGATGCCAGCGCGGTTCACGCGCTGACGCCGGACTACGCGCGCATCGCAGCGGTCACTGCCGCGAGCGGCGCAGTGGGCCTGGCCGTATTCGCGCCGGCCGACGCCGTGGACCATCAGCTCACGGTCCGCGCCTTCTGCCCGGCGGATCTTGTTCCCGAAGATCCGGTCACCGGCAGCGTCAACGCCTGCATCGCCGCGGCGCTGTTGCAAGCAGGGCGGCTACCCGGGGGCGGCCGCAACTATGTCGCCAGCCAGGGTCGGGCGCTGGGCCGCGACGGCAAAGTCGAAATCACCATCGACGATGCGAACGATGTCTGGATAGGTGGACAGGTGCAGCTCATCATCCGCGGCAGCGTGAATTGGTAAGCTGCGCGGCCCTGCCCGGATACCGTCATGACCCCACGCCGTTATGTGCAACTCGATGTCTTCGCCGACCGTCCCGGAGCCGGCAATCCGCTCGCCGTGGTGCTGGACGGGACCGGACTGAACGACGACGCCATGCAGGCCATCGCCCGCTGGACGCGCCTGCCGGAAACCACATTCGTGTTTCCCGCCACTCAGCCGGAAGCGAGCTATCGCCTTCGCATCTTCAGTCCGCGCCGTGAGGTGCCCTTCGCCGGCCACCCCAGCGTGGGCACTGCGCATGCAGTGTTGGAAGCTGGCCTCGCTCGCCCTCGCGACGGGCTGCTGATTCAAGAAGGCATCGCCGGGCTGTTGCCGTTGCGGGTGGAAGGCGAAGACAAATCGCGCACTATCGCGGTCCGCACACCGCGCGCGAAAGTGGTGGAGATCGCCGACCAGAATGCTGCAGACCAGAACGCACTGCTGCGGGACGCCTTGAAGGGCCTGCCGGCGGGTGCGCTTCCACCTGCTCTGGTCGATGGCGGGCGTCGCTGGTGGCTGGCCGAACTTCAGGACGAAGCCAGCTTGCGCGCAGCTTCACCGGATTGGGCGGCGATCTCGGCATTCGCGCAGGCGACCGACAGCATGGGCATCTGTGCTTACGCGCGCGCCCATGGACAATCGTACGACCTGGCAGTGCGCGCTTTTGTCGGTGCGCCTGCCGTGTTCGAGGACGCGGCTTCAGGCGCAGCCAACGCGACGCTCGCCGCCTGGCTTAAATCGCAGAACGCTTTGCCCGGCGGCCGCGACTTCTACACCGTCAGCCAGGGCCGCGAAGTCGGACATGACGCGTTGCTGCAATTGCGCGTGGATGCCGATGGCGATGTGTGGTCGGGCGGACAAGTACAGACCGTGGTCAGCGGGCATATCCGCTGGTGATTTTGGTACGTGCGTCCGTAGAAGCGCCGCAGCTCTTTCTGACCGCGGGCGATAAGCAAAGAGTGGTCGAGTCTTTTTGTTCGCTGTTCGCTATACGGACGCGCTGCGGCGTTCCCTGATTGCGCGCACTGAAGCTATTGAGGCGCCGCCTGGAATACCGGCTTGCCGTCGACCCAGGTGGAGCGGATATGCAGTTCGTCGAGTTCCGCCGCCGGTATAGCCAGCGGATCCTCGTCCAGGATCACGAAATCCGCACGCAATCCGGGCGAAAGGCGCCCGACTTCGTCTTCGTCGTAAGCCGCGTAGGCCGCATCCGCGGTGAAGCCGCGCAGGGCCTCGATCGACGTCAGTTTCTGATCCGCCCGCCATCCGCCTGGTGGCTGGCCTGCCCGGTCTTGGCGCGTGGCGGCGGCATACAGTCCCAATCGTGGATCAGGCGACTCGACTGGAAAGTCGGAGCCCAGCGCCAGGCGCGCACCGCTGCCTAGCAAGCGCTGCCAGGCATAAGCGCCCTTGATGCGCTGTGAGCCGATGCGGTCTTCCACCCATGGCATGTCCGAAGTGGCGTGGGTAGGCTGCATCGAGGCAATCACACCCAGCGGTGCGAAGCGCGGGATATCGTCCAGCGCGACCATTTGCGCGTGCTCGATGCGCCAGCGGTGATCGCTACCTTTCGTATCGCCGAGTACGCGCTCGTAGGTGTCCAGCACGATGCGATTGCCGCGGTCGCCGATAGCGTGCGTGGCAACCTGCACGCCGCATTTCCTGGCTTTGCGCACGGCCGATTCGAATGCCGCCGGCTCGGTGAGCAGCAGGCCGCGATTGCCGTGGTCGTCGCTGTAATCCTCCAGCAAGGCCGCGCCGCGGCTACCCAGCGCGCCATCCATATAGAACTTGACGCCACGCATCTGCAGGCGCCCGCCCTGGTGACGATAAAGCCCTTGTGCGCAGAGATCGGCCAACGCCGCGCCATCGGCATCGGCGTAAGCACTCAGGCGCAGCGGCAGACGCCCTGCATCGGCAAAACGCTTCATCAAGGCCAAGTCTTCCTTCGGCACGCCCATGTCGTGGACACCGGTCAGTCCATTGCGAACCGCCATCTCCAACGCCTTGGCAAGAGCCTGCTCGCGCAGCGCTTCATCCGGGGCAGGAACCGCCGCATTCACCAGCGCCATTGCGGTATCGACAAGAATGCCGGTCGGCCGGCCATCGCTGCGCTCGATACGCCCGCCGGCGGGTTGCCAGTCGCCTTCCAGCGATTTGCCTGATTTTGTGGATGCGGCACGCAATGCGGCCGAATTCGCCCAGCCGGCATGACCATCGACGCGCTCCAGCCACACGGGTCGCTGTGGGAAAGCGGCATCCAGATCCGCAGCACTGGGAAACGCCTTGCCCGGCCAATCGTTCTGATCCCAACCGCTTCCCAACAACCATGCACCGGGCGGCAGTTGCTTTTCATAGGCCCGTAGGCGTGCGATCACTTCCGCCTTGTCGCGTGCGCCGACCAGGTCCGCGCGAATCAACGCGTAGCCCAAACCCATCACATGCCCATGCGCGTCGATTAGCCCGGGAATCACCGTCTTTCCCGGCACATCGATGCGTCGGGCATCCGGATAACGAACCAATAGTTCTTCCGAATCGCCCACGGCTAGCAGGCGTCCTTCCTGGTCCCAAGCAATCGCTTCGGCGACCGGGAGTTGCGGGTCGGAGGTATGGATGCGTTTAGCGGTCAGCACCTGCACCTGCGTGGCCGATGCCGTTGCGCTGGCCATGCACAGCACGGCGATCCAAATCGAACGCATATCAGGCTTCCCCGGTGGTCTTGGCTGGACTATGCCCGCCTTGCCGCGTGCCAGCAACCTGGCGATTGACTCACCCAGTACCAACCAAAACGAACATGGGGCCGTGCGGCCCCATGTCGATATCTACGCTAGCCGGCAAACGCCTGCGGGCGATCACTCCGGCCGCACATCCACGCGCACGCGGATGCGGTCGCCAGGATGATGATCGGTGCGGGTGTGGTAAGTGCGATTGGCATACTCATAGGTCACGTCGTACCCGGAGACACGGTGGTCATCGCTGTAGTAGTCGCCGCGTCCGTAAGTGGGGACCGGATCGCAAACACGCACTGTCCCTCGTTGCGTCTGCTGATTGCGCTGGGAGCTGTTGTAAATGGATCGGCCGGCCATGCCGCCCACCATGGAGCCCACCGCCGTTCCCACGTAGCGCCCGCTGCCCTCGCCCACCTTGCTGCCCAGCACGGCACCGGCGATACCGCCGATCACCGTGGCCACGGTGCGGCCGGTTTCGCTGCCGCCGGTGCGGTAGTCATCGCGATAACCGTCATCGCGGTAATAGTCGTTATCCCGGTAATCGCCGCCGTTGGGGTGATAACCGCCATCGCGCGCATAGACGTCGTCGGCTTGGCGGTAGTAGCAGCGCTGCGAGTTGACGGATGTGTTGCGGTAGCCGGAATCGATGATCGGATCGACCCGGATTACCCGCGCATAGTCGTACTGCGCGCCGTATCCGGAACCGTAGTAGTCCGACGATTGGGCGACGGCGCTGCCGGAAGCCAACAGTCCGGCGGCAAGCAATCCGGCGGAAAAATAGTTCATGGCAAATCTCCCCGCGCCCGATCGGCGCAATCGCATCGTCGGGGCAAAGCGGTGAAAACTGTCTGAATTCCGCCGGATCTCGCCGCACCGTTTAACCCTGCGACAGCTTGTCCGGCGACTATGGATACCGCGCAAGACTCCAGATGACTGATCGCAACCGTTTCCATAACCCCGGCACGCCATGCGGGCACAGCACGATGCTGCCGGGCGCCAGTCGCCCTTGGGAGAACAACCAACGCTTTTGACACGGATCAACGCGGAAACAAGCGGATAAAGCGTTGAAGGCTTTTTTATCCGCGTATATCAGCGCTGATCCGTGTCTAAGCGCTTGTTCAAAGTCTCATCCAACATAAAGCGTGATTAGTAGCGTGCGCCGTGCGCACGGCGCACGCTACCTCAGCAATGACCTTGATCGGTCTCTAAAGCGCCCCGCGACAAAGCGCCGGCGCAAAACGGTGGCTCCGGTACCGCATTCAGAGCAAAGTGGCTTCCAGCGACACCGGCACCGACAGCGCGCGCGAGATGACGCAGCCGGCCTTGGCTTGCTGGGCGATTTTTTCGAACTCGTCCGCACCGATGCCCGGCACGCTGGCGGAGACGATCAGCTTGATGCCGGTGACCGTCGGCCCCGGGTCCATGCCCGGCTCCATCGTGGCCTCGGCGCGGGTCTGGATTTTTTCCGGGGTAAAGCCGGCTTTGCCCAGCACCGCCGACAGCGCCATGCTGAAACAGCCCGCATGCGCGGCGGCCAGCAACTCTTCCGGATTGGTGCCTTTCTCGTCGCCGAAGCGGGTCTTGAACGAATAGTTCTGGGCGTCGAACAAGCCGCTTTGCGGCGTGCTGATGGTGCCCTTGCCAGCTTGCAGGTCGCCATTCCATACCGCATCGGCATAACGTTTCAAAGCCATGGTCGCAATCCTCAGGTCGGGGGAGCGCCCAGCTTACACCGGCAAATGTTCATGCTGGGCATGTCCTCGTACCGCACTGCCGCTTGACCGCGCCGGCCGGCATGCGGATGCTGGCCGCCCGCCATGACCGCCCGCAGAGCGCCCCGCTCACGGGTCGTGCTTTGCCCGGACAGCCATGACGGCATATGCGGATACCTCCGCAAAGGCCCGGCCACACCTGGCCGGACTCTCAAATCATGGGTGAGCGGCCTCATGCCATACAGTACTCAGCAAATCCGCAACGTGGCCTTGGCAGGCCACCCTGGCGCCGGCAAAACAACGCTTTTCGAAGCCCTGCTGCATGCCGGCGGCGCCCTACAGACGGCAGGCACGGTCGAACGCGGCACCACCGTATCCGATCACGACCCGATGGAAAAAACCCGCGGTCATTCCATCGATACCGCCATCGCCAGCACCGATCACGCCGGCATCCACGTCAATCTGATCGACACCCCCGGCTACCCGGAATTCCGCGGCCCGGCGCTCTCTGCGCTATCGGCGGTGGAAACCGCGCTGATCGTGGTCGACGCCGATACCGGCGTGGCGCACGGAACCCGTCGACTGATGGAGCGCGCCAAGCAGCGCGGACTCTGTCGCGCCATCGTCATCAACAAGATCGATCACGAAGGTGCCGATTGCGCGCAGGTACTGCAGGAGCTGCGCGAGGAGTTCGGCCCCGAGGTACTGCCGCTGAACCTGCCGGCGAACGGCGGCAAGACCGTGGTCGATTGCTTCGGCCAGACCACGGGGGAATCGGATCTCGGCCCGGTCGCCGATTGGCACCAGAAGATCATCGACCAGGTCGTCGAGATCAACGAGACGGTGATGGAGCACTA
>CBFGZY010000098.1:0-11114 GCA_965653375.1 uncultured Pseudoxanthomonas sp.
AGGCCACCAAGGACGCCGGCAAGATCGCCGGGCTGGACGTGAAGCGCATCATCAACGAGCCCACCGCGGCTGCGCTGGCCTACGGTCTGGACAAGACCGATGCCAAGGATCGCAAGATCGTCGTCTATGACTTGGGCGGCGGTACGTTCGACGTGTCGATCATCGAAATCGCCAACGTCGACGGCGAGAAGCAATTCGA
Source organism: uncultured Pseudoxanthomonas sp. (assembly GCA_965653375.1). Lineage (GTDB taxonomy): Bacteria > Pseudomonadota > Gammaproteobacteria > Xanthomonadales > Xanthomonadaceae > Pseudoxanthomonas_A. Next base: position 200 of record CBFGZY010000098.1, read on the forward strand.
AGTGCTGGCCACCAACGGCGACACGTTCCTGGGTGGCGAAGATTTCGACAAGCGCGTCATCGATTATCTGGTGGAAGAATTCCAGAAGGATCAGGGCATCGACCTGCGCAAGGATCCGTTGGCCCTGCAGCGCCTGAAGGACGCCGCCGAGCGCGCCAAGATCGAACTCTCCAGCTCGCAGCAGACCGAAGTGAACCTGCCGTACGTCACGGCCGACGCTTCCGGTCCCAAGCACCTGAACATCAAGCTGACCCGCGCCAAGCTGGAAGCGCTGGTCGAAGACCTGATCAAGAAGACCATCGAACCCTGCCGCACCGCGTTGAACGACGCCGGTCTGCGTGCAAGCGACATCGGTGAAGTGATCCTGGTCGGCGGCCAGACCCGCATGCCGAAGGTGCAGCAGGCGGTGGCCGAGTTCTTCGGCAAGGAGCCGCGCAAGGACGTCAATCCGGACGAAGCCGTGGCACTGGGTGCCGCCATCCAGGGCGGTGTGCTGGCCGGCGACGTCAAGGACGTGCTGCTGCTGGACGTGACCCCGCTGAGCCTGGGTATCGAAACCCTGGGCGGCGTGTTCACCAAGATCATCGAGAAGAACACCACCATTCCCACCAAGGCATCGCAGGTCTTCTCGACCGCCGAGGACAACCAGTCCGCGGTAACCGTGCATGTGCTGCAAGGTGAGCGCGAACAGGCCCGCTTCAACAAGTCGCTGGCCAAGTTCGACCTCGCCGGTATCGACCCGGCGCCGCGTGGCCTGCCGCAGGTGGAAGTGTCCTTCGACATCGACGCCAACGGCATCCTGCATGTGTCGGCCAAGGACAAGAAGACCAACAAGGAACAGAAGGTCGAGATCAAGGCCGGTTCCGGTCTGTCCGAGGAAGAAATCCAGCGGATGGTGCAGGACGCCGAAGCGCACCGCGACGAGGACAAGAAGTTCCACGAGCTGGTACAGGCGCGCAACCAGGCCGACGGTTTGCTGCATGCCACCCGCACCGCCATCACCGAGCATGGCAGCAAGGTGCCGGGCGATGTGATCGGCCGTGTCGAAGCCGCGATCGCCGACCTGGACACCGCCATGAAGGGCGATGACAAGGCCCAGATCGAAGCCAAGACGAAGGCGCTGGAAGAAGCCGGCCAGTCGCTGTACGCCGCTGCAGCGGCTGCCGAACAGCCCGGTGCTGCCGGCGGCGAGGGCGGGACCGCCCATGCCGAAGACGTGGTCGATGCCGAGTTCACCGAAGTCAAGGACGACGAGAAGAAGTAATGTGGGCTGCGGATCGTAACGATCCGCGCTTCGTGAGCCGGGAACCGGTAGCCGGTAGCGGGAAAGCATCCCGCGACGGCTTTCCGATTACCGGCTTCCGTTTTCCGGCTACCGGCTGTCTATGAGCAAACGCGACTACTACGAAGTGCTGGGTGTGTCCCGCACCGCCAGCGACGAAGACCTGAAAAAGGCCTATCGGCGCTGTGCCATGAAACATCATCCGGACCGCAATCCGGGCGACGCCTCGGCTGAAGTGGCATTCAAGGAATGCAAGGAAGCCTACGAGGTACTTTCCGATAGCGCCAAGCGCCGCGCTTACGACGCGCACGGGCACGCTGCGTTCGAGCACGGCATGGGCGGTGGTGGTCACGGTGCGCCCGACATGGGCGATATCTTCGGCGACATTTTCGGCAACATCTTCGGAGGTGGCGGCGGTGGTGCGCGCGCCGCACGGCGTGGTGCCGACGTCGGCTACGTGATGGAGCTGGACCTGGAAGAAGCCGTCGCGGGCATCGAGAAACGCATCGAGATTCCCACCTTGGCGCCTTGCGAACCCTGCAACGGCTCCGGTTCGGAAGACGGCAAGGTCGAAACCTGTACTACCTGCGGTGGGCGCGGCAACGTGCGAATCCAGCGCGGTATCTTCGCCATGCAGCAGAGCTGCCCAACCTGCGGCGGCCGCGGCCAGACCATCCGCCATCCTTGCAAGCATTGCCACGGTGCGGGCCGGGTGGAGGAAGAAAAAGTCCTCTCGATCAAGATCCCGGCCGGCGTGGATAACGGCGACCGTATCCGCCTGACCGGCGAAGGCGAAGCCGGCCCGCCCGGTACACCCCCTGGCGATCTGTATGTCGAAGTGCGTGTGCGTGAGCACCCGATCTTCCAGCGCGATGGCGACGATCTGCATTGCGAAGTACCTATCCGTATTTCGCAGGCGGCGCTGGGCGACACCGTGCAGGTGCCCACGCTCAATGGCGAGACCGAAATCCGCATTCCGGCTGAAACCCAATCCGGAAAACTTTTCCGCCTGCGCGGCAAAGGCGTCAAATCGGTGCGCAGCCGCAGCGAAGGCGATCTGTACTGCCGCGTGGTGGTCGAAACCCCCGTCAACCTGACTTCCGAACAACGCGAGTTGCTGCAGAAGTTCGAGGCCACCTTCGTTGGCGAAGAGGTGCGCAAGCACTCGCCCAGATCCGCCACCTTCCTGGATGGCGTCAAGGGATTCTGGGACCGCATGACCTCCTGACAGGCATGCCTGATATCGCTTCCTTGTAGATTTCTGCGCTTTCCTTTACCCCGGACGCCGCTACCGGCGATTGTGTACGATGCTTCCGGGGTCCCGTGGTGCCGATTGCCGGCTAAACGGTTTTTTCATTGGAAGAGCAGGGGAAGGAATGGGTACCAGCAAATCGGGTCGCGGCATTCTGATCGCCGCATTGATCGCATGCGGTGCGGCTTCTGCAGCTGAGCCTGGTGACAGGCCGCTGCAGATCGAACACGAGAATACTACCTACGTTGTCAATGGCGACGGCAGTTATGTCGAGTCGCGAGAGATCGCTACCAAGGTACTGAAAGAGTCCGCGCTGGAATCGGCGAAGGACGCTTCGATTACCTATAGCACCAGCATCCAGAAGGCCGACGTGGTCGCCGCCTACACGTTGAAGGCGAATGGCCGGAAAATCGAAGTTCCTGCGAGTAACTTCCAGGTCAATACTCGTTCCGGCCAAAATGGCGAATCGCCGATCTACTCCGATCAGACCACGCTGACCGTCGTATTCCCCGAATTGGCGGTGGGCGACACGACGGTGTTTTCGTACCGGCTGACCGCGACCAAGCCGATGTTCGACGGACACTTCTCCATCATCCGCAGTTACAGCCCTGCGATGTACTACGGCGACGTACGCGTCGTCGTCGACGCGCCGGAGTCGCTGGCAACCCAGCACCAGGCCTGGCAGATGAAGGAGGTTGGCAAACGGCCGGCCAATGGCCGGAAAGTGGTCGAATGGTCGTGGCGCAATCGTGACCCGGTCGATCCGGAAAGCTTGCGCGACAGTACCTACGCCGTCGAGCGCTACCCCGGGTACGCCTTTTCCACGTTCTTAAGCTATGCGCAGATAGCACAGGCCTATGGTGGACCGGCCAACGCGAAGGCGGTTCCCGATGCGCGTATCCGCACACTTGCCGACGAAATCGCGGGCGACGCCAGCGAGCCGCGCGAAGTCGCCAAGCGCTTGTACGAGTGGGTTTCAACCAACATCTCGTACGCGGGCAACTGCATAGGCCTGGGTGCGGTGGTGCCCCGCGATCTGGATGTCGTTCTGGACAACCGCATGGGCGACTGCAAGGACCACGCCACACTACTGCAGGCGTTGCTGGCAGCAAAAGGCATCGAGAGCACACAGGCCCTGATCAACGCTGGAGAAACCTACACCTTGCCGAAGGTACCGGTCGCTTCGGTGGTGAACCACGTCATCACTTATATCCCAAGTCTGGACCTGTACGCCGATTCCACTGCCGCTACGGTACCTTTCGGCAGCCTGCCTTTGAACGCGGCGGGCAAGCCGGTGCTGCTGGTTGCCGGCCACCGGGACGATGCGAAGACGCCTGCGCTGCAAACCGGGAACGACTGGCAACGCATGAAGACGGTCCTGCGAATCCAGCCGGACGGATCGGTGAAAGGAACGCTGCAGCTCCAGCTGAATGGGCGGCTCGCGGTTGCCGCACGTGATCAGTTCCGCAATATGGATCGCGCCGACGCCGACAAGCTGGTCAAGCGTTATTTCCAGCAGAGCGCGCTGAAAGCCGAGGGAACGTTGGTCTATGAAGATCCCAAGCCCTTGCTTGAACATTTCACGTTGGACGCCAGCTTCGATGTTGAGCAGATGATCCCGGTTCCCGGTGGCATGCAAATCCAACCCTGGTTCATCAGTCTGGCACCGGTGTCGGGCATCGTCGGCCGCAATCTGGGCAACGACGAGCAGGCCGCCGGCGAAAGCAGCTGCGCCAGCGTCCTTTCCGACGAAGAGTACGTGTTCGAATTCCCTGCGACGATGCGTATCGCCGCGCTACCGAGCGATATCTCGCTGGAACAGGGCGGTGTGACATATGCCGCGACCTATCGGCAAGAAGCCAATCGAGTTCACGTCAAACGCACGTTGAACGATCGCACGCCTGGGCCGGTGTGTTCGGCGGAGTACAACGCCAGCTATGCGCAGCTGATGCGCAAGATCATGCCGGACCTGCGTTCCCAGATCATCTATCTGAGAAAAGAGGCGCCGTGAAGCCGGAGCGCGTCCTCCATCGTGTTGCCGCTGTTGGGATGCCGCAATGATGAGCGCACATCCCGTCATCGGCCTGGTCGGCATGGAGGGCGCGTACGGGCGCTGGCTGCGGCGCTTCTTCGGCGAGCGCATGGGGTTGGAAGTGGTTGGTCGCGATCCTGCAGCGGCTGATTCGCTTTCGGAAGACGAGCTGATCGAGCGCGCCGACGTGCTGATTTTCTCCGCGCCGATACGCCAGACCGCCGCGTTGATCCGCGATTACGTGCGCATTGCCGATGGCCGCGAGCGCGGCAAGCTATGGCTGGACGTTAGCTCGATCAAGAGCGCACCCGTGGCTGCGATGCTGGAATCGCAAGCCGAGGTGGTTGGCCTGCATCCGATGACGGCGCCGCCCAAATCTCCCACGCTCAAGGGCAGGGTGATGGTGGTCTGCGAAGCCAGGTTGGACCGGTGGCGCGACTGGCTTCATCACATGTTGCAGATGCTCGAGGCCGAATGCGTACTCAGCGAACCGGAGCACCACGACCGGGTGATGGCCTTGGTGCAGGCGATGGTGCATGCCAGCCATCTGGCGCAGGCAGCAGTGCTGCGGGACTACGCGGCGGACCTGGGCGAACTGGAAGCGCTGATGCCTTATCGTTCGGCCTCCTTCGAGATGGATACGGCGATCATCTCGCGCATCCTGTCCATGAATCCGGCCATCTACGAGGACATCCAGTTCGGCAATCCCTATGTGCCGGAAATGTTGGAAAAGCTCAGCCATCATCTGACCGGACTGAAGGGCTTGGTCAACGCCGGCGACGACAATGCCCGCGCCGCATTTCGCCATGAGTATCTGCAGGCCAGCCGCGAGGCGCTGGGCGTCAAAGCGCTGGACGATGGCAACTACAGCTTCGAACGGCTGGGTTATCTGTTGGCCGATCTGACCGAGGTCCGCAGCCTCAGCGTGCATCTGCCGGTGGATCGCCCGGGTTCTCTACGTGCTTTGCTGCATGTGTTCGAGCGGCATGGGGTCAGCCTGTCGTCCGTGCATTCCTCTCGCACACCCGCCGGCGAAGTGCATTTCCGCATGGGTTTTACCGCCGACAGCGACCCCAAGGCGCTGGCCGAGGCGATCGACGAGATCGCTCAGAGTGGAATTGGCCGGGTTTTACCGCGCCCCGCGGCCTTGCCATATCGATAGCAATGAGGCCGTCGCAATGGCACGCGATAATGAATAGCCGCTGGCTCGGTTGCTCTGGTCGGAAACAGTAGCGGAGCAAGCTCCGCTCTACAGCGGCTATCCGTTATGGCGTGCCGTTGCGACGACCACATTGCTACTGACGCGGCACTATCGCGGGGCGCGGCACGGGCGTCCCGGAACCGCTAAACTAGCGGGCATGACCGCCAAATTCACACTCTCAAAACGTGCGCAGGCGCTGACCAGTTCGGCGATCCGCGAAATCCTCAAAGTGACCGAACGGCCGGAAGTGATCTCCTTCGCCGGCGGTCTGCCTTCGCCGGCCACGTTCCCGATCGAACGCATGCGCTGGGCGACCGACAAAGTCTTCAATGAAGCTCCGCAGGCAGCGCTGCAGTACGGTCCTACCGAAGGCTTCACGCCGTTGCGCGAATGGATCGCGCGGCGCCACAGCAAGCACGGCATCACCATTCGTCCCAGCCAGGTGATGATCACCACCGGATCGCAGCAGGGCCTGGACCTGCTGGGCAAGGTGCTGATCGATCCGGGCAGCAAGGTGCTGGTGGAAACCCCGAGTTACCTGGGCGCCTTGCAGGCCTACTCGCTGTTCGAACCGCAGTTCTCGCCGATGCAGACCGACGAGAACGGCATCGTCACCGATGCGCTGACCGCCGAGCAGCTGAAAGACGCGCGTTTCATGTACTGCCTGCCCAATTTCCAGAACCCCACCGGCCGTCGCATGCCGCTGGATCGACGCCAGGCGCTGGTGCACAAAGCCACCGAAGCCGGCGTGCTGGTGGTGGAAGACGACCCGTACGGCGAACTGAGCTACCAAGGCGAGCAACTGCCCAGCCTGTTGTCGATGAACCCGGACAACGTGGTCTACATGGGCTCGTTCTCGAAAGTGCTGGCCCCGGGCTTGCGCCTGGGCTACCTGATCGCGCCGGAAGAACTGCATGGCAAGCTGGTACAGGCCAAGCAGGCGGCGGATCTGCATACGCCGTCGTTCTCGCAGCGGATCGTCTACGAAGCGGTGCAGGACGGCTTCCTGGACCAGCACATCCCTGAGATCCGCGCGCTGTACGGGCACCAGTGCGAATTGATGGTGTCGGCGCTGGAGCGGTATTTCCCCGCCGAAGCGCAATGGAACCGACCGGCTGGCGGCATGTTCATCTGGGTGACCTTGCCCAAGGGCGTGGATAGCACCGCGCTGCTTGCAAAGGCCATCGAACAGCACGTGGCATTCGTGCCGGGCGCGCCGTTCTTCGCGGCCAATCCGCAGCCCAATACCTTGCGCCTGTCCTTCGTCACCGTGCCGGCCGAGAAGATCGAGCTGGGCATGCAGAAGCTGGGCGCGCTGGTCAAGGCGGAGATTGCCGCCATCAAGTCGCCCGCCGTCGCTGCGTAACCGCAGCCAGGCTGGATGAAGGGGACGGGGCTAAACGCTCCGTCCCTTTTTGCTTTCAATGGTCGGATATTGGCGCGAAGGGTGTTCGCCCGATCGGTCGCTCGTTCGACCGTTTTCCACCGGCAGCAGCGTCGCAGGCAGCCTAGAGGGTGTTATGAACTTTGGGGTGAGTGCGAAGGCCGCTGTTGCGGTGGCAGGCAAGGCGTGCAACGCCGCATGGCGCCGCAACAGCGACCTTCCCGAGGGGTTGCCCACCAGCGCCGCCGCAGCCGCGTTGCCCGGCTGGCCTTGGGCACCACCCAAGGACGGCGCCGGCCGCCTTGCTGCAACGGCGCTGGCGGACAACGCATTTCATCCCAAAGTCCATAACACCCTCTAAGCGCTTGTCGACCGCATCCGCCCGGGCTAGCCTGCATAGATGAACCCAGCAGAATCCTCCTCGCCATTGCGGCTACTCATCCATGGCGCTTCCGGTCGCATGGGCCAGTCCTTGTTGCGGCTGGCCGCTGAACAGCTCGATCAATTCTCCGTCGTCGGTGCTGTCACCGGCAGATCGCCGCCACAGCGGGTGGTAGACGGCGTCCCGCATTTCGCCGCTCGGGAAATGAGCGGCGTTCCCGCGTTCGACGTGGTTATCGATTTCAGCCTGCCGGAAGGTTTCGACTCGATCTTGTCGCTGTGCGCGCAACGAGGCGCGGCACTGGTGTCGGGCACCACCGGTCTGTCCGACAGCCAGCGCCAGGCACTGGCCGAGGCTTCGGCACGTATTCCGCTGGTGTGGGCATCCAATTTCAGCCTAGGCGTGGCGGTGCTGACCGAACTGACCGAACGGGCAGCCAAGGCATTGGCGGGCTGGGACTGCGACATCGTCGAGTCGCACCACACGCAGAAGAAGGATGCGCCCTCGGGCACCGCGCTGACGCTCGGCCAAGCGGCCAGCACCGCAGGTGCTGAAGTTCATTACTCAAGCCTGCGCGCGGGCGACATCGTGGGCGAGCACACCGTTCAGTTTGCCGGTCTGGGCGAACGCATCGAACTCATTCATCGCGCCACCAATCGCGACATTTTCGCCCGCGGCGCTCTTCATGCCGCTCGAAGGCTGGTAGGCAAGCCAGCCGGCAGCTACCGGGTGCGTGATCTGCTGGATTGAGCCCAAAGGACCGTTGTAGGAGCAACGTCAGTCGCGATGCGGCTTTACCGGCAAAGCCACATCGCGACTGACGTTGCTCCTACAGGGCCAGCGTTCAAAAAAACGGCTGGCGCTGATCCCCCCGCGCCGGTACAATTCTCGCTCGCCTGTTACCTACCGCCCCGGACCGGAGAAATACCGCGTTCGCGGTTTCTTGCAGCCGCAAGTCGGAGGGGCAGGGTTCCTTCACCCCAAGGCGAACCCCGTGACTCAACCCGCAATTCTCGTACTCGAAGACGGCACCGTGTTCGAGGGCGATTCCGTAGGCGCGAACGGCCTTTCGGTCGGCGAAGTGGTGTTCAACACCGCGATGACTGGTTATCAGGAAGTCGTCACCGATCCTTCCTACGCCCGCCAGCTGGTCACTCTGACCTATCCCCATATTGGCAACACCGGTTGTACCGACCAGGACGACGAGGCCGGCCAGGTCTGGTGCGCCGGTCTGATCGTGCGCGATGTGCCGCGCCGCCCCAGCAATTGGCGCAGCCAGGCGCCGCTACCGGAGTGGTTGATGGCGCGCGGCATCGTCGCCATCGCCGGCATCGACACCCGCAAGCTGACCCGTTTGCTGCGCGACCGCGGTGCGCAGAACGGTGCCCTGATGGCAGGCAGCGATATCAGCGTCGAAAAAGCGCTGGAAGCTGCCCGCAAGTTCCCCGGTTTGAAGGGCATGGACCTGGCCAAGGTGGTGTCGGTCAAGGCGTCGTATCCCTGGAAGGACGGCCAGCTGGATCTGGACAGCGGCAAATGGGTCCAGGGCGAACCGAAATTCAAAGTGGTGGCCTACGACTACGGCGTGAAGATCAACATCCTGCGGATGTTGGCCGAGCGCGGCTGCGACGTGACCGTGGTGCCAGCCCAGACGCCCGCCGCTGAGGTGTTGGCGATGAAGCCCGACGGCGTGTTTCTGTCCAACGGCCCCGGCGACCCGGAGCCCTGCGACTACGCAATTACCGCGATCCGCGAATTCGTCGACAAGAAAATCCCGACCTTCGGCATCTGCCTGGGCCATCAGTTGCTGGCGCTGGCTGCCGGCGGAAAGACGGTGAAGATGGGTCACGGCCACCATGGCGCCAACCACCCGGTCATCGATCTGGATTCCGGGCGCGTGATGATCACTTCGCAGAACCATGGTTTTGCGGTGGACGAAGCCACGCTGCCGGCCAATGTGCGCGTCACTCATCGCTCGCTGTTCGACGGCACCAACCAGGGCATTGCCCTGACCGACGCGCCGGCGTTCTCGTTCCAAGGACATCCCGAGGCTTCGCCGGGCCCGCGTGACGTGGCGCCGTTGTTCGATCGGTTCGTGCAGTCGATGGAAGCTGCGCGGTGAGTCGCCGCTTTGGCCCGTTCGTAGCTGCAATCGCGGAGTTTCCGAAGGCGTGATGGCCGCCATATCTCCCTCCCTGCGACCGCGAACGGCGCTAAGGCGCTGGCGTTGGCTGTTGGTGGGCGGGGCATTGCTGGCGAGCTATCCGCTGTTCGTGGCGGCGGCGGTGTATCCGCACTATCTGGCAGCCGGTCTGCCCGGCGGTCGCAATGGTCCGGCCGATGCCTACCGGCACTCGCTGGCCAGCGCCGTAGTCGCCTACACGCTTTCTCCGAGGTGTGTGGATTGGGTCACGCGGGTGATGGAACGCGATGGCGAAGGCAGCCCGAGCCGCGCCATGGATGCGCACAACAACCAGATCGGCGCGCGCATTGGCGCGTCCGCCGGCAGTTGGACTTCGATGCAGCAGGCCGTGCTTGCTGCGGTTAACGCGGGAACGATCGACGCACGATCGCCCGACCAGATCACCTGGCTCGCGCCTGGCGCGTGGCAGGAAAGACTTTACTGAGGACGAAATGCCAAAACGCACCGACATCAAGACAGTTCTGATCATCGGCGCCGGCCCGATCGTCATCGGCCAGGCCTGCGAATTCGATTATTCCGGCGCACAGGCCTGCAAGGCGCTGCGCGACGAGGGTTACCGGGTGGTGCTGGTCAACAGCAATCCGGCCACCATCATGACCGATCCGGAAATGGCCGATGCGGTGTACATCGAGCCGATCAACTGGCAGACGGTCGAGAAGATCATCGCTAAGGAAAAGCCCGACGCACTGCTGCCGACGATGGGTGGCCAGACCGCGCTGAACTGCGCCCTGGACCTGGCCGACAACGGCGTGCTGGAGAAGTACGGCGTGGAGCTTATTGGCGCCAAGCGCGAAGCGATCATGATGGCCGAAGACCGTGAGCTGTTCCGCGTGGCCATGCAGGAGATCGGGCTGGAGTGCCCCAAGGCCGAAGTCGCGCGCAGCTTCGAGCAGGCGGTCGATATCCAGTCGCGCGTGGGTTATCCCACCATCATCCGTCCCAGCTTCACCTTGGGTGGCAGCGGCGGTGGCATTGCCTACAACCGCGAAGAGTTCGAGGACATCGTCAAGCGTGGCCTGGAACTCTCGCCGGTGGGCGAAGTGCTGGTGGAAGAATCCGTGCTGGGTTGGAAGGAGTTCGAGATGGAAGTGGTCCGCGATACCGCGGATAACTGCATCATCGTGTGCTCGATCGAAAACCTCGACCCGATGGGCGTGCACACCGGCGACTCGATCACCG
>CBFGZY010000099.1:0-10720 GCA_965653375.1 uncultured Pseudoxanthomonas sp.
CCATTTGTTAGGGGGGGGCGCGGGGCGGGGGGAGGGGGGAGCGGGGAGCGGGGAGCGGGAAAGGCTCCGCTTTTACCTCCCCCTTTACAAAAGGGGGACTCAGGGAGATTTGCTCTTGCCGCTGAACGAGCGATGGCGCGGAAATTCCGGCGCTGGTTTCGAAGTCTGCGCTAGCATTGCTCCAACTGCTGCACCAACCCAAGGAAACCCTGATGCGTCATTGCTTTGCGCTCGATCTGCACGAAGACTCCGACCTTATCGCGCAGTACGAAGCCCATCACCGCGCTGTCTGGCCTGAAGTGCTGGAGCATCTGCGCGGCCATGGTGTGCGCGAATTGGAGATTTTCCGTCTCGGCAACCGGTTGGTGATGGTGATGGACACCGACGATGACGTATTCAATGCTGAAGCGATGGCCGACGCCGAGCGCGCCAGCGAGCGCCTGCGCGAATGGGAGACGCTGATGTGGCGCTTCCAGAAGCCGACACCGTGGACGCCCGCCGGACAAAAGTGGACGCCGATGACATCGATCTTCCGCCTATCAGATGCGAATAGCCCGAGCGGAAGCTGAGCCCTCCCGCTCGCCGCTCACCGCTTACTGCTTACCGCTCACCATTCAGATGCTTTCCCAATCTCGCCCCCGTTTTCGGCTGCTGCTGATTGGCAGTGTCGTGGCGTTGGCCATCGCGCTGCTGGCCTGGTTGACGGCCCGCGAAACGGAGCGGCGCAGCCTGCTGACCAGCGCGATTCAAGCACGCGAGCAATTACGCGTACACAACGATGCGCTGCAAGCGGTGATCGAACGCTACCGCGTCTTGCCGGCAGTGCTGGCGATGGATCCCGAAGTCCGCGCCGCGCTGGAACAGAGCACGTTGGCCGCGGCAGACAGCGATCATCTGAATCGCAAACTGGAGCAGGTCAATGGCGCCGCAGCCACGTCGACCCTGACTCTGCTGGATCGCCGCGGACGCTCCATCGCCGCCAGCAACTGGCGGCAAGCCAACAGCAATGTTGGCGTGGATTACGGCTTCCGGCCGTATTTCCAGAAAGCCATGGCCAAGGGCACCGGCGATTTCTATGCGCTGGGCTACACCACCGGCGTACCGGGCTACTTCCTTTCGCAAGCGGTGCGGGACGACCAAGGCCGACCGATCGGCGTGGTGGTGGTGAAGCTGGTCTTCAACGAACTGGAAGCGGCCTGGCGCAATCTGCCCGACCACGTCTTTGTCAGCGACTCGCACGGAATCATTTTCCTGTCCGGACGCGAAGCTTGGCGCTACCGCGATCTGCGGCCGTTACGGACAGAAGAACGCGCCGAACTGGCGCAGACACGCCAGTACGGCGACGTGCCGCTGCGGCTACTGAGACGCCGCGATCTGGGTGAACTGACCACAGGCGTGCGCCGCGTCCGTATCCCGGAAACGGGCGAACTGTTGTGGCTTTCGCAACCCTTGCCCGAACAGAATTGGACGCTGCATCTGCTGCGCCCCACGCGCCCGGCGCAAGTTGCGGCGCAGACGGCAGGTATCGCCGTGGCTGCGGGTTTGCTGGCAACCACCTTCCTGTTGTTGTTCATGCAGCAACGACGTCGCTTGGCCCGGTTGCGCGAACGCAGCCGGATGGAACTGCAACAACTGGTCGAACAACACGCCACCGAATTGCGCACCGCGCAGGACGGCCTGGTGCAGGCGGCCGGCCGCGCCGACTACGGCGAGAGTCCCAGCCTGCAGCATCTGCCCCAAGGCGTGTGCGTGATCGACGCCGATCTGCGGCTGGTGGCGTGGAATCGGCGATATATCGAACTGTTCAAATTCCCTGCCGGTTTCATTCACGTAGGCCGGCCCATCGAGGACGTGTTTCGCTATAACGCGCGTCGCGGATTGCTGGGGCCCGGCCCGATCGAAGACGCGATCGCACGCAGGCTGGAACATCTGCGCTCCGGCAAACCCCACATGCACGAACGCGAACGCAGCGACGGCACGGTGATCGAAATACGCGGCAATCCGCTACCCGACGGCGGCTTCGTCACCAGCTACGCCGACATCACCGCCTACAAGCAGGCGGCGCGCGAACTGCGCTCGCTGGCGGATGCACTGGAGCATCGCATCGACGAGCGCACTCGCGACCTGGCGGTAGCCAAGCGCGAGGCGGAGAACGCCAATCGCTCCAAGACGCGCTTCGTGGCCGCGGCGGTACACGATCTGTTGCAGCCGCTGAATGCCGCACGCATGTTCGTTTCCGCATTGCGCGGACGCCTGCAGGAACCCGGCGCGCAGCAGATCGCCGACAACGTGGAAGGCGCGCTGGCGGCGCAAGATGCCATTCTCAACAGCCTGCTGGATATTTCGCGGCTGGAATCGGGCGCATTGGAAACGCGCGTCCAGGATTTTGCATTGGGCCCGCTGCTGGAAACCTTGGCGCGCGAGTTCGGCATCTTGGCGCGTGCGCGCGGGCTGCGCCTGGATTGGATCGCGACGCGCGCGCTGGTCCGCACCGACGAGGCGCTGCTTCGCCGCATCCTGCAGAACTTCCTTTCCAACGCGATCCGCTATACGCCGAAGGGACGCATCCTGCTGGGTTGCCGGCGCACGAAAGGCGGTCTGCGGATCGAAGTCCACGACACCGGCCCGGGTATTCCCGAGAGCCGCCAACGCGAGATCTTCGAGGAATTCCATCAGCTGGACGACGGTGCTGCGGATGATCGCGGTGCTGGCCTGGGCCTGGCCATCGTGGAGCGCATTGCACGGCTGCTGGACCATGCGATCGGCCTGCGCTCCACCGTGGGACGCGGCAGCGTCTTCAGCATCGTCGTGCCATGGGGCGATGCGAACGCAGTGGTTCCTGTCGTCGCTTCGGTCGAATCCGATGACGACACCCTGCTTCGCGGCTGCGTGGTCTGGTGCATCGACGACGACCCGCGCGTCTGCGAAGCCAGCCGGACCTTGCTGGAACGCTGGTCGTGCCAGGTGGCGTTGGCGTCCGGAGTAAACGACGCTCTGGCAGCCGCCCAACCCGGTGGTGCCCCGCAGATTCTGCTGCTGGACGTCCGCCTGGGGCATACCACCGGACCCGAGTTGTATACCCAGTTGGCCGAACGCTGGGGCCAGGACACCGCCGTGATCCTGGTGACCGCCGAGCACGACGATGCCGTGCGCGCACTCGCCCGCCAGCGCGGCTGGGGCTTCTTGTCCAAACCGGTCCGGCCGGCGGGATTACGCGCATTGATGATGCAGTTGTTGCTGAGAGGCGGTGAGCGGTGAGCGGTGAGCGGTGAGCGGTGAGCGGTGAGCGGTGAGCGGTGAGCGGAAAAGGATGCTTTTACCTCCCCCTTTAAAAAAGGGGGATGACCCGCCCATTCGGCGGTTGAAAAGCGTTTGAGGGGGATTTGCTTTTGCTCGTCAAAAAACTCCAAAGACAGAATAGCTCCTACAGCTCCACCCCACCCTCTTGCTGTTCCAGCGCCTTCACCAGTACCGCGGCCTGGGTGCGGCTGTTGCACTCAAGCTTCTTCAGGATGGCCGTTACATGCACTTTCACGGTGTTTTCGGCCAGGCCCAGCTCGTAGGCGATCTGTTTGTTCAGCAGGCCATCGGCGATACACAGCAGTACCCGGAATTGTTGTGGCGTCAGTTGGGCAAGCTTTGCGGCCAAGCGCGCATCGGATTCGGAACGTTCCGCCGTCAGCGGCGGAAACCAGGTGCCGCCGTCCATCACCATCTGCACGGCAGTGCGGATGACTTCCACCGGCGACGATTTGGGAATGAAACCGGCCGCGCCGAATTGCTGCGCGCGGCGGATCACGCGCGGGTGGTCATTGGACGAAATCACGATTACGGGAACGTCCGCCCGTTCGCCACGCAGGTACACCAACGAAGAAAATCCCCGCGCACCGGGCATGGTCAGGTCCAGCAGCACCAGTTGGATGTCCGGATGCTCGGCCAGTGCAGCGGTCAGCGTGGACACGCTGGAAGCCTCCACGATAGCGACATCGGCCATCGTCTCGCGCAATGCATGCAGCACCGCCGCACGGAACAGCGGATGATCGTCGGCCACCAGGATCTTGTTGTCGCTCATGCCGGCAAGTCTGGCACGAGCGACCGACCTGGGATGGTGCCGCGCAGCAAGACGGGGCATATTCCCGCTGGCAATCAGCTACTACCAATGCGTTATTGGTACTCGGCAATACAGCTGTCATCTTGCGACTCATCTCTCCCTATCCGATATGCCGATGACTTCGCAACGCGCCCGCCTGCTTCCCTTCGCACCCCTCCTGCTGCTGGCCTGCGTGACCGGTGCGCAAGCGGCCGAGGGCGACGAAAAAGCCGTCACCGCCAAGGTCGGCGGGCGCCTGCATTGGGATATCGCTCGGTTCGACAACGATGACCGCGGCACGCCGGTTGCCGACGATTCGGATCTGCGCGCGGCGTGGCTGGACGTTTCCGGCAAGTTCTACGGCCTGGGCTACAAGCTGGAAGCCGATTTCTCCGGCGACGAGGTGATCGCGCGCGACGTCTACGTCACTCGCAAGTTCAAGGCCGGCACCTTGACCGTGGGCCAGTTCAAGCAGTTCGTCACCCTGGACGACCGCGTCAGCTCCAACCACATTCCCCTGGTCGAACGCAGCTATCTGGGCCAGGCGCTGGCGCCGACTTACCGCCTGGGTGCCGGCTGGCTGTCCGCGCGCGACGGCTACACCCTGGGCGGTGGCGTCTACAGCCTGGAGAGCATCGACGTCTGGCAAACCAAAGGCAAAGCCGCCGTGGTGCGCGGCACCTATGCGCCCTGGCGCGAGGAAGGTCATGTCTTGCACCTGGGCCTTTCGGCGGCGCGCGAAGATTACGACCATCCCGGCGCGGACGGCGCTTCGGGGTTGAGCGTGCGGGTGCGGCCGAACGGCCTGTTCTCCGAAGCCAATCGCGTCACCCTGCTCAGTTTCAATCGCGGCCTGGACACCACCGTGGACAAGTATTCGCTGGAACTGGCCGGCGTGCATGGTGCGTTTTCCTACCAGGGCGAACTCGGCGGCGCGCGCTTCGAGGATGGCGCACAAACCGGCCGGCTCTCCACGGGCTATCTGCAAGCCATGTGGATGCTGACGGGCGAGATTCGCCCTTACGATGCGAAGGCTGGCCGCTTCGGCCGAATCCAGCCGGCCGCACGTGGTGGCGCGTGGGAGTTGGCGTTGCGCTACGACACCATCAGCGGCCGTCAATGGGTAGACGGCTCGCCGGTCTCGCGCGACCAGGCGGTGAGTGCTTGGACTGCCGGCGTGAACTGGTACCCGCGGCCACACCTGCGAGTAATGCTGGATTGGATCGACAGCCGCAGTCGCGACCGTTTGAACAACACCACCCTCGATCGCACGCAGGCCGTCGTCGGACGGCTGCAAGTGGATTTCTGAAAACCAGGTTTTTGAGAGCCACTAGGCAGCGATCAAGCTCGGCCTATCTCCACGTCCAACTGGTCCATCCGGATCTTGTTGGCGAACAACGAGAACGCCAGCATTCCCGCCAGGCCATTGGCGCGGCTGACCCACGGCGGCAACCAGCGCGGCGGTGCCAGTACGCCGCTGTCGAACAGTGGATCGAACGCTTGGACGTCGCTCAGCGTCATCTTGCCGGCGAACAACCGCCGGCACAGGCGCAACCGATCTTGCTGCAATGCGTGGCGAAAGAAGGTATGCACGCCGATCAGCCCGCGCAGATACACCGTGTCCTTGGTGAAAGCCGCGCCACCGTGGGTGGGCACGCCGCGGAATACGCGCTGTGCGGAAGAGAAGCTTTCTTCCGGGTTCTGGCCGGCATCGATGAAGTAACGGAATACCTCGATGAAGTTCGCACCGTTCAGCGCCATCGCCACCGCATCGATGCGCAGGCTGATGCGTTTCATCCGCTCGATGTCGATGCTGCCGGTAATTTGTTCGGCGAAGGTGGCCAGGCCTTCCTGGGTGGCGGTGACGCGCGGCGACGACAGCGCCAGGCTGGGAAGATGAAGTTGCTCCCGCCCATTCAACGCGGTCAGCGAATGCACCAGGGCTTCATGCTGCAGCAGTTGTCGGCGGTCGTAGTCGCTGAATGCAGCGCCATGGCGTAGCCGAATTCGGGTAGCACCCGCGGCGGCCTTCGCGATGAGCTCCGGGTCCAGCTCGACGGTAATGACGCGGCCGTCGAAAAAATCATCCAGGTCGCTCTGCAGCTGCAATTGCAGCGCAGTGGCCGAAACCGGAATCTGTTCTGACGGCGCCAGCAATGCGTGGTCCATGCCATTGGCAATGGCGATGAAGTGTTGCGCCGCTTCGCGCGTGGTCGGCCCATGACCGGGCAAGGCTTCGTCCGGTTGGCCGAACAGCGCCGCCGAATGCACGGTCACTTCATTTGTGCCCAGCGATTCCAACAGCTGTGCTGCGATATCCCAGCTTTGCGCGGATTCGCGCAGATAAGTGCCTAGCGGATGCGAAGGGTCCGCCGCCAACGCCACTGCCGCCAACTCCCGCCGCGCATCGCCGAAATCCAGGCGCGGATATTCGATCTGCGGAAGCTGCGGCTGGCCGCGCGCGAAACCTTCCAGGAACGGCGCCTGCGCGGTCGCCGGCCAACTCGCCAGGCTCAATAGCTTGATGCCACGCACGGCCTTCACCATCCGCGCATCGAGCGCGGCGTGATGGGCGATATCGGAATGCGTTTCAGTCATCGCCTGCCTTTGCTTTTGCCTCTTCCCTTGCGCACCGCGCAGAGGAGGATTGAGGAGGGGTGCTCCTGATTTTGCTTTTGCTCTGACGCTCCAGCTCGATTATGCATCGCGCGAAAAGCACCCCTTCCGCCTTCGGCACCCGGTATCGAGTACGGGGCAGGCTCTTCCTCCTGCATGCAGGGGAAGGGTTTCGTCCGAAAGACATCGAATTCATTCCAGCCGCGGCCTGCCTTTGCTTTTGCCTCCTCCCTTGCGCACCGCGCAGGGGAGGATTGAGGAGGGGTGCTCTTGATTTTGCTTTTGCTCTGGCGCTCCAGCTCGATTATGCCTCGCGCGAAAAGCGCCCCCAATCTGCCTTCGGCATCTTCCCCCGTAAACGGGGGAAGAATTCTTCTAGTGAGGGAAGGGTTCTTCTAGTGCTTGCCGTACTTCTCATCCAAACGCTTGTTCAGTGCCTTGCCTTGCACGCGCGCATCGGACTTCTGCGCCAGCCGCGCTGCGAGTTTGTCTGCGGCGGCGGCCACTTCGTCGCGGAGTTTCAGATAGTTGAGGAAGCGTTCCTCATCCAGCTCGCCGCGCTCGATGGCGGCGCGGACCGCGCAACCTGGCTCGCGCTGATGCGAGCAATCGCGGAATTTGCACTGCTCAGCCAGCGCTTCGATATCGGCGAAACCACCCTCGCCCAAGTCCTCTTCACCGGTCGGCTTGAGCTCGCGCATGCCTGGCGTGTCGATCAGGCAGGCGCCCGAAGGCAACGGAATCAACGCGCGGTGGGTGGTGGTATGGCGGCCGCGCGAATCGCTTTCGCGCACTTCGCCGGTTTTCATCTTCTCGTTGCCCAGCAGGGTGTTGGTCAATGTTGATTTGCCGGCGCCGGACGAACCCACCAGCACCGCAGTGCGCCCAGGCCCCAGCCAGCGCTCGAGTACCGCGACGCTGGCCGGATCCTTGGCGTTGACCGCATGCACTGGGATGCCCTGCGTCGCAAGCTCCTCAAGCGTGGCGATCGCATCGGGGCCGTATTCGGTCTTGTCCGCTTTCGTCAGCACCACCACGGGTTGCGCGCCGCCGCCGCCCACCAGCAGCAGGTAGCGTTCGATCCTGCGTGGGTTGAAGTCCGCGTCCAGCCCGCAAACGATGAAGACCGTATCGATGTTGGCGGCGATGACTTGCTGCTGGTAGTGCTCGCCGGCCGCGCCCCGCTTGATGGAGGTATGCCGCGGCAACAACGCGACGATGCGCTTGCCTTCCAGCAACACCCAATCGCCGACGGCCGGCCGCTCGTGTGCGGAGAGATTGCCTTTCCTGAAGCTAGGTGGCCGTTGCCACTCCGGCAAGGATTCCGCCTTGACCGCCGCACCGGGCGCATCGGCGACCACGTAGCCCGACCGGTGCTGCTCCACCACCCTTGCGGGAACGGCTTGGGGATGGGCCGCGAAGGCCTCCTGCCAGGCGGCGTCTTCGGGCGCACCGGCAAAGGGCCAGCCGATGGAACGGAGCAGGGAGAAATCCTGGAATTCGGGCGTCATGTGGCGATTCTAGGGCTTGTTAACCCTCATAGCCCGTGCCACGCCGGTCTGGCGGGCATAAAGAACAAGGAAGAATCAAGGCGCGTATGCCGATACGCAGCCCAGTGATGGGGGTTAACAGGCCCTAGACGGCCGCTGAACTCCGCGCCGACTGAACGCCAGTTTTCCGCTAAGCTGGCGACTCGTTATTTATCCTTTCCGCCCTGCCATGCCTACCTTGAAGACCCGCGAACGCCTATCCGAAGTCCGTTACGAAATCCGTGGCGAACTGGCGCGGCGAGCCCGGGAGTTGGAGGCGCAAGGCCGCAAGCTGATCAAATTGAACATCGGCAATCCGGGCGCATTCGGATTCCGTGCGCCGGAGCATCTGCAGAAGGCGATCATCGGCGATATCGACCACACCGATCCCTACACTCATCAGCAGGGCCTGCCTGCCGCGCGCGAAGCCGTCGCGGCGGTGTATGCGCGCCGCGGCACGCCGCACGCAAGCGCCGACCGGGTGTTCATCGGCAATGGGGTCAGCGAACTGATCGACCTATCCCTGCGCGCGCTGCTGAATCCCGGCGACGAAGTGCTGGTGCCCTCGCCCGACTACCCGCTGTGGTCGGCGGCGACCATCCTCAACGACGGCCGGCCGGTCTATTACCGCTGCGATCCGGAAAACGATTTCCTGCCCGATCCCAGCGAGATCGAAGCGCTGGTGTCGTCGCGCACCCGCGCCATCGTGCTGATCAATCCCAACAACCCAACCGGGGCGACGTATCCGCGCGAGTTGCTGGAGCGCATCGTCGCGATCGCCGCCAAGCACAAGCTGCTGCTGATGGTCGACGAGATTTACGACCAAGTGCTGTACGACGATGCCAAGTTCGAGCCCGTGGCGCCGTTGGCCGGCGACGTGCCCTGCATGACCTTCAGTGGCCTGAGCAAAGTGCACCGCGCGTGCGGCTGGCGGGTGGGCTGGTCGGTGCTGTCCGGCAATGGCGAAGTCGTCCGCGACTACCTGCACGCGATGGACCTGCTGAGCGCGTTGCGCCTGTGCGCCAACGTGCCGGGCCAGTACGCCGTGGAGGCGGCGGTCAATGGACCGGACACCATCTCGGCACTGTGCGGCCCCGGCGGCCGCCTGTACGAAACACGCCGTGCTGTGATCGAGGCCTGTGAAGCCAGCGAACATCTTGACCTGGTCGCACCGGCCGGTGCGCTGTACGCCTTCCCCGCCGTTGTCGGCGACGCGGCGCGCGGCTTCGACGACCACAACTTCGCGCTGGACCTGATGGAAACCGAAGGCGTGCTGGTGGTGCCGGGCTCCAGCTTCAACGTGCCCTACCGTCATCATTTCCGCGTCACCCTGCTGCCAGAAGCCGCCACGATGCGTGAAGTTTTCGCCCGCATCGACCGTGCCCTCTCTCGCCGCGCCGAAGCGGTGAACAAGGTGGTGCCGATCAAGGCGAAATCGCGGCCGGCGGCGGCGTGAGCCGGTAGCCGGTAGCCGGTAGCCGGTAGCCGGTAGCCGGTAGCCGGAAATGCTCTTGCTTTTCCTCCCCCTTCGAAGAAGGGGGATTGAGGGGATTTGCTTTTGCTCTCTAAAACGAAGGACAAAAGCAAATCCCCCGTAGCCCCCTTTAAAAAAGGGGGCAAAAGCGGAATGCTCTTTCTCCTCGCCGCTCACCGCTCTTTAAGAGTTACGGTGTTTTGCTCTTCCGGCAACCGGCGCAGAATGATGCTATGACTACAGCCACCACGCACACCACCGCCCTAGTCCCCGAGTTGCGTTATCTGGCGCTGGGCGATTCCTACACGATCGGCGAAGGCATCGACGAGGCTGGCCGTTGGCCGGTGCAGCTGGCCAAGGCGTTACGCGCCGAAGGCATCCCGGTCGCCGATCCGCGCATCATCGCTACCACGGGCTGGACCACCGACGAGTTGGACGCCGCCATCACCGCGCAGGAACCTGTGGGCGAGTACGACTTCGTCAGCCTGCTGATCGGCGTCAATAATCAGTACCGCGGCCGCTTGGTCGAGGAATACCGGGTGCAGTTCGCGGCGCTGCTGTGGCGGGCGATCGGTTACGCCGGCAACCGACCCGAGCGCGTGTTGGCTTTGTCGATTCCCGACTGGGGCGTGACGCCTTTTGCGCAGCAGGAGAATCGCGACCGCGATCGGATCGCGCGCGAACTGGACGCCTACAACCTGGCCGCACGCGAGGCTTGCCAGCAGCGCGGCGTCGCCTTCGTGGACATCACCGCCGTCAGCCGCGCACGCGGCAGCGAGACGGCGATGCTGGCCGACGATGGCCTGCATCCTTCCGCGGCGATGTACGCCGAGTGGGCGAAGTTGGCATTCCCGGTCGCGCATCGGTTGCTGGCCGCTTGATGTAGAGCGGAGATCCTATGTCGACGGTCAACCCGCCCTGGCGGCGGTTTCGGCATAGCTATTTTGTAGGAGCGACGGGTTTGTAAAAACCCCAATGACGTGTTAAAAACCAGGCCCCCCCAAAAAAAAA
>CBFGZY010000100.1:0-10138 GCA_965653375.1 uncultured Pseudoxanthomonas sp.
TGCCATAAAATCTTTCACTCATTGAGTCCGTCCCCGTTTTGGGACCGAGGTGCGCCCCGACTATGCGTTACCGGTAACGCTTCGTCGCGACTCACATCGCTCCTACAAAAACACGGGGTATCCATATCTCGGGGGGCAGGCGATAATGGCGCGATGAACACCTGATGCCACGGTCGCATCCGTCTCGCGGATCGGCCCCCACTTCGGAGCGC
Organism: uncultured Pseudoxanthomonas sp.; assembly: GCA_965653375.1. Lineage (GTDB taxonomy): Bacteria > Pseudomonadota > Gammaproteobacteria > Xanthomonadales > Xanthomonadaceae > Pseudoxanthomonas_A. The sequence continues at coordinate 213 of CBFGZY010000100.1, forward strand.
CGTATGGCCGAAGCCGTCCGCCACGACAAGACCGCACGTCAACTGCGCCTGCTTTCCGACGCGTTGGATAGCGGTCGGCTGGGTCCTGTACGCCGGCTGGTCAACACCTTGGCGCCGGCAGAGATCGGCAATCTGCTGGAATCGCTGCCTCCGGCCAAGCGTCAGATCGTGTGGGGCCTGGTGGATGCCGAAGACGACGGCGAAGTGCTGGTGCACGTGGGCGAAGAAGTCCGCGAAAGCCTGCTGGCCGACATGGATCCGGACGAAATCATCGCCGCGGTCGAAGACCTGGACATCGATGACCTTGCCGATCTGGTCGAGGATCTGCCCGACACCGTCATCGACGAAGTGCTCAAGTCGATGGATCGCGAGAACCGCGAACGACTGGAGCAGGTGCTGTCGTATCCGGAGGATACCGCTGGCCGCCTGATGAACCCGGACGTGGTGACGGTCCGCGCCGACGTCAACGTAGACGTGGTGTTGCGTTACCTGCGCCTGCGCGGCGAATTGCCGGACCATACCGATCATCTGTTCGTAGTCAGCCGGCGCCATCAGTACCTGGGCCGGGTTTCGCTGGCCTCGCTGGTCACGCACGAAGACACCACCCCGATCAATCGCCTGATCGACGACGAACAACCGGCCATCGGGGTGGAGGAATCCGCGCAGGAAGTCGCGCGCCAGTTCTCCGACCACGACTGGATCTCCGCGCCGGTGGTGGACGACAACAACATCCTGTTGGGCCGAATCACCATCGACGACGTGGTGGACATCATTCGCGAACAAGCCGAGCACCAAGCGCTGAGCGCGGCCGGTCTGGACGAGGACGAGGACCTATTCTCCCCCGTCCCGCGCGCGTTCCGCCGCCGCCTGATCTGGCTGACCATCAACCTGGGCACGGCCTTCCTGGCGGCCAGCGTGGTGGGGCGCTTCGAGGACACCATCCATCGCCTGGTTGCCCTGGCGGTGCTGATGCCGATCGTCGCCGGCATGGGCGGCAACGCTGGCACGCAGGTACTGGCGTTGATGGTACGCGGGCTTGCGCTGGGCCAGGTCGGCGCTTCCAACTTCAATATTTTGTTGTGGAAGGAAACTCGGATCGCGATGCTCAATGGCCTGACGCTCGGCTTCGTGCTGGGCGTGGTGGTCTGGTTCTGGTTCGGCGATCCGCAGTTGTCGCTGGTGATCGCCACTGCGCTCACCATCAATCTGTTGCTGGCCGCTTCGGCCGGCGTGCTGATTCCGCTGACGCTCAAGCGTTTTGGTTTCGATCCGGCGCTGGCCAGCGGCATTTTTCTGACCACTGTGACCGACGTGATGGGTTTCTTCACGTTCCTGGGCCTGGCGACGATCTTCCTGCTGCACTAGGGCGTGTTGACGCGACGGTAGGAGCACCGTCCCGGCGCGAGCTCTTCGCCTCAGATCGCGATAAAAAGCGAGGAGCTCGCGTCGAGACGGCGCTCCTACAGGATCATCGAGTTTGCAGACGACGCCAGTCGCGGCCGAGAGGCGAAGAGAGATTGAAGCTTGGCTGCTTGCATAGGGTGGGCCTGGCCCATCATCGCCATCCCTCCTCTCGCAGCGGACCCGATGGCATATCCTCAGAGGCATTAGCAAGCGGCAAGATGGCTATGTCGGGCCGGGGCCCGACCTATGCCCTCTTCTATGCGCCATCTGGATGCTGCGGCGCGTTCTTGATCGCGCGCACCGAATGGCTACCGACGCGGCATAATGCGGTCATGTCCAGGATCCTTCATGCTCTTCGAGTCCCTTTCTCCCTCATTGCCCTGGTGTTGCTGATGACGGCGTGCGCCAGTATCGGCGTGGCTTCCAGCGGCCGTTTCGTTTCTCGCCAACTGGCCTTGAACGGACAGACTTATCGGTACCAGGTCTTCGTCCCGTCACGGCTGGCAGATGGCAAGACACCCGTGATTTTGTTTCTGCACGGTTCCGGCGAACGCGGCAGCGACGGCCAGAAGCAACTTGAGGCCGGCCTGGGTCCGTACCTGCAGGCTCACAGCAAGGATTTCCCTGCGATCGTCGTGTTTCCGCAATCGCCGGAGGACCGCTCATGGGATGGCGATGTCGCACAGATGGCATTCGCAGCGCTGGATGCGGCTGTCGGTGAATTCGGTGGCGATCCCACGCGGATCTATCTGACCGGTATGTCGCGTGGTGGCTACGGCACTTACGAGTTGGCCATACTTCAGCCGCAGCGGTTCGCCGCGCTGGTGCCGGTGTGCGGCGGTGTCACGCCGCCCGGCACGCGGCCCGATCTGGACGACTTGGAAGTTGCCGGGGTCGCATCGCACGCCGACCCGTTTGCCGATGCCGCGCAACAGTTACGTCATATTCCAACCTGGATGTTCCACGGCGCGAAGGATGACGTGGTGCCGCCTGCTCAATCACGCCGAATGTACGCCGCCATGAAGGCCGTCGGCGCCGATGTGCGCTACACCGAATTCCCCGATGCCAGCCACAACGCGTGGGATCCAGCCTATCAATCGCCTGAGCTGTGGACATGGCTGTTTGCGCAGCATCGCGAGTGAGTAGCCTGACTCATGGCTGAGATTCTTCATGACTACTTCGCTTCCGGTTGGCGCAGCCGTGTGCTCGATTGCGCCTGTGGCTGGCAGGGCGACACCAAAAGCATGGCGATGGAACTGCACGACGAGGTCACCGACTACGCCTGCCCGCAGTGCGCCAACCTTCTGCTGATCGTGACGCATCCCTCGTTGGAGCAAGTGCGGCAAGCGGCCGCCGACGGCAACGAGGAAGCGCAGCAGCAACTGGCTATCGTCGAAGAAGCCTTGCAGCGGTTTCCACAAGGCAGATAACTCTTAGGAACACCTGCCATAGGGTGGGCCCAGGCCCACCACTATCATCTCGACGCTTGCACTGATAACCGTCGACGCGGATGTCTAGAGACGGCTTCGCTAATTGGCGTCTTGAGACCAGGCATGGCGATGGTGGGCCTGGGCCCACCCTATAGTTCCTGTTTCGACATCTTCGCTTTTATCAGGCCGATACGAATTTCGGCGGTTGGCAGCCGCGAACAAATCAAATGCTTTATCCGTTTTTATCCGCGTTTATTTGCGTCTAAAAAAGCCTCACGCGGCTCTCAGCCCAACAATGTCTCCAGCACCGCCATGCGAATGGCGACGCCGTTGCTTACTTGGCGCAGCACCAAGGACTGCGGGCCGTCAGCGACTTCATCGGTGATCTCTACGCCGCGATTGATCGGACCGGGATGCAATACCACCGCGTCCTTGGCTGCACGCAACAGCCGCTGCGCGGTCAGACCATACTGACGGTGATAGTCCTCTAGCGAGGAGACCAAACCTTCTTCCATGCGTTCGCGCTGCAGCCGCAACATCATTACCGCGTCGACGCCTTCCAGCATCGCATCGAAATCTTCGCCTACCGTGCAACCGGTCAACGTAGCGCTATCCGGCAGCAGCGCCTTGGGCCCGCACACGCGGATTTCACCGGTGCCCAATGCGCGCAACGCATGCAGGTCCGAACGTGCCACGCGCGAGTGCTTCACGTCGCCGACGATCAACACTTTCAGCTTGGAGAAATCAGCGCCCTTGGCTTGGCGCAACGTGAGCGCGTCCAACAGACCTTGAGTCGGATGCGCGCTGGTGCCATCGCCGGCGTTGACCACCGTCGTACCCTCGCCCGCTTCCGCGGCTAGCGCTGCCACGGCGCCATCCTCGGCATGGCGGACCACGAAGCCGCGTACACCCATCGCCTCCAGGTTGCGCAAGGTATCGCGCGCGGTTTCTCCCTTGCGGGTGGACGACGTGGAAGCATCGAAATTCAGCACATCCGCACCCAGTCGCTGGGCGGCGATATGGAAAGAGCTGCGTGTGCGCGTGGAAGGTTCGAAGAACAACGTGCAGATAGTAGTGCCATCCAGCGAATGGCGGCGCTGGGTTCGGCCCAAGGCGGTATCGCGTATTTGCCCAGCGCGGTCCAGCAGCCGGCAGATCATTTCTTTGGGCAATCCTTCCAAAGTCAGCAAGTGCCGCAAGCGTCCATCCGAATCGATTTGTTGGGTCATGTGTGTGCTAACCGTCGCGTCGCATGGCCACGCTTCATCAGGAGATCAGAAGAAAGGCCGGGTAAGGGGAATGAACCGGAGCATATTATGAGCGTTGGAGCGAGAAGGCGGCGCATTGGGAGCCGGGAACAGGTAGCCGGTAGCGGGTAGCAAGTAACTGGCAGCTGGTAGCTGGGAGCGATAAAAAACTTTGCCTTACGTTATTTTTGCGGCGCTCTTAATCCCAAATGGCGAGTCAAAAAGGAAGGCAAAACCCGAGCCTTTCCGCTACCGGCTCCCGACTACCTGTTCCCAGGCCCCACCCCTACCCCACCTTCAGCGCGTCGTTCGGTGCCGCCAGCCAACGCTCGATGATTACCGCTGCCGCCACCGCGTCCAAGGCTGCCGCATCGCGCCGACGCTTGCGCCCTTGGGAGCGGTCCAGTGCAAATCGCTGCGCCGCCTCGACGGAGCTGGACCTTTCGTCCACCAACACTACGGGCAGGTGGTAGCGGGTATGCAATTCCCTGGCGAAAGCGTGGGCGCGCTTGCGAATCGGCTGGTCGCCGCCATCCAGCGTCATCGGGTCGCCTACCACCAGACCGTCCGGACGCCATTCCGAATAGAGTTTGTCGATCGCAGCCCAGTCGGGCCCATGCGCGTGCACATCGATCACCGCCAACGCCCGGGCACCCACACCAAAAGCACTACCTACCGCCACCCCGATGCGGCGCGCGCCAACGTCGAAACCCAGGACAGTACCGTCCAGTTTCATAAGCGCCTCCCAAACCCGAAGAACGCGAAATCGCCGCCGCAAAGGCCGGAGCGAGCTGCGCCATGGCTTTGCGGCCAGCTTTTCATGCGTGGCCGCTATAGTCTGTGAGCCGCGTCATGTCCACGCCGATGCGGCTTCCGGCGGTCTGCCAGCGTTTTTCCAGCGGAACCGCGAACAACAATTCAGCATCCGCCGGCGCGGTCAGCCAGCCGTTTTCGCCCAGTTCGTATTCCAGCTGCCCTGCGCCCCAACCGGCACAACCCAAGGCCACGATCGCGTGTGCGGGCCCATTGCCGCCCGCCATGGCTTCCAGGATGTCGCGCGAAGTAGTGAGGTACAGGCCGGCCGCCACCTCCAGCGTGGATTCCCAGGCGCGGGCATCGTCGTGCAGCACGAAACCGCGTTCCGGATGCACCGGCCCGCCGCTCAGCACGATCTGCTCGCGCAACGCCGCGTCCTGGGTATCCAGGTTCATCTGCTGCAACACTTCGCCGAGGGTGTATTCGGAAGCACGATTGACGACCACGCCCATCGCGCCTTCGTCGTCGTGTTGGCAGATCAACGCCACACTGCGGGCGAAATGCGGGTCATCCAACGCCGGCGAGGCGATCAGCAATTGGTTGGCCAGGGGGGAAATGGCATCTGACATGGCGTTATTCTAGGGCCTGCTAATACGTATGGAGTATGTCGCGTTGCTTCCCAATGAACGCCAGGTGGTGCTGCGCAGCGCAGCGCCTTGCTGGCGGCAAGAGCCTGCCCCTGCGAAGGCAGGGGTCAAGCTGCGCGGCGCTGCATGGTGGTCATTGGGAAGCAACCCGAAGGGCGGCGTTATCGCTGAGTTGCGTATCGATATACGCGCCCTTGCTCTTCCTTGCCCCGTGCACTCAAAGGCTCGGCGCGGCACACTCCATACGTATTAACAGGCCCTAACCCATGCCCAGCTACTGCGATTTTGCCCCCGGACACCCCATTCATGGGCCCTACCACGATCAGGAATATGGTTTTCCCCAGCGCGAGGAAGCCGTGCTGTTCGAACGCCTATTGTTGGAAATCAACCAGGCGGGGCTCAGTTGGGAGACCATCCTGAGGAAGCGCGAGGGCTTTCGGCAGGCCTACGGCGGTTTCGATGTGGACACCGTGGCGGCGTACGGCGAACCGGACCGCTCCCGCCTGCTGGCCGACCCGGGCATCATCCGCAATCGCCTGAAGGTGGATGCCGCCATTCACAACGCGCAGGTCATTCAGCGTCTACGCGCGTCCCATGGGGGGTTCGCGCAATGGTTGGACGCCCACCATCCGCTGGATAAGCCGGGGTGGGTCAAACTGTTCAAGAAGACCTTCCGTTTCACCGGCGGCGAGATCACCGGCGAATTCCTGATGAGCCTGGGCTACCTGCCGGGCGCGCACCAGCCGGCCTGCCCGATCTATCTCAAGCTCGCCCAGCAAGGAACGCCGCGGCGCGCTCCGCAATAGGTGCCGAGTTAGTCGCAGCAAGGCCATCGCGACGGCAGGCGGTAGCGAATAGTCGCTAACCGCCAAGCAAGAGTGCTTGTTGGACCCACCTTCACTCATCGTCGCCATCGGCGGTTTCAAACTTCTCGCATGGCTATCCGAATCGGCATTTCGGGTTGGCGTTACGCGCCGTGGCGAGGGGTTTTCTACCCCGCCGATCTCGCGCAACGGCGCGAACTCGAGTACGCATCGCGAACCTTCCCCAGCATCGAGATCAACGGCTCGTTCTACTCCCTGCAGACACCGACCAGCTGGGCCCGCTGGCGCGACGAGACACCGGAAGATTTTGTCTTCTCGGTCAAGGGCCCGCGCTACATCACCCACGTGCTACGCCTGCGAGAGATAGAAAAGCCGCTGGCCAACTTCTTCGCCTCCGGCGTATTGCAGTTGGGCGCCAAGTTGGGGCCGCTGCTATGGCAGTTCCCGCCCAGCCTGCAGTTCGATGAAGAGCGCTTCGAAGCCTTTTTCGAGGCGCTGCCCAGGGATACCGGAAGCGCACTTGCGCTCGCCAGACGGCGCGAACGGTCGCGTATGAAAGGGCGCACCGCCTTGCCAAGTAGTGATCCGCATCCATTGCGACACGCGGTCGAGATCCGCCACTCCAGCTTTGCCCAGACGGCCTTCATCCGTCTGCTGCGCCGCCATTGCATCGCGTTGGTGATAGCCGACAGCGCGGGGCGTTTTCCTTATGCCGAAGACGTCACCGCCGATTTTCTATACCTGCGTCTGCATGGCGACAAGGAGCTTTATGTCAGCGGCTACTCCGATACCGCCCTGGAGCGATGGGCCGACCGCGTTCGCCGGTGGACGACTGGCAGCGAACCGGAAGATGCCCAGAAGTTCAGCGACCTCGCGCCACTCAAGCGAAAATCGCGCGACCTCTACTGCTACTTCGACAACGACGCCAAAGTGCACGCGCCATTCGACGCCATCCGTTTGCGAGAGAAGCTAGAGAGATGAAGCGACGGATAGCGGATTTCCATCCGGAGACACCGCAGCTTCCGGCGTCTACGGGCCAGCCAACGCCCGCGGCAACGTCTCCACACAGTCGGCATCCAATTTCAAATCAGCGATCGGATCGGCGCGGGTATATCCCCGATTGAGCAGCGCTACCGGCTTTCCAGTCTCGTGCGCCAACCGGACGAAGCGGAACCCGGAATAGACCGCCAACGACGACCCGACCACCAGCATCGCATCGGAATCATCCTGCGCAGCGCGCGCCGCCTCATAACGCATCCTCGGCACGTTTTCGCCAAAGAACACCACGTCCGGCTTCAGCAGTCCTCCGCATGCCAGACAATCCGGAACGCGAAAACTGCCGAAGTCGTATCCTTCCAGATCGGCATCGCCATCCGGCGCACTGATTGCCCGCAGCTCCGCCCACCCGGGGTTGTCGTCCAGCAACCTTCGCTGCACTTCCTGCCTGGACACCTTCGCGGCGCAAGCCAGGCACATCACTTCATCCAACCGCCCATGCAGATCGATGACCGCATCGCTGCCGGCACGTTGATGCAAACCATCGACATTCTGTGTGACCAACATCGACAACTGCCCGGCGGCCTGCCATTGGGCCAAAGCCACATGCGCCGCATTGGGCACAGCTTCGGCAACACGCGGCCAACCCACCAGACTGCGTGCCCAATAGCGCCCACGAACAGCCGGATCGCCAACGAACGCCTGATAAGTCACCGGCGGAGTCCGCTTCCACTGCCCGCTCGCATCCCGATAATCCGGAATCCCGGAAGCCGTACTGCACCCCGCGCCGGTCAACACGAAGACCCGCTCAAACCCCGCCAACCAACCGCGCAACCGCCCAGCAGCGTCAAGCACCGAATCGTGTACGGGCGTATCCATGGCGGGATGGTAACGAAAACCGCCGCCCTTGTAGAAAGGGTGCCGACATGCAGGTATTGGTGAGTCAGGACCTTGATGGTCGGATTGCGAGGGAGCATCGCGACTTGACCAGCCATTCGGCTGCTAAAAACCGTCGCTCCTACAGGCACCTACTTCAGGCGCATAGGATGCGGGAAGCCACCGGCTTGGCTGGGCGAGTACCGCCTAACGCTTACAGAGCTGAATTGCTGAATCCACCAACTGAGTGGAACCATGTTGCTGGATACGCCAGCGATCTGATTCGAAGTCTGAAACTAGAACCTCTACATCCTTGGATCGGCGGTCACCTGGCCGGCCTGTTTCGAGGCGAATAATCGCGTAGGCGTGATCTGCATCGCCTTCGCCAATATCGCCAAATGCAACGTCGATTGCACAGCCGGGGGTCGCCGCGGAGAGGATACGTTCCGCTTGCGAGACAAGCTCGTCACCCTCTATATCTCGCTCGCAGCTCACCAACAGCAACGCCAGCATCACGCTCATGGAAACAGCACGAAGGCTCACCAGTCTCTTCACCATGAGACACTCTTTGGCAAGACGCCGCTCCCACGGTCCCGCAGCTACGCTTTTTCTGCTGGAGGAATAACCGGCGTCAACGCACTTCCGCCACTTCCACGCCATCCAAACCTTGCGCCAGGGTGCGGGCGTCGCCGCCTTGGGCGAGTTTGATGCGCAGACGCACTTCGTTTTGCGAGTCGGCGTAGCGCAGGGCGTCCTCGTAGGAGATTTCGCCGGCCTGGTATAGCTCGAACAGGCTCTGGTCGAAGGTCTTCATGCCGAGGTTGGTGGACTCCTTCATCACTTCCTTCAGCTTGTGGATTTCGCCGTCGCGGATGTAGTCCTGGATCAGCGGCGTGCCCAGCATGATTTCCATCGCCACGCGGCGGCCCTTGCCGTCCGGCGTGGGGATCAGCTGCTGCGCCACCACGCCCTTGATGTTCAAGGACAAGTCCATCAGCAATTGCTGGCGGCGGTCTTCCGGGAAGAAGTTGATGATGCGGTCCATCGCCTGGTTGGCGTTGTTGGCGTGCAGCGTGCACAGCACCAGGTGACCGGTTTCGGCAAAGGCGATGGCGTGATCCATGCCTTCGCGTGTACGCACCTCGCCGATCATTATCACGTCCGGCGCTTGGCGCAGGGTGTTCTTCAGCGCGGCATCCCAGCTGTCGGTGTCGATGCCGACTTCGCGCTGGGTGATGATGCAGCCTTCGTGCTTGTGCACGAATTCGATCGGGTCTTCGATGGTGATGATGTGGCCGGTGGAATTCTGGTTGCGGTAACCGATCATCGCTGCCAGCGAGGTCGACTTACCGGTACCGGTGGCGCCCACGAAGATGATGATGCCGCGCTTGGTCATGGCCAGCGTCTTGATGACCGGCGGCAGGTTCAGTTCTTCCACGGTAGGAATGCGCGTCTCGATACGACGCAGCACCATGCCTACCTGGTTACGCTGATAAAAGCAGCTGACACGGAAACGGCCCACGCCGGCCACGCCGATGGCGAAGTTGCACTCGTGGGTCTTTTCGAACTCCTCACGCTGCGCCGGCGTCATCACGTTGAGCACCAGGTCGCGGCTCTGCTGGCTGGTCAGCGGTGTCTGCGTGATCGGCGAAATCTTGCCATGCACCTTGATGGACGGCGGCATGCCGGACGTGATGAACAGGTCCGACGCCTTCTGGTGCGCCATCAGCTTGAGGAAGGAGGTGA
>CBFGZY010000101.1:0-10085 GCA_965653375.1 uncultured Pseudoxanthomonas sp.
ACAAGATGTCGATGGACTTCCGCGGCGATCCGTCCTCGGCGCTGCTGGAAGTGCTGGATCCCGAACAGAACAACTCGTTCAACGACCACTACCTCGAGGTCGATCTGGACCTGAGCGAGGTGATGTTCGTCGCCACCTCCAACTCGCTGAACATCCCCGGTCCGCTGCTGGACCGCATGGAGGTGATCCGGATCCCGGGTTACACCGAGGAGGAGAAGCTCAACATCGCGATGCGTTACCTGCTGCCCAAGCAGATCAAGGCCAACGGCCTGAAGAACGACGAGATCAAGATCGCCGAGTCGGCGGTGCGCGACATCGTGCGCTACTACACGCGCGAATCCGGCGTGCGCAACCTCGAGCGCGAGATCTCCAAGATCTGCCGCAAGGTGGTCAAGGAAATCGCCCTGGCCGGCCCCAAGGCCAAGAAGAGCAAGGACGGCGCGCTCAGCATCAGCTCGAAGAATCTCGAGAAGTACCTGGGCGTGCGCCGCTTCGATTTCGGCCGCGCCGAGGAGCAGAACGAGATCGGCCTGGTCACCGGCCTGGCCTGGACCGAAGTCGGCGGCGACCTGTTGCAGGTCGAGGCCACGCTGGTGCCGGGCAAGGGCCAGCTGATCCTGACCGGCCAGCTCGGCGACGTGATGAAGGAATCGGCCTCGGCCGCCCTGTCGGTGGTGCGCGCGCGCGCGCAGCGCCTGGGCATCGACGTCGAATTCCTGCAAAAGCACGACGTGCACGTGCACGTGCCCGAGGGTGCCACGCCCAAGGACGGCCCCAGCGCCGGCATCGGCATGGCCACCGCGCTGGTGTCGATGCTGACCAAGAATCCGGTCAAGGCCGATGTCGCCATGACCGGCGAAATCACCCTGCGCGGACGCGTGCTGCCGATCGGCGGGCTCAAGGAAAAACTGCTGGCCGCGCTGCGCGGCGGCATCCGCACCGTGATCATTCCGGAAGAGAACAAGAAGGACTTGGCCGACTTGCCCAAGAGCGTGACGCAGGGCTTGAAGATCGTGCCCGCGCGTTGGATCGACGAGGTGCTGGACATCGCGCTGGAGCGTCCGTTGACGCCCGCGCCGGTGTCCGGTCCGTCCGAAGTTCCGGTGCGCGAAGGCGGTCAAGCATCGCCTCAGCCGGACGTCAAGCATTGACGGATTCCGTTGGTCGGAAAGCGATCGAATCGGCTGGAAGGCCCGTCGTTATTAGCTTTCAGGCTTGCACCCCCAAAATGCCGCTGGTATAACGACCGCAACCGCGCGAAAGCTGCCACGAGACGCAGTAGCGCGCGGCAAACTCGATCGGCGTGGTGACGCTCGCGCAGCGGCCACGCCGATTCTCAGAACACGCGGTAACACCGCACAGGGAGTCAAAGAATGAACAAGGGTGAATTCATCAGCGCCGTCGCCGATGCTGCCGAGCTGTCCAAGACCGACGCGGCCAACGCCGTCGACGCCGTTATCGGCGTGATCACCAAGGCGCTGAAGAAGGGCGACACCGTCACGCTGGTGGGCTTCGGTACGTTCCAGGTCCGCAAGCGCGCCGCGCGCCAGGGCCGCAACCCGAAGACGGGCGACACCATCAAGATCAAGGCCTCGAAGAACCCGGCGTTCAAGGCTGGCAAGGCGCTGAAGGATGCTGTAAACTAAGCGACTCGCTCGGGTGCTTAGCTCAGCGGTAGAGCGTCTCCTTTACACGGAGAGGGTCGGGGGTTCGAAACCCTCAGCACCCACCAGATCAAACTGGCCCTACTGCTAAGCCGCCCGCCGGAAACGGCAGTGCCGCGAGGCAAAGAGCCAAAAGTTTCAAAAGTGCGGAGTGGTAGTTCAGTCGGTTAGAATGCTGGCCTGTCACGCCGGAGGTCGCGGGTTCGAGTCCCGTCCACTCCGCCAGTTATCTCAAAAAGCCCGCGAAAGCGGGCTTTTTGCTGTCCGCCGATAATGTCGGCCAGCCGCCGGACCAATGGCGCGCGACGTGGAAGCAACTACCCCAGAAGCGCGGTAAACTGCACGGCTTAACGAAATCAGGCTGCGTGCACAGATGCTGCAAAAACTCCGCGATAAGACCACTGGCTGGATCGCCACCCTCATCCTGGGCTTGTTGATCGTTCCTTTCGCGTTCGTGGGCGTGAACGAATACATGACCGGCGGTGCGGCCAACGATGTCGCCACGGTAAAAGCGCCACCGACTTGGTGGGATTCGGCACCGCAATGGTGGCCGGTATCGCTTCTGTGGGAGCACGAAGAAGTAACCGTGGATGAATTCCGCACGCAGTTCGAACAAATCCGTGCGCAACAGCGCCAAGCGATGGGCGAGAACTTCGATCCGCGCGAATTCGAAACCAAGGAAAACAAGCTCAAGGTACTGGAGCAGCTGATCGACCAAAAGGTGTTGGCGTTGGCTTCCCAGCGCGCGGGCGTTTCCATCAGCGACGCAGCGGTGCAGCAGGCCATCGGCAGCGAGCCTGCGTTCCAGACCGACGGCAAGTTCGATCCGCAGCGTTACCAGATGCTGCTGGCTCAGCAGGTGCCGGCGGTGACACCGCTGAAGTTCGAGCAGGAGCAGCGCGAGCGTTTGCGCATGCTGCTGATTCCGCAAGCCATCGGCAGTTCCGATTTCACCACCCAAGGCGAAACCGATCGCCTGTTCAAGCTATTGGGTCAGACGCGCGACGTCACCATCGCGGCGCTGCCGTTGCCGCCAGAAGACACGGCACCGGTCACCGATGCCGAAATCAAAGCGTGGTACGACGGCCATACTGCAGACTTCAAGCAACCCGAAAGCGTCGCGTTGGAATACATCGAGATCGACGGCAGCACATTGCCCGTAGCCCAGGCGCCGGATGAGGCCGCGCTGCGCAAGCGCTACGAAGATGAGAAGGCGCGTTTCATAGCGCCGGAACAGCGTCTGGCTTCGCATATCCTGATTGCCGCACCGGCGGACGCCAACGCGGCCACGCTGAAGGTGGCTGAAGAGAAGGCCGCGGCGCTGACCGCACAGGCGAAAGCAGGTGCCGACTTCGCCGCTCTGGCGCGTGCCAATTCCGAAGATCCGGGTTCCAAGGACAGCGGCGGCGAGCTGCCGTGGATCGCGCGTGACGGTTCGATGGTCAAGCCTTTCGAAGACGCTGTGTTCTCGATGCAGGCCGGCGAAGTGCGCGGTCCTGTGAAAACCGATTTCGGCTATCACGTGCTGAAGCTGCGTGAGATCAAGGCGGGTGCGGGTCGTTCGTACGAGGAAGTACGTGACGAACTGGCACGCGAACAGACAGACACCGCTCGTGAGCGCGCGTACAACGATCTGGCGGGCCGGGTGGTTACCGAAACCTTGAAGAATCCGACCTCGCTGGAATCCGCGGCGAAGGCGGTGGGTCTGCCTGTGCAGAAAGTGGGTCCGTTCTCACGCAACAATCCGGCCGGCATTGCCGCCAATCCGGCTGTGTTGCGTGCGGCGTTCTCCGACACGTTGGTGCAGGACGGTACGGCCAGCGACCCGATTGAATTGTCGCCCAGCCATAGCGTGGTGATCCGGGTGACGCAACACACGCCGGAACAGACGCAGCCGCTGGCCAAGGTGCGCGATGCAGTGATTGCCGCCGTGCGCGCCGATCGTCGCAGTAAGGCAGCGGAAGCCGCAGCGGACGCATTGGTCGCGCGCATCGGTAAGGGCGAAGCATTGCAAAGCATCGCAACGGCGGAGAACCTCCCGGTCAACCAGATTCCTGGCATGCAGCGTGGTATGCCTGCGCCCACGCCCGAGGTCAACGAGGCGATCTTCGCGGCGCAGCGTCCGGCATCAGGCAAGGTGTCGGCGGGCAAAGTCAAACTTCCCAACGGCGCCTACGCGGTGTTCGCGGTCGAGAAAGTCACTGAGGGTGACTTGAAAGCGCTTCCGGCCGAGCAGCGCACGATGATGCAGCAGCAGCTGGCGCAGCTGGGCGGCAACAGTGCGGTCCAGGCCTACATCGACGCGATGCGCAAGCGCTTCAAGGTCGAGGTGATGGAAGACCGTCTGTAGTTGCTTAAGCGTCGGTTGTACAAAAAGGCCCGGCATTGCCGGGCTTTTTTGCTTGGGAGGTGGGAGGTGGGAGGTGGGAGGCGAAAGATTTGATGGAAGTAGAGATCTTTCGTCGTGATCAGCCGGCTGTTGGTGGATACGAAGACGACGTTAGGGAGCTTCTTCATCCAAATGCAGCACCATGCCGGGGCGCAGTACGCTGCTGTTGCTTAGTCCGTTGCGGGTGAGCAATTGTTTGGTCGGTAGTCCATAGCGGCGCGCAATGGTCCAGGCGGATTCGCCGCTGCGCACGGTGTGCGATCGGCGGTGCGAGGCACCCGTGACCGCAACGCCGTTGGCGACCGTGCCAGCCACCGCAGCTTCGGTTGAAGCAGGCGCAACTTCTGCTTGCGTACTTTCCGTGGGAGCGCTTTCCGCGGCTACGGCCGCTTGTGCCAGTACGACAGGTATCGCACCGTCTGGCGCGAGCACGCGCAGGGGTTTGTCGCCCCGGCTGAACTTACCCGCGAGGGCCGGGTTCAATCGTTTCAGCAAATTGCCGTCGTGTCCTTGGCGCGTGGCCCAGCTTTCCAGACTCGTGGAGTCTTTCGGCAACGGATACGCTGCCAACAACGGCACTGGCCGATCCAGCGTTTGCAGCCATTCGTCGCGATCGTCGGCTTGTTGGAAAATGCAGGCTAGCGCGTGCAGTTTTTCGACGTAGGAATGAGTGATGCCGGATAGGCCGGGCAACTCGGCGGGTCGTGCGTTCTGCGCGTTCATGCCTGCGCGGCGCATCGACTGCAGTATCCGGTACTCGCCAGCGTTATATCCCATCACCGCCAGTCGCCAGTCGCCACCGAACATGCCATGCAGCGTCTTGAGATAGCGCACGGCTGCCTGGGTGGAGTCGACGGGCGACAAGCGTCCGTCGTAACCGTCGCGCATCGGCACGCCGTGATTTCGCGCGGTGGTACTGATCAGCTGCCACAGTCCGGCGGGACCGCTCGCACTGCGGGCCCCTGGCTTGTAACCGCTTTCGACGAAGGGAATCAGAGCGTATTCGGTAGGAAGATCCGCTTCGCGCAACGCATCGACTACGTAGCCGAACAGCGGCAACACGTCGTCGTTGGGTCTGGCCAACTGCCCTGGCGCGTGTCCGAATTGCTTTTTCCAGCGGCCGCCGGTGGCGGCAGCGTCGCAACTGGGGTCGGCCAAGCCTTCGCGGAATCGCTCGTAGATATCCAATCCGGTGCGTTGCGGCACGGGCGATGCCAAGGCCGAATCGATGGGCGGTGCAGCAGGCGCTTCCGACTCGGCGACGGTGTTCAGCTCGATGGGTGCTGAAGTTGGGGGTGCCGGCGCATCTGCCGCAGACACTTTGGCGCTGGCCAGCAACAGGCAAGCCAGGAGATGGCGCCGCTTCATGCGCGGAATTCGTCTTTCCAGCGCCGCAATTCGGCGAAAGTCTCGACACGGTCCCGCGGTGGACGGCCCAGGCGGTGCGCCACCGAGTCGCGGATGGCGGGTGTATCGACTCGCAGGAACGGATTGGTTTCCAATTCCTGCGCCAACATGGAAGGAAGCGTAGGACGTCCGGCAGTGCGCATGGCTTGAGCTTCCTCGGTACGGCGACGCCGGGCTTCGTTGGCAGGGTCCGCTGCACGTGCGAAGGCGGCATTGGCCAGCGTGTATTCGTGGCCACAGCACACGGCGCTCTGGCCGGGCAGGGCGGCCAGGCGGTCCAGCGATGCCAGCATCTGAGGAGCGGTACCTTCGAACATCCGTCCACAGCCCAGGCTGAATAAGGTATCGCCGCAGAACAGATGCGGCTGCCCGTCTCCGCCGCCCCCGAGAAAGGCGATATGGCTGCGGGTGTGCCCGGGGACGGCCAACACCGAAAAACGCCAGTTCTTCAGCCGGAGCGCGCTGCCGTCGCCGACGCGCTCGGTCGCCTGGGGGATGCGCTCATCTTCCGGTGCGAAGACCGGCAGCGTGGGCCAGCGCTGGCGTAGCGCCTCCACCCCCCCGCTGTGGTCGTGATGATGGTGGGTAAGCAGCACCGCGGCCGGCCAGAGGCCTTTTTCGGTCGCGGCCAGCACGGGAGCGGCATCGCCTGGATCCACGATCAGCGCGTCGCCTTCGTCGTCCACCAGAGCCCAGATGTAGTTGTCTTCGAACGCAGGAAGGGCTAGCAGACGCATGTCGGGGCGTGCTCGCAGAGCGGGGATGGGACGGACGCTGGGGGGCGGCGTCCTCTACAATCGCGAACATGCCTGCCTTTATGTTCAGCCGTCAACCCGATGCTCTGGCATGGTTCGGGAACGGCCCCGGCGGGCCGTTGCTGGCCGTGGAGCAGCCCTGGGTCATGGCGGCCCTGAAGAAGCGCGCGCCGCAGCCTTGGCTGTGGCTCGGCCCGGCGGCGCCAGATTCACCGCTAAGCGCCTCGCCACGCGGCATTCAACTGCATCGGCAGGGATCGGGCTTCGCCGGCAGCGTGCGGTGCGATCTGCCTTTGCCCTTGCCGACGGAGGCCATCGGCGCCGTTGTCCTGCAGCACGCGCTGGAGACGGGGCGCGACAATCTGCTGGAAGAAAGCGCCCGGGTTCTGGAGCCCGGCGGACGTCTTTGGCTATTCACCCTGAATCCCTGGAGCCCCTACCGTGCCCGCTGGCGCGGTTTGGACCTGGTTGTCCACGATCCCCTGGGCTGGCGAGAGCGGCTCCGCGCCGCTGGCTTGCAGCCCGTGGGCCGCGAAATCAGCTACCTGGGGCCGATCTGGAGGGCCAAAGGCGACTCGGCCAGGTTTGCTCCCGGCCGTATGCGCGCCGTTTGCCTGCTGGAAGCTGAAAAGCGCGTCGCTGCCCTGATTCCCCCTTCGCCGGTCAAACGTCCTTGGCGGACCGATGCCGCGCCTGCATGAAATGAGAAAAACCACCCATGAAATCCAATCGAATGAAGCATCCCGCATGAAGCAAGTGAGTATCCACACCGACGGTTCCTGCCTGGGCAATCCTGGCCCGGGCGGCTGGGCGGCGTTGCTGCGCTACCAGGACCGCGAACGCGCGCTGTCGGGCGGCGAGGCGCAGACCACCAATAACCGCATGGAGCTGATGGCGGCGATTGCCGCCTTGGAAGCGCTGACCGAACCATGCCGCATCGCGCTGTACATCGATTCGCAGTACGTACGCCAGGGCATCACCGAATGGATGCCCAACTGGGTTCGCCGCAACTGGAAAACCGCCGCTGGCGAACCAGTGAAGAATCGCGATCTGTGGGAGCGCCTGCACTTGGCGACGTTGCGCCACAAGATCGAATGGCATTGGGTGCGGGGCCATTCCGGCGACCCGGACAACGAGCGGGTGGACGTACTGGCCCGCGACGAGGCGCTGAAGTTTCGTGCCGCTGCAGCGATAGGCTAGTCATGAAATCGCCTGTGCTGCTGGAAACCGAGCGTCTGCAGTTGCGAGAACTATCGGCGTCGTCTGTCGAAGATGCTGCTTTCATATTGCGTTTGTTGAACGAGCCTTCGTTCATCCGCAACATCGGCGACCGCGGTGTGCGCAATCTCGATGATGCCTACGACTACATGGCCAACGGTCCGGTCAACAGCTACCGCACTCATGGCCACGGCCTGTACCGGGTCGATATCAAGGCCAGTGGCACGGCAGGCGGCCTGTGCGGACTGGTTCGGCGCGAAGGCTTGGATGGCCCCGATCTTGGCTACGCATTCTTGCCGGAGTTCTGGTCCAACGGGTACGCCGTGGAGTCGGCGCGGGCCATCCTGGCGCATGCTCGCGATGCCCTGGCGTTGGACCGGGTCCTGGCGATCGTCGATCCGAACAATGCGGATTCCATCCGTGTGTTGCAGAAACTGGGATTCGGGTTTGAGAGAATGGTGCAGCTGTCGGAAGACGACATCGCCCTGAATTTGTTCGTTCTTGAAGTAGAGAGGTAAGCCACACCGCATGCGCCAGATCGTTCTCGATACCGAAACCACCGGCCTGGAGTGGAAAAAAGGCAACCGCGTCGTTGAAATCGGTTGCGTCGAATTGCTGGAACGCCGGCCGACCGGGCGCACCTACCACCAATACCTCAACCCCAAGCGGGAGTTCGAACAGGGCGCGGCGGAAGTGACCGGCCTGAGTTTGGAATTCCTCGCCGACAAGCCGCTGTTTGCCGAGGTCGCCGACGAGTTCCTGGCATTCATCGATGGCGCTGAATTGATCATCCACAACGCCGCGTTCGATATCGGCTTTCTGAACTACGAACTGTCGCTGCTGGGCGATCACTACGGACGCATGCAGGACCGGGTGCGCGTGGAAGATTCGCTGCTGCTGGCGCGCCAGCGTTTTCCCGGCCAACGCAATTCACTGGACGCGCTGTGCAAGCGCCTGGGCGTCGACAACACCCATCGCCAGTTGCACGGGGCGCTGCTCGACGCGCAATTGCTGTGCGATGTGTATCTGAATCTGACCGCGGGTCAGAGCGAGATCGGGTTCGGCGGGTTGGACGAGCCCGGCCAGACGACGGTGGTGGTGACCCAGGCGTTCGCCATCGCCGCCGCAGGTCCGCGCCCACGCGTGCAGCCGTTGGCCGAGGAATTGGCTGCCCACGAAGCGCGCCTGGCCAAGCTGCGAAAAAAAGCCGGTGGCACCTGTTTGTGGGACGAACCAGAGCTTATCGCCGCCGCTGTGGGCATGTAGAAGTCGTGCCCGCAGGTCGGTCGGCACGGTGAGTCACGACCGAAATCCAAAGCTCTTTTGACACGGACTAACGCAGATAAATACGGATAAAAGCATTTAATGCCTTATCCGCTTCTTTCCGCGTTAATCCGTGTCAAAGCCTTGGCTGTTTCTCATGTCGCGACTGACGTTTACTCAGCAAAAAGAGACGTCAGTGGCAGCGCACCAGGATCGCGGTGACGTTGTCGGAGCCGCCGCCGTCCAGAGCGGCGGCGACCAGTGTGTCCACGCATTCCTGCGCGCTGCAGTCGTCATGGCGAAGCGTATCGGCGATGCCGTGGTCATCGACTTCTTCGGTCAGTCCATCGCTGCACAACAGCAACTGCATGCCGGGCTTCAGTTCGCCGGTCATGGTTTCGACGTTCAGATGATTGGGGTCGGTGACGCCCAGGGCCTGGGTGACCACATTGCGGTGCGGATGCAGGCGCGCCTGTTCGCTGGTCAGCGCGCCTTGTGCAATGAGTTCCTGCACGTAGCTATGGTCCTGGCTGAGCTGGGCCAACTGACCGTCGCGCCACAGATAGGCGCGGCTGTCGCCTACCCATGCCACCTCGAACCGATTGCCCTGCACCCGCGCGGCGACGACGGTCGTGCCCATCGGCAGCGTGTCGTTGCGGCGACGGGACGTGCGGATGATCTCTTCGTCGGCGATACGGATGGCTTGCGCCAGCGGGGTGCCCTCGCGGATTTCGCGCACGATGGTTTCGCGCGCCAGCGCGCTGGCAACCTCTCCGCAAGCGTGTCCCCCCATCCCGTCGGCCACCAGCCACAGCCCCAGTTCGCTGTCGCCGTAGTAGGTGTCCTCGTTTAATTCCCGCCTTAGGCCTACGTGGGTGATATGCCCGAATTCGATCATGGTGCCCTGTGGTGTCTAGACGGGATTTTCCCTACCCATTCATACGGAATGATCCCGGGGAAGCGGACAGCAAGCAAGGACGACAAGCGCCACCGGGCAGGGTGGTGTTCAGCGCATTCAGGCAGGAGCAGGCCGGGTCGGCTTGTCCGGATGCGGAGCGCCCCGTATCATGCACGGCCCGGCTCGCGCCGGGAAACCACCCGGAGAGGTGGCAGAGTGGTTGAATGTACCTGACTCGAAATCAGGCATGCGTTTATAGCGCATCGGGGGTTCGAATCCCCCCCTCTCCGCCAGATACGCCAAGGCCCCCGCAAGGGGGCTTTTGCGTATGTGGTGGAGAGGGATTGGAAGAGAACCCAGGTTCGACAAAACGGCAGGATTGCCGTTTTGCACGGCGCAGCCGCCCGCAGGGCGAGGCACATGGATGTGCCGAGTAAATCCCCCCCTCTCCGCCAGATACGCCAAGGCCCCCGCAAGGGGGCTTTTGCGTA
>CBFGZY010000102.1:0-9178 GCA_965653375.1 uncultured Pseudoxanthomonas sp.
TGTTCGACGACATGTCGATGAAGTCGATCACCACCAGGCCGCCCAGGTCGCGCAGGCGCAACTGGCGTGCCACTTCTTCGGCCGCTTCCAGGTTGGTGTGGAACGCGGTTTCCTCGATGTCGCCGCCCTTGGTGGCGCGGGCCGAGTTGACGTCGATGGCGGTCAGCGCCTCGGTCTGGTCGACCACGATGGAACCGCCGGAAGGCAGGCGGACATTGCGTTCATAGGCGGCTTCGATCTGCGATTCGATCTGGAAGCGGTTGAACAGCGGGATGTCGTCTTTGTAGTGCTTCAGCTTGCGCAGGTTGTGCGGCATCACCTGCTGCATGAATTCCTGTGCTGTGGCGTAGAGCTCCTCGGTATCGACCAGGATCTCGCCCACATCCGAGCGCAGGTAATCGCGCAGGGCGCGCACGATCAGGCGCGACTCCTGGTAGATCAGGAAAGGCGCCGGCTTGGTCAGCGCGGCTTCGGCGATGGTCTTCCAGACCTGCAGCAGGTAATCCAGATCCCATTGCAGTTCTTCGGCATCGCGGCCAACGCCGGCGGTACGGATGATCACGCCCATGTCGTCGGGGATGGTCAGCGCGTCCATGGCCTGCTTCAGTGCGGCACGGTCGTCGCCCTCGATGCGGCGGGATACGCCGCCGGCGGTGGGCGAGTTGGGCATCAGCACCATGTAGCGGCCGGCCAGCGAGATGAACGTGGTCAGGGCAGCGCCCTTGTTGCCGCGTTCATCCTTGTCTACCTGGACGACGACTTCCTGGCCTTCGCGCAGCAGTTCACGCAGGCCGGCCTTGTTGTGGTCGACCCCGGCTTGAAAATAGTCGCGGGAGATTTCTTTCAGAGGCAGGAAGCCGTGGCGTTCAGCGCCGTAATCGACGAAGGCGGCTTCCAGGGAGGGCTCGAGCCGGGTGATGCGGCCCTTGTAGATGTTGGACTTCTTCTGTTCCTTCGACGGCTGTTCGATGTCGATGTCGTACAGGGTTTGTCCGTCGACGATGGCCACGCGCAGCTCTTCAGCCTGCGTGGCGTTGATCAACATGCGTTTCATTGTGCGTTCCTCGCGCGCTACTACCGCGCGGAACGCCATGGCGTTTCGCCTCTGGAACCTGCTCCTCGTGAGAGGTTTTCCCCGTCCCTTGCGCAGGCGCAGATGGGCCGGTTTGGGTTTCCAGCGCTACGACACCACGGCAGGCCGCGGGAGCGCTTTTTAAATTGTGTTACGGGGCCGGCGGCAGCTTCCCACCAAGTGGTTGCGCCGCGCGGGACATGTTCAGCTCCGATCTCTGACGAACCGGGCGGTATCCGGGCCTGCAGGTAAGCCGCTAACATGGCCGCCCCTGGGGCGGTGGCCGCGCACTAGACCGGAATCGCGGGAAGCTGGGCTTCTGGCCCTTGCAACAACTTCCAGCGAAATCAAACCCTTATCTCGCCCGCCGAGTGTAACAGAATAAATAGACGGATGACCGCCCAGCCCCCCGCACCCTTAGCTCCCAGCCCCGCCAAGTCGCCCGTACGCACCGTCAAGGTGCCGGAGGACCGAAGCGGCCAGCGGCTGGACAATTTCCTGCTGGGCCAGCTGAAGGGAGCTCCCCGTAGCTTGGTCTACAAACTGGTGCGCAGTGGCCAGGTACGAGTGAACGGTGGCCGCGCCAAAGCCGAGCGCAAGCTGGAGGCGGGCGACGAGGTGCGCATTCCGCCTGTCAATCTCACCGAGGAGGGAGACAAGACGCCGCCACCCGCAGGGTTTTTGGAACGGATGGAGCAGGCCATCGTGTTCGAGGACGCGCGCCTGCTGGTGCTGAACAAGCCCACCGGCGTCGCCAGTCATGGCGGCAGCGGGATAAGCCATGGTGCGATCGAAACCATGCGCTTTCTGCGCCCGAACCTGAACCTGGAATTGGTCCATCGGCTGGATCGCGATACTTCCGGCCTGCTGATCATGGCGAAGAAGCGATCGGCATTGACCGAGTTGCAGGCACTGATGCGTGAAGAGGGCGGCAGCATCGAAAAGCGCTACCTGACGCTGCTGGTTGGCCGCATGCCCGACGGTGTGATGACGGTGGATGCGCCGTTGCACGTTGGGCTGCGACAAGGCGGTGAGCGGCACGTGCAAGTGAACGCAAACGGCAAGCCGTCCTTGAGTCACTTCAAGGTGCTGGAACGCCGTGGCGGCCATTCGTATTGCGAAGTGCGCATCGAAACCGGCCGCACCCATCAGATCCGCGTGCACGCCCAGCACATCGGCCATCCGGTTGCCGGGGACGACAAATACGGCGACGAAGCGGTCAACAAGCGCCTGCGCGATCAGGTAGGCCTCAAGCGGTTGTTCCTGCATGCCGCGTCGCTGCAGTTCGCGCTGGATGGCGGCAAAGCGCCGTATGTGCTGAATGCGCCATTGGCGGACGATCTGGCCGCGGCGTTGGACCGGCTGGCGTAGCCGGGTTTGCTTTTTGCTCTTCGCTTCGACGTAGAGCGCAGCTTGCTCCGCTAACCGGCTCCGGAGCTGTTGGTGCGAACAGCAGCGGAGCAAGTTCGGTTCTGCGAGGAACGAGTGGCGTTTTTTAGTGCCAGAGGCCTAGCACGAGGCCGAACAGTACGAATTGCAGCGTGTGGTAACCGCCATCGATCAGCCAAAGCTTCAGGCTGCGCTGCGCGAACAAATAATTGATGGCGAAACTGGCGGCCACGAAGCAGAAGCCGACCAAGGCGCCGGTGCACAGTGCGGATGACAGCACCGGCCGTGGGCCAAGGAAATAAGCGAATGCGGCCGCGGCCAGCAGCGAGAACACGAACGCGCCGCCGAACACCTTTGCCGGATGCCCTGTTTTCTCTTCGGTCACGCCTGCGGCAGACATCCAGGCCTTGCCGAACATTGGGCCATACCACAGGCCGCCCAGCAGGAAACTCGAGGCGGCCGCGACGATGACGGCCCAGATATTGATTCCTTGCATGTCCTTCCCCTTGTTCGTACCGCATTGAGTAGCGGAAACGGTGCGGCGCTTGTTTGCAATCGCGCAGTGGTCAATCGCTGCGCGGCATACGCAGGAGCGTCAGCGCTGTTCGTCCAGCTTGAAGCACTCGTCCGGGCGGACCTGCGGCGGCTTGAAGTTCACTGGTACCTGGATGCTCTTGGGCACGGGCTGGCCATTGGCGGTGGCCGGCCTGAACTGCCAGGTTTTCACCCGTTGCTGAGCCGCTTCGTCCAGTGCCGCATTGCCGCTGCTCTTCACCAGAGCTACTTGGGTGGGTTTGCCTTCCACGCCGATCGTGACCGCCAGCGTCGAGGTGCCGCCGACTCCCGCGCAGGCCAATTCGAACGGGTATTCCGGGGGCGGCGTATCGACGGCGACGACTTCGGTGGGGCGCTGGACGGGGGGCGCGTCTTCGCTGCTGCCTCCACAGCCCGCCAACAACAGCACGGACGCCAACAGGGGCAGCCCGAACCTTGAAGCCGGGGACTTCGAGCTATTCAGCGGACGGATCGCAGGTTTCATGGTTGCCTCGCCAGCGTGTCGGTCTTGGCCGCGCAAATGAAGTCGTTCTCGCTCAGCCCGTCAACGTCGTGGGTGGAATAGCGCACGACCGCCCGATTGTAGTGCACCCCCAGATCGGGGTGATGGTCCTCGCGATGGGCGATATAGGCCAGCGCGTTAACAAATGCCATGGTTTCGTAGTAGTTTCTGAAGTGGAAGGTCTTGGACAACGCATGACCTTCCTCGACCAGCTCCCAGCCTGGAATCTGCGGCAATAGTTCGGCGACCCGGGCCTGGCCCAGCTTGTGTTCGGTACCTTTCAGCGGAAGGCAGTGCGCTTGGTCGAGTGGAATCAGATCGGACATGGGGTTTCCTCTAGCCGCGGACCGGCTGAACGCCCGATCCACGCAATGACGGCTCGAATGAGCGACTAACGAGTAGAGGGCTAGAATACCCCGCATGATCCAGATTTCCGACAGCGCCCAAACCCATTTCCGCAAACTGATCGAGCGCGAGGCCCTGCCGGGTCTTGGCGTGCGCTTGAGTGCCGTGGACCCCGGAACCGCACGCGCCGATGCGCGCCTGGAGTTTGCCGAGCCGCAAGATCTGGCCGGCGACGAATGGGCGGTGGATTGCGATGGTTTCACTTTGTACGTGGACGCCAACAGTGTCGCTTGGCTGGATGGCGCCGAGATCGACTTTGTCACCCAGGGCGCAGGCACGCAGCTGACCATCAAGGCACCGAAGATCAAAGGCGAAGCGCCTGCGGAATCGGCGTCGCTGGTCGAACGGGTGCGTTGGGTGGTGGAGAACGAAATCAATCCGCAACTGGCCCAGCACAAGGGCCGGGTGGCAGTGGAAGAGGTCACTGGCGAGGGGGTGGTGCGGTTGCGTTTCGGCGGCGGTTGCCATGGCTGCGGTATGGCCGACGTGACGCTGAAACAGGGCATCGAGAAGACCTTGATGGCCCGGGTTCCCGGGGTGACGGCGGTGCGTGATGCGACCGACCATAACACCGGCGCCGCGCCTTATATACCGCGCGACAACGCGGCCTGACGCTATCCCGCGCCGGTGACGAAAGCCGCCGACCTGATTGCCGCTCTGCTGCCGCGCAAAGCGGCGCCTGTACTGGAACGCCATACCGGCCTGCCATATGGGTGGGGAATATGGATGCGCGGCCTGCCCACACGCTTGGGTGCGATCACTCGCGAAAAGGCCGAAAACGTCGTCGCGTTGCTGATGCAACGGCCGGCACCCGCGCCGGTGCCCGTCCCGCGTGCGTTGAACAAACTGCAGTCGCTGCGTGCGCTGTTTTACCAGGACTGGGATCCGCCGCCACGTGAAGAGCGCGGCATCCGCTGGTTTGCCGGTTTCGTCAGCCTTGTCATGCACCTGTTGTTTTTCGTGTTGCTGGTGCTGGCGGCATTGGTCAACGTGCCGTTGCCGCCACCTGCCGGTGACAGCAGCCGTGTACAAGTGGAGTTCATCGGCGAGGGCACGCCGGAAGAAGAGGGCGGCGGCCCGCCAGTGGAACAACCAGCGCCCGCACCATCGGCCGCCGCGGCTTCGACTGCTGCGACGGCCGCCGCACGGCCGCCATCGATGGCCGCGGGTGAGCCGGCCGCGCCCGCGCTGGCGTCCGAAGTGCCGGAGCTGCAGCAGCGCGAGGTTCCGGAGCCTTCACCACCCGCCGCACCGCAGCCCCTGCAAGTCACCGAGACACCGGCGCCTACGACGGAGTTCGTGTTGCCGCCGCCGACACCGCGCACGATCGAAATCGCACCGCCGCAGGTCCGTACCCGTGAGGTAGGTGTACCGACGCGCGAAGTGACGGTATTGCAGGCGCCGCCAACGCAACGCGAGCTTCCCCAGCGGCCGGTGGACGTGCCGCAGATCGCCGTACCGGAGCAACAAGTCCAGCAGCGCGAAGTCGCGCCTCCCGCTCCGCAGGTGCGCGAAGTACAGCTGCCGTCGCGCGAGATTGGCGCACGCGACCTGCGCGCACCGACCGCCAGCGTACGTGAAGCCGAAATCGCCGCGCCACAACCACGTCCCGCTGCCGCTGGCACCGCGCCGACGCTGGCGCCCGCTCAGGCGCCGGGCAGTGCGAGTTCGCAAACGGCGAATACAAACCCGCCGAGTGGCGCTCGACAAAATGCCGCCACCTCAGGACCGGCAGCGGCCAGCAGGCCGGGTGGCCAGCCGACGCCAAGACGTGCCGACGACTGGGGTGATTCGACGCGTAACGTGCCCGGCCAGGCCGGCGTGACCGGCAGCGGCGAACGCCCCGGCCTGTTCAACAGCGACGGCAGTGTGCGTGTTCCCGGCACGGGTGGCGACAGCAGCGGGCCGCGCGGCGCGCCCGGCGGCGACCAGGATGCATGGACCCGCGATAGGCTGGAGCAAGCCGGGACCTGGCTGCAAAGGCCGCCATACGACTATGAGCCCACCAGCTTGGACAAGTATTGGGTGCCCAACGAGTCGCTGTTGCAGGAATGGGTGCGGAAGAACATCCGCGAGACGTCCATTCCGATTCCGGGAACGTCGAAACGACTCAAGTGCGTGGTGTCGATACTGCAGTTGGGCGGCGGCTGCGGCATCGTCGATCCCAATCTCAACGAACAGCCCGCCGAGGCACGTCCGCCGCCGGATATCCCGGTCAAGCGCACGCCGATTCCGACCGATAGTTGAGTTGGGAGTGGGCTCCATCGGCGCCTAATCAGAGAACAGGCGAATGTAGGAGCGACGTAAGTCGCGATTGAGCCTTCCTGGTAAGGCTTCATCGCGACTTACGTCGCTCCTACAAGGGCACAGCATGGCCGCTCAATAAAACAAAAACGGAGCCTCGCGGCTCCGTTTTTTGTACTCACAGCTAAAGCTGATCAGTGCACGTTGTGCAGATCGCGCAGCTGGCTGGTACGCGAGCCGAAGTAGGCGGCCAGGTCGGAAATATCCTGGTCGCTCAAATTGGCGGCCTGCGGGCTCATCAGCGCATGTTCGCGATCGCCGGCACGGTAGGCTTGCAGCGCGTGCGCCAAGTAGTCGGCGTATTGGCCGCCCAGCTTGGGGTAGGTGTCGTCGATAGGCGCGTTGCCTTCGGCGCCGTGGCAGTCCACGCAGCTCTGGCCGGTGGCTTTGCCTTTGGCGTTGGCAAGCTGTTCGCCAGTCGCGATGCGGCCCTTCGGTAGGCCCGCGGAGGAACTGGAGCCGTGTTCGCCGCTGGCATGGCCGGGGTTTTCGGCGGCGGCTTCGGTGGTTTCCACCTTGGAACATGCCCCCAGGGCGAGTGCAGCGAACAGGGCGATGGCTAGACGCTGGGCGTGCTTGGCGTTGGGCATGAGAGGGTTACTTGACGGTGGAAAGGAAAGCGGCGATGTCGGCGATGTCCTGCTCCGAGAAACTCTGAGCCTGGGCCTGCATCGTGGGGTGCTTGCGGTTGCCGTTCTTGTATTCGGTCAGTGCGTTGGCCAGGTATTCGGCCGACTGCCCGCCGATGCGCGGCACGTGGAAATTGGGGTAAGCGTTCTTATAGCCCGCGATACCGTGGCAACCCTGGCAGGTGTAGGTCAGGGTGTGGCCCTTTTCCGGACTGCCGACCAACGGCGTGGCGGCAGACGCGCTGGCAGGAGCGGCGGCGGCTTCGGCGGCAGGCGGGGTCTGCGATTGAGCGGTCAAGGCGGCCAGCGAAAGGGCGGCCAGGGCAAGGCAAGCGGCGAGCGGCAGCGGTCGCATCATGTCGTATCCGGAACTCTCTAAGGTTGCGCGCACCACGTACAACCGTGGCGCTTGGCTGAGGCAAGTATAGCGTGCGGCCCCCAAATGCCGCCATCCGCCAAACGGCGCCGCCATGATGAAGCCCGGCGCTATGATCCTCGTCGACTCGAAAATGGCGCGCCGATTGCGGTTTTTCGGTGACGGCGAGTCAGGGAAAAGTCGCCAGCTGTGGTTGCTGCACCGCTGCCGATCATCGTTTTGTCGCCAAACTCAGGGACCATCGCGCAACCGATCGCGCTTCTGTCGCATCCAATTTCTAATCCCCTCCCATTGACGCAAGTCACCATGACCTTCGGCGCATGAAAGTCATGTTTGGGTGATATACCTTCATACAACACCTAAACAACAACCACACGGTCCCGCCCCAATGTCTCGACCAATCACACCATCCAGTCGCTTCCACCGTATCGCCTTGGTCCCGCTGGTTTGCGGAGTGCTGGCGCTGGCGGCCTGCAAGGGCGGCGGCCCCACCCCGGAAGCCCAGGCCAAGAATGGCGAGGCCGCCAAGGGGCCGGACGCGGTTCCGGTGGAAGTGGTGAAGGCCAGTCATCGTCCGGTCGCGGCCAGCTACACGGGCACGGCGGCGCTGGATGCCCGCGGCGAATCGCAGGTGGTGGCCAAGACATCGGGCGTGGCCCTGGCGGTCATGGTCGAGGAAGGGCAGTTGGTCCGGGCCGGGCAGCCGTTGGTGCGGTTGGACCCTGATCGCGCGCGTCTGGCGGTCGCCCAAAGCGAAGCGCAGATGCGCAAGCTGGAGAACAACTACCACCGCGCGCAGCAGCTGGTCGGTCAGCAGATGATCAGCGTCAACGACGTGGACCAGATCAAGTACGACCTGGAGAACGCCCGGGCCCAATATCGCCTGGCGTCGTTGGAGCTTTCCTATACGACGGTAGTGGCACCGATCTCCGGCATCATCGCTTCGCGTTCGATCAAGACCGGCAACTTCGTGCAGATCAATACGCCGATCTTCCGCATCGTGGACAACTCGCGATTGGAAGCGACCTTGAATGTGCCGGAACGCGAACTGTCCACCTTGAAGGCAGGGCAGCCAGTGTCGCTGCAAGTCGACGCGATTCCGGGCAAGGCTTTCGAAGGCGTGGTGGATCGCATTGCCCCGGTAGTCGATTCGGGCAGCGGTACCTTCCGTGTGGTCTGCTCTTTCGCCGGCGGCGAAGTGCTGCAGCCGGGTATGTTCGGCCGCATCAAGATCGACTACGACAAGCGCGCCGACGCGCTGGTGGTGCCGCGTGTCGCGCTGCTGGACGACGAGGGCGACCCGGCTGTGTTCGCGGTGCGGGACGGCAAGGCCTCGCGCGTACCGGTCAAGCTGGGCTACATGGATGGCGAGTGGATAGAAGTACTCCAAGGGGTCAAGGTGGGCGACAGCGTCGTCACCGCCGGCAAGATCGCTTTGCGCGACGGCACACCGGTGGAAGTGATCGGCAAGCCCGTCGCGAAGACCACCGCCAAGGTGCAGGCCGAACCTGCTGGTAAGCGGCAATGAGTGCGCACGATAACGATTCCCCGGCAGGCGTCGATCCGTTGGCGCCACCGCCGGGATTGACCGGCGGTGGGCTGGTCGAGTTCTCGACGCGTCGCCGCGTCACCGTCGCGATGTTCTGGATCACGATGTTCCTGTTCGGGTGCATCGCGCTGACTTCGCTGAAGGTCAATCTGCTGCCAGACCTGAGCTATCCCACGCTCACCGTCCGCACCGAATACACCGGTGCGGCGCCTTCGGAAATCGAAACGCTGATCTCCGAGCCGGTGGAAGAAGCCGTGGGCGTGGTGAAGAACCTGCGCAAGTTGAAGTCGGTTTCGCGCACAGGCCAGAGCGATGTGGTGCTGGAATTCGCCTGGGGCACGGACATGGACCAGGCCAGCCTGGAAGTCCGCGACAAGATGGAAGTGCTGCAGTTGCC
>CBFGZY010000103.1:0-9085 GCA_965653375.1 uncultured Pseudoxanthomonas sp.
GCTTAAGGCGAACTACAAGACAGTTGCTGAATTAAGCCGACCCGCGAAGCGGGTTGGGTTTGAATGAGTTGTTAGGCACTGGCTGACCACCATGCCCAAAGAGAAGCCACCACCAATGTCCAGCCTGC
Organism: uncultured Pseudoxanthomonas sp.; assembly: GCA_965653375.1. GTDB lineage: Bacteria > Pseudomonadota > Gammaproteobacteria > Xanthomonadales > Xanthomonadaceae > Pseudoxanthomonas_A. Next base: position 129 of record CBFGZY010000103.1, read on the forward strand.
GTAACTAAGTACCTGAGCAAAAGTCTTATAATGACGCTCATTGTCTCGTCTGTCGTAGTGGTCAATCACGACAGAGAGCATGATGAAGCATGAGCATATTAGCGCTCCACTAGCCGCCAGGGCAGCACCACCATGCAGATGCAACCAGGAGGCTCCGTCACGGGCTCTAAGCCAGATAGGCAAAGCGAAATCGCTATGCCAAATGCTCCATGCACCATAAGCAAATAACAGGAGCGAGCTCGCCAAGAGCAATCTCCGGCGAGCTCGTGGGATTTTGTTTGGAATGTGCTTAGCTTTCATTCCAGTGTCTAACGCTTGAATTAAGTGGGCCCGCAGATCAAAGCCCCAATGGTGCGGGTTCTGCTTGAACGAATTGTTAGGCCTTATCTAGCCTTTCGTAGATCATAAATAACCGCAGGCGTTCGAGGCGGCTCTGAAGTTCCAGGTTTTTGAGGCTCTGCAGTCCAGCGGACGAATCTCCGAACGACGATCTTACTTTGTATACCATCAGCCACCAGAGATATCCGTTGGTCGACGGTTAGCTCGGGAGCTTTTACAAAGGGCTGGAACAACATGTCCTCTACCGAGTCAGGATTCATGGCCGCGACTTGCATGGCCAAGTCGCTTGCGAGTGTTTTGAATGCATCAGCCCTTATCGCAAATGAATCGGATACGTCTAGCTCAATGAGGACGCCGATGCCGCCATTATGGACGTAACCCTCAATGAAATGATTGAAATAGTCCATGGGGCCTAACGCCAGAATTAAGCCGACCCGCGAAGCGGGTTTGGCTTGAATGAATTGTTAGGCCCGCCGCTAGCCATGCTTGCTGACCATGGCGTCCGTCAGGCCAGTAGAAAGTACTACCAGAAACAAACTTATTCCAAGGTAGAGCAACCGTTTGGCCCGCGAGTGCGCGAGCGCAGCCTCTTGCGAGAGCATGACCCCGTCAAGTTGACAATTCTTTACCTTACGAAGAATCCTGTAGGAATCAGCAAGATTGTTGCTGCTCCCGTTAATTAGTTCCCCGTGGTCCCGTCGCATGATCTTTCCGAAACCAGATAGTTCTAGGAAATACATTGGATAGACCACAGCCATTGAGGCTAGAGAAATCAGGAAGAGGAACTTGAAGATGGCTGGCATGATCGGTTACGGGCCAAGCTACTATTCGCCCCCCCCAATGAAGTATCTGCCAGCAGTCTGTAGAGCAGTTCGGTAATAGTCAAATGGATCCAGCTCCGCGAATCAGCGGGTTATCCGCCTTGCTGTGCGCAGCGCAGGTACCCAGCGGAGAAGCTTAGCGGGTGTATTTACCCCGCGAACAAATATCGGGGCGTCGAGGCCCCGATATTTGTCGTGCATGCCAGCGTTTCTGGTGGATAGGTCAGCCGGAAACGGGGTGGTACGGTCTGGTGATTAGCCTTCCCATTTCGGCAGCTTCGGCTTTATCGCGACGTTCTTCAAAGCCACATAATTCGGCAGGCCGTCGCGGCCGTAGGGTGGGTAGGCTTCGCCGCGGATCAGGGGTTCGAGGTATTTACGCGCGGCGGGAGTGATGCCGTAGCCGTCTTTGCGGATGAAGCCGTTGGGCATTTTCTTTTCGTGGTTGGCCACTTTGGTAAGCGGCGCGGCTTCGATTTTCCAGCGGTATGGCGCATCGGAACTGCGCACAATCACCGGCATCACCGAATTCTGTCCTTTCAAGGCGAACTGCACCGCTGCCTTGCCGGCGGCTTGCGCCTGTTCCCAGTCGGTCTTGGAGGCGATATGGCGAGCCGAACGCTGCAGATAGTCGGGCAGGGTCCAATGCACTTTCATGCCCAGTTCGTCCTTGACCCGGCCGGCCAGGTAAGAAGCCACGCCGCCCAGCTGGGTGTGCCCGAACGAATCCTTGCCGCCGCCGGCGTCGGCGACAAAGCGACCATCGGCGTACTGGATGCCTTCGCTGGCAACCACGACGCACCAGCCGACTTTGTCGACCACCTTTTTGACTTGCGCGAGGAAGTCGGCTTCGTCGTAGGGGCGCTCGGGGAACAGGATCAGGTGCGGTGCTTGTTCCGGCGTTTGTCCGGCGAGCCCGGCCGCTGCAGCCAGCCAGCCGGCGTGCCGGCCCATGGCCTCGTATACGAACACCTTGGTGGAGGTCTCCGACATGGCGGCCACGTCCAGCGCGGCTTCCCGCACCGACACCGCGGTGTATTTGGCGGCCGAGCCGAAGCCCGGGCAGGTGTCGGTGACGGCCAGGTCGTTGTCCACTGTCTTGGGCACGCCGATGCAGGTCAGCGGATAGTCGAAGGCGGCCGCTAGTTGTGACACCTTCAGTGCGGTATCGGCGGAGTCGTTGCCGCCGTTGTAGAGGAAATAGCGGACGTTGTGAGCCTTGAACACGTCCAGCAGGCGCTCGTACTTGGCCCGGTCCGCTTCAAGTGACTTCAGCTTGACCCGGCAGGAACCAAAAGCGCCGCCGGGCGTATGCGCCAGCGCCCGGATGGCGGCGGCCGACTCCTTGGAGGTGTCGATCAGTTCCTCGCGCAGAGCGCCCAGAATGCCGTTGCGGGCCGCCAGCACCTTGACCTTGCGGGCCCGGGCCTCGCTGATTACGGCCGCCGCGGTGGCGTTGATGACGGCGGTGACACCGCCGGACTGGGCATAAAGCAAGGTACCTTCGACCATAGTGGGTTCGATCCAAGTAGGGGGGATGCGGTAAGCTTCACATATATGACGCGGTGCAGCGTGGGCGTGGCGTGAGCCTGAACGCCGCCGGCCGCTAGCAGAATTCTAGTTCAGGAGTTACACGATGCGATTGGTTCTACTGGGCCCACCCGGGTCGGGCAAGGGCACTCAGGCGACGCGGCTGAAGGAATATCTGCAGGTTCCCCACATTTCCACCGGTGATTTGCTGCGCGCAGAAGTAGCTGCCGGCAGCCCGCTGGGCATGCAGGCCAAGGAAGTGATGGCGCAGGGCAACTTGGTTTCCGACGAGATCCTGCTGGGCATGCTGGAATCGCGCTTCAGCCGCGACGACACCAAAAACGGTTTCATCCTGGACGGCTACCCGCGCAACCTGGCCCAGGCCGCCGCATTGGGTGAGCTGCTGAAGAAAATCGGCCGGCCGATGGACTACGCCGTGCAGTTGGAAGTGCCTACCGACCTGCTGGTCGAACGCATCGCCGGCCGCGCTGCCGCCGAAGGCCGCGCCGACGACACGCCCGAATCGGTCCGCACGCGCTTGAAGGTCTACAACGACCAGACCGCGCCGGTAATCGAGTACTACCGTCAGCACGGTCAACTCACTGTGGTGAATGGCGTCGGCGAACTCGACGATGTCACCAACCGCTTGATCGAAGCGCTGTCGCCAGCCAAGGAAGTGGGCTGAGTTTTTGGTGGGGCGGGAAGCGGTGAGCGGTGAGCGGTGAGCGGAAAAAGGCTCTCGCTTTTCCTCCCCCTTGACCAGCCATTCGGCTGTTAAAAGCGCAAAAGGGGGATGACCCGCCATTCGGCGGTTGAAAAGCGTTGGAGGGGGATTTGCTTTTGCTCTTATACAAAAAGCAATAGCAACAGCAAAAGCAAATCCCCCGTAGCCCCCTTTACAAAGGGGGCAAAAGCCGCATGCTTTTCCCGCTCACCGCTCACCGCTCACCGCTCACCGCTCACCGCTCACCGCTCACCGCTCACTTACTCCCATTCCCGGTCCCTCAATGAAACTCCACATCCTTGGCATCGCCGGCACCTTCATGGGCGGCGTGGCGGCGTTGGCACGCGAGTTGGGCCATACCGTCGAAGGTAGCGACCAGGCGATCTATCCGCCCATGTCCACGCAGTTGGAAACGCTGGGCATCGCATTGGCGCAAGGCTACCTGCCGGAAAATATTTCGGCCGATTGCGATGAGATCGTGATCGGCAACGCGTTGTCGCGCGGCAATCCCGCAGTGGAAGCCGTGCTGGATGCCGGCGGCAAATACACCTCCGGCGCGCAGTGGCTGTCCGAATACGTGCTGCCGGGCCGCGATACGCTGGCCGTGGCCGGCACGCACGGCAAGACCACCACCACCACCATCCTGACGTATCTGCTGGAAGTTGCTGGCCGCGAGCCGGGATTTCTGATCGGCGGCGTGGCGGAAGATTTCGGTGTGTCGGCACGCTTGGGAAGGCAGCCCCCAGCGCGCCACCTTCCCCCGCAAGCAGGGGAAGGGCGCACGTCGTTGTCTGCGACAACGAGCTTTCCTTTTGTGGTCGAGGCCGATGAATACGACACCGCGTTCTTCGACAAGCGCAGCAAGTTTGTCCACTACCGCCCACTGGTCGCGATTCTCAACAATCTGGAATACGACCACGCCGACATCTTCCCGGACGTGGCGGCGATCCAGCGCCAGTTTCATCACTTGGTTCGCACGGTGCCGGGCCGTGGCCGGTTGATCGTCAATGGCGAGGATGAGCGCCTGGACGAAGTGCTGGCGATGGGATGTTGGACGCCGGTGGAGCGCTTCGGTTTCGATGCTTCGTTGACATGGAGCGCACGCCTGATCAACGAAGACGGCAGCGCGTTCGCCGTGCTCCACGATGGCAAGAATGTGGGCGAAGTGCGTTGGCCGTTGCTCGGCAAGCACAACGTGCTCAATGGATTGGCGGCGCTGGCAGCGGCGAATGCCGTTGGCGTGGATATCGCGGCGGTGATTCCTGCGCTGGCTGATTTCCGCAGCGTGAAGCGTCGCCTGGAAGTCATCGGACGATCCGATGGCATCACGGTGTACGACGATTTCGCCCATCATCCCACTGCCATCCGTACTACCCTGGAAGGCCTGCGTGCCAAGGTCGGAGCCGCGCGAATCATTGTGGCGATGGAGCCGCGCAGCAACTCCATGCGCTTGGGCGCGCATTCGGATGCGCTGGCGCCCTCTTTTCAAGACGCGGACGCGGTGGTGTTCCTGCATCGTCCTGAATTGCCTTGGGATGCAGGCAAGGTGGTCGCAGCCATCCGCGGCGACGCGCGCACGGTGCCCGATGTAGAAGCATTGATCGCCACGTTGACGTCCATGGCCCAGCCGGAAGATCACGTGGTCTTCATGTCCAATGGCGGCTTCGATGGCGCGCCGCGGCGTTTTCTGGCAGCGCTACAAACATCCACATAGGGTGGGCCTGACCAACCGCTCTTCGTTCTAGTGGCCATCGCAACATTACGCATGGCAATGGTGGGCCGGGGCCCACCCTATGTGTGCTTCTTCGTTCCGCGAAAGACCGTGCCATCGACATTTCCGCAAGGTCTCCTTCTCGTACACTGACCGCCATGGCGTCCACCGAATCGCTGCCGTTGTTCCCATTGCATACCGTGCTGCTGCCTGGCGCGGCACTGGGATTGCGGGTTTTCGAGCGGCGTTATCTGGATCTGGTCCGTGATTGCGGACGCAGCGGCAAGGGATTCGGCGTGTGCCTGATCCTCGAGGGCGGTGAGGTGGGACGGCCCGCCACGCCGGCCGCATTCGGCACCGAAGCGGTGATCGAGGATTTCGACACCGGCCCCGACGGGCTACTGGCGCTGCGCTTGCGCGGCCACCGTCGGTTTCATGTGAACCGTACCCGGGTGCGCGACAACGGTCTGGTGGTTGGCGATGTGGAATGGCGCCAACCCGATCCGGACGAAGAATTGCGGCCCGAACACGCACTGCTCAGCGTTCTGCTGCAAACCATGCTCGACCATATCGATGGCGATCAGGCCAAGCTGTCGCCGAAACTGTTCGACAACGCCGCTTGGGTAGGTTGGCGATTGGCGGAGCTGCTGCCGATTACGCCAGAGCAGCGTCTGGGCGTATTGCAAGAAGACGACCCGCATCAACGGCTGGAGCGCCTGTTGCAGCTGATCGCGTGAGAACAGCCCCACTTGTAGGAGCGACGTGAGTCGCGATGAAGCTTTCATGGAAAAGCTTCATCGCGACTCACGTCGCTCCTACAGGAGATTCACTCGTGCTTCTACGTCAGTCCTGCGCGGCCGGTGCCGACGTCCGGATTCGCAGCACCGGCAGTTCCGATTTCGGGTGCGGCGCCACTTGATGTTCCAACTCGCCGGTTGCTTGGCTTACCGCCTGTAGGGCCGCGTCGGCTTCGCGCAAGGGGCGCCACAGGCTGATCAGTCCAAACGCGCGTTGCCGTTGCAGCACCTGCGCGCTGCCGATCCATAACGGCACGGCGCCGGGCTGCAGTTGCGAATGCGCGGTCCATAGGCGCAGCACGAAGGTTTCGCCGGGCTTCACCCCTTCGCGCAGCATCAGCAGGCTTTCGGCGCGCGTATCCAACGTGGCGGGCAGCACCGGCAGCTCGGCATCGGGCAGATCGTTATCCAGCAGATTCAACGCTTCTTCCCAGCCGGCCTGTTCCTGCGAACGCCAGCCGGCTGCTTCCAACTTGGCGCGCAAGGGCGCAAGCGGGCCGGCCACCTGCACGTCCAGCGGCCAGCGTTGCTCATCGTCGAAATCATTACGTCGTTCCGGCAGTTTCGCCCAGTCCCGTTGCCACCAGTCCGTCATCGCGATGGATTGTTCTTTCACCGGCGCTTCGAACTGCGCCAGCATCGGCGCGATGTTGCGGGGTGCATGCCACAACGCGGCGACGGTGAACGCGCCATAGAACAGCCAGGCCAGCGGCTTCATCCAGAACGAACGCACCATGCGGCGGCGATAGGCGATGCCCAATATCAGCAACCACACCATGCCGAACAACATCCCGCCGATGATGTCGCTCAACCAATGCGCGCCCAGATAGATGCGGGCGAAGCCGATCAGCGCGACCACCACACCGGAGACCAGATACGGCCAAACCCGCGTGCGGCCCGGTAGTTCGCGCGCAATCAGCACGGCGAAGAAGCCGAAGGTGATGGTCGCCATGGTGACCGCGATGGAGGGAAAGCCGAAGCCGCTGCTGACGCTGGGTGGCTTGGGAATGTCGACTGAAGCGCCCAGCCACGCAGTTAGCGCCAGACCGAACGCCAACGCCGCCAACCAATGCGCCGCCGCCATCCAGCGCTTGCGCCAGCACAGATACAGCAGCACCAGCAGCGAAGCCGGCGCCAGCACCTGCTCGTCGCCCAACGAGGCGATGGCCGCCAGCGGGTAATCGGCCAACGGATTGCGCAGCGCCAGCATCAGTTCGTGCACCGCCAGGTCCATGCCCAGCGGTTCGCCATGGCCGATCACCAGGATCAGGAACGCGAACCACACCCATACGATGGCCAGCAGCAGGATGCCCAGCAGTGCGAGCGGCACCGATTCGCGCCGTTTCGGGTCGAATACGGCCCCGGAATAGCGACCCAGCACCGGATGCGCATGCGACCAGGCGATCGCGCGTGCCAGCAGTGCATCGGCGTGATCGGCGAACCAGCGGTAGGTGTACAGCACGCCGGCCCAGGCCAGTGCGAGCACCAGCAGCAGTAATCCCAATACCAGGCCCAAACGGCCTGCGACCGCGGCCACCGCATCGTAGGCCTGGCCCAGCAGCCAGCCAGGTGCCAGGAACAAGGCCGCCCACGAAATCGCCGCCAATCCGCTGGCCGCGAAATAGCGCCGCAACGGCATCCGCAGCATGCCGGCCACTGCCGGCACGAACGGCCGAATGGGCCCCACATATCGCGCCACCAGGATGCTTTTCAGGGCATTGCGGCGGAACAGCACTTCGCCTCGGTCCAGCAATTGCGGATACTTGCGAAAGGGCCAGTGGCCGCGCAGCTGCGGGCCCCAGCGATGACCTACCCAATAACTGGTGGCATCGCCAACCAGTGCGCCAGCCGCTGCGCAGATCAGTGCATAGGGGCCGGAAATTTCCCCCAGGCCGATCAGCACGCCTACTGCGAACAGCAGCGGCAACGCGGGTACCAGCGTTCCCAGAATGATGACTGCGTCGCAAAAAGCAATGGCGAAGATCACCGCGCCGGCCGCGATTGGATGTGCGCTGATCCAGGCCAGCAGCGTGTCGAACCAAGAGGAATTCATCGGGGCCGATTATAGGCGGCGGTTCATGACCGCTGCCTACCTCGCTGACTCGGTGGACAGAACCGCCGCGTAGAATGTGGCGGTGAACGAGGACGCCATCGAAATCGCCGCCTTGAAGGCCGACAGCTTCGGACGTATCGCGCTGATGCGCGACAGCCGTGGCGTGTTCGTGCGCCGGGACTTGTCGGCATCGCCGTTGTGGTTGCGCTTTCCCGCTTGGCGGCTGGCGCGCCGGGAAGCACGTGCCATCGCGCAGTTGAATGGCCTGGCAGACACCCCGCAACTGCTGGCGTGGGATGGCGTACGGCTGGACCGTAGCTATATGGAAGGCGCAGCGATGTACCAGAAGCCGCCGCGCGGCGATGTGACTTATTTTCGCGCCGCACACCGTTTGCTGCGGCAGGTGCACCAACGCGGCGTTGCCCACAACGATCTGGCCAAGGAAGCGAACTGGCTGGTGCTGGAAGATGGTCGTCCCGCGCTGATCGATTTTCAATTGGCCGTACGCGGCCATCCGCGTTCGCGCTGGATGCGGCTGCTGGCGCGCGAAGACCTGCGCCACCTGCTCAAACACAAGCGCACATACTGCCCCGAAGCGCTGACGCCAGTGGAACGCCGGCTGCTGAAGCGCCACTCCTGGCTGCGCGATGTGTGGTTCCGCACGGGTAAGCCGGTGTACCGCTTCGTCACCCGCAAGCTGCTGAAATGGGAAGACAATGAGGGGCAGGGGCCGAAGCCTTGAGTGGGCAGCGAGCGGGAAGCGGTGAGCAGTGAGCGGACAAAGCCGTGAGCTGAAAAGGCGCTGGCTTTTATCTCCCCCTTTTACAAAGGGGGATTAAGGGGGATTTGCTTTTGCTCTTAAAGAAAACAGCAAAAGCAAAAGCAAATCCCCCGTGGCCCCCTTTACAAAGGGGGCAAAAGCCGCATGCTTTTCCCGCTTCCCGCTTCCCGCTTCCCGCTTCCCGCTTCCCGCTTCCCGCTT
>CBFGZY010000104.1:0-9021 GCA_965653375.1 uncultured Pseudoxanthomonas sp.
GGTGAGGTCGGCTTGTTCGCAGTAGGTGGTGGCAACGGTGCGGGTTGCGTTGGTGGTCGGGTCGACCTGCGATGACGTTAGCGCCTGACCGCGGGGGTTGTAGGTCCAGGTGGATTTGGCGGCTAGTGTGTTGCTGGCGTTGTAGGTGCGGCGCTCAACCGGTAACGGCAACGCCGAATGCCACTGCGTTTGCGTGATGCGCTTTCTGTTTGCGTCATTGGCCGCACCGATCTCCTGCACCAGAAGGCCGCGCGCGTCGTAGTCATAGTCGGTCTGAACTCCAGAGCGCGTAACTACATCTGGATGTCCCAAGTCATCGTAGGTGTAACTCGTGACATCCGTCTGGCAACCGGCGCAGGCAGTAGTGACTGTCGTAGGTACCACCATGCCCCTGGCGGTTGTAAAGGCGATGGTCCTGGAACCGCCGCTTGGCAGCGTAATGACGGAGCCTGCCAAATACGACCCATCGGTTGCCTGGGTGTAGGTTGCGCTGTACGCGTCGACGCCACCATGCAAATACGTACCGGTAGCCTTCGCGTTCTGATACGTGGTGCTTGAATAGCGAGATTGCACCTCATCAATAACGCCCGTCAGCAATCCCGCGGTAGCGCTCCCGCTGATTAACCCGGCCTCGTTATAGAGATAGGTGATCTCCGTCGCATCGGGCTGCCTAACCCGCTCCAAGTAACCATCATTTGTATAGAAGAAACTCAGTTCTTCGCCATCAGAGAGATGAACCGTTTCGACAAGCCCCGCAGCATTGTAGTCAAGTATCAGTTCACGCCCGGATGCGTCCGAAACGGACTGCAAACGGCCATTGCTGTCGTACCCTAGCATCTGGGAAAAACCATTGTTGTCAACCATCTCCAACAACTTTCCGCTTGAGTCAAAGAACTCCTTTCCGCCGTTCCCATCCTCAAACATCCAGCTGATATAGCCGGAGGCATCCACCTGTTGGGTAAGCGTTCCCTTTCGGTCGCTGTCCGCCACCCACGCCGAATTTACCTTCAAGAACCGGACTGTATTTCCATCCGGCCTGGTCAGATACACGGTTGGCAGGAGGCCAGCGATATAGCTGATCGCGCGGGAATAGAAATGCGTTCTACTCTTTCCAAAGATCAGCGAGCTCTGCGAATAGTAGGTGGAAAGTGGCGCACTGTTGTACGTCCAAGTGATTCGTATGGGAAATTTCCCAGCCCCGACGTACTCGGTTCGGGATTCAAATTTGTTGCCCGTCCCTGCATTGATGGGGTCGCCGAAACATTGCTGTTCGCACCGAGGGGACCCGTTGTTTTTTCTTGTTTGCGCGGGGCTTGGCTCAGTCCAGAAGTAGTCTTGGCTGAAATCTTCATCTGGGCCAAAATAACCGCATCCATAAATGAGCCCATTGGAAGGCGCCCGAGCCCTGCATCGGTAGAAAGGCGGATAACCGTTCGCGGCTGGATGATGAACGCACGCCTCGATTATGGGAGCTACTGTACTTGCATTGCTTTGGTACTTTTTGCATGTAGCGAATGCCTGGTCCCGATCCCCGTATAGGGTTTGGGCAGCCGCAGACGAGACGAAAACAGAACTCAGGATGGCTAATGCAATGGATGCAACCAGTGCATGAAGACACTGCCAACATATCTTGCTCACAACAACCATCCCCTGCATTGTCTTCCCCCATAACTGGAAGGAGCGAGGCTATGAAGTAAACACGTTTACCGCAAGAGGAACGGCGATGGAGAAGCAAGGGCGCAGGACATTTTTTGTGCTCATACGCGCCTGTCCCGCGGCGCTGGTTAGAACCCGCCCTACGCAATCAATGCGAGGGCATGCTGTGCGACTGTCCAGCGTATGCATAGCCGGGACACGCTGCACGGCTCATGTATAAACGGCCAGCGCAATAAGATCCAGCAGGCCGTGGGCGATGATGACCGGCCAAAGGCGACCGGTGCGTGCAAACCACCAGCTGACGATCAAACCGAACACGATCACCGCGAGCGTACCCAGGGCGCCCTGGTACAAATGGTACGAAGCCCGGATGGCGATGCTGACGTTCACTGCAACCGGCTGGCTGTACTTACGCTCCAGTACGCGTATCGCATAGGCACAGACGAACACTTCCTCGAAGATTGGATTGACGACCGAAAGCGCAACGATCGCCGACAATGACAACGCACCGGATACGAACACGTCGAACGAGGGGTTGGCGGCTTCGCTTAGATATGATTCCAACAGATTCAAAGGCTGGACCGCTGCCAAGGACGCGACAAAGAGTACGAGCGCCGGCGGGATGTCGCCCCACTGGAATCGCAGCCCTAACATCTGCGGCGCCCAGCCACGCACCCATAGCGGGAATCCTAGTGCGGTCAGGACAGTCAACTCCCACATGGCCATACCGACCAGACTACTGTCCGAAAAACCAGCCCATTGGGTCGTCGCTAGCACGGTCGACACACTGACGTAGATGGGCACCCCAAAAGCTACGCCCATGACTACCAGGAATTCGCCCCATCCCGCAGACGGCACTTCGCGTCCTTGCATCGGTTTCCCCGCATCCCATCCCACGCCAATGATACCTGCAGGCGCGGTGGCAAGCGGGCGCGGGATGGAATCCGAGGCAATGGCCCCGCTCCGCATTCCGCGCTACGGGGCGCTAACTATCTGGGCGGCTGCGCAATGCATTACACAGGGTAAGACCAGAGAGATTTCACCTGATGGGCGGCAGCGCCTTCTGTGTGGGCGCCCCGGGGGCGCTTTGCTTATCCGGACCATTACGCTAGCTCACTCAATTTTCGAGCTCGCCTTTCTTGGCCCAACCTTTGCAATAAGAAGCCCCGCGACAAAGCCGACACCAAAGACAATGGGAAGCGATATCGCTGAAAACGGATCGAAGTACCCGACGCTGATGTAGTCAACGCCGTAAAAACCCATACAAGTGAGCGCACCTGTAAGAGAAGAGCTCCATATCGCATTCCTCACAACCATCCGCGCCAAGACCGCAGAAAATAATGCAGCAACCGCTAGAACCAGAATTCCCATTTTCCTGCGTCTATTTCAATCCAATCCTGACCGCAACCGGTGCATTGTGCCTGTGCGTTCTTGTAAGCAGATAGCCGGAAAAAAAACGGGGTCAGAGTACGTTTTCTAAGTAGAAAAGTACTCTGCCCCCCGCTTTTCGCACTTCCTACGGTGTGTGAAAGGTAGTGAACCTGATCCCGATTTTGGAACCTTTTAGGCCAGCGTGTCGCTGAGTAGGCGGCCCTTCTCGAGGTAGATAGAGCCGCACTTATTGCCCCGAAGCGGTGTGAGGACTCAAGAAAGAAATCGTCGGGAACAGATTTTTTTCAATCAAGCTAGTGGAACAGGAAGCGCAATCCGCGGTTGTAGAACTCGGGCTTCACCCCGGCATGGCCCTCTCCCTCGATGACGCGAGCGTCCCAATGCAAGCCGTTGTAGTTGCGCGCTGAGAAGGTCCGGACAAAGCTCACGCCGGGCGTCACCAGTTCCTCGGCGCCGCCGACTCCCATGAAGAGTCTCACCGGCAGGTTCTTGTGTTTCGTCGCGAAGCCCGCTTCCTGCTTCACCAGGAAGTCGTTGTCCCACGTAAAGTCGGGACTGCCCGCGAGGTATCCCCAGAACAACGAAGGATCCGTGAACATCGCGTAGAGCGTGAAGAGGCCGCCGAAAGAATGTCCGGCGAGAATGCGACGGGCCGGGTCACCGCGGTAATTAGCTTCCACGAACGGAATCAGCTCGGTCTTGATGAAGCTCAGGAACTTCGGGCCATCGCCGGCCCCCTCGCGAACGCCTGGCGTCGGGGTGTAGTCCCTCGCGCGCAGCGCATCGTAGTCTGCGTCGTCGCCGGAATAGGTGATGCCGACAACCACGATGTCCGACATCTGCTTGTCGTAGACGAGACCGCCGACAACCGAGTCCAGGAGCTTGAAGTCCCATTGGCCATCGAGCAGGTAGAGCACAGGGTATTTCTTGTCTTTGTTCTTGTCGAAGTCAGCCGGCTTGCGGATGTACAAGTCGTAGCTGCGTCCCGTGGAGGCGGACTTCATCGCCCGCACTTCGGAGCCGCGCACCGTAACGGACGGATACCCGGTCGATGGAGCCGAATGCACCTGCCCAGCGATGCCAAGCGACAGGATCAGAAGACAGAGAGCTGCCATATGCGAGTTCATTACGACTGCCTCCATTAGAAAATGCTGTACGGATGATAGCGCTACCAGCATAGCGCACCATGCGCGAGCAGATTATCCAGAACTGGGCATCTCTGACCCCAACAAACGGGATCAGAGTTAAAAACGTAAAAACGGGGTCAGAGTACCTTTCCTACTTAGAAAACGTACTCTGACCCTGTTTTTTTTGGCGAACCGGCCGCGCCGTTGAAAGGCTTACCTTGTACCTGCAGCGTGTCGCGTCACTTGTAGAGCCGGTTGCGTGGGACGCCCAGCTCCGCCGCCGACGAAAAACGGGGTGAAAAAAGGGGTCGGTGTACGTTTTCTACTTAGAAAACGTATTCTGACCCCGTTTTTTTGTTCCGCACTACTTACTTTTCCTAGATGCCCGGCGTTTCAAGAGAATAACTATTGGCCAGAAGACGGCGAAAGCAAGGAGTACCGTCCAAAGGCCGGCTTGGCGAATGGCAAGCGCCCCATTCACGTAAGTAGGGCCAAACATCAGAAAAAGTATCACGAACCCATAAGAAATGACGAGTGCAGAAACTATGGCGATGACGAAAATTTTAACGCCTTTCATATGATGCTATTCCTTAAATGGAAAAACGGGGTCAGAGTACCTTTTCTACTGAGTACCTTTCTACTTAGAAAACGTACTCTGACCCCGTTTTTGTACGCTGCTTTGGCGCAGTTCTAAGCAAGCGCACTATTTCGACCCTCTCTTCCAGCTCCCGCTGAAAATGCGCGGGATAGACGGGCTCAAAATCGTTGCCCTTCAGCAGGAATATGCCGGTGCCGCCAGTCAAGCCATCCTGCATGGTGCCTAGCGAGTAATGCCACATCTGCCACAGCGGCACACGGAATGTTCGTGGCGGTTGCTTCATGCGAGCGAACAACACCTCTTGCACTTCAAGATTGAGTCGCATCACGTTCGGCAAGCCAGGACCTGTTCTTGCTTCACGATCGGTCAGCGATCTTCCATTGCCATCGACCATATCGACGCTGACAATCTTCGCAACAATCACGTGATCTGCCTCGCGCACCATCTCTTCCAGCGGCTTCGGCACAACGCTAGTTGCCAGTGCTAGGTTCGGGAGGCACATCGCTAACAGCAGCAACATAGTTTTCATGAATCCTCCCTCTTCCCGCCTTACGGCCACACACCAACGCGTGAGCATATCCAGAAAGAACTGGGACAGCGTCCTCTCCTACTTAGAAAACGTACTCTGACCCCGTTTTCGGGCCATCTCGGACGGCGATCTGGAGGCGATACGCTGTTATGTCCAGCGACAGCGTGCATTGGGTTCCGACAAATTTCAGGCACAGATCGAGCAACAACTACAGCGACGAGTGGGGCTAGGTCGCCCCGGACGACCCGTAGAGGAAAAAGTACTCTGACCCCTGTTTTCCGACTCCAACTCTCAACGTATGAGATGGCCGGCGAATAGGCTGCTCCCAACCCGCCACCGTCAGGAGATATGCGATGAACGCAGTTCAGATTGAGAACCAGCGGCCTGGGAACGCCGACTGGACGCTGACTAATCCCGCTTTGAGCCGCGAGATCGAAGGTTATGCCTCCAAGACAAGTTATAACCGGGGCGAGGATGTGGTCTTCCACATCAGTGTGAAGGATGGAGCCTCTATCGGCACAGACTGTTCCGATGGGCAATGCCCAAGCTATCAGGTGGATGTCTTCAGGATGGGCTGGTACTCCGGAACTGGCGCCAGACGAGTGTTAGGGCCAGTCACCCTGAACGGTTATGCGCAACCTCAGCCAATCTTGGACGCCACCAATTTGGCTTACGTGGAATTTGGCCTTATTGAATGCCAATGGGCGGAGTCGTTTCGTTTCTCAACCACATTCAATTCCGACGCCGACTGGGTCAGCGGCATCTATTTGGCCCGATTGAGCACCACCGGTTCAACCAGCAAACAGAGCTACATCATCTTCACGATTCGTGATGACGAAAGAGTATCCGACTTCTTGTTTCAGCAAAGTGTTACTACGTATCAGGCCTATAATAATTGGCCTGGCGCGTCGTCGGGCGGGAAGTCGATCTACGACAACAACTCTTTCTCGGAAACCATTACTCATGGGGATAAGGATGATCCCGACGGATACGGCAAGCGTGCATCCAAGCTGTCCTTTGATCGGCCATACGGAATTCGGAACAATCCGTCATTTCGCAAAGACGGTTCCACGTATGGCGAGAACGACTCTGGCTTAACCGCCGCGAAGTTCGGAGTTGGCGCAGGGGAGTTCTTAACGACCTTGAATCATCATCGCTATTGCAGTGGGCGAGGCCACGAATACAACTTCGTCCGCTTCTTAGAAAAAGAGGGCTACGACGTATCCTATGCAACGAATATCGATGTGAGCCGCGACTCGCAGCTCCTGACAAAGCACAAGGCGTTTCTCTCCGTTGGACACGACGAGTATTGGTCGAAGGAAATGCGCGACCATGTCGAGCAAGCCCGCGATAGCGGCATCTCCCTTGGCTTCTTCTCCGCCAACACTTGCTTCATTCAAGTTCGTTTTGAGAACGGATCGTCGGGGCCATTGCGCACTCTGGTCTGTTACAAGAGCGGTTCGGACCCTTGTGCATCAAGCAACATAGGTCCTTGCCCTGCTGCCACAACTGTAAATTTTCGCAACCCGCCAGTTTCTCGTCCCGAGCATACCCTTCTCGGGGTTGCATTCCGACCCGAAGCAGTTGGCGCTGGTACGCCCGCTGGATCGGCGACCGACTACTACAGTGCCGATCTCATCTTGGAGGACGTCGGGACTTGGGTCACCGCTGATGTAAACGTAAATTCCGGAGATCATCTGAGATATCTGATCGGATACGAGGTTGACACGATTCCAGATAACGTAAGCGACAGACGACCAGGGTTGAAGATCATTGGTGCTTCGCCTACCGTCGTCGTCAACGGACGGGCCGACACCGTGACTTTCGATGCCACGTCCGGAGCTACCATTTTTTCGACCGGCTCCATTCAATGGAGCCTCGGCTTGGATGACTTCAATTGCGATCCCGTTGTGTACAAAGACGCGGCGAACGTGGACATCGATACCAACCTTAGTGATCCACGCTGCCAGCTCATCACTCGCAACGTCCTGGAGCGATTTCGAAGCCGTGATCGGACCGACGTATTCGCTCGTGGAACTGACTCAGCAATGTATTGGTCCAGGAGGGAAGGCGGCAACTGGCTTCCATGGCAATCGCTCGGCGGGGGTTTCATATCGGCGCCAGCGGTATCCTCTACTTCCGCCAACCGGTTACTGCTATTTGCAATAGGCTTAGATTCGCTGCCATATGTCAGCCGTTGGAACGGACAATCTTGGCAGCCTTGGAACGCGATAGCTCCTCCGCCCGGGGTTACCATAAATTCCAACCCCGCCGCTGTCTCGCGAAATCGGGTTTCAACTGACCTATTCGTGCGTGCGACCGCAGGCAGTGATTCGCCTTTATGGCACTGCTCCCACGACGGGACTTCGTGGGGAGCGTGGATTTCGCTTGGTGGTGGCTTTATGTCAGGGCCAGCGGCCGCCTCTTGGCAAGAGGATCAGATGTTGGTCTTTGCTATCGGACTTGACGGCGCGCTTTGGAACAAGCAGTGGATCAATGGCGCCTGGTCAGATTGGGCTTCTTTGGGGTCACCTGGAGTGGCATTGAATTCGACACCGGCAGCCGTTTCGAGGTCGCCCGGCAAGGTCGATGTTTTCGCACGGGGGGCTGACGGAGCAATTTGGCAGCGGTCACACGATTCCGTCTGGAATCCATGGGTTTCGCTCGGGGGTGGATTCAACAGCGGCCCAGCGGTGGCGGCTTGGCACTCAAGCAAACTCGTTCTTTGTGCCACAGGCATGGACAATCGGCCATGGTTCAGTGAATGGAATGGCACCGCGTGGTCGCCATGGGCAGGTAGGGATGGGTCATTGACGTCGGCACCTGCAATGATCAGTTGGTACGGTTCAAACCGGTAGACGCTTCGGAGGAGTGGGCGTGGCTGGGCTGCTGCAGGATGGTTCATCGGCGGCCCAGTCCTTCGGACGTCACCATCTCTCCAAAATGGGTCAGACTACCTTTTCTACTTAGAAAACGTACTCTGACCCCGTTTTTCGACTGCTTAAGACGCTATGTTTTCCCGGGCGGGGTCTCACCCACACTTCGAATACCCACAGTTCAAACACGTAGCGCAGCCATCCATGATGACCAGGGCTTTGGTGTTGCACTTGTGGCAGAGGGTGGCGGAGGGGGGGAAGCTGGTGCCGTCGCCGGTGACGGCGATGTCTTCGGTGCCGTTGGAGGCAAGAGCAGAAGCGCCCCCTTCTGCCCCCGTATCAAGTACGGGGCGGGCTCTTCGGGCATCTTCCCCCGCAGTGGCGGGGGAAGAGTTGGTGCGGGAAGAGCTTTGGCTTACGTCAGAGTTTTTTTTTGCGCGGTTTTCGTATTGGGCGCGTTTTTCGGCCAGGATGGCGCGTTGGTGGTCGCTCATTTCCGGGTCGTGAATCAGGCCGATCGACTTCATGTGTTCTTCGACGATGGCGCCTAGTTCGGCGACCAGCGATGGCATGTACACGCCACCAGCCTTGAAGTAGCCGCCGCGGGGGTCGAATACGGCTTTCATTTCATCGACCAGGAACGTCACGTCGCCGCCTTTGCGGAACACGGCGGACATGATGCGGGTCAGGGCGACGATCCACTGGAAGTGTTCCATCGACTTGCTGTTGACGAAGATCTCGAACGGGCGGCGCAGTTCGTGCTCGGTGCCGGCGTTGAGCACGATGTCGTTGATGGTCACGTACATGGCGTGTTCCACCAGCGGCGATTTGATCTTGTAGGTG
>CBFGZY010000105.1:0-8878 GCA_965653375.1 uncultured Pseudoxanthomonas sp.
CTTTACTGGTAAAGCTTCATCGCGACTGACGTCGCTCCTACAAGATGCTATGTCGCACGTACCCGATCCAAAAACGTCTTGATGAGCGGCAATGCCTGCTCGAAGTGCGTTTCCAAAAGCCAGTGGCCAGCGCTGTCCAATAGGTGGAGTTCGGCGTCGGGTAGGTCGCGCAGGTAAGCCTTGGCGGAAGTTGCGGGCATATAGCCGTCCTCCGGCCCCCAGACCATCAGTGTCGGCGGTCGGTGCTGTCGCAGATAGGCCTGGAACTTCGGAAACAAATCCGCGTTGGCCTTCCACCGTTCCATCAAGCCCAGCGCGATGTCGCGGCGCTGGGGCGTGTCCATAAGCGGCCAGTGCAGCTTCCACAGGTCTGGAGGAACCGTTTCTGCTATCTGGGCCTCCACCTCGCCGACAAACTCGTGCCGGAAGCCTTCCTCGTTGATGGCTTCCTTGAGCGGTTTGCGTGTTTCTTCCGTTGGATTGGACCAGAACTTCCGCAGCGTCTCGTACTTTGGGCCGAGCGCATCTTCGTAGAGGTCGCCGTTCTGGATGATCAGGCCTGCGACGGCATCGGGACGAGACATCGCCAACCGCAATCCGATCCAGGTTCCGTAGTCGTGCAGATAGATCACGTACCGGGAAATGCCCAGCGTTTCCACGAAGCGAATCAGGAAGCGACCATAGCCATCGAAGTCGTAGTGGAATCCTTCGGAAGTTTCGCTGTAGCCAAAGCCGGGATAGTCCGGTGCCAATGTCCGCCATTGCTCGGAAACAGCGGGCATGAGCCGCCGGTACTGATATGAGGAACACGGATAGCCATGCGGCAGTAGCAGAACCGGCGCATTGGCCGGCCCGCATTCCCGATAGAAGGTTTGGATGCCATCTACCTCCAGCCAACGGTGCCGGATTTCGTGTGTATCCCGCATCGAATTCGCCTTATGAGTTTCAACGAGATTCAATGGTGCGGGAGTAGGGCGTGAACACGATGTTCAAACCCGTGACGGATCGTCTACGGCGCTGCGTGTGCTGATGTTTGCTCTCGCGCCGCCTTTCGGAATAGCCAGGCCGATGTGAGCCACAGCGCGGCGAACAACATCGGTAGTATCACGGCTTCTTTTCCCCACGCCGTGAACAGCGCAATCACCGCCACCGACGCCTGAGCAAGTGCAGTGGCGATCAACGCGCGCGCCATTCCAGAGGGCCGGAAGCGCGAGATGATGGCGCCGACGATTCCCACGACCAGCACTCCGGCAAACATCAAGTTGGCCGGATTGCCTTCCGTCCCGATGATGCCGACCGCCAGGTTTATCCAGACCAGGAGAAAGGCGGCCGCGGCCGCCACACCAACCGCGGCGCGATACGTTCTGTTGCCGGTCATCCGGGTCGCCAACTCGTAGGCGCCGCACGCCGCGAACAGCAGGGCGCCGAAGATGACGAAATCGGCCGGCCCCCAATTCACTTCGGGGGTGAACCGCATCGCCACCCAGGGCAGCAGCAACGCGAGTCCTGCCGTTCCCCAGACCGCGATCCTCCAACCGTTGCCGTGCCGTACCTTCCCGTTTTCTGCGTCTTTGGACATTGGCTTTGTCTCCTTGCGTGAGTGAGACCTTCAACCTGAGCGGGCGACCGATAAGAGACTGGCGCTGGTCTCATCCCGGCCCGGACCCCACCAAGCATCCCCTGGGCGGGTGAAGGCGCAAGGGAGCCTGTGTGAAGCGGGAAAGAAGTCAGTGCCGGGGACAGCGCGGGCTGGCCGGACCGGCTTCGGAATGGCGCCTGCCGCGCCTTGTCGAACCGGCTTCCCGGCCCCATGTCCGAACGTAACACTGGGTGTCGCATAATCGGCGCCCGTTCCAGTCCGTATAGCCAAGGAATCCCATGTCGCATTGGACCATCGAACAACTGCAGCTGCGTCTGGCCGAGAACTTCGGCGCCGCCAACGTCGCCGTGCTGAAGGAAGCTGAAAACACCTTGCAGGTGGTGCTGGCCGACGCCGGTGACCTGGAGATCACGCTGGTCCTCAGCGAGGATCAGATATATGTGTCCACGCCGCTGGTCACCGGCGCACAGGTTCAGGACCGCGCCGCCTTCAATGACGCCTGCCTGCGCATGAACCCGATCAATCCATTGTCGAACCTGGGTCTGAGCACCGTGGACGGCCAGGACGTCTACGTGGTGTTCGGCGAACTGTCGGCCGACTCCACCGAAACACAGATCGTCTTGGAAATCCGCACGCTGGGCGTCAACGCCATCGACGCCATCGAATCCCTCAAGCCTTTTCTGGTGAACGCATGAGCATTCTGTCCAAGATCTTCACCTTGTTCCGCGGCACGGCCACTGAAGCCGGCCAAGCCGTGGTCGACAAGAACGCAATCCGTATCCTCGACCAGGAAATGCGCGACAGCGCCGCCGAACTGGCCAAGTCGAAAGAAGCCCTTACCCGGGTGATGGCGCAGCGCCAGCTTTCGGCCAACCGTGGCAGCGCGCTGCTGGTCAAGCGCAAGGAGTACGAGGGCTATGTGCAGGGTGCGCTGGCCAAAGGCGATGAGAACCTGGCGCGCGAAGTGGCGGTGAAGCTTTCCGAAGTGGAACGCGACCTTCAAAGCGAGGCCACCAATGTTCAAGGGCTGGATACCAGCATCACCTCACTGAAGACCGCGATTCGCAACACCGAAACCCAGCTCACCCGGCTCAAGCAGCAGATCAACACGGTCAAGGCCACCGAGGCCGTGCAGCGCGCCCAGTCCGCTGTGGCGGCGCGCCATTCCGGCGCCAACAGCAAGATCGGCACCGCGCTGGATTCGCTGGAGCGCATCAAGCAGCGCCAGGAAGAGCGGGCTGCACGGATGGAAGCGGCCCAGCAACTGGAACACGAATCCGGCGATGGCGATCTGCAGGCACGGCTGGCGAATGCGGGGCTGGTGAATGATCCGGCCAACGTCGACAACATTCTGGATCGGTTGCGCGGACCGCAGAGGGCCGTCATCGTCGACGCCTCGTCGGCGACGCCCGATCAGCAGAAGTTGCTCGCTGCCGAATCGTTGTTCGGCGAGCGCAAGTAACCGGTGAGGTTCTTCGACAAGCTCCTCGGACGCGCGCCGACCGAGGCCGCGTCCGCCTTGCCACATCCGGATGCCCTTCCGCATGCCCTTCCGTTGGGCCTGCGTATCGGCGGACGGGTGCAGTTCGACCGCACGTTGTACAGCGTGGCGCCCGGGGCAATGACAGAGGAGCTTCCCGCCGGCTATCAGGGGATACCGTGCTACGGCCATGTCGACCTGGGCGACGGCTACGCATTGCATCGCTTCTACCTGGACGATGACGCATTTCTGCAAGTCAGCACCGTGGGCGGCGACGTCGAGGCGATCAAAGGTTTCGTGTTTCATGAGACGGTGAACCCGCCCACCAAGGATGCGTTCCGCGCCTTTGTGATGGAAAACGATCATCTCGGTGCGGCGAGCATCGAATATGCGGGGCATCGCTGGTGGCGGGTTTCCAATAGCACGGCAGGCGATGCGCGCATTCCCGCGATGGTCTACGACGAAGTGCTGTACCGGCACGAGCCGGCGCGCCGTGACGACGACCTGACCCATTACGCGATGCTCTACAGCCGTGACGTACCGGATCTGTCGCGAGAGGAATTCCTGTTGATATCCGCCGAGGATTCTGGCCCCAACGAATTCAGCATCACTTATTCGGTGGGCATGGACCTGACCACGGCCGACATCGACATCACCTGATAAACCACCCCGCGCCGACCATTCACTTCAAGGATCTCTCATGCAGCAGGCAATCACGCTCGAAAGCTTTCTCGCCTTTCTTACCTATTTCGGTGCCGGTATCGCTGTGCTGTTCGTCGCGGCGGCCATCGTGTTGCTGGTGACGCCGCACAGCGAGATCAAACTGATCCGTGCAGGCAACAGTGCTGCCGCGGTCGCATTCGCGGGCAGCCTGATCGGACTGGCGTTGCCCATCCATTCGGCGATCAGCCACTCGGTGAGCCTGCTCGACGCGATGATCTGGGGCATGGTGGCTGCGGTCGTGCAGGTGCTGGCATTCGTGATCGCACGCATCGCTAGCGGCAAACTGTCGAACCAGATCGACCAGAACGTAATGTCCGCCGGCATCTTCAGCGCCGCCATCGCCATCAGCCTGGGGCTGATCAACGCGGCCGCGATCACACCATGAAGGAGCCGGCTATGAAGGAGCTCGCTATGGGAGAGCAGGCCACGCAAGCGCGCGCGATGAAGCGTTCACGCAATCTGCGGCTTACGCTGATGGCCGTTGCCGTGCCCGCCGGGCTGGTGGCGTGCGAGCCCGGCCAACCCACGGGCGTGGTGCTGAACTCGATCGCCGACTGCCAAACGCAACAAGTGGACGTGGCGCAGTGCGAGGCGGCCTATAACAAGGCAGTCGCGGATCATCAGCGGGTGGCACCGCGATTCGACGACCCGGTGCAATGCCAGCAGGACTTCGGCCAATGCCAAGCGGTGCAGGAGGAAGGCCACACCAGCTACATCCCGCCGATGGGCGGTTTTTTGCTGGGCTATGCGCTGGGTGGCGGTTTCAGCAACAACAACGGCTTGCGCGGGATATCCGGCGCTTCGCCGTTGTACCGCGACTACCGCGGCCGCTACATCAATCCGAGCGGCGATATGGTCAGCCGGCAGACCGGCACGGTGACCGGCCGGCGTGGCAGCATCGCTACACCGGCGCGGGCCATTACCGTGTCGCGTTCGGGTTTCGGCTCCAGTTCCGCGGCGCGTAGTGCGTTCGGTTCCCGCGGTTTCGGCAGCTGACCTTGAAACGCATTCCCATCACGCCGCGTCAAGATTGGAAAACCCAAGCCGAGACACTGGGCTTCCAGTTCCATACCATCGACGGCGAACCTTACTGGGACGAGTCGGCCTACTACGCCTTTACGTTGCGGCAGATCGAAGACGACCTGGAACAGCCCAGCCAGGATCTTCACGACATGGCGATGGCGCTGGTCGACGAGGTGGTCGGTAGCGAGGAACTGCTGACCGCGTTGCACATTCCGCCGCACTACTGGGATTGGATAGCGGCATCGTGGCGTACCGGAGAGCCGCACCTGTATGGCCGTCTCGACCTGGCTTACGACGGCAACGGCCCCGCCAAGCTGTACGAGCTGAATTACGACACACCTACCTCGTTATACGAGTCGGCGTACTTCCAATGGCTGTGGCTGGAGCAGCAGATCGAAGCCAAGGCATTGCCGGCCCACGCCGATCAGTACAACAGCGTGCAGGAAGCTTTGTGCGAGACGTTCGCCACATTGGCGCTTCAGCAACGCATCGGCAAGCGCGTGCACTTTGCAGCGGTGCGCGAATCGACCGAAGACCAAGCCACCGTGTTGTATCTGCGCGACTGTGCCAACCAGGTGGGTATCGACACCGCGCTGGTAGCGGTGGAGGACATCGGTCTGAGCGCCGACGGCTGGTTCACGGATCGCGACGACCAAGTGATCCAGACGCTTTTCAAGCTGTATCCGCTCGAATTCATGATGGAAGAGGAGTTCGGCCCCAGCTTGGTGGCCAACAAGATGCAGTTGCTGGAGCCGCCATGGAAGGCCGTCCTCAGCAACAAAGGCATCCTGCCGTTGCTATGGGAGCGCCATCGCGGCCATCCCAATCTGCTGGAGGCATATTTCGAATCGAGCCAGGGCGCCGAGTTGGCTGCCGGGTTCGTGCGCAAGCCGCTGTTCTCGCGCGAGGGCGCGAACGTGGACGTGGCGACCCTCACGGGCGAACGCTTTGGCACGTCCGGCCCGTACGGCAACGGACCGGCGATCGTGCAGGCCTACCATCCCTTGCCTTCCTTCGATGGCAACTATCCGCTGGTGGGTAGCTGGATCGTGGCCGACCGCGCCAGCGGCGTCGGCATGCGCGAGGACACCACGCTGATTACCCAGGACACTTCGCGCTTCGTACCGCACGCGATAGTTGGCTGATGAAGTAGGTCGCCATCCCTTATCGGTAGGGAGCGGCCGGCATGCCGGGTATCGGTCGGTCGCATAAAGCTCTCAGAACCTGTTCAAAGTCTCCTCCCAACGGAAGCGCGAGGTAGCGTGGGCCCTGCGCACGACCGGGCGGGGGTCGTGGGGACGGGGCCCGCAACAACAACTGCCTGGCACGTCGTTGCGGCGGTTGTCGTGGTAGGTGGCCCGCTGGGAGATAGGGCTTGCATTTCCGATAAATGTGTATATGATGATCATCATATGAAGCGCGCCGCCAACAGATCCAAGGAAGCCACGCACGACCGCATCGTCGATGCCGCCGCACGCGCCATTCGGCGTAGCGGCTACCACGGCGCCGGGGTTGCGGAAATCATGAAAGACGCCGGTTTGACGCACGGAGGCTTCTACGCGCACTTCCCGTCGCGGGAGGCAATGCTTGCCGAAGCCATTGATCGGGCCGCCGGCGAAAGCGTGGCAATGATGGAGCGCATCGCCAAGGAGTCGCCGCCGGGACAAGTATTCCCGGCCATGATGGAGGCTTATCTTTCGAAGCAGCACCTTGAGGCGGTCGAAACCGGTTGCGCCACAGCCGCACTCGGCTCGGAGACTCCACGCCAGGTGCCGGAAGTGCGGCGCGCCGCTACGCGCCGGATCAAGCAGATGATCGATGTCGTCGCTCGGCAGTCTCCCGATTGGGGCCAGCCAAGCGCACATGAGCGCGCTCTTGTGGCTGTCGCGACGCTGGTCGGCGCATTGACGCTGGCACGCGCTGTCGACGAGCCCAAACTCTCCGATGCGTTGCGCGAAGCGGCGTTGAAGCATCTCCTTTCAACTCAGGACTGAAACCACTCGGGGTACGTTCGTATCTATTTGTTCGGCTACCAGTATGATGTTCATCATATTTGAATGAATCCCACCTCGTTTCCACAACCCTACCGATGCCACGGCATTGCATCCGTCACCAACATCAAAAGGCATAACCATGAAAATCCAAGGATCCATCGCTCTTGTGACCGGCGCTTCATCAGGCATCGGCGAAGCCACGGCCAAGAAGCTCGCAACGGCAGGCTACAAGGTCTACGGCACCAGCAGGCGGGGTGCGCAATCCGGCCAGCAGCCTTACGCCATGCTGCCGCTTGACGTTACCAGCGACGACTCGGTCGAAGCGGTCGCGAAGGAGCTCATTCAACGCGAAGGCCGCATCGATCTATTGGTGAACAATGCCGGCTTCGGCGTGGCACCTGCCGGAGCGGAGGAGAGCTCGATCGAACAGGCCAAAGCCATCTTCGAGACCAACTTCTTCGGCCTTATCCGCATGACTCGCGCCGTCGTGCCGCACATGCGGCGCCAAGGTGGTGGCCGGATCATCAACATCGGCTCGGTGCTTGGCTTCCTGCCGATGCCTTACGCGGCGCTCTACGCCGCAACCAAGCATGCGGTTGGAGGTTATTCGGAGTCGCTGGATCATGAACTGCGTACGAGAAACATCCGGGTATCGGTCATCGAGCCGGCCTACACGAAGACACAGTTCGACGCGAATTTCCTGGCGCCTGATTCGATGCTGGACGAATATCACGAAGTCCGCGCACTGCTGAACAAGGTGCTCAAGAACGTGATGGAAACCGCCGACGATCCGGCAGTCGTAGCCGATGCCGTGCTGAAGGCAGCCGTCGCCGCCCAGCCAAAACTCCGGTACACGGCCGGCACGCTCGCCAACCGTCTCCGGCTGCTGCGCAGGTTCGCGCCCGCGGGCGTGCTGGATGCCGGCATCCGGAAAGACCTGAAGCTCGACACCCTTCGTGTCGCCAATGGCAATAGCTAATCGCATCTATTTAGCTTCTTTCGTTCCGAGGAAAACACCATGAAGGCATTTGTCATCGACCGCTATGGAAGCGCTCAAGTCGTACGTGCGGCCGAAATGCCAACCCCGGAGTTGCGCGACAAGGACGTGCTGATTCAGGTCCGCGCCGCGGGCATAAATCCGCTGGACCTGAAAATCAGGGACGGAAAGCTGAAAGCGATCTTGCCTTATAAATTGCCGCTCATTTTGGGCAATGACCTGGCCGGGGTCGTTCTTCGGGTCGGCCCGGGTGTGCGGGGATTCAAGCCGGGCGATGAGGTCTACACGCGCCCCAGTGCCGATCGAATCGGCGCTTTCGCTGAATTCATTGCGGTGGCGGAGGATGCGGTGGCGATCAAGCCGGCGCGCCTCACCATGGAAGAAGCCGCTGCTCTTCCGCTGGTCAGCTTGACCGTCTGGCAGGCACTCGTCGAAAGAGCCAATCTGAAACCAGGACAGAAAATCCTGATCCACGCGGGTTCCGGCGGCGTCGGCACCATGGCCATCCAGTTGGCGAAGCATCTTGGTGCAACCGTGGCAACCACTACCAGCACGGCAAATGTCGATTGGGTCAAGGACCTGGGCGCGGACATCGTCATCGACTACAAGAAGGATAGTTTCGAAACCATCCTGCGCGACTACGATGTGGTTCTGGATACGCTGGGTGGAGAGACACTGGAAAAATCTATGCGTGTGCTGAAGCCCGGCGGGAAGCTTATTTCGATTGCCGGCCCTCCCGATCCAGATTTCGCCAAAGAGATGGGCGCCAACGGGGTACTAAGTTTGGCGATGCGCTTGATCAGCTACCGAATCAGGAAAATGGCGAAGCGCCATCGCGTGAGCTATTCCTTTCTCTTCATGCGCGCCAGCGGCGAGCAACTGCGCGAGATCGGCTCGCTCGTCGAGGCCGGGCATATGCGGCCGGTGGTAGACCGGGTCTTTCCCTTCGAGTCGACCAAAGAAGCATTGGCTTATGTGGAAAAAGGGCGTGCGCGAGGAAAGGTGGTGGTGAGGGTTGGGTAGGGCGGGAGCGGGGAGCGGGGAGCGGGGAGCGGGGAGCG
>CBFGZY010000106.1:0-8522 GCA_965653375.1 uncultured Pseudoxanthomonas sp.
TCGGCGGGAGTGGCCGCCCCGCCGTCCGCCGCCATGCGCCCAACCGGCTACCCAGCAACCCCCCCACCCCACGCTCCTACAAGAGGTCCAACTTGCGCTACACCGGCATTGCAGCGGCGGTCTGTTCGCTACGCCGGGCGCGGCGACGCTCGATCCGCTTCCAGACCTTTTCGTGGAAGTGGAACACCACGGTGTTGCACGCCGGTTCGACCAGGGCGAGTGCGCCGCCTACCAGCAGGCTTCCGGTGAACAGCCAACCCAGCAGAAAGGCGACAGTGAAATGCAGCGCGGCGAAGCTGAGAGTCTTGTTCACAACCGCCTCCAAATGAGAATTGATCTCATTATGGAGGCGGAGTGGGATAAGTCCAATGCAATCGAGTGAGCATTTTGATAGTTAATATCTATCGAAAATGTATCCCTCGTAGCTGAAAGGCGGTCAGCCTCAACCCGGCTCCCGGCTCCCGGCTCCCGGCTCCCCGGGCGTCAAAACGCCAAGGTCACACCAGCGATAGGGCCTTTGAATCGCTGATCCAGTCCCAGCAGCCCATCTCTGCCACTTCTTTCTACATCCAGCTTGAACCAGTCGTAGCCGACGAATGCGCCGAAGGTTTCGGTGAAGCGATATTCGACCAGCGCGTTGGCGCGGGTGATATCGCCTTCGTAGTCGCCGAAATCGCCCCAATCGGTGTCGAGGTACTGGCCCTGCACGTTGATGAGCCATTTTTCGTTAGGAGTGGCCGTTAGCCGCAGGCCCGCCACCGGGGCATAGCCGTCATCGCTGGAGCGCGCGCTGAAACTGTTTTCGCCGGCCTCGGCGTAAACCTCGCCCTCCAGCTTGGCCCACTCGGCGCCTATCTGCAGCCCGACGCCAAACGTTTCGGTATCGACCACTGCGTAGTCGTACATCAGGCTGGCCAGATGGAACTTCACCTCGCCCTTTGCAAAGCTGCCCGCGGGAATGGTGATGTCGTCATAGGAAAGATCGCTGCCCAGCGTTGCCCGCCGATCTTTGTCGTACTGAAAATAATCGAAGACGAGACGATTGCGTGGACTGATGCGGAATACACCATCGATGCGCGGCACCAGTTCGTCGCCTCCGAAATCGAAATCCTCCGAGAAGCGGAAATCCTGATCCAAGTACTGGGTGGCACCATTCAATTCGCCGTCCGCGCTTACATTCATGGCGCCTAGCCGAAGCGTAAAGCGATCATCTTGTTGTTCCTGGGAATGCGCGGACCCTGCGACAGCGGCGATCAGCGTTAGTGCGGCTAGTTTCGGGATAGTTACTGCACGGTTCGATTTGATCATCGTACGGTTGCTCCTTGTTTTCGTGCGGCTTCCGGCCCGTCCCGCAGGGCGTGTCATGCACCTTGCAGTGCTTATCCGCGCGCTTCAGGCACGCGGAAGAGCGCTCCAAAGTACGCAGCACGCTCTAGGTGCGGCACTTCATGCGTGAGTGCCTTTCCCTTTTCTCGCATCGCGCGAGAAAGTGGGAATTCATTCGGTCGACTTCTGCTGAATTCGTTCCGACTCGATAGCCGCATGGGGGAAGAAGTGGGCGGACCAGGAGTAAGTCCACCTTGTCGATTGACAAGTCGACGAGCGGTGAAAAAGAACGATCAGGTGCGAGCACGCATGCGGAACTGCAAACCACGTCGCAATGCAGAAGCGAAACACCGCAAAAAACGAAGCCCCGGACGGCCGGGGCTTCGGTGAGGCCTGCTGAGCGGAGCATCGGACGAGGAAGTTGAGCGGCAGACCTTGCAGTCACTGACCGGCCTATTTCGTCAAAGTTCCGGAAAATTTGCGATAAAAAAATGAATAGGGGCCGCAATGTACAAGGATCCGTTCTCCCGCCAGCACCGGATGGCAGGCGCCGGACCCTCCAAATCCAGTGCGGCACTTTTGCCGGTTGTCGGTCAAATTGGGCGCCTGCTATACTTTTGCGGCTCGGCGAGGCGCTTTCAGGCCTTGTACCCCGCCACTCCGTAGGGCTTTCGTGTGCTTAATTCCGTCGCTGCGGGCCGGCGGCTAGCGTTGCGCGCCGTTGTCTACCAACTGGCTGCGGTACTGCTGGTCGCGCTGGTCTTCCTGCTCTGGGGCCTTCCGCAGGCTCTGGCCGCGGCAGTCGGGGGATTGGCGGTGGTGGCGGGCGGTCTGGCGGCAGCCAGGGTGGCCTTCGGCGGCGGTGTTGTGCCGGCCGGGGCAGCCATGCTGCGTTTGCTGGTCAGCGTCGTATTGAAGTGGATTGTGGTGTTTGCGGTGCTGCTGTTGGGGATCGGGGTGTGGAAATTGGCGCCCCTGCCACTGATGGCCGGCATGCTCACCGGATTGATTGCACAGGTACTGGCTGCGGCCAGGCGTCCCTAAACGAATAAGGTCGACACATGGCGGGCGAGGCACTGACTCCCACCGGTTACATCCAGCACCACCTTCAGAATCTGACTTTCCAGGTGCAGGAAGGCGGTTTCTGGGCCATCCACGTGGACACCATCGTCACTTCCGTCCTGATGGGTCTGGTGATGGTTTTTGCCTTCTGGCTGGCGACGCGCAAAGCCACGGCCGGCGTTCCGGGCAAGTGGCAGGCATTCGTCGAGATCATGCTGGAATTCGTGGACAAGCAGGCGCGCGACACCTACCACGGCACCAGCAAGCTGGTGACACCTATCGCGATCACGCTGTTCTTCTGGATCCTGCTGATGAATCTGCTGAAGATGATTCCAGCGGATTTCATCGCCAAGCCGCTCGAATTGATGGGCGTGCACTACTGGAAGCCGGTGCCCACCGCCGACGTCAACGCGACGTTGGGCATGTCGATCAGCGTGTTCTTCCTGATGCTGTTCTTCGCTTTCCGTTCCAAGGGCCTGGGCGGCTTCACCAAGGAATTCCTGACCGCGCCGTTCGGCAAGTGGATGGTGCCGTTCAACCTCATCCTCAATATCGTCGAATGGATCAGCAAGCCCATCTCGCTGGCCATGCGACTGTTCGGCAACATGTTCGGCGGCGAGATCGTCTTCCTGCTGATCTGGGTCCTGGGCGGCGCCGGCATCGTCGGCGCGCTGGCGGGCGGTGCATTCGGCCTGGGCTGGATGTTGTTCCACCTGCTGGTCATTCCGCTGCAGGCTTTCATCTTCATGATGCTGTCCATCGTGTACCTGAGCCTGTCGGAAGACAGCCACTAAGTTTCAGCTTCACCTTTCACCTAAACGTTTTACCCACTTAAGCACTCATAGTTCCGGAGATAACCATGGAAACCATCCTGTCCAACCTCGCCCAGATTCAGGGTTCCACCGTCCTCGCCGTCGGCATCATGATCGGCCTGGCCGCTCTGGGCGCCGGCTTGGGTCTGGCCATCATGGCCGGCAAGTTCCTGGAGTCGGCTGCGCGTCAGCCGGAACTGATCCCGGTTCTGCAGGTCCGCATGTTCATCACCGCCGGCCTGATCGACGCCGCGTTCATCATCACGGTCGCCGTTGCCCTGCTGCTGGCCTTCGCCAACCCGCTGGCCGCCGCGTTCCTGGAACAGGCCAAGACCCTGGCCGGTTGATTCGGCGAAATTGCGGCGGACGGCTGATGGCCGCCCGCCACAATGATGATGACGGGTGCACGTATCGGTGCGCCCGGCTTACACCACAGGCAGAGCGTATCCCATGAACATTGGTCTGACTCTTTTCGCCCAGGCGCTGGCGTTTGCCGGTCTGATCTGGATTATTGCGACAAAAATCTGGCCGCCCCTGTTGAGCGCCATCGAAGAGCGCCAGCAGAAAATCGCCGAGGGCCTGGCGGCTGCTGACCGCAGCCAGAAGGATCTGGCGCAGGCGCAGGAAAAGGTCAATGAGGCGCTGAAGGAAGCGCGCCTGAAGGCCAACGAGATCATCGATCAGGCGCATGCCCGCGCCAATCAGATCGTCGATGCGGCCAAGAACGAAGCCATCGCCGAAGCCAATCGCCAGAAGGCGACGGCCGAAGCAGAAATCGAAGCGGCGGCTACCCGTGCCCGCGAGGAACTGCGCAAGCAGGTGTCCGCGTTGGCCGTGAGCGGTGCCGAGAAGTTGTTGAAGCGCGAAATCGATGCCAACGCCCACAAGGCGCTGCTCGACGAACTCGCCGCCGAAATCTGACTGGGACCCGCTGACCGATGAGCCAGGCTCTTACCGTCGCCCGCCCTTATGCCCGCGCTGCTTTTTCGGTGGCGCGCGATGAAGGCAATTTCGCCGCTTGGTCGGCCGCGCTGGGTTTCGCTGCCAGCGCTGCTGCCGATCCGCGTCTGGCCGCACTGCTGCCCAATCCGCAGCTGTCGCAGGCCGATGCGGTGGTACTGCTTGCGCCGGAAGGCGCCAGCGAATCGTTCGTCCGTTTCCTGAGCCTGCTGGCCGATGGCCGTCGCTTGGCGCAGTTGCCGGAGATCGCTGGCTTGTACGAAGAGCTGCGCGCCGAAGCCGAGCGCGTGGTCAAGGCGAAGGTCACCTCCGCGGCAACGCTGCCGGCGGGAGAAATCGACGTTATCAAGGCTGCGCTGGAAAAACGCTTCGGTCGCCAGGTAGAGATCGCCACCGCGATCGACGAGTCGCTGATCGGCGGCGCGGTGATCGATGCCGGCGATGTCGTCATCGATGGCTCGCTCAAAGGCAAGCTGACCCGTCTCCAGACTGCGCTTACGCACTGAATTCATTTAAACCGCGGTCGGCAACGGCTGCACAAGGGAACCAAGAAATGGCCACCACGCTCAACCCCTCTGAAATCAGCGAACTGATCAAGACCCGCATCGAGAAGGTCAAGCTGGCCGCCGAGTCGCGCAACGAAGGCACCGTGACCAGCGTGTCGGACGGCATCGTGCGTGTATTCGGTCTGGCTGACGTGATGCAGGGCGAAATGATCGAGCTGCCGAACGACACCTACGCGCTGGCGTTGAACCTGGAGCGCGATTCCGTCGGCGCGGTGGTACTGGGCGACTACGAACACCTGCGCGAAGGCGACGTCGCCAAGACCACCGGCCGCATCCTCGAAGTGCCGGTCGGCAACGAGTTGCTGGGCCGCGTAGTCAACGCGCTGGGCGAGCCGATCGACGGCAAGGGCCCGATCGACGCCAAGCAGACCGCGCCGGTGGAGCGCGTTGCGCCGGGCGTGATCTGGCGCAAATCGGTCGACCAGCCCGTGCAGACCGGTTACAAGTCGGTCGACGCCATGATCCCGATCGGCCGTGGCCAGCGCGAGCTGATCATCGGCGACCGCCAGACCGGCAAGACCGCGCTGGCCATCGACGCCATCATCAATCAGAAAGGCACCGGCATTAAGTGCGTGTACGTGGCGATCGGCCAGAAGGCCTCGTCCGTCGCCAACGTCGTCCGTCGCCTGGAAGAGAACGGCGCGCTGGCGCACACGATCGTGGTCGCCGCCACCGCGTCGGAATCGGCCGCGATGCAGTACATCAGCGCCTACTCCGGCTGCACCATGGGCGAGTACTTCCTGGACCGCGGCGAAGACGCGCTGATCGTGTACGACGATCTGTCCAAGCAGGCCGTGGCCTACCGCCAGATCTCGCTGCTGCTGAAGCGTCCGCCGGGCCGCGAAGCCTATCCGGGCGACGTGTTCTACCTGCACAGCCGCCTGCTGGAACGCGCCGCACGCGTCTCCGAGGAATACGTGGAGAAGTTCACCAATGGCCAGGTGAAGGGCAAGACCGGTTCGCTGACCGCGCTGCCGATCATCGAAACCCAGGCTGGCGACGTCTCGGCGTTCGTGCCGACCAACGTGATCTCGATCACCGACGGCCAGATCTTCCTGGAAACCGACCTGTTCAACGCCGGCATCCGCCCGGCCGTGAACGCCGGCATCTCGGTGTCGCGCGTCGGTGGCGCCGCCCAGACCAAGATCATCAAGAAGCTGTCCGGCGGTATCCGCATCTCGCTGGCCCAGTACCGCGAGCTGGCTGCGTTCGCGCAGTTCGCTTCGGATCTGGACGAAGCCACCCGCAAGCAGCTGGAGCGCGGTCAACGCGTCACCGAGCTGATGAAGCAGAAGCAGTACAAGCCGATGTCCATCGCCGATCAGGCGCTGTCGATCTACGCCGTCAACGAAGGCTACCTGGACGACGTGCCGGTGAACAAGGTCCTGGCGTTCGAAGAGGGCCTGCACGCCCACTTCGCCAACACCTCCGGCGACCTGATCAACACGATCAACGCCAGCGGCAATTGGAACGACGAGATCGAGGCCGCTTTCAAGAAGGGCATCGCCGAGTTCAAGCAGACGGGCACCTGGTAACAAGTTAGCGGCAAATGGTCAGCGGTGAGCGGCAGCAACTGCTTTTTCCGCTTACCGCTCACCCATCACCGCTCACGGAGAAGATATGGCAGGCGGAAGAGAAATCAAAACCAAGATCAAGAGCGTGCAGAACACCCGCAAGGTGACGCGCGCGCTCGAGATGGTCTCGGCCTCCAAGATCCGTAAGGCGCAGGAACGGATGAAGACCTCGCGCCCGTATGCGCGCGCGATGAAGCAGGTGATCGGGCACCTGGCCCAGGCCAATACCGATTACCAGCATCCGTTCATGGTCGAGCGCAAGGACATCAAGCGCGTCGGCTATATCGTCATCTCCTCCGACCGTGGCCTCGCCGGCGGCTTGAACAACAACCTGTTCCGCAAAACGCTGAGCGAAGTGCGCCAGTGGCAGGACAAGGGCGCGGAAATCGATGTGGTTACGATCGGCCAGAAAGCGTCGGTGTTTTTCCGCCGCATCAAGGTCGACATGCTGGGCAGCGTCTCGCACTTGGGCGACAACCCGCGGCTGGACCAGTTGATCGGCGTGATCAAGGTCATGCTGGACGCCTACATCGAAGGCAAGTTGGACCGCGTTTATCTGGTCTACAACGGCTTCGTCAACACGATGACGCAGAAGGCTAGCTTCGACCAGCTGCTGCCGTTGCCCGCCGCCGATCATCAGGTGGCGCATCATGACTGGGACTACATCTACGAACCCGATGCCGCGACCGTGCTGGATCACGTGATCACGCGTTACATCGAGTCGCTGGTGTACCAGGCGGTATTGGAAAACATCGCGTCGGAACACGCGGCACGCATGGTGGCGATGAAGGCTGCAAGCGACAACGCCAACAAGCTGATCGAAACGCTGCAACTGGTCTACAACAAGGCCCGCCAGGCAGCGATCACCCAGGAAATTTCCGAGATTGTCGGCGGCGCGGCGGCGGTCTGATTTGTTGGTTTCGCATTGCTGAGCCTTCGCGCGCAACGATGGCTCGGTAGTTGAAGTAGGAAGCTTCACTGCGCAATGAACAGCATGATCGAATCGTCCCCATTCAAAGGAACTCGTAATGAAAAAATTCGTGATCGCCGTAGCCCTGTGCGCTGCCCTGGCCGCGTGCAAGAAAGAAGAACCCGTACCGGCTGATGCGGCCGCTCCGGCTGCGGACGCTGCCGCGCCGGCCACCGACGCCGCCGCACCCGCTGCCGATGCTGCGGCTCCCGCTGCTGATGCCGCCGCTGCCGCTGCGCCGGCCAACTCCGGTCTGCCGGTGGAGTGCGAGAACTATCTGAATCGCGCCAAGGCGTGCTTTGCCAAGTCGAGCGGCAACGCTGCCGCGGCCGCCTTCCAGCAAGGTATCGATCAGGCGAAGGCGCAGTGGGAAGCGATGGCCGACAAGAGCGGTCTTGCGGCTGCTTGCACCCAGGCCAACGATCAGTTCGCTCAGACGGTTGCTGCGTTGAAGTGCGAGTAATAGCTTGAACCCGTTTCTGCCCGCCGACAGGCGGGCAGAAACAAAATCCTGCGGATGTTCGGGAAAGCCACGCGGCTTTCCCGAGCACCCGAAAAACTTTCGAAAATATAGCGAGTAGTGACATGAACGCCACCAACACCCAGGGCAAGATCGTCCAGATCATCGGCGCCGTCGTCGACGTCGAATTCCCGCGCAACGAAGTGCCGAAGATTTACGATGCACTGCGGGTGGACAACACCGCGATCACGCTGGAAGTGCAGCAGCAGCTCGGCGACGGCGTCGTGCGCACCATCGCGCTCGGTTCCACCGACGGTTTGAAGCGCAACCTGATCGCTACCAACACCGGCCGCGCGATCTCCGTGCCGGTGGGTGCAGGCACGCTGGGCCGCATCATGGACGTGCTGGGCCGCCCGATCGACGAGGCTGGCGACGTGCAAGCGACCGACCATTGGGAAATCCATCGCGCAGCGCCGAGCTACGAAGACCAGTCCTCGACCAACGAGCTGCTGGAAACCGGCATCAAGGTGATCGACCTGATGTGCCCGTTCGCCAAGGGCGGCAAGGTCGGCCTGTTCGGCGGCGCCGGCGTGGGCAAGACCGTCAACATGATGGAATTGATCAACAACATCGCCAAGGCGCACAGCGGTCTGTCCGTGTTTGCCGGCGTGGGCGAGCGTACCCGTGAGGGCAACGACTTCTACCACGAGATGAAGGACTCCAACGTTCTCGACAAAGTGGCGATGGTGTACGGCCAGATGAACGAGCCGCCGGGCAACCGTCTGCGCGTGG
>CBFGZY010000107.1:0-8324 GCA_965653375.1 uncultured Pseudoxanthomonas sp.
ATGCGGCTTTTGCCCCCTTTGAAAAAGGGGGCTACGGGGGATTTGCTTTTGCCGTTGATTTTTCAAGAGCAAAAGCAAATCCCCCTCAAATGCCTTGACCAGCCATTCGGCTGTTGAAAGCCAACCGTCGAAGGCGGGTCATCCCCCTTCTTCAAGCGCTTCTCAACAGCCGAATGGCTGGTCAGGGGGGAGGCAAAGCAAAAAGCCCCGGCCTAACACCGCCACTGCAGACTACTGGCTACCGGTTCTGCTCTAGAACCGCGCAGCGGCATACCAATCTGAGGGGTCGTGCGGCGCATCCGGCGCTGGCTCATCCGTCGCCGGCACCGCCACGCCGAAGAACGTCTGCACGTCCTCCACTCGGCGGGTGCGGGCGAATGGCGGCAGCGAGTCGAGGAAGATCCGGCCATACGGCTTGCCGGTGAGCCGCGGATCGCACAGCACCAGCACACCGCGGTCGGTTTCGCTGCGGATCAGGCGGCCAACACCCTGCTTCAACGCAATCACCGCCTGCGGCAGTTGTTCATCGCGGAACGGATTGCCGCCGCTGCGGCGAATCGCCTCCAGCCGAGCTTCGAATACCGGATCGTCCGGTGCCGCGAACGGCAGTTTGTCGACCACGACCACCGACAACGCATCGCCCACCACGTCCACGCCCTCGCGAAAGCTGGCCGCACCCAGCAGCACGCCATTGCCCGATTCGCGGAAACGCTGCAGCAGCGTTGCGCGTGGCGCTTCGCCTTGCACGAACAACGGCCAAGGTCCGTCGCGCAGCGTTTCGGCGGCTTCGCGCAGTGCACGGTGTGAAGCGAACAGCAGGAAGGCACGGCCTTGCGATGCTTCCAGTACGGGCCACAGCGCTGCGATCAGGGCGGTGCCATATCCGCGCGAGTTGGGGTCTGGCAGTCCTGTCGGCAAATAGCACAACGCCTGCTGCGGCCAATCGAACGGGCTGGGCTGCAACAACGTGTGCGGATCGTCCAATCCCAAGCGCACGGCAATATGGTCGAAACGACCACCGACCGCCAAGGTGGCGGAGGTGAACACCCATGCGGCGTGCGATTTTTCGCGGTGTTCACGCAGTGGCCCCGATACATCCAGCGGTGTGCGTTGGCAACGGAAGCCGCGCTGAGTCAGTTCGTACCACAGCACATCGCCGGCGCCATCCGCCGTTGGATCAGCGCTGTTTTTCTCGGATCCCGCCTGCTCTGCACTGGCTTGCTCGGTAGCTATCCGATCGGCCGCGTCGTCTTGGCCCAACCAGCGCGCCAACCGTGTGGTCAGATCGCTGGCGCGCGCCGCGCACGTCTCCAACCCCACCGCGCTTTCGGCGAGCGGTGAAAGCGCTTCGGACAATTGCGCCAGCGACGCGGTCAATGCCTCGAAACCGTCGCGCACTTCCGGCTTGTCGAGCGCTCGCTCGCGAGTGCCGCGTACCGGCAGGCCCTCCATCGCCACGCGCAGCTCGCGCAACGCCTGCTCCAACCCGCGTACCGGCGGCTGCAATGCGGCCAATGCACCCGGTATGTCCTTGCATTCGGCGAGAGAATCTCGCGCCAGTTCCTGCAGTTGCCGCATGCCGAAGCCTTCACCGAAGAAGTTGGCCGCAAGCTCCGGCAATTGGTGCGCTTCGTCGATGACGAAGGCTTGCGCACCTGGCAGAATTTCGCCGAAGCCTTCCTGCTTCAACGCCAGGTCGGCCAGCAACAGGTGATGGTTGACCACCACGACATCCGCCGCCTGCGCACGCTGGCGCGCCTGCACGACGAAACAATCGTCCCAGAAAGGACAGTCGCTCCCCAGGCAGTTGTCGATCGTCGAGGTTACCAACGGCAGCAATGGCGAATCTTCCGGCAACGCCGAAAGCTCCGCCATGTCGCCGAATTTGGTCCGCCCGCTCCAGGCGACGACGCGCTGGAACTGATCGATCTGCTCGCGCGAGGTAAACCGGGGCTCGCCCTTCGCCTGTTCCAGGCGATACCGGCACAGATAGTTGGCGCGGCCCTTCAGCAGCGCCGATTTCAGGCCCACGCCCAGCGCATCGCGAACGCGCGGAAGATCGCGGTGATACAGCTGGTCCTGCAATGCGCGTGTGCCGGTGGAAACGATCGTCTTCAGTCCCGACAACAGCGCCGGCACCAGGTACGCGAAAGTCTTGCCGGTGCCAGTGCCGGCTTCGGCCAGCAGTACATCGCGCTGCTCGAACGCATCGGCAATCGCGCCCGTCAACCGCTGCTGGGCAGCGCGCGGTACGAAAGCATCGAGTTGGGTGGCCAGCGCGCCACCCTCACTGAGAGCTTCACGACTGGCTTGGGCGAGCTGCGGCATGTCTTAGGGCTTGTTAACGCTATTGGGGGGAGTCACGCCGCAATCCAGTGCGTACGGAGCAAGGAAGAATGAGGAAGTGTATGTCGATACCCGCCCGAATGATGACGCTGCCACGTGCGCACTGGATTGCGGTCCGCAAGCTGGCTTTCCCGCTTCACCCGACGTTGCCATGCAAAAGCATGGCAATCAACCTGTTGCTGGACCGCGCATAAGCCCCTGGCGAAACGGGGAAGCACGCGGGTCATCCCAGTAGCGTTGACAACGCCCTACATCCTATTGATGCCGGGCACCGTGCACGCATCACGTTGCTCCGCCGCTTGGGCGACGGCTGTTTTGAGGGCGGCGACCGAGGTGGCTTGGCGAGCCGCTTCTTCCGCGTTTTGACGCTTCGGCGCCGAGGCGACCTCGACACGGTGTTCACGCACCTGGCGAATCGTTTCCCAATGCTGACGGCATAGCGGCCCGACTTTCGAACCGACATCGAAAGCACGTTGTGCCAGAGTTTCCGCACGATCGAAGTCGCGCTGCAGCAGTGCGATTTCGGCCCTTTCCTGCAACACCGCCGGGTCCTCCGGCACGATGAGCAAGGCTTGGTTCAATGCCTCGGCCGCAGCTGCGTAATCGCGTGAAGAGACGGCTTTGGTGGCGACCTCGCGCAAATCCTCGACCTGCGGGTCGCGCAGCGGCTGCACCGCCAGCTCCTTGTCGTCGGCGCCTGCCGCCGCACGAATCGCAGCCACGCGCTGCTCTGGCGTCGTGGATTCGACGAATGCGGGTGGAGCGGGCTCCTGCACGGCTGCGCAGGCGGTCACCAGCATCATCACCATTGCAGCGCCGAATAAGCGGAAGTCGTTGATTTTTTTGTACGGCATGAACTTACGGTTGTTGTGGTTGTGGTTGTGGTTGTGACGAAGGTTCGGCTGACGGAGGAGTCGCCTCTTCTTCCTTGTCCAAGCCGAACCAACTACGCCAGCCGCCTTCTTGCTCTTCTTCGGGCACCGGCATTTGGCTTACGCAGGGCGCATAGGCAGGCACATAGCCGGATACGAAAGGCATGCGCCGTGCGCCGACGCATTCGGGATCAGTGGTGTTGGAGTCGATCACCCACTGCCAGTCCAGGCCCTTGCTGGAAACCCGCAACGGCGCGCTGGGCAAACGAGTGAAGATGCCCGACCACACGCGCATCGCACCGGTGGCACCGTAGAGGCCGGTCTGTTCGTTCTGGTCGTTGCCCATCCACACCACGGCCAGGTGATCACCGGTATAGCCGGCATACCAACTGTCGCGGCCGTCGTTGCTGGTGCCGGTCTTGCCGGCCGACTGCAGCCGCCCCAATCCGTCGTTGAGCAGTTGCCGGCCGGTGCCGTTGCTGACCACCTGCTGCAGGGCGACGCCGATCAGGTTGGCGGCGATGGAATCGCCTTCCTGTGCCGGCGCGGGCGTCTTGTCGTAACGCTTCAGCAGCTTGCCATTGGGAGCCAGCACACCACGCACGGCATGCAGCGGCTGGATCTCGCCGCCGGAAGCCAGGAACTGATAGAGCTGGGCCATCGCGTAAGGGCTCTGGTCGGTCGCTCCCAGGATCAACGCCGGATTCGGATCGGCCTTGATCCCGGCCAGTACCCGGATCAGATCGGCCAAGCGCTCCGGGTCGACCTTCATGCCGATGCGTACCGTAGCCTGGTTGTAGGAGTGAGCCAACGCGTCGATCAGCCGCACCGTGCCGTGGCTGCGCCTGTCGGAATTGGTGGGCGTCCAACGGCGGTTCTTGCCCAGTTGCACGGTTACCGGCG
Source organism: uncultured Pseudoxanthomonas sp. (assembly GCA_965653375.1). Classification (GTDB taxonomy): domain Bacteria; phylum Pseudomonadota; class Gammaproteobacteria; order Xanthomonadales; family Xanthomonadaceae; genus Pseudoxanthomonas_A. Next base: position 4,122 of record CBFGZY010000107.1, read on the forward strand.
AGTCGTCCACCCAGCTCGCCAGCGAATAAGTATCCGGCTGCGCCAACGCCAGCAAGTAGACGAAAGGCTTCAGCAGCGAACCCACCGGCCGCTGTGCCTCGACCGCACGATTGAAGCCCGGCAGCGAGACATCGCGGCCACCGACCACCGCCAGTACATCGCCATCGTGCACATCGGTCAGCACCAGGCCGGCCTGCAATGGCGCACGGCGGTTGTTTCCCAACGACTTGATGGTGCGCGTTACCGCCCCTTCCGCGTAGGCCTGTGCGGAGGGCGACATGCCGGTAAGCACCGTCAGGCCGGCGCCCTGCAGCGCGCTCTCCGGGTAATCGCGCGCCAGTTGGCGGCGCACCAGGTCGACATAGGCGGGGAACCGATTGGCAGCGGCCATGCCCGGGGTCTTGGTAATGCCCAGCGGCGCAGCCAATGCGCGCTTGTATTCGGCATCGTCGATTAGCCCGGTTTCGTGCAGTTTGGACAAAGCGTAATCGCGGCGGTCCTTGGCACGCTCGGGATTGCGGCGCGGGTCGTAATGCGACGGCCCTTTGACGATGCCGATCAGCAGCGCGATCTGCTCGGTCGACAACGAATTCAAATCACGGCCGAACCAGAATTCCGCGCCAGCCGAAACGCCGTGGATCGCCTGGCTGCCGCGCTGCCCCAGATAGACCTGGTTCAAATAGGCTTCCAGGATGGTGCGCTTGTCGTAGCGCGCCTCCAGGATCACCGCGTAAAGGATCTCGTTGAACTTGCGGCTGGGCGTGACTTCCTTGCCGATTCCCAACAATCCACTGCGTGCGAGCTGCTGAGTGAGCGTGCTGGCGCCCTGGCGGGTTTCGCCGCCGGATCGTACCGTTACCCAAATGGCGCGCGCGATGCCGCTGAAGTCGATGCCGTGGTGCCGGCTGAAGTCCCGGTCCTCCACCGCCTGCAGGCCGGTGACCAGCAACTCCGGCACTTCATCCAAACGGACCAGCCGGCGCTCTTCCTGCTTCTGCCCATACAGAGTCGCAATGCGTGCCGGATCCAGCCGCGCCGCCTTGAGATTCTGCTTACTTTTCAGGTCGCGCACGCTGGCGACCTGCCCGCCCGACAACGTCACCTGCACCTGGCGCGGAGCCACCTTGCCGTCGACGTCGATGAAGCCGCGGCTGGAGACGGTGAAGCGATTGCCGTCGCGCGCGTAAGTGCCGGGCTTGCTGCCGGTGCCGTCGTCGAAGTACGACGCGGCATCCAGCTCGGTCTTCAACGTCCTAGCATCCATCGCCATGCGCGGCGCCAACTGCAGCGGACGCGCATAGACGCGGGTCGGGATTTGCCAACGCAGCTCACCGAACCGTTGGGTCACCTGGTGATTCAGGTACAACGTATAGGGAATCAGGAATCCCAGACCCAGGCCGACCGCCGCCAGGCCCCAGGTCAATAGCCGCTGGCGCCAGGAAGGCGCGTCGGCCTGTTCGTCGTCGTAGTCGTCTTCGTCGTAGTCGTTGTGGGCCACAGGGGATGCGACAATAGGAATTCAGGCGAGTCTAACGCAGCCGCTCCGATGCGGCCCGGCCTGAACACCTTTTGCTCAGCTGGAGTTGCAACGGAATGTCGATGTCCCTGGCCGATGTGCGCTTTCAGTTCGATCGCGTGCGGGGCCTGATTCGTCGCGGCTTGACCAGTCTGCGCATGCGTGGCTGGCGGGCCACCTGGGACCGTGTCCGGCGGCAGTTCCGGCGCGCGCCAGCGCCCGCCGTGGAACGGCTGTATTTCCCGGCACAAGCGCCATTTGCGCCTTTCGCGGTGCCGTTCAGCGAAACACCCACCGCCAGCATCGTCATTCCCGTCTACAACCAGGCCGATCACACCCTGAATTGCCTGCGTGCATTGGCCGAGCATGCACCTGCCGCCAGCTGCGAGGTGATCGTCGTGGACGACGGCTCATCGGACGAAACGGCGCAGTGGCTGCCTCGGATCGAGGGCCTGAGATATCACCGGCGCGCGGAGAATGGCGGCTTCATCGCCGCCTGCAACGATGGCGCATCACTGGCTCGCGGCGACTTCCTGGTGTTCCTCAACAACGACACGCTGCCGCAGCCGGGCTGGCTGGATGCGTTGCTGGGAACCTTCCATAGCCATCCGGAAACCGGCCTGGTGGGCGCGCAGTTGCTCTATCCGGACGGGCGCTTGCAGGAAGCCGGCGGCGTGGTGTTCGCCGATGGTTCGGCATGGAACTACGGGCGCTTCGAATCGCCTGACGACCCACGCTACGCCAGCCTGCGCGACGCGGATTATTGTTCCGGCGCCGCCATCGCCGTTCCCACCGCGCTGTTCCGCGGCATCGGCGGTTTCGATCAGCGGTATGCGCCGGCGTACTACGAAGACACCGATCTGGCGTTCGCCGTACGCGCGCTCGGCAAGCGTGTCCTGTATCAACCCCGCGCCCGGGTCGTGCATTTGGAAGGCATCACTTCCGGCACCGATGTCGGCAGCGGCGTCAAGGCCTACCAAGTCCGGAATCGCTCGATCTTTGCGCAGAAATGGCAACAGGCGCTGGCGCATCAGCTGCCACCCGAAACGTTGCCTTCGCCAGCCAATCTGCATGCGAAGCAGCAGCAGATTCTGATCGTAGATGCGGCGGTCCCGCAGCCGGACCGGGATTCAGGGTCGCTCCGGCTGGTGAATCTGGTGCGGTTGTTGATCGAACAGGGCGCACACGTGGTGTTCCTGGCTGCCCACGGATATCGCAACGGCGATTACCCGGCCGCGCTGCAGGCGATGGGCGTGGAGGTATGGTTCAAGCCCCATATAGGTCGCGCGACCGCTTGGATGCGCGAACATGGATCTCGATTCCAGACCGTGATGCTGTCGCGCCACCACATCGCCAGCGAATTTCTGCCGTTGGTCCGGCGTCATTCACCGAATGCGCGGGTGGTCTTCGATACGGTCGATCTTCATTACCTGCGCGAGTCTCGCGGAGCCGATCTTGCCCGGCACGCCGGATTGAAGAAATCCGCCGAAAAAACCCGCGAAAAAGAACTGCAGCTGATTCATGCCAGCGATACCACGCTGGTGGTCAGTCCGCTGGAAAAGCAGCTATTGGCCAACGACGCGCCCGGCGCGCCCGTGGAAATCCTGTCCAACCTGCATGAAGTCGCCGGCAGTGGCGGAAGCTATGCTCAGCGCAAGGATCTGGTCTTTGTCGGCGGATTTCACCATCCGCCAAACACCGATGCGATGCGATGGTTCGGCGAGCAGGTCTTCCCACTTATCCGGCAACAGTTGCCTGAAGTGCGCTTCCACTGCATCGGCAGCGATCCGCCGGAAACGATCATTGCACTTGGGAAGCAGGCAGGCATCGTGATCCATGGCCATGTTCCCGACCTGTCGCCGTACATGGATGAGGTGCGCATCGCCATCGCGCCCCTGCGTTTTGGCGCCGGCGTGAAAGGAAAGGTCAACCTGAGCATGGCGCATGGCCAGCCGGTGGTGGCGACATCCTGCGCGGTCGAAGGCATGCATCTGCGCGACGAAATGGACGTACTGGTCGCTGACGACGCACCCGCCTTCGCCGATGCCGTGGTTCGCCTGTATCGGGACGAAGCTTTGTGGAATCGGCTGGCGGCCAATGGCTTGGAAAATGTCCGCCAGCATTTCTCGCTGGATGCGGCGCGCGATGTAGTGAAACGTGTTTTCTTTAAGGACCGGTAGGCCAGCCGAACGCTGATTGGCTAGAGCATTGCTTTGCAGGTCATGCCTAGCTCTTGGGTCTTGGGTCTTGGGTCTTAGGTCTTAGGTCTTAGGTCTTAGGTCTTAGGTCTTAGGTCTTAGGTCTTAGGTCTTAGCGCTGGCGCGGGCAGTTCATTGGGATTGATGTTCTACGCGCTGCCGCGGGCGTCACTTGTTCTTTGCTCGTGCAAAGAAAAGTAACCAAAAGAAACACGCCCCGGGCGGCGCGCCCCTGCGGGGTTTAACCCGTCCCGCTTGCCACGCCTAAACGGGGGCCCGAAGAGCCAAGAGCGAAAGCGAACAGCGACAACCGAAACAAAAGCAACAGCGAGAAGCTGGGAGCTTCGCTTCTTGCTTCTTACTTTTTGCTTGCGCTGTTGCCTTTGACTTTGGGTCCCCTTTAAGGCGCGGTGGCGCCGGTGGATACAACCCCCTGGGGCGCCGCGCAGGACGCGCGGCGTTTTCGGCAGGCACATGGATGTGCCTTCC
>CBFGZY010000108.1:0-8267 GCA_965653375.1 uncultured Pseudoxanthomonas sp.
TGAATGCCGCGTTGCCCTGCGTGGCCTGCTGGTAGCTCAGGTCGGTCCACTCGATTTCCATGCCGTTGGGCAGGACCTGCCCGGCCATTTCCTCGAGTTTTTCCATGGCTTCGGTGGACGACAGGATGCGCGGGTCGGACTCGCCGAGGATATCGGCGGCGGTGTAGCCGTTGTAGCGGATCACCGGGTCGGGACCGAAGGTTTCGGTCACCTTCACCATGCTGCCGATCGGCACCATCTCGCCGTTGACGTTGCGGGTACGCAGATTGGCGATGTCCTCGACGCTGTCGCGGAACGGACCGTCGGCCTGCGCGATCACCTGCCAGGTACGGCCGAACATGTTGAAGTCATTGACGTAGGCCGAACCCAGATAGGTCTGCAGCGTGTCGAACAACTCGGTCAGCGGAACGCCCTGTGCCTTGGCTTTCACGCGGTCGACTTCCGCATCCAGCTGCGGCACGTTGGCCTGATAGCTGCTATTGAGGAAGCCCAGGCCGGGCACCTGTGTGCCCGCACCCTGCATGGCCTGCACCGCGCTTTGCAGCGCGCCGTAACCCAGGTTGCCGCGGTCTTCGATGAACAGCGAGAAGCCCGAACCGGTACCCAGGCCATCGATGGGCGGCGGCATCAGCGCGAACGCGAAGCCTTCCTGGACGTTGGCGATCTTCATGTTCAACTCATCGGTGATCTCCTTGGCCGTGCGATTGCGCTCACTGAACGGCTTGAGGTTGATGAAGGTGACGCCGTAGTTGGGCGTGTTGATGAACTGAAGCGGATTGAAACCCGGGAACGCGACGTCGTTCTGCGTACCTTCGATGCCCATCGCGATCTCGCCGATTTTCTTCAGCGCCGCGTCGGTGCGTTCGATCGACGATCCCTCCGGCATCTTCACGCCGGCGATGATGTAGGACTTGTCCTGCACCGGGATGAAGCCCCTCGGCACGACTTGGAACATCAAACCGGTGACCAGCAGCAGGCCGGCATAGATGGCGAACACCGCACCGCGACGGCCCAGCGCCTTCGATACGCCGTGCTGGTAACGCTCGGCGCTGGTGTTGAAGAAGCGGTTGAACGGACGGAATACCCAGCCGAACAGGCGGTCGATCAGGCGGGTGGGTGCATCCTTGGGCGCACCGTGCGGCTTCAGCAGGCGCGCCGCCAGTGCGGGCGACAGCGTCAGCGAGTTGATCGCCGAGATCACCGTCGAGATCGCGATGGTGACCGCGAACTGCTTGTAGAACTGGCCGGTGACGCCGGACAGGAACGCCATCGGTACGAATACCGCACACAGCACGAGCGCGATCGCGATGATCGGACCGGAGACTTCCCTCATCGCCAGGTGTGCGGCCTCCAGCGGCGTGGCGCCTTCCTCGATATGACGCTCCACGTTTTCCACCACCACGATGGCGTCGTCGACCACGATGCCGATCGCCAGCACCAGGCCGAACAGCGTCAGCGTATTGATCGAAAAGCCAAGCAGATACAGCGCGGCGAAGGTGCCGATGACCGACACGGGCACCGCGATCAGCGGAATGATGGAAGCGCGCCAGGTCTGCAGGAACAGGATCACCACCAGCACCACCAGCAACGTAGCTTCCAGCAACGTGGTCACGACGGATTTGATCGAGTCGCGCACGAAGATGGTGGTGTCGTAGATCGACTTGTATTCCATGCCGGGCGGGAAGCGCTTGGCCGCCTCGTCCATGCGGCGGATTACTTCGTCGCGGATTTCCAGCGCATTGGCACCCGGTGCCTGGAATATGCCGATGGCGGCGGCGTTCTCGCCATCCAAGCGTGCGCGCATGCTGTAGTCGCCCGCAGCCAGTTCGATCCGGGCCACGTCGGACAGGCGCACGACTTCGCCGTCGGCACCGGTCTTTATCACTACGTTGCTGAATTCCTCGGTGCTGCCCAGGCGGCCCTTGGCATTGATCAGGGTCAGGAAGTCGCTGCCGTTGGGCATCGGCTCTGCACCCAGCTGGCCTGCGGAGACCTGGATGTTCTGCTCGCGCACGGCGTTCAACACATCGCTGGCGGTCAGGCCGCGGGCGGCCACCTTGTCAGGATCCAGCCACAGGCGCATGGCGTAGTCGCCGCCGCCGAATGCCTGCGCGTCGCCAACGCCGGGAATACCGGCCAACTGGTCTTTCACATGCAAACGCAGGTAGTTGCGCAGGTACAGGGTGTCGTACCTGCCATCCGGCGAGGTCAGATGCACCACCATCAGGAACACCGGCGACTGCTTCTGCGTTGTCACGCCTTGCCGGCGTACGTCCTCCGGCAGGCGCGCGAGCGCCTGGCTAACGCGGTTCTGCACGCGCACCGTGGCCTCGTCGGCATCGACGTCGGCATTGAAGGTCACGATGGTCTGCAGCACGCCATCGGAGCTGGCGACCGACTTCATGTACATCAGACCTTCGACGCCGCGGATGGATTCCTCCAGCGGCGTGGCGACGGTTTCGGCGATGACCTTGGGGTTGGCGCCCGGATACACCGTGCGCACCATTACCGAAGGCGGCACCACTTCCGGGTATTCGCCAATCGGCAGCAGTGGGATCGAGATCAAGCCGGCGGCGAAGATCACGATCGACAGCACGGCGGCGAAGATCGGCCTGTCGATAAAGAATTTTGAGAAGTCCATGGGTGGATTTCCTGAGTAAAAGAAGAACTGCCTACTCCTCCCGCTGCAAAGCAGAGGAGGGCTGTGGAAACTGCATAAGCACAGGGACGGACGGTCGTACGCCGCCTATTCCCAATCTCCCTTGCCTATAGATTCGGCACTCTCAATTTGAGTGCCTTCCCTTTTCCCTCGCCCGTACCGCGGGGAGGGAAAGGGTGGGGGGAATCGATTCGGTCGATCTCAAATCAACTTGTGCCGAATCAATAGGCAGGGGAGCGGCTTGATTACTTCATTGCAACCGCGGGAGTGTTGGGCGCGCCCATCTTCACTGCCTTGGCGTCCACCGGCATGCCGGGGAAGAACACCTTCTGCACGCCATCGACGATCACGCGATCACCCGGCTTCAATCCCTTCTGCACGATGCGAAGGCCATCTGCGGAGCGACCTAGTTGCACGTCGCGACGCTGCGCCGTTCCCTTCTCATCCACCACATAGACGTACTTGCGGTCCTGATCGGTCAGCACCGCCTTGTCGTCAACCAGCATGGCCTTGAACTGGCCGCTGCCCAGCAGACGCACACGCGCGAACAAGCCCGGCGTGAAGCGGCGGTCGGCGTTGTCCAGCAGCGCACGGGCGCGGATGGTGCCGGTGCCGCGGTCTACTTGATTGTCGAGGAAGTCGACCACGCCTTCGTGCGGGAAACCGTCTTCGCTGACCAGCCCGACCTGCACCGGCACCTTGCCGTCGCGCTCGCTCGGACGTTCGCCGTTGCGGGCCATGTCGGCATAGCGCAGGAAGCTGCGTTCGTCGGCGTCGAAGTGCACGTGCACCTTGTCCAGCGATACCAGCGTGGTCAGTACGCTGGCGCTATCGCCGGCGCTGACCAGGTTGCCGGCGGTGACCAGCGCGCGGCCGGCGCGGCCGCCGATCGGCGCACGCACCTTGGTCCACTCCAGATTCAAGCGAGCGGCATCCACCGCGGCCTGCGCAGCGGCCACATTGGCACCCGCCTGGTCGGCCGCGGCGCGGCGTTGTTCGTACTCTTCCGTGGAAATGGCCTGCAGTTCGGACAATTTCTTGGCGCGCGCCGCCTCGCTACGGCCCAGTTCGGCCTGCGTACGTGCGCGTGCCAGCTCGGCTTGCGCACGCGCCAGTTCGGTGCGGTAGCTGCTGTCGTCGATAGTGAACAGCACATCGCCTTTCTTCACTTCCTGGCCTTCGACGTAGTTGACGCGGTCGATGTAGCCGGAGACGCGCGGGCGCAGCGAGACGGTTTCGACCGCTTCGACGCGGCCGTTGTATTCGTCCCAGTGACTGACCTCCTTTATCAGCACCGGTGCGGCGCTGACGGCAGGCGGCGGTGGCGCTCCCGCATTGTCGCTGGCCTGGCTGCTGCAGCCGACCAGCACGGCGATCGCCAGCGCACTGAAAGCGCCAAGAGCGAGAATGCGTCGCGAACGGGGTGCAAAAGAAGTGGACATGTTCATGGGGGAAATCTCTTGGGTGGTGAGAGGGAAATCTTTTTTTGCGGAGAGGCTAGGACCTGAAGTTAGGTTTAGGTCAAGCGAGCGATACACAGTCATCGAAAGTAGACGTGCTGAGTGTTCATGGCGTGACAACTTCAATAAAAAAGAAACCATCACCGGCCGCGCCGTTGATCGGCGGCGGTCCATGGCGATGTAGGGAAATCCGAGAACATGGTTTTCTCCGGCGGCCGTGCGCGTTCGGACGTGTAGGTCACGATGGGCGCAGCGGCGACGCCGGTGCGGCTCAGCAGCGATACCGCGCAGCGGCCCACCGCCAACGCGCTGGGCCATTCGGCGCAGGCGTTGCATTCGTTGGCGGGTGTGGAGATCGGTTGATCCACCGACAGCATCTGCACGCGCACGCCCATGGCACTGGCTTCCTCATGCAGTACCTGCGCCAGCATGCGCATGGCAGCGGCGGTGATGGACGCATGACCGTAGCCGGCCCAGCCGCGCTCGGCATGCGGGCCACCGATCAGCACGTAATGCGCGGTCTCATTCGACTCGGCGAGCAGCGGCAACAGATGCCGGGCCGCCGCCAGATGCGGAATGAGATCAAGATCCAGCTTGCGGCGCAGAAAATCCGCAGGCTGGTCCAGCAACCGCCCGCTTTCCCAAGGACTGGCCAAGCTGGCGAATACCGCGCGCAACGGACGTTTGCGCTTGCGCACGGTCTTGGCCAAGCGCGCGGCATCCTGATCGTCGCGGATACAGCCGGAAGGCAGCAGCGTCAGGCCGGGCTCGTCGGCGAAGTGCTGGGCCAGTGCGCTCATGCGGGCGCCTTCGCGGCCAACCGCCAGCACCGGACTGCCGACTTCCAGCAAAGCGCCCACAACACCAAAGCCGACCGTACCGCCGGCGCCAAGCACCAATGCTTCCGGATTGCGGATGCCGGTCATGGCCGCGATACCCGTGAGGCGCGAACCCGGCCACCGGACTGCCGGCGGCGCGATACCGCGAACTCCCGCGCCTGCGGAGCGAACGACCATTGCATCGGTCGTACGCCTACCGCTTCGACAACACCATCGGCGGGGGATTCCGACGGCGAATGCAGCGCGCGCCGCAGCCGCGAGAGCAACTGGGGGAGGGGTTGCCACCACGCCGCGCGCGCACCCATGTCGCCGCGGGGCTCGGCAGCGATAACGGTCTGAGTGGCGATGAGGGACGTGGTGGCTTCCTCGCGGGCGGCGGCGCGCGCTGCACCTGGCACAGCGGAGATTCTGGCGATGAAGGCGGTAGCGGCGATATCCGAATCCTGTTCGGCTATTGCACGATCCTGCTTGGCGGGATGCCCGCTGCGGACGGGCGCACCAGTGCGCAGCGCCTTCGCCAAGCGATGAAAAAGGTTGGTGGCCCCTGTAAACATCGATTGCCCGAAGCTTCTTGGGTGCGCATCGCTATCCGAGCGCGTACGAGCAGCGGGCACGGCGATTGAACGATTCTTCGCGGCTGGCGACAGGCGCGGAGAATCCGAGAGGATGCCGGTCGGGGCGATTTCCAATATCCCGCTCATGGGACATTTACTCCCGCGAATGGGATAGTTCTCACGTATTCAACCGCGTTGCCTGCCCCCGCTTCTGCTCGTGCACGGCGGTCAGCGCCGCGAAGGTGCAATCGCGCAGATTCGCTGGAACCTACCTGCGGCGCCCAATTCGCCGACAACGAGCCCGATTTCCGGAACTCTTTGGCAGCTGAGGACGGCACGACTGGCGGGGAGGGCAAGCGGGCGGAGAACATGGAATAAACGGGACTGTGAGAAAGAGCCGTTACGTTATGCCCAAAATCGGGACTTGATTAGTCCTGATTTAGGGGAATAATCATCCCGTCGGCGGTCCAATCCGGGGTCGCCAATCGGAGCCTCCCCTATGAGTCACGATCTCAACGACACCCTGATCTTCGTCAAGGTGGTCGAGCAGGGCAGTTTCATTGCCGCCGCCAATGCGCTCGGCCTACCCAAAACCACCGTCAGCAGAAAAGTGCAGGAACTGGAAACGCGCCTGGGCGCGCAGCTATTGCACCGGACCACGCGCCGGCTCGGGCTGACCGAAGCCGGCGCCGTCTATCACGAGCACTGCCAGCGCATCGCACGCGAACTGGAAGAAGCAGAAAGTGCTGTCGGCCAATTGCAAGGCGGTCCGCGCGGCTGGCTGCGTTTCACCGTGCCGTATTCGGCGGGCATCTCCTGGGTGGCGCCGTTGCTCGGCGAATTCAACCAGCTACATCCGGAAGTGCGGCTCGAGATGGTGCTGACCAGCGACAAAGTGGATCTGATCGCCGACGGCGTCGATCTTGCCTTGCACCTGGGTTCGCTACCGGACTCCACTTTGGTGGCGCGCAAGCTGGCCACCTTCCGCACACAGATTTACGCCAGCCCCGAATATATCGAGCGTCATGGCGAGCCGCTGCATCCCAACGATTTGCAGCATCACCGCACGCTGGTGATCAGCAACGCGCGCCATAACGGCCGCGCCAACTGGTCGCTGTGCAACAGCAAGGAGCACGGCGAATATCCGGTGCATCCCATCATGGTGGCCAACGATGCGTCGGTGTTGATCGGCGGACTGCTGTGCGGCGAAGGCCTGATGCTGGCCAGCGACGTGACCATCAAGCCTTTCATCGAGACCGGTGTGGTGCGGCGCGTGCTGGGCGGCTGGGTCGGGCCGGACCTGGAGTTCAACGCGGTGTTTCCTGGTGGACGCATGCTGTCGCCTAAGGTGCGCGCTTTCGTCGATTTCCTGGTGCAACGGTTGAGCTTCGACGTCAATTTCATGATGTCGCGCTGCCCGGCCATGCTGGCGCAGGAAGCACAACGCAAGATCGAGGCGGAAACAACACCGGAAGCCGCGGAGGCGGAGGCTGGCAGAAAGGTATTGGAACAGGTCCTGTCCTAAGTTGTGACTGGCTGCTGGCGGCAGCATCGCAACGCCTTTACCATCGGCGCGCAACGCGGAAGCAAACTCCCCAGGGATTTTTGCTTCCGCGTCTCCTCACGCTTTAATCAAGGACGCGCAAATGAAAAAGTTGATCGGAACGGCGATGTTGTTGCTGTTGACCGCGTGCCGCGAACCTACGCCCGAGCCAACGCCCGAGCCAACGGCACCTGCGGCCGAAGCCGCAACGGAGCAAGCCCCCGCAGCTGTCGCGCCGGCGGCACCACCCGCCACTTCAGATCCTGCGCCTGCCGCGCCTGTTCCCGCTTCCGTCCCCGCTCCTGCTCCCGAGCAGGTGGCAACCGACGATCCGGCCGCCGTCAATCAACGCATCGACGATGTGCTGGGCGACCACCAGCGCTACCAGGCGGTGATTCAACAGTTCCAAAAAGCCGTCGCGGACAAGGACGCGGCCACGGTGGCGTCGTTGGTCAGTTATCCGTTCACTGCAACCGTCGATGGCAAGAAGGTCAAGATCGCCGACCGCCAGGCATTCGTGCAGCAATACGACAAGATCGTCACGCCCGCGATCGCCAGCGCGATAACGCAGCAGAAGTATTCGGAGCTGATGGTCAACTACAAGGGCGTGATGTTCGGTAGCGGCGAGGCGTGGATCAACGGCATCTGCAAGGACGGTGCGTGTAAGAACTTCGACGTGCTGGTGGTGGCGATTCAGCCCACCGACTCATGACTGTTTGCAGAAGGCACGCGATGTTTCCCGCGTAGCGTGCGCCGTGCGCGACTTGGTGTCCAATCCTACGGGCTACTTCGCCGTTCTTTCACTCTTTAACTCTTGGCGCTGGCGCGGTTGGTTTATCTGATCTGGTGATTTCCGCGCCTGCCGCGGGCGTCACTTTTCTTTGCTCGTGCAAAGAAAAGTAACCAAAAGAAAGCACGCCCCGGGCGGCGCGCCCCTTCGGGGTCCGCAATCGGGCCGGGAATTTTCGGAAGGCACATCCATGTGCCGTCCGAAAACGGCGCACATCGTGTGCGCCGCCCCTGCGGGGTTTGCCCCGCCCCGCTTGCCGCGCCTAAACGGGGGCCCGAAGAGCCAAGAGCAAAGCCAAAGCAAGAACAACAGCAACACCACAGGCGCAGCGCAAAGCTAAACGCCTTTGCCTTTGCCTTTGCTTATCGCTTTTGACTTTTGGGGTCCCCTTTAAGGCGCGGTGGCGCCGGTGGGTACAACCC
>CBFGZY010000109.1:0-7820 GCA_965653375.1 uncultured Pseudoxanthomonas sp.
GGCAAGGCAAGGCAAGGCAAGGCAAGTCTTCCGGCTGGCTGCACTCCCTCAAGTGCCAGATTCCCCGGCCGATATGCTGTCCATGACCGAAGACTTGCTCAACCGCATCGACCAGCGAACCCGCCTGGCCGGCCACAACCGGCTCGCCCTGCTCCTGTTCCGCCTGGGCGGGCGTCAGCTTTTTGGCGTCAACGTCTTCAAGGTGCAGGAAGTCCTGCGCCGCCCGCCCCTGTTTCAACTGCCCGGCCTACCCACCGAATTCGCCGGTGTGGCCGACGTGCGCGGGCGCTCTATTCCCGTGCTGGATCTGGGCCTGAGCATTCGCCATCCCGAACGCGACCCCAATCCGGAAAACGCACCCAACTACTTGGTGGTGACCGAGTTCAACCGCTCCGTGCAGGGCTTCCTGGTCAGCGGCGTGGAGCGCATCGTCAACATCGCCGTGGAGGACATCCATCCGCCACCGGAGCTCGGTGCCGACAGCAGCTATCTCACCGCGGTGACGCGTTTTCAGGGCGAATTGATCCAGGTGATCGACGTCGAGAGCGTGCTGGCGGATATCTCCCAGGCACGCATGGATGCCCCCTTGGCGCCGGAAATGGCGCTACCTGCCGACGCACCGCCGCTACAGGTGTTGGTGGTCGACGACTCGCGCGTGGCGCGCTCGCAGATCCGCAGCGTGCTGGAGCAATTGGGCGTTACCGCCACCCTGCTTTCCGACGGCCGGCAGGCGCTGGACCATCTCTTGCAGATACACGCCGGCGGCGAGAATCCGGCCGAACGCTACGCGATGGTGATCTCGGATATCGAAATGCCGGCGATGGATGGCTATACCCTGACGACGGAAATCCGTCGCCATCCCGGCTTGGCCAACCTGTACGTACTGCTGCATACCTCGTTGTCGGGCGTTTTCAACAACGCCATGGTGGAACGCGTCGGCGCCAACGCCTTCGTGGCCAAGTACAGCCCGCACGAACTGGCTGAACACGTATTGCACCGGCTCAACCAGGTGGTCGCGGCAGCGGCGTAGGGTAGGCCCGGGCCCACCGCGCCCCGGTAGCCGCGCAGTGTGCACGATGATGAACGCGCCGCAGCGCGTCCGGATGGCGAACAACCCGAGCTGCAATAAGGACCATCGCGTTTTCGACGGTTTTCCGCGCAAGCTTTGAGATGGCGATGGTGGGCCGGGGCCCCACCCTATAGCGGCGCCTCTCGCACTGGCACAGCTCTTGCCTCGCCTCTGGCAACGGTTTGCCGGAGCGTGCCATGTCCAACCCGATTTCTTCCTACCTTGGTGTCCACGCGGCCGCCCTGCCGCTGCGTGAGCAGCGCATGCAGCTGATCGCCAGCAACCTGAGCAACGCCGACACACCGAACTACAAGGCCAAGGACATCGACTTCCAGGCCGCGCTGGAGAAAGTCGCGGCGGAGCAGGCCAGAGCCGCCGAGCCGCTGGACATCACCAACGAACAACATCTCTCCGGGCTGCAATCGCTCACCGCGATATTCGAACGCGCCGGCGTGCAGCCCAGCCTGGACGGCAACACCGTCGATGCCGATACCGAACGCGCCGCCTACGGCCGCGCCGCGCTGGAATACCGCGCGTCATTGAGTTTCATCGAATCCAAGGTGCGGACCATGCTGACCGCCATCACAGGTCAATAAGAGGCGACGCCATGAGCAACCTTCCGATTTTCGATGTCGCCGGTTCCGCGCTGCAAGCGCAGTCCGTGCGGTTGAACACCATCGCCAGCAATCTGTCCAACGCCGACTCCATCGCCTCCTCCCCGGAGGCGGTGTACAAGCCGATAGAACCGGTCTTCCAAGCACGTCAACTGACGCAGGACGGCTCGCTGACATCGGTGCAGGTCAAAGAAATCTCCCAAAGCGACGCACCGCCGATCAAACGCTACGAACCCGGCCACCCCATGGCCGACGCCGACGGCTACGTCTACGCGCCGGACGTGGATCCGGTGGCGCAGATGGTCAACCTGATTTCGGCTTCGCGCGGCTACCAGGCCGGCGTGGAGGTGTTGAACACCGCCAAGGAACTGGCACTGGCCACGCTGTCGATGGGCCGCTGAAGCGGTAATCCGTAACCACTTTTACGACACCGCTTTCAGGGGCACCGCATGAGCACCATTCCCAGCGATTTGTTTTCCAACACCACGACCAACACCACAACGACCAAGAAAACCGAAAACCTCGGCCAGGCGGACTTCATGCGCTTGATGACCGAACAGCTGAAGCATCAGGATCCGTTGAAGCCGTTGTCCAACAGCGAGTTCATCGGCCAATTGGCGCAGTTCTCCACTGTGCAAGGCATCAGCGATCTCAACACCGCGGTGAAAGGTTTCGGCGACGCGTTGACAGGCGATCAAGTGCTCAAAGGCGCATCGCTGGTCGGTCATGCTGTGTTGATCCCCTCGGAGAAACTCGCGCTCGCCGCCAGCGGTGCCACCACCGGCGTGGTGATGGCGCCCAGTCCCGGCACCATCAGGGTCGAGATCACCGACGCCACCGGTGTGGTGGTGAAGAAAATCGAGATCGATGCCCAAGCCAAGGGCGAAGCGGCCTTCGCTTGGGACGGCCTGAACGCCAAGGGCGAACGCATGCCGGCCGGCACCTACTCCATCAAGGCCACCCACACCGATACCGGCGGCACCGCCACCGCACTGAACACCTATGTCGATTCCACCGTCGAAAGCGTGACGATCGGTTCCGACGGTCTGTACCTCAATCTGCCGGGCCTCGGCACCGCACCGCTCGATTACGTGCTGCGCATAGGCAAATCGGCTTCCTGATCAACCGCCCCGCTCCACCTCGCTATCCACGCCACCTCACCTCGCATTACGCAAGGAGTACTTCATGGCTTTCAACAGTTCGCTCTCCGGCATGAAGGCGGCTAACGCCGACCTCAACGTCACCTCGCACAACATCGCCAACGTCAGCACCACCGGCTTCAAGGAATCGCGCGCGGAGTTCGCCGAAGTGTTCTCCACCACCGGCTACGGCCTGTTGCGCAACGGCATCGGCGCCGGCGTACGGCTGACCAATGTGGCCCAGCAGTTCTCGCAGGGCGATATCAACCAGACCGGCCGCTATCTGGATCTGGCGATCGACCAGGAAGGCTTCTTCACGGTCAGCAACAACGGCAGCAATGTCTATACGCGCGCAGGCAATTTCCAACGCGATTCCAACGGCTTCGTCACCACCCCGGACGGCTACCGCCTGCAGGTGTTTCAACCGCGCGTGGACGGCAACGGCTTCGATACCGGCCGCCTGGTCGATCTGCAGTTGCTGACCACCGACAGTCCGCCCAGCCCCACCACCGAGGTCAACCTGGGCGTGACGTTGCCGGGCAATGCGGCGCAGCCGACGATCACGCCGTTCAATCCCGCCGACAGCAGCACCTACAACGAAACCACATCGGTCACGGTCTACGATTCGCTGGGCGTGGCGCACACGCAGTCGGTGTACTACGTGAAGACCGCGAACCCCAACGAGTGGCAGGTCAACGTATACGTGGACGGCACCACGATGGGCGCTCCGACTACGGTGCAGTTCGACAACAACGGCGCATTGGTCGCGCCCGCCAACGGTCGCATCACCCTGGCACCGTTCACTCCCACCACCGGCGCCGGCGTGCTCAACATGACGCTGGATATCAGCGGCACCAACCAATACGGCGAAGTGTTCGCCAAGAACGATCAGCGCCAGGACGGCTACGCCAGCGGCAAGCTCAATGAGTTCAGCGTGTCGCCCGAGGGCGTGGTGTACGCACGCTATTCCAACGGCGTCGATCGCGCGGTAGGCCAAGTGGCGCTGGCCAACTTCACCAATCCGCAAGGACTGGTCTCGCAGGGCAACAACACCTGGACGCACAGTTTCGCCTCAGGCGAACCGCGCATCGGTGCGCCAGGCACATCGGACTTCGGCCAAGTCGCCTCGGGCGCGCTGGAATCTTCCACCGTCGACCTGACCGAACAACTGGTCAACATGATCGTGGCGCAGCGCAACTTCCAAGCCAACTCGCAGATGCTTTCCACGCAGGATCAGGTCACCCAGACGGTGATCAATATCCGGTAGCGAGTAAGCCGTTAGCAGGTAGCCGGGAACAGGGAATGACTAACCCCCCTTTGAAAAAGGGGGTGGGCGCCGCAGGCGACCGGGGGATTTGCTGTTCGCGTTGAAAAGCAAATCCCCCTCAATCCCCCTTTTTCAAAGGGGGAGGCAAAACCTGATTCCTGATTCCTGATTTCCGGCTCCCGGCTTCCGGCTTCCGGCTCCCGAATCGCTGACCCTCAGACCCACGGAACAACTCCCCATGGACAAAGCACTCTACGTCGCCATGACCGGTGCCCGCGCTTCGCTGCAGGCGCAGGGCACGGTGTCGCACAACCTGGCCAATGTGGATACCAAGGGCTTCAAGGCGGCGTTGGCCGGGACCGAAGCCTTTCGCATCCAGGGCGAAGGTTTTCCGTCGCGCGTGGATGCGGTGCTGATCGATCCGGGATTCGATTCGCGTACCGGTTCGCAGATGGCCACGGGCCGTTCCCTGGATATCTCGCTGCAGCAGAATCGGTGGCTGGCGGTGCAGGCCGCGGACGGCAGCCAGGCTTATACGCGCAACGGCGAGCTGAGCCTGACCCCGAATGGTCAATTAGTGACCGCCAGCGGCCGTCCGGTGCTGGACGAAAACGGCAACCCCATCGCGGTGCCTCCGGCGCAGTCGATCGACATCGGCGCCGACGGCACCGTTTCGATCGTTCCGCAGGGCGAAGGCCCGCAGACGATGTCGGTCGTAGGACGGATGCGGATCGTCGATGCGACGCCACAGCAGCTTTCCCGCGGCGCCGACGGTCTGATGCGCCCCGCCGACCCACAGACCCCGCCGGCAGCCGCCAACGGCAACAACCTGACCGTGGGCGTGCTGGAAGGCAGCAACGTCGACGCCGCCGGAGCGCTCGTGCAGATGATCCAACTGCAGCGCCAATTCGAGATGCAGGTCAAGGTTATTCGCAGCGGCGATGAGATGGCGCAGTCGTCGAATCAGTTGCTGAGGCTGGGCGGCTGAGAGAGTGAGCGGTCGGGTGGTCAGCGGTGAGCGGACATTCGCCGCCGCCGTCGACGGCGCTCCGACCACGTCGGAATTCCGCCTGCCTTTCTGGCATGGGGCTTGCTTCTGGTTCTGATGTAGAACCGAGCTTGCTCGGCTCCGGACACGTTCAGCGGAGCAAGCCCCGCTCTACGAACAGCAAGCTGCTCGCTCGACCCGCTTTTCCTGCTCACCGCTACACCGCTCACCAATGAGGAGCCACTAATGAATCAAGCACTCTGGGTCGCCAAGACCGGGCTGGATGCGCAGCAGACGCGCATGTCGGTGGTCTCCAACAATCTTGCCAATACCAACACCACCGGCTTCAAGCGCGACCGCGCGAGCTTCGAGGATCTGCTGTACCAGCAGGTGCGCCAGCCCGGCGGCTCCACTTCGCAGCAGACGCAGTTGCCCTCCGGCCTGCAACTGGGCACCGGCGTGCGCGTGGTGTCGACGTCGAAGGATTTCCAGCAAGGCAATCCGCAGCAGACCGGCCGCTCGCTGGACGTGATGGTCAACGGCCGCGGCTTCTTCGAAGTGCTGCTGCCCGACGGTACGCCGGCGTATACGCGCGACGGCTCATTCCAGATCAACGCCCAGGGCGAGCTGGTCACCAACAGCGGTTATCCGGTGCAACCGGGTATCCAGGTTCCGGAAGGTGCGCAGTCGATGACCATCGGTAACGACGGCACCATCAGCGTGACCATGGCCGGCGAGGCACAGGCGCTGGAAATCGGTGCTCTGACGCTCACCGACTTCGTCAATCCCTCGGGCCTGCAGGCCAAGGGCGAAAACCTGTACGTGGAAACCACTGCATCGGGCCCAGCGCAGAACGGTACGCCCGGCCTCAACGGCCTGGGCAACGTAGTGCAAGGCGCGTTGGAAGGCTCCAACGTCAACGTCGTGGAAGAGCTGGTCAGCATGATCGAAACCCAGCGCGCCTACGAAATGAATGCCAAGGCCATTTCAACCACCGACTCCATGCTCGGCTACTTGAACAACAACGTCTGAGGCACCGGTGAAAAATCCCATCTTGCTCATCATCATCCTCACCGTCTCCACGCTGGCGCTCAGCGGCTGCTCGCGTTCGTTCGGCGACGTGCGTCCGTACGCACCGATGGCGCCGATCCAGCCGATCGTCGCGCCGCAAGAACAGGCCACCGCGGGCGCCATCTACCGCGCCGGCCCTGGACTGAGCCTGTATTCGGATCGCCGTGCGCGCAACGTCGGCGACCTGCTGACCATCAACCTGATCGAGAACACCACGGCGCAGACCAGCGCCACCACGTCGGTGGACAAGACCAGCGAAATCACCATGGCCGCGCCCAATATCGCCGGCGCGCCGCTGACCTACAACGGACGCGACCTGCTCAGTGCATCGGTCAACGGCGACCGTGGATTCAACGGCAACGGCAAGAGTGCGCAAAGCAATCGGCTGCAAGGCAGCCTGACCGTCACCGTGATCCAGCGCCTGCCCAACGGCAATCTCGTCGTGCAAGGCCAGAAAAACATGCGCCTGAACCAAGGCGACGAGCTGGTGCAGATTCAGGGAATCGTGCGTCCGGCCGATATCGGTACCGACAACAGTATCGCTTCGAGCAAAGTGGCCGATGCGCGCATCGCCTATGGCGGACGCGGTGCTATCGCGCAGTCCAACTCGATGGGTTGGCTGGGCCGGTTCTTCAATTCGCCGATCTATCCGAACTGAGGGGAATCGCGATGGACAGCTTCAAGACGAAAGCCGGCCCCGAACAACAGGAACGGGGAAAGCAACCCCGCCAACTCGATGGGCCGACGCTTTGGGGCGGCTTGGCCTGGTTGTTCATCGCGATGCTGTGCCTGGCGCCGTCCGCGCGCGCCGAACGCATCAAGGATCTGGCGCAAGTAGGCGGCGTGCGCAGCAATCCATTGGTGGGCTACGGCCTGGTGGTGGGTCTGGATGGCACCGGCGATCGCACCAGCCAGGCGCCCTTCACCGTGCAAAGCTTGAAGAACATGCTCGGCGAACTGGGCGTCAATGTTCCGTCCAACGTCAACCCGCAGTTGAAGAACGTAGCGGCGGTGGCCATCCATGCCGACCTGCCCGCCTTCGCCAAGCCCGGCCAGCCCATCGACATCACGGTGTCCTCCATCGGCAACGCCAGTTCGTTGCGCGGCGGTAGTCTGCTGATGGCACCGCTGCGCGGTGCCGATGGCGAGGTGTACGCCATCGCGCAAGGCAACCTGGTGGTGGGCGGCTTCGGTGCACAGGGCCGCGATGGTTCGCGCATCTCGGTCAATACGCCCAGCGTGGGCCGTATTCCCAACGGCGCCATTGTCGAACGCGCGGTTCCCGATGCTTTCGGCGGCGGCGACACCATCACCCTCAACCTGCATCAGGCAGACTTCACCACGGTCTCGCGCATGGTGACGGCGTTGGATCAGAATTTCGGTGCCGGCAGCGCCTACGCCGTGGATGCGGTGACCGTTGCGGTGCGCGCGCCCGCCGATCAGAACTCACGCATCGGTTTCATGGCACGTGTGGAAAGCCTGGAACTGACGCCCGGTACCGCAGCTGCGAAAGTCATCGTCAATGCGCGCACCGGTACGGTCGTCATCGGCTCGCAAGTGCAGGTCATGCCGGCCGCAGTGACCCACGGTTCGCTGACCGTCAGCATCACCGAATCGGCCAATGTCAGCCAACCCAATGAATTCTCTCGCGGTGGCCAGACGGTGGTCACGC
>CBFGZY010000110.1:0-7649 GCA_965653375.1 uncultured Pseudoxanthomonas sp.
AGGCCGCCGGCACCGGCAAGATCGGCGACGGCAAGATCTTCGTCACCACCATCGATCAGGTCATCCGCATCCGCACCGGCGAAGTCGGCGCGGACGCGCTTTAAATACTCGGAGCCCTACATGAAGACTCGACTGTTCTCCGGGTGGAAAACCCGTGCACAAATGCTGTGCTTGGCCGCGCTATGCGGTGTGATGGCCACCGGGGTGGTGGCAACCGCAATTGCACAGGATGCCGCGGCCGCGCAGGAAGCTACCACTGCAACCGCCGCCGAGGCGCCCGCGGTAGCCGAAGCGGCACCGGCGCCCGCCGTCGATGCTGCGGCATCGGCTGCTGCGCCCGCCGAAGCAGCACCCACAGAAGCCGCTGCCGCTGAGCCTGCAGCAGAAGAAGCGGCGCCTGCCCCGTCCATCAGCAAGCCCGACACGGTATGGGTCCTGATGTCCGCAGCGCTGGTGATCTTCATGACGCTGCCTGGCCTGGCGCTGTTCTACGGCGGCCTGGTGCGTTCGAAGAACGTGCTGTCGATCCTGGTGCAGAACCTGGCGGTGTTTTCGCTGGTCGCCGTGCTGTGGGCGCTGTACGGCTACAGCGTCGCGTTTACCGAAGGCACGCCATTCTTCGGCGGCTGGGATCGCCTGTTCGCCAAGGGGTTGGATGCCGCGGCTATCGGCGCGACCTTCACCAAGGGCGTGTACATCCCGGAGCTGGCGTTCTTCGTGTTCCAGGGTGCGTTCGCCTGCATCACCTGCGCACTGATCGTCGGCGCCTTTGCCGAGCGTGTGAAGTTTGCCGGCGTGCTGCTGTTCACCGTGCTGTGGTTCACCTTCGCCTATCTGCCGATGGCGCACATGGTGTGGTTCTTCCCCGGCCCGGATGCGTTCACCGACGCCGACGCCGCGACCGCCGCGCTGTCCAAGTCCGGTTTCCTGTTCGCCAAGGGCGCGCTGGATTTCGCTGGCGGTACCGTGGTCCACATCAATGCGGCGATTGCCGGCCTGGTGGGTGCCTACGTGATCGGCAAGCGCACCGGCTACGGGCGTGAGGCGATCAAGCCGCACAACCTGACGCTGACCATGGTCGGCGCATCGATCCTGTGGTTCGGCTGGTTCGGCTTCAACGCCGGTTCCGCCTTGGAAGCCGGTGGCGTGGCGGCGATTGCGTTCGTCAACACCTTCCTGGCCACCGCCGCAGCGGTAGTTGCGTGGACGTTGGTGGAATGGATCTTCAAGGGCAAGCCGTCGTTGCTGGGTGCGGCTTCGGGTGCAGTGGCCGGTCTGGTCGCCATCACTCCGGCGGCCGGCTTTGTCGGTCTCAACGGCGCACTGGCCATCGGCGCCATCGCCGGCGTGCTGTGCCTGTGGGGCGTCACCGGCCTGAAGAAGCTGCTGGGTGCGGACGACAGCCTGGACGTGTTCGGCGTACATGGCGTGGGCGGCATCACCGGCGCCCTGCTGACCGGCGTGTTCGCATCCCCGTCGCTGGGCGGCGCAGGTATCTGGGACTACGTGACCGAAACCGCGTTGGCCGAGTACTCGATCGGTTCGCAGGTGTGGATCCAGGCGCAGGGCGTGCTGATCACCCTGGTCCTGTCCAGCGTCGTGGCGTTGGTGTCCTTCCTGATCGTCAAGTACACGGTTGGCCTGCGCGTGCCGGAAGACGCGGAACGTGAAGGTCTGGACATCACCTCGCATGGCGAATCGGCCTACGAGGCCTGATCGCAAACCGGGGACGGCTTTGCACTAAACTGGTGCAATGACGTCCCCGGGCTCTTCCACTGTGCTTTTCGACCCTACCACCGACGCACTCAACACGCCGGTGGCCTGGGCGGACATCTCGGGACAGATCCGAGGCGTCAACCCCGCCTTCGCCCGCTGGTTGGGCGTCAGTACGCGGCGTTTGCTGGGGCAACCCCTGGCGGCGCTGGAAATAGAAGGCGATGCCATGGCTCGTTTTTTGGAAAACACCGATCGCGACGTGCTGCGGTTGCACCGCATGGCGCTGGGCATGCCTGGCGAATCGCCCGTGTTCGCGGAAGGCTGGCTGTCGCGGCTGGATGGCGGCGGCTGGCTGTTGGAAGCCCACCCGGTGGACGAGTTTCCCGCCATCGATCCCGCCCAGGCGCTGCCCAATGCCTTGAGCGCGGCGCTGAAAGGGCTGGCGCACGAGTTACGCAATCCGTTGGCTGGGTTGAAGGGCGCGGCACAGCTGCTCGCCCGGCGCGCCAGCCACCGCAACGACAACGAAGACGAGCGCGAACTGATCGGCCTGATCGAATCCGAGATCGAACGCTTGAACGGCCTGCTGGAACAACTGCTGTCGCCTTCGCCGCAGCGTCCGCATGCCGAGTTGAACATCCATGTAGTGCTGGAGCGCGTATTGCGCCTGGCCGAAACCGAAGGCGGCTGGTCGGTGCGCATACAGCGCGACTACGACCCTAGCCTGCCCGAATTGTCCGGCGACGCCGACCGCCTGACCCAAGCGGTGTGGAACCTGGTGCGCAACGCCATCCAGGCCGGCGCCGCCAGCATCATCCTGCGCACGCGTGTCGAACGCAGCTCGCGCATCCATGACCACCTGCATGCGATGGCATTGCGGGTGGAAATCATCGACGACGGCCGCGGTGTTCCCGAAGAGTTGGCCGAACACTTGTTCCTGCCGCTGGTCAGTGGCCGCGCCGAAGGCAGTGGCCTGGGTCTGGCGCTCGCGCAGCAGGTCGCGCGCGAGCATCGCGGCACACTGACCTACCGCTCGCGGCCGGGACATACCGTCTTCACCCTGCTGCTGCCGCAGTCGCCAAACGAAACCGACGAGGAACGTCATGTCCACTGAACGGATTTCCGAGCATGCAGCACCCGCCGACGCCCAGCGCATCTGGGTAGTCGACGACGACCGTTCGGTGCGCTTTGTATTGGCAACCGCGTTGCGCGATGCGGGTTACGCCGTGGATGGTTTCGATAGCGCGGCGGCGGCTTTGCAGGCATTGAGCGCACGCGGCGCTACCGGTTTGCCTGCCCCCGACCTGATCTTCACCGACGTGCGCATGCCGGGCGACGACGGCCTGGTGCTGCTGGACAAACTGAAAGCCAGCCATCCGCACCTACCTGTCATCGTGATGTCGGCCTATACCGACGTCGCAAGTACCGCCGGCGCATTCCGCGGCGGCGCGCACGAATTCCTATCCAAGCCTTTCGATCTGGATGATGCGGTCGCGTTGGCGGCACGCACTTTGCCGGATGCGGCGACCGAGCTGGAAACACCGCCCAATCCGGAATCCGCTACCACCGGCACGCCGCAGTTGATCGGCGACACGCCGGTGATGCGCGCGCTGTTCCGCGCCATCGGCCGCTTGGCGCAGGCGCCGCTGTCGGTGCTGATTACCGGCGAAACCGGTACCGGCAAGGAGTTGGTGGCGCACGCGCTGCATCAGGAATCGCCGCGCTCGCGCAAACCTTTTGTCGCTTTGAACACGGCCGCTATTCCGGCCGAGCTGCTGGAGAGCGAATTGTTCGGCCACGAAGCCGGCGCGTTCACCGGCGCGCAACGCCGGCATATCGGCCGCTTCGAACAAGCCGATGGCGGCACGTTGTTCCTGGACGAGATCGGCGACATGCCGCTGCCGCTGCAGACGCGCTTGTTGCGTGTGCTGGCCGAGGGCGAGTTCTTCCGTGTGGGCGGACGCGAGTTGATCCGCGTCGATGTGCGCGTCATCGCCGCCACCCACCAGCACCTGGAAGCCTTGGTCGCCGAAGGACGTTTCCGTGCCGACTTGCTGCACCGGTTGGATGTAGTGCGCCTGCAGCTGCCGCCGCTACGGGAACGAAGAGGCGATGTGCCGCAGCTGGCCGAGAACTTCCTCGCCATCGCCACCCGCAAACTGGATATTCCCGGCAAGCGTTTCGCGCCGACCGCAC
This sequence comes from uncultured Pseudoxanthomonas sp., assembly GCA_965653375.1. Taxonomy (GTDB): domain Bacteria; phylum Pseudomonadota; class Gammaproteobacteria; order Xanthomonadales; family Xanthomonadaceae; genus Pseudoxanthomonas_A. Next base: position 3,913 of record CBFGZY010000110.1, read on the forward strand.
TGGCCGCCCTGCAAGCCTACGATTGGCCCGGCAACGTGCGCGAATTGGAAAACGTGTGCTGGCGATTGGCTGCTTTGGCGCCCAGCGATGTCATCACGTTGGCCGACATGGAAGGCGCCATCTCGCAGGGCACGGCGGTGTCGGTGCAGATAGAAGAGTGGGATGCCGCGCTGGCCGCATGGGCGCGGCGACGCCTGACCGAAGGTGCGGAGTCGCTGCATGCCGAAGCGCGCGAACGTTTCGACAAGACCTTGCTGGAAGTAGCGCTGCAGTTCACCCACGGCCGACGCGCCGAAGCAGCGACGCGGCTCGGCGTTGGCCGCAACACCGTCACCCGCAAGCTCGGGCCGGGTCGCAAGCGCTCGTAGCGCTTATCGTCGAAATCGGCAAAGTGCATCGAGCCGCGTACGTGCAGAATTTGCTCTGCAGGATTCCCATCGGCTGAAGGCGCCTCGGCGCAACGTATGCGTCATGGCGCTCATGTCGTGCGGCGCCGCATTTCATGGCGTATAAATGACAACGCGACTACGGTGTGGCGCACCGACCCGAAAGCACTTGGTCCGAACCGTCCGAATCTCCTTCCACCGCCTGTCCCTCATCCGCGCCGCGAGGGAAAAGGAAGCGCTCGTGCTATCCGAGTGCCGCACCTACAGAAAGAGGACTTTCATGCGTATCGCCCTGTTGGCCGCCGCTACTGCCTTGTTCGTTACCGCTTGCGGTACTTCTCCCAAGCCGACCCCCGCCGCGCCTGCGCCGGAAGTGCCGACCACCAGCACCGCCAAGCAGGCAGTCGCCAATCTCGCTTCCGCCTCCGGAAGCCTGGTCAGCGGCAAGGTCACGCTGACGCCGATGGGCAAGGGCGTACACATCACCGGCGTGGTCGGTGGATTGCCGCCCAACAGCCCGCACGGCTTTCACGTGCACGAGAAGGGCGACTGCAGCGCGGTCGACGGCAGCAGCGCCGGCCCGCACTTCAACCCCTTCAATACCCCGCATGGCAAAACGGGCGCGGGCGCTCATCATGCCGGCGACATGAACAACATCACCACCGATGCCGAAGGCGTCGCGAAGATCAATGTGCATCTGACCGGCGTCACGCTGGGCGGTGGCGCGGTCAACGATATCGCCGGCCGCGCGCTGATCGTGCACGCAGCGCCGGACGATTACGCCAGTCAACCGGCCGGCAACGCAGGTGCACGTGTGGCTTGCGGGGTGATCAAGGTCACCCAGTAGTCGCAGCTGATACTTGTAGGAGCGATGCGAGTCGCGATGAAGCTTTATCGGTAGAGCTTCATCGCGACTCACGTCGCTCCTACAAGATCGTCGCGCGATCAGGACTCCAGCGTTTCGCGCGGGTCCGCTTTGCCTGGGCAGTGAGCGAAGGTGACCGGAATGCCGTGCGCTTCCAGCACCGCCGCCAATTGTTGCTGGCGGGCAAGGAAATACTGATAGCCGCGTTCCAATTTGTCGTCGTCCTTTATCTCGGGCGCGTAGCGCAGGCGCCATCCGCCGGGCTCGAACAACGCGATCTGCACCTCGCCTTGCTTGTAGCGCAGCAAGGGTTCCGGCGGTGCATCCAGCCAAGCTTCCTCTTCCGACGCCATCAAGGCGGTTTCCAGGATCGGCCACAAGCTCTGCAATCCTTCGTTGCCGTACTGCATGGCGGTCATCGCGGCCAAGTCGTGCAGCGTCAGGTAGCGGGCATGTTCGATCTGCGCACCGAATGCCTCTTGCACCAACAGTGCGGTGTCGGCCTGCGCCATGCCGACTTCCAGCAAAACTTCTTCCAACCGTTCGCCAACGGCATCTACCGTACGGTCATCGCCGCTCAGCAGAAACGGCAGCACGCGCAGATGTCCGCCCAGCAGGCCTGCGTCGGCTTGGAATGGCAACGGCACGTCGCCAGCTGCGTCGGCACCGAAAGCGATCAGCCGCGAGCCTGCCTCTTTTTCACGCGCCTGTTGTCCTGGCGCACGCTGGCGCAGCTCTTCCAAGCGCTTGTGCATAGGCCAGCCCGGACGCAATACCTCGGCAGGATCGAAGTGCGCCGCGGCAAACGTCAGATCCAATTCCGCCAGCGCGGGCACGAGTTTGGCCAGGTCGCGGCCCAATCGCTCGGCCAAGGCACCTGCATCGTTGGATGAAAGCGCCGCACGCTGAGGCGAGGTGCCGGCAGACAGTTCCAGCGCCAATACACCCTTCACGTGGCGGTCCGTTTGGTCTTGAGTCATGTCAGCGTTTGGCGGCCGTGTAGGGGAGCATTACACTTGACATTATGCCAGCCGCGGACGCGGCGTCTAAGTCGCCCCCCTTTCAATGAGGTTTTCCATGCCAGCAGCACGCCCCGTCGCCATCCTGGGCGGCGTCCGCATCCCGTTCTGTCGGCAGAACACGGCCTATGCGGATGTCGGCAACCTGGGCATGTCGGTGCGCACGCTGGGCGCCCTGGTCGAGCGTTTCGGCCTGCACGGCCAACAGCTGGGCGAAGTGGCGATGGGTGCGGTGATCAAGCATTCCAGCGATTGGAACCTGGGCCGCGAAGCGGCGCTGTCGTCGGGCCTGTCGCCGCTGACGCCGGGCATCACGCTGCAACGCGCCTGCGGCACCAGCCTGGATTCCATCATCACGATCGCCAACAAGATTTCCCTGGGGCAGATCGATTCGGGCATCGGCGGCGGCTCCGACACCACTTCCGAGGTGCCGATCGTCTACGGCAAGAAGCTGCGCGCCCGCCTGTTGGCCGCCAATCGCGCCAAGACGATGCAGGACAAGGTCAAGACGCTGGTCTCGCGCTTCAAGTTCGCCGAGCTGAAGCCGGAATTTCCGGGCGTCGCCGAGCCGCGTACCGGCAAGAGCATGGGCGATCACTGCGAGGACATGGCCAAGGAATGGAATATCTCGCGCGATTCGCAGGACGAATTGGCGGTGTCTTCGCACAAGAAGCTTGCCGCTGCGTACGAGCGCGGCTTCTTCGATGATCTCATCGCGCCGTTCCGTGGCCAGCAGCGCGACAACATCCTGCGCCCGGATACCTCGCTGGAAAAACTGGCGACGCTGAAACCGGCGTTCGACAAGGTTTCCGGTCGCGGCACATTGACCGCGGCCAATTCCACCCCGCTCACCGACGGCGCCGCCGCGGTGTTGCTGGCGAGCGAAGACTGGGCCAGGACGCATGGCCATGAGCCGTTGGCGTATCTGCGTGACGCGCAGGTCGCCGCGGTGGACTTCGTGCACGGCGAAGGCTTGTTGATGGCGCCGACGATCGCGGTCCCGGAGATGCTGAAACGGCAGGGACTGAGCTTGCAGGATTTCGATTTCTACGAAATCCACGAAGCCTTCGCCGCGCAGGTGTTGTGCACATTGCGGGCCTGGGAAAGCGAAGACTACTGCCGCAATCGTCTGGGCTTGGACGCGCCGTTGGGCCGCATCGATCCAGCCAAGATGAATCCCAACGGCTCGTCGCTGGCAACCGGACACCCCTTCGCCGCTACCGGCGCACGCATCGTCGCCACCGCCGCCAAGGAACTGAAGCAACGCGGCGGCGGCCGCTGCCTGATTTCCATCTGCACCGCCGGCGGTATGGGCGTAGTGGCGATCATCGAGCGCTGACGCGGACGAATCTCTGTAGGAGCGACGTCAGTCGCGTAGTAACATTAACAAGAAAACAAAAACTCGAAGCACCCCGGGGGGCCGCGCCGCCCCCGCCGGGGGATAAAAGGCGCCGGCGGGCTCGATTG
>CBFGZY010000111.1:0-7493 GCA_965653375.1 uncultured Pseudoxanthomonas sp.
AAGGCCGGCGACCTGGCGGCGCTGCTGACCAACCTGCAGCCGCACGACGTGCTGTTCGTGGACGAGATCCACCGCCTGTCGCCGGTGGTGGAGGAAGTGCTGTATCCGGCCATGGAAGATTTCCAGATCGACATCATGATCGGCGAGGGGCCCGCTGCGCGATCGATCAAGCTCGATCTGCCGCCGTTCACCCTGATCGGCGCCACCACGCGTGCCGGTTTGCTCACCGCGCCGCTGCGCGATCGCTTCGGCATCGTCCAGCGGCTGGCGTTCTATACGCCGGAAGAGTTGACCCGGATCGTCCGGCGCTCCGCCAAGATCCTGGGTATCGACTGTGCACCCGAAGGCGCGGCGGAAATCGCGCGCCGCGCCCGCGGTACCCCACGTATCGCCAACCGGTTGTTGCGCCGCGTGCGCGATTACGCACAGGTCAAGGCGCAGGGAAGCATCGATCTGGAGGTGGCGCAGGCTGCCATGCAGATGCTCAAGGTAGACCCGGAAGGCTTCGACGAACTGGATCGCCGGATGCTGCGCACGATCGTCGATAGCTTCGATGGCGGTCCGGTCGGCGTGGAATCGTTGGCCGCGGCACTGTCGGAAGAGCGCGGCACATTGGAAGACGTCATCGAACCCTATCTGATCCAGCAAGGTTTCCTGATCCGCACCGCACGCGGCCGCATGGCCACCTCGAAAGCCTATCGCCACCTTGGGCTGAAGCCGAAAGGGCGCGAGAGCTTGTTCGATGAAGAAGAGGCGGGAATAGGGAATGGGGAGTAGCGAATGAAGGACCGTTCTTGCCTTGTTTTGAAGCGCATCGAGCATTGAAATGAGTCTCCCGATTTTCCGCCATTCCCGGTTCCCGGTTCCCAATTCCCGGCTCTTCTGACCATGTTCAGCATTCCGACAAGGGTCTACTGGGAAGATACCGACGCTGGTGGCGTGGTCTATCACGCGCAATATGTCGCCTTCCTCGAGCGCGCTCGCACCGAATGGTTGCGTGCCGGCGGTCATGGTCAGGAGCTTTTGCGCCAGGATCACGACCTGGTGTTCGCCGTTCGCGCCATGCGTTTGGATTTTCTGCGCCCGGCACGCTTGGACGATCTGTTGCAAGTCACTGCCGGCCTGCAACAATGCAAGCGCGCCAGCGTGGTGTTCGCCCAATCCATCGTGCGCAACGGCGAAGTATTGCTGAGCGCCGAGGTGAAGGTAGCCGCACTCAGCGCCTCCGCCTTCAAACCCAAACCGCTGCCCGATGCGTTATACGAATCGTTCAAACAGCAAGAAATGCCCCCGCAGCCCTGATAAGCCCCATTTGATACCGAGGAACAACGGATGATCGCAACGCTCCTGGCCTTTCAGGACACCGTGGTGGAAGCCCTGCCGGAAGAAGCCGTCGGCGCCGCCGCCGAAGCTACTGCCGCAACGGTCCACAGCGGCATCAATTATTTCGACCTGATGATCAAGGCCAGCCTGCCGGTCAAGCTGGTGGTGCTGCTGCTGTTGGTCGGCTCGCTGATCAGCTGGGTCATCATTTTCCGCAAGGCGCGCATCTTCAATGCCGCCAATCGCCATGCCGACGACTTCGAAAGCCGTTTCTGGTCCGGCGCCGAGCTGAACAAGCTCTACGCAGGCACCGCCGACCGCAATCGCGTGGTCAACGGTCTGGAGGCGATCTTCGAGGCCGGCTTCCGCGAATTCGCGCGCCTGCGCGACAAGCGCAAGCTCGACGGCCGCGCGCAGTTGGAAGGCGCGCAGCGGGCGATGCGCGCCACTTACGCGCGCGAAGTCGATCAGCTGGAGCGCAACTTGGAATTGCTGGCCAATATCGGTTCCACCGCGCCTTACGTGGGCCTGGTCGGTACCGTGTTCGGCATCATGGTGACCATGCACGACATGCTCAACAGTGGCGAGCAGGCCGGCATCGCTTCGGTGGCGCCGGGCATCTCCGAGGCGCTGTTCGCCACTGCCATCGGCCTGTTCGTGGCGATCCCGGCGGTGTGGGCCTACAACCGCTTCACCAACCGGGTCGAGCGGCTGTCGGTGCGCTACGAAACCTTCGCCGAAGAATTCAGTTCCATCCTGCAACGCCAATCGTCGGCCGACGAGTAAGCGGAGTTCGCCATGACCGCCGCCATTGCCCGCCACCGCAAGCGCCGCAAGCTCAAATCAGAGATCAACGTCGTTCCCTATATCGACGTGATGCTGGTGTTGCTGATCATCTTCATGGTGACCGCGCCGCTGCTGACGCTCAGCGTCGACGTGGATCTGCCTGACTCCACCGCCCGTGCGGTGGAGAGCAAGAAGGACCCGGTGATCGTCGCCGTCGACTCCGAGGGCCGCTACACGCTGACCCTGCAGAACGGCAAACCGGAACCGATCGACGGCGTGAGCCTGCAAGCCAAGCTCAAGGCGTTCGTCAGCGAAAACAAGGATGTGCCCGTTTTCGTCGCCGCGCCGGGCGCCTCGGACTACCAGCGCGTGATGGATACCATGGTCATGCTGCAGCAGGCTGGGGTGAAGAAGATCGGCTTGATGAGCCAGCCGGGTGGCAATGCACGCTGACGCCGCCTACCGCCATCGCCCACAGGACAACAATAAAGATCTGTGGGTCTCCGTCGCCCTCGCGGTGGGCGTGCACGTATTGGTGGCACTGCTATTCGTGCTGGCCTGGCTGTGGTCGCCTTCGCGCAGCTTCGAACCGGCGGCGGGCTCGCCGGTGGTCGAGGCGTCGTTGGTGATTTCCAATGCCGATATCCGGGCCGCCGAGCAGGCCATGCAGGACGCACCCAAGCCCGAGCCGTTGCCCGAACCCGTCCAAGAGGTAGCCGAAGAGGACACCGTGCCGCCGCCGCAGCCGATCCCCGAGCCGCGTCCGCAGGACTCGCCGGTGCCGCAGCAGCAACAGGCGCAGGAGCGCATTCCGGTACCGGATACCGAAGACCAGGAGGCCGCGAGCCGGCTGGCGATCTCTCAGGAGAAAGCGCTGAAGGAACAGGAAGAGAAGCGACGCCAGGAACAGATCGACCTGACCGAACGCCAGCGTCAGGAAGAAGCCGAGCGCAAGCAGCGCCTGGCAAAGCAGCAGGAAGAGACGGATCGTCAGACGAAGCTGGAAGAAATCCGCCGCAAGCGCGCCCAGGCTGCGCGCGAGGCGCAATTGGCCGAGCAGAAACTGCAGCAGATCACCAATGCCCGCAATCGCCAGACTGCCGCGGCCAGCACGCCCGCTGCCACCAGCGCCACCGGCAGCCCGCCGCCCGGGCAGGGCGGCACCGCTGACGATCTGTTGGCCAAATACCAGGCTGCTCTGCAGCAGGCCATCACCGACAAATGGACCCGTCCGGACTCGGTCGCGCTGGGAACGCGCTGCCGCATCATCATCCGGCAGATCGCCGGCGGCGAGGTTATCGACGCCCAAGTCCAGCCGGGCTGCCCGTTCGACGAAATGGGCAAGCGTTCGGTGGAAGCGGCGGTGCTAAAGGCCCAGCCGCTGCCTTATCGCGGCTTTGAATCGGTCTTCAATCGGACTTTGATCTTGAATTTCGAAGCGCAGGATCGTTGATTTCACGCCCGCTTTCGCGCAGTCCCGTTCACAATTGCGAAAGCATTCACGCGCAAGCTGCTATCCCTTTCCCGTTTATTCATCACGGATTCGACCCTTGCTCATGAAAAGATCGCTGCACTGGCTTGCCGTACTGACACTGTTGCTGCTGCCGATGCTGGCTTCCGCCCAACAGCGCGGCCTGGAAATCGACATCATCGGCGGCAATGCCTCGGCCTTGCCGATCACCATCGTGCCGATGCCCTACCAGGGTTCAGCGGCCGCACCGCAGACGGATGTCTCCTCGGTGATTCGGGCCGACTTGGAGCGCTCCGGTGCCTTCCGCGCCTTGCCGGAAGCCAGCATCGTCGAGCGTCCGACCCGCGGCAGCGAAATCCAATATCCCACCTGGCGCGCGCTTCGGCAGGACTTCATCGTCGTCGGCCGCGTGGTGGATGGCGGCAATGGCGCCTACCGGGTGGAATACGAACTGTTCGACGTGGCCAAGCAGGAGCGGCTGCTCGGTCTGGCCATGACCGCCCGCGCCAACGCCATGCGCGACGTGGCGCATCAGATCGCCGACGCCATCTATGAAAAAATCCTGGGTGTCCGGGGTGCTTTCTGGACGCGCATCGCCTATGTCACCGCCGGCGGCAGCGGCCGCAATATGCGTTACGCGCTGATGGTGGCCGATTCGGACGGCTACAACCCGCAGGTGATCGTGCGCTCGGCGGAGCCCCTGCTGTCGCCCGCATGGAGCCCGGACGGTCGCAAGCTGGCCTATGTCAGCTTTGAAGGCGGCAACTCGGCGATCTTCATCCAGGACATCGCCACCGGTGCCCGCGAAAAGGTATCCGGCTTCCGCGGCATCAACGGCGCCCCCTCGTTCTCGCCCGACGGCAGCAAGCTGGCGCTGACCTTGTCGCGCAGCGGCAATCCCGAGATCTATGTCATGGATATCGGCAGCCGCCAGCTGCGCCAGCTGACCAACCAGTCTAGCATCGATACCGAACCGACCTGGAGCGCCGACGGCAGCAGCATCTATTTCACCTCCGACCGTGGTGGCCGCCCGCAGATCTACCGGGTGCCCGCAGGCGGTGGTTCGGCATCGCGGGTGACGTTCGAAGGCAGCTACAACGCCACCCCCACCGTGTCCTACGACGGCAAGAAGATCGCCGTGGCGCAAGGTAGTGGCAATACGTACCGGATCGCGATGATGGACAGCAGCCTGGGTTCGCCACGCTGGTCCTCGCTGTCGCCGGGGTCGCTGGATGAGTCTCCCAGCTTCGCACCCAATGCGAGCATGGTGCTGTATGCCGCACGCGAGGGTGGCCGCGGTGTGCTGTACGCGGTATCGGCCGATGCCCGCGTCCGCCAGCGCCTGGTGCTGGCCGACGGCGATGTGCGTGAGCCGTCGTGGTCGCCGTATAGGACACAGCGTTAAGTTTCCGTCTAGAATGTCGCGCCTGTAACCCCCGCACAACTAAGGAATGACCATGAACAACACCGCCCGTATCTTGATGCTGTCCCTGATGTCCGTGGCCGTCCTGGCCGGTTGCAAAAAGGCCGTCAAGCCCGAAGCGCCGACCGACACCACCACCACCACTCCGACCACCCCGACCGCTCCCACCACCGCTGGTGCGTATGGTCCGGAAGATCTCGACACCGACGCCTGCCTGCGTCAGCGCGTGGTCTACTTCGACCTGGACCAGGACACCCTGAAGCCGGAATTCCAGGCCATCATGGGTTGCCACGCCAAGTACCTGCGTGACCGTCCGTCCGCGCGCATCTCGCTGGAAGGCCATGCCGACGAGCGCGGCAGCCGCGAGTACAACCTGGGTCTGGGCGAGCGCCGTGGCAATGGCGTGTCCTCCGCACTGCAGGCCAACGGTGGTTCGGCCAGCCAGCTGACCGTGGTCAGCTACGGTGAAGAGCGTCCGGTCTGCACGCAGTCCGACGAGTCGTGCTGGTCGCAGAACCGTCGCGTCGAAATCGTCTACACCGCCAAGTAATCCGTCATCGTCCTGATGATCGTCAAGAAGTACATGCTGGTAATCGCGGCGGCCCTAGTGGCCGCCGTACCCGCCCACGCACAGCGCCAGAGCCTGGCCGATCGCGTGGCTGCACTCGAAGTCAAGGCCAACAATCCGCAGGCAAACCTGGATCTGTTGAACCGGATCGAGCAGCAGCAAACCGAACTGCGTGAATTGCGTTCGCAGTTGGAGCAACTGCAGAACGAGAACGAACAACTGAAACAGCGCAACCGGGACCAATATCTGGACCTGGATGGCCGCCTGCAACGGTTGGAAAGTGGTCCGGCGGCAACGCCTCCTGTCTCGCCGCCAGTCAGCGGCGCGGCCTCTTCGGCGCCAGTCGCGGCGCCCGCGGCCAACCCGGCACCCACTGACCGCGCCCCGAGCGTGCACGGCGATGTCGGCGCCATGGCCGCTGCGGGTGACGAGCGTGCTGCCTACAACGCCGCATTCGATCAGCTCAAAGCCGGGAAATACGCCGAATCGGCCGAGCTGTTCACCAGTTTCCTGACGCTGTACCCCAACGGCGTCTATGCGCCCAATGCCTTGTACTGGCTGGGCGAGAGCTACTACGTCACTCAGAATTACCAGATGGCGGCGGAACAGTTTCGCGCCTTGATCGACCGCTATCCCACGCACGACAAGGCGTCGGGTGCGTTGCTCAAACTCGGCCTGTCGGAATTCGGCCTGGGTAAAGTGGATGAAGCCGAGCGTACTTTGACCGATGTGGTCACGCGCTACCCCGGCAGCGACGTCGCCAATATCGCCAGCGGCCATCTCAGGTCGATGCAGCTGGGCCGCTTGCGCTGACCTGTAGGAAAGGCCGTGGGAGCGGCGTCCCGCCGCGAGCTCCTACCTGATTTCAGGTCGACCCACCAAAAATTTCGTGCCAAGACGGCGCTCTGCATCCGATCAGGGTGGAGGCTACAAGTCTTTGGCGGCGATTCCGACGGCCAAGCCTCATAATACGCACCTCATGAACGCCGTCGTCCGCGAAACTCCTGTCGCAACCCAGGAACGCCTCAAGCTGACCGAAATCTTCCTGTCGCTGCAGGGCGAAGCGAATGCGGTTGGCTGGCCCACGGTATTCGTGCGCCTGACCGGCTGCCCGCTGCGTTGCCAATATTGCGATACCGAATATGCCTTCTATGGCGGCCAGTGGTGGGACATCGATGCGATCCTTGTGGAAGTGGCCAAACACGGCGTGCGCCATGTCTGTGTCACCGGCGGTGAGCCCTTGTCGCAAAAGCGATGCCTGATTCTTTTGAAGAAGCTCTGCGACGCCGGCTATGACGTATCGCTGGAAACCTCCGGCGCGATCGACATTGCCGAAGTCGACCCACGCGTATCGCGCGTAGTCGATCTGAAGACGCCGGGATCGAAGGAAATGGCCCGCAATCGACTGGAAAACATCCCGTTGCTGACCGCGCGCGACCAGGTCAAATTCGTACTGTGCGGCCGTACCGACTACGAATGGGCGCGCGATATGCTCGCCGAGCACCGCCTGGCCGACCGCTGCGACGTGCTGTTCTCGCCCAGCAAATCCGAACTGGATCCCCGCGAACTTGCCGACTGGATCGTGCAGGATCGCCTACCGGTGCGTTTCCAGATGCAGCTGCATAAGTTGCTGTGGAATGACGAACCGGGGCGGTGAATGGGGCGGGAAGCAGTGAGCGTTTAAGCGGTAAGCGGTGAGCAGGAAAGCTCTCGCTTTACCTCCCCCTTTGACCAGCCATTCGGCTGTTAAAAACGAAAAAGGGGGGCTGAGGGGGATTTGCCTTTAGCTCTTAAGAAAAACCGGCAAAGGCAAAAGCTAAATCCCCCGTAGCCCCTTGACCAGCCATTCGGCTGTTGAGAAGCGTTGACAAAGGGGGCAAAAGCCGCATGCTTTTCCCGCTCACCGCTCACCGCTCACCGCT
>CBFGZY010000112.1:0-7467 GCA_965653375.1 uncultured Pseudoxanthomonas sp.
CCGCGACCTCCGGCGTGACAGGCCAGCATTCTAACCGACTGAACTACCACTCCGCGCTGAGACAAACATTGTACGATTATCCAGGTCGTTTCGGCTATACCTGCCGAAGACTTTTTTAATCGTGCACCACCCTGAGATGGTGGGTGCTGAGGGTTTCGAACCCCCGACCCTCGCCTTGTAAGGGCGACGCTCTACCGCTGAGCTAAGCACCCGGGTGCTTGGCCGACGCCAGGGCATCGGCGGCGAGCCAATTAGTTTACAGCATCCTTCAGGGCTTTGCCAGCCTTGAAAGCGGGGTTCTTCGACGCATCGATCTTGATCGTATCGCCGGTCTTCGGATTACGGCCGGTACGGGCAGCACGCTCGCGCACCTGGAAAGTGCCGAAGCCCACCAGCGTCACGCTGTCGCCCTTCTTGAGAGCTTTCGTGATGCTGGAGATGACAGCGTCGACAGCCCGGCCAGCTTCGGCCTTGGAAACTTCGGCTTCGTCGGCGACAGCATCGATCAATTCGGATTTATTCATTTAGAAACTCCCTTTGCGGAATAACCGCGGAATGTTTAACCGGATCCTGCCGAGCATTATGGTCGGTACGAGGGTCCGGTCGATTTTGCCGTAGGCGCATGCGCTGTGCGAGGCGCCTTCGGGGTGACGCCGTTATACCAGCGGCGAAAATGGCACGCAAGCCGAAAACCCAATAACGGCGCGGGTTTTGCGGCTTGCGAGTGTAGTTTCCGACAAGCGATTTAATGCTTGACGTCTAATTGCTGGGATGTCTTGCCTGCCTCGGCCAAAGGACGTTCCTGTTCGCCGCCGGTAGGCGTGCGAGTGAGCGGACGTTCCAGTGCCAAGTCCAGGACTTCGTCGATCCAACGCACCGGTACGATCTTCAACCCTTCGGTGACGTTGGCGGGAATGTCGGCCAAGTCCTTGCGGTTTTCCTCCGGGATGATCACCGTGGTGATGCCACCGCGGAGCGCAGCCAGCAGCTTTTCCTTCAATCCACCGATGGGCAGCACTCGGCCGCGCAAGGTGATCTCGCCGGTCATCGCCACGTTGGCGTGGACCGGATTCTTGGTCAGCGTGGAAACGAGCGCCGTCACCATCGCAATGCCGGCACTGGGGCCATCTTTCGGCGTCGCGCCTTCCGGCACGTGCAAGTGCACGTCGTGTTTCTGCAGGAAATCCAGTTCGATACCCAAACGCTCGGTACGCGCACGCACGACCGACAGCGCGGCCGAGGCGGACTCCTTCATCACATCGCCCAGTTGTCCGGTCAGTGTGACGCCGCCTTTGCCCGGCACCAACGCGACTTCGATCTGCAGCAGTTCGCCGCCCACCTCGGTCCATGCCAAGCCGGTGACCAGTCCGATCTCGTTCTGTTCTTCGGCACGCCCGTAGTCGTAGCGACGAACACCGGAATACTTGTCGAGATTTTTCGAGGTGACCTGCACCACCGGTGCTTTGGCGCCTTTCTTTTTTGTGGTCGCCTTCGGTCCGGCCAGAGCGATCTCCTTCACCACCTTGCGGCAGATCTTGGCGATTTCGCGCTCCAGATTGCGCACACCGGATTCGCGCGTGTAATAACGGACGATGTCGCGGATAGCACCCTCGGAGATCTTCAATTCCTCCGGCTTCAGTCCATTGGCCTTCAATTGCTTCGGCACCAGGTAGCGCTGGGCGATATTGAGTTTCTCGTCTTCCGTGTAGCCCGGGATGCGGATCACTTCCATTCGGTCAAGCAACGGACCGGGAATGTTCAGCGAGTTCGACGTCGCCACGAACATCACTTCGGACAGGTCCAGATCGACTTCCAGATAGTGATCGTTGAACGAATGGTTCTGTTCGGGATCGAGCACTTCCAGCAGGGCCGAGGAAGGATCGCCACGGAAGTCCATCGACATCTTGTCGATCTCGTCGAGCACGAACAGCGGATTCTTGCTGCCGGTCTTGTTGAGGTTCTGCACGATGCGGCCCGGCATCGAGCCCACGTAGGTACGGCGATGGCCACGGATCTCGGCCTCGTCGCGCACCCCGCCCAGCGACATCCGCACGAACTTGCGGTTGGTTGCCTTGGCGATGCTTTGCCCCAGCGAGGTCTTACCGACGCCCGGCGGTCCCACCAAACAAAGGATCGGGCCCTTCATCTGCTTGACCCGCGACTGCACGGCCAGATACTCGAGAATGCGTTCCTTGACCTTGTCCAGGCCATAGTGATCGGCGTCCAGGGTGTCCTGGGCAACCTTCAGATCCTTGCGCACCTTGGTGCGCTTCTTCCACGGCACGCCCAGCAACCAATCCAGATAGTTGCGTACCACCGCGGCTTCGGCCGACATCGGCGACATCTGCTTCAGCTTATTGAGTTCGTTCTTGGCCTTGGTCTCCACGGCCTTGGGCATTCCCGCCTCGGCGATCTTGCGGGCCAGGTCTTCCAGCTCGTTGGGCGCTTCGTCCAGCTCACCCAATTCCTTCTGGATGGCCTTCATTTGTTCGTTGAGATAGTACTCGCGCTGGCTCTTCTCCATCTGCGACTTCACTCGGCCGCGGATGCGCTTCTCCAACTGCTGCACATCGATTTCGCCATCGACGAAGCCCACCAGCAACTCCAGGCGTTCTCCGACTTCTATGGTTTCCAGCAAGCGTTGCTTATCGCTCAGACGCACACCCAGATGCGCGGCGATCGTATCGGCCAGGCGGCTGGGTTCGTCGATGCCGCTCAGCGTCTGCAGCAGTTCCGGCGGCAGCTTGCGATTGGTCTTCACGTACTGCTCGAACAGGCTCATCAGCGAGCGCGCGACGGCCTCGATCTCGCGCGGTTCGCGAGTGTCGCTGGATTCGATTTCCTGGCCTTGGCCGTACAGCGAGCCGTCGCGTTCGGCAACGTTGCTCACCTGCACGCGCGCCGTGCCTTCCACCAGCACCTTGATGGTGCCGTCGGGCAGTTTCAACAGCTGCAACACCTGCGCAAGCGTGCCGATCGTGTACAGATCGGCTGCGGCGGGATCATCGGTTTCCGCGGATTTCTGCGCCAGCAGCAAGATGCGCTTATCTGCTTCCATGGCTTGTTCCAGCGCGCGCATCGACTTGTCGCGGCCGACGAACAAGGGAATGACCATGTGCGGGAACACCACGACGTCGCGCAGCGGCAGGACCGGCAGGTCGAGAGTTTCGGATTGAGGACGGCGGGGCATGGGGGCTCCAGCGAATTTATGGAATTCGGTCGGCTAAAAAAGCCAATGGCCCCGTTATGGGGCCATTGGCGGGTGGATGCAAGAGGAATCCGGAAAGCCTTTGAAACTCAGTAATTTACAGACCTGAGAATCTGTGAGCGGCGTCCAGCAGGTTGCCTTGGACCGGCTGTCGCCAGGCCAAACTCACTCTGCAGCGGCGACCTTGGGTGCCGGCGGATTCTGGTAGATCAGGTAAGGCTCGGATTTGTGCTCGATTACCGACTCGTCCACCACCACCTTGCCGACGTTTTCCAGCGACGGCAGGTCGTACATGGTGTCCAGCAGCACCGATTCGACGATAGTGCGCAGGCCACGGGCGCCGGTCTTGCGCTTTAGCGCCTTGCGGGCGATCGCGGACAATGCATCCGGGCGGAACTCCAGTTCCACGCCTTCCATGTCGAACAGCTTCTTGAACTGCTTGGTAATGGCGTTTTTCGGTTCGGTCAGGATCTTGACCAGTGCGGCCTCGTCCAGCTCTTCCAAGGTGGCGACCACCGGCAGACGACCGACGAACTCGGGAATCAGGCCGAACTTGATCAGATCTTCCGGCTCGACTTCGGACAGGACCTTGCCCATTTCGGTCTTGCGTTCGGAGCTCTTCACTTTGGCGCCAAAGCCAATACCGCTGGCTTCGGTGGAACGCTGCTGAATGATCTTGTCCAGGCCGGCGAAAGCACCACCGCAGATGAACAGAATATTCTTGGTGTCCACCTGCAGGAATTCCTGCTGCGGGTGCTTGCGCCCGCCCTGCGGCGGCACGCTCGCCACGGTACCTTCGATAAGCTTCAGCAGCGCCTGCTGCACGCCTTCGCCGGACACGTCGCGGGTGATCGACGGGTTCTCGCTCTTGCGCGAAATCTTGTCGATTTCGTCGATATAGACGATGCCCTGCTGCGCCTTGTCGACGTCGTAGTCGCACTTCTGCAGCAGCTTCTGGATGATGTTTTCCACGTCCTCGCCCACGTAGCCGGCTTCGGTCAGCGTGGTCGCGTCGGCGATGGTGAACGGCACGTTGAGCAGACGCGCCAGCGTCTCGGCCAGCAGCGTCTTGCCGGAGCCGGTGGGGCCGGCCAGCAGGATGTTGGACTTGGCCAGTTCGACCTCGTCGTTCTTGCTGCGGCTCTCGATGCGCTTGTAATGGTTATACACGGCCACGGCGAGCGTGCGCTTGGCGCGCTGCTGGCCGATGACGTACTGATCCAGAACTTCCAGGATTTCGCGCGGCTTAGGCAGATGGCTGCGGGCAGACTGCGCCTTCTCCTCGAGCTCCTCGCGGATGATGTCGTTGCACAGCTCGACGCATTCATCGCAGATGAACACGCTCGGGCCCGCAATCAGCTTGCGGACTTCATGCTGGCTTTTGCCGCAGAACGAGCAATACAGGATTTTGTTGCTGTCGCCGGAACGGCCCTGACGGTCTTCGCTCATGCTTCGGTTACTCGGTCACCCTGCCCGCCAAACGGGCTTTCGGTCGCAGAATAGCACACGCTCCAGCGTTGTCGCCGGGGCGTGGATTTGGGGGAAAGGCGCGGGAAATGCCGCGTCTCGACGTTACGCTGACTGGATGGATTCGTCAGGCCGGCGTTCCAGCACCTGGTCGACCAGGCCATAGGCCTGTGCGTCGACAGCGCTCTTGAAGTTGTCGCGCTCGGTGTCGCGCTCGATGGTTTCCAATGCCTGGCCGGTGTGCTTGGCCAGAATTTCATTCAGGCGGGCACGCAGCGTCAGGATTTCACGAGCGTGAATATCGATGTCCGTAGCCTGACCTTGGAAGCCGCCCAGCGGCTGATGGATCATGACGCGGGAGTTGGGCAGCGCATAGCGCTTGCCCTTGGCGCCCGCAGCCAGCAGCAGTGCGCCCATGCTGGCGGCTTGGCCGACGCAGATGGTGCTGACGTCCGGCTTGATGTACTGCATGGTGTCGTAGATCGCCATGCCGGCCGTCACCACGCCACCTGGCGAGTTGATGTAGAAGCTGATGTCCTTTTCCGGATTCTCCGCTTCCAGGAACAGCATCTGCGCCACGATCACGTTGGCGACATGGTCGTCGACGCCACCCACCAGGAAGATCACTCGCTCTTTTAACAGGCGCGAGTAGATGTCGTAGGCGCGCTCGCCGCGGCTGGTCTGTTCGACCACCATCGGCACCAGGTTCAGGGCTCTAGTTGGAATGCTCATATTTAATCGCGCCTACGTTCGTGGAGTCCGGCCAAGAATAGCCCGCCCGGAGCCGGACCGGGCCCACGAATGAGCCCGGGGACCGCTTAGTTCCGGATGGCTTCCTGGAAACTGAGGGCCTGCTCCGTGTGTTGGGCGCGCTCGGCGATCCAATCGATCACCTGCTCTTCCATCACACGGCTCTGCAGACCATTCATCAGTTGGGGATCGTTGCGGTACAACTCAATGACCTGTTCCGGTTCTTCGTAGGTGGAAGCGATCAACCGAAGCGTTTCGTTCAGGCGCTTGGGATCCAGGCGCAGCTGGTTGCGGCGGGCCACCTCGCCCACCAGCAGACCGACCAGCACGCGCTTGCGGGCGGCGTCCTTGAAGCCTTCATGCGCGTTTTCGGGGATTTGCACCTGCTGGCCGTTGCGCTGCGCCTGCTCGGCGGCTTGCTGGACCATCGCACGCGATTCGTTCTCGACCAAACGCGGCGGCATGTCGATATGCGAATAGGCCGCGATCAGCTGCTCACCCACTTCACGGCGCAGGCGGGTCATCAGCGCACCTTTCAGCTCGCGCTCCAGGTTGGCGCGGATGTCGGCGCGAAACTGCTCCGGGTCGCCACTTTTCACGCCGAAACTGCGGATGAAGTCCTTGTCCACTTCCGGCAGCACCGGCTCGGCGACCTCGGTGACCTTCACATGCACCTGGACCTGGCGGCCCGCCAGCTGCGGCACGCGCCAGTCGGCCGGGAAATCCACGGCGACGGTCTTTTCTTCGCCCTTCGCCAGGCCAATCAGCGCCTGCTCGATGGCACCGAACATCACGCCCGAACCGATCAGCGTGGCGCCCTTCTCGCTGCCTTCCGCAGGCAGGCGCTCATCGCCGGCTTGCGACCAGGTTTCCAGCGCCACGCGATCGCCTTCCTTCGCACCGCGCTCGACGGTCTGGAAAGTACGGCGCTGCAGACGCAGGTTTTCCACCATCTGGTCGATGTCCGCGTCCGTCACTTCCGCCGTGTGGCGGACGACATTGAGCGCGGCGACGTCGATATCGCCAAAATCAGGTACTACTTCGAACGTGGCGACGAACTCCAGCTCGCTGTCGCCGGCCTTCTCGATGCGCGGGTTGCCGGCCAACTGCAGCGCTTGTTCGCGCACGGCCGAATTGAAGGTTTCACGCAGCAAGCCGTCCAGGGCCTCGGCGCGCACTTGCTCGCCATAACGCTGCTCGATCACCTTGGTCGGCACTTTGCCAGGGCGGAATCCCTTGATGCGGGCCGTACGCGCGAGTTCGCGCAAACGGCCGCCAATGTGTGTGTCGAGGCGATCAGCCGGCAGGCTGAAGCTCATGCGACGTTCGAGATTGCCGATCGATTCGACCGAAACTTGCATACTCACTGACTCCTACCGCCCTGGTCTGTGCCACGGCATATGTTGATGATCTGGTTCGCAGGCGTGGGCAGGGCGCACAGGCCGGCGGAACGGGATAGTTTGGCCGATTCCGGCGTTGGCTGCCAGCGTTGCGGGTGGCGGTGGCGATCCAGAGGGCTGGGTGGGTTTCCCGGGCTGGGGGGGCGCTGGCTGAAAAGAGCTCGAGCGCCGGACCGATTGAAGGTCTGAACAGCCGGTGGTTCACGATTTCCACGCGCTGCGGCGCGGTCGCCTATGACCCAAAAAGAAACAAAGCCGGTTGCTTGGTATCGCCTCGCGCTAGGGCTCTTTGCCCGCCCAGCTAAATCCGACAGACCGTGGCGGCATAAAGCCAGCCATTGCTCACTATTCGGGCGCGCTGCGGCGCGGTCGTCATCTTGGTCACCGCGCGTTGGTCGGGGCGCGGCGTGGTGCGAAAGGCGGGACTCGAACCCGCACGGGGGTTACCCGCTGGAACCTAAATCCAGTGCGTCTACCAATTCCGCCACTTTCGCAGGTGCTGCTCATTCTAACCCGGCCCGCCGGCGCCCCGCATCCGTCAATAAAAAACGCCCGGGGTCGCCGGGCGTGTTTTTGTTGGTGGGCTGTGAAGGATTAGGACCATAGACCGAATGATTAATATTCAACTTCTCTACCAACTGA
>CBFGZY010000113.1:0-7466 GCA_965653375.1 uncultured Pseudoxanthomonas sp.
CTCCCCGCTCCCCGCTCCCCGCTCCCCGCCCTTCACCCGCAACGCATCCGAAGCTGGCCGGCTTCTCGCGGAATCACGCCGCCATCGGGTTGTGCCGCGCGCAGTTCGGCAATCAAAGCATCCAAGTCGCGTTTGGCGCGGTCTTGCTCGCCGTTGTTGCAGCGGATACCTGCGGCGTAGGTGCGGGCGCGCCAGCGTAGTTTGGGTGCTTCGCTGCCGTCGCCTGTGGTTTGTCCCAGGGCGTCCAACTGCTCCAGCGCTTCGGCGGATCCGCCGTGCTTGGCGAGGTAGTGCGCCAGCGAGAGCTCCGCGAACAAGGTGCGTGGATGCTCCGGGCCATAGCCGACGCGAGTGAGTTTGATGGCAAGGTCGAAGTGCTCCATGGCGCCTTCGCCATCGCCCTTTGCCGCCAATACTTCGCCGATCATGCGGTGGGTATCACCAACCAAGGGGTGGCTGGCGCCGAACAACCCCGCGCGCAGGCGGCGGGATTCGTTCAGTGCGACCAATGCTTCGTCGTGGCGACCGGCGCTGTGCAGCACCATGCCGTAGTTGAACAGGCCGCCAGGCAGCTGCTGGACGCTGTCTGGACCACGCCAGATTTCCACGGCGCGCGCCAAGCGTTCGATGGCGGTGTTCATGTCGCCGCGCTCCCAGGCAATGATGCCTAGCGAATTCCAGCTGGATGCCGTTTCGCGATGCCTGGGTCCTTGTGTTGCGATCGTCAGATCGTGCAGTTTGCGCATCTGTTCTTCGGCTTCGCCGAAGCGGCCCAGGTCGACCTGCACGGCGGCGATCTGTCGACGAACGGCGGTCGTGTTCGGATGCTGCGGGCCGTGGATGTCGTTGGACAAGGCCAGTGCGCTATCCAGCGTTGCCAATGCCGCCGCAGTCTCGCCGCGATTGCGGTACAGCACCGCCAGGCTGCGCTGGATGTCGATCGCCAGCGGATGCCGGCCTCCTGCATGCGTGCGCAGATGGGCCAGCGCTTCGTCGTAGCGACGGATCGCTGCCTCGGCATTGCCGAGGTCGCTGTCCAGCGTCGCCAGATCCAGCATGTTTTCGGCCACGCCGGTTTCGTCCTTCAAACCGCGGCGGATCGATAGCGAGCGTTCGAACAACGGCCGCGCGGTTTGGCGTTCGCCGACCGCACGCCGGCAGCGGCCATTCTGGGATAGAAATTCCGCGGTCTGCTGCGGCAGCTGCAACAGCATGCGCGATGCCTGCGATTCGAACGGCGCCATCAGCGCGAGGCATTCGCGCGATTGCCCCAGCAGGCGAAGTACGCGGCCGCGCTGGATCACCGATTCCAGGCGCAGGCTTTGCGGCGCCGTATCCTCCAGGTCGGCCAGCAATCGGCCTTGTTTTTCCAGCAGTGCATTGGCTTGGCGGTAGTCGCCCAGGCCGATGCGCAGCCGCGCAATCACGCCCAGCAATTCGGCATGCGCCAGTGGCTGTCGGACCAGCTCGCGCTCGCCACGTCGCTCGCCGACCGCCAGCAATTCCCGCGCATCGAACGCACTGCCCTGTTGCGCGGCGCCGGCATTGTCGAACAAGCCGATCACGAAGTCCTGCAGCGCTTGCGCGCGTGCCGCTTCGCGTACCGCCTGCTGTCCTTGCCAGATGCTGACGCCGAGCGCCGATAGCAGCACTAGAGCCGTCAGGCTGCCCGCCGCCAGCGACCAACGGTGCCGGGAAAAATATTTGCTGGCGCGGTAACCCAGGGTTTGCCGTCGCGCGTGAACCGGCCGGCCTTCCATATGGCGCTGCAGGTCCAGCGCCAGCGCTTCCACCGACGGGTACCGCTGTTCTGGCGGCTTGGCCAGCGTTTTCAACAGGATTGTGTCGAGATC
Source organism: uncultured Pseudoxanthomonas sp. (assembly GCA_965653375.1). Classification (GTDB taxonomy): domain Bacteria; phylum Pseudomonadota; class Gammaproteobacteria; order Xanthomonadales; family Xanthomonadaceae; genus Pseudoxanthomonas_A. The sequence goes on from CBFGZY010000113.1 coordinate 1,854, forward strand.
GCCAACTAGTCGCCGCGCGTTGCGTCGAGTCTCTACGCAGCGCGTGCGGCCGCCGTCGGCGGCGCGCTGCGCAGCGACCGAAGCCTTGAGCGGCTCGACAGCAAGAATGGCTTCTTCCCATTCCGCATCGGTCTGCCGTCGCAAGCGGTAGGGCTTGGTGCCGGCCAACAATTCGTACAGCACCACGCCCAACGAATACACGTCGGTCATGGCGGTGACCGGTTCGCCGCGCACTTGCTCGGGCGCCGCGTAGTGCAGGGTGAAGGCGCGCACCTCGGCGCGCGGAGCGACCGGCGCCGGTTCGGAATCGTCCAGCAGTTTGGCGATACCGAAATCCAACAAGCGTACTTGGCCGTTGGGAGTGACCAGAATGTTGGAAGGCTTGAGGTCGCGATGGACGATCAGGTTGGCGTGCGCATGGCTGACCGCCTCGCAGACCTGCAGGAACAATTTCAGCCGCGCATCCAGCGACAGATTGTGGGCCTGGCTGTAATCGGTGATCGGCACGCCTTGCACGTATTCGAGCGCGAGGTACGGCTGGCCCTCGGCGCCGATGCCGGCATTCATCAGCCGCGCGATGTTGGGATGCGCCAGCCGCGCCAGGATTTCGCGTTCGCGAGTGAAGCGCAGGCGCAAATTGGGGTCGGCCAATCCCGGCCGCAACAGTTTCAGCGCGACCAGGTGGTGATACATGCCGTCGGCGCGGGTGGCCAGCCACACCATGCCCATGCCGCCCTCGCCCAGGATCGATTCCAGGCGGTACGGCCCCATCATGGTGCCCGCCTGCAACGGGTCGGGGCGATCCATCAGCGGCTGTTCCATGAACTCGTCGCTGCCGTCTTCCAGCGCCAGCAATTGTTCCAGCTCGGCGGCCAGCGAGGGATCTTCGGCGCGCAAGATGCTCAGCCGCTGCGCGCGCGCCGGCAATTCGAGCTCCAGCAGCACATCCAGCAGAGGGGACAGACGTTGCCAGCGCGCGGCGTCCATGGGAGTTATCTAGAACGTGTTGTGTACTTTGGAGTGTTTTATCCGCGTGTCCGGGGCATTGCGAGGCAAGACATGGGCCGCTGCCAGGGCAGGTCGCGTTGGCAAGGACCGCACACTGCTTGGCAATAGCCCGGCGCGCGCGGGAGGTACTTCAAAGTGCATGACACGCTCTGCTCAGTCTTCCTGCATGGCCGAAAGCAGGAACAGGCGAGCCTTCTGCCAGTCGCGGCGAATGCTGCGCTCGGAGCGCTGCAGCAATTCGGCGATTTCCAACTCGGACAAACCGGCGAAGTAGCGTAGTTCGACCACCTTGGCCAAGCGCTCGTCGGCTTCGGCCAGTTTGTCCAGGCCGGCGTTGAGCGCCAGCAGGTTCTCGTCGACGCGAATGCCGCCTTCCACTTCCTCCGGGATGTCGGCGACGCGCTTGAGATCGCCGCCGCGCTTGCGCGCCAGGCGGCTGCGCGCGTAATCGACCACCACACTGCGCATGGACGAGGCCGCGTAGGCAAAGAAGTGCGCCCGGTCTTCGAACTTGGCGTTGCCGCCGGTACCGATGAGTTTCAAGTAGGACTCATGCACCAGGGCGGTGGCGTCCAGCGTATAGCCATGCTGGCCCGACAGCTGCCGGCGCGCCATGGTGTGCAGTTCTTGGTACAGCGTGGACAGCACACGGTCCAGCGCGGCGCGGTCGCCTTTGCGAGCCGAGTCCAGCCAGAGCGTGATATCGGATGAGTCGGCCATCTGTTTCCCCTCGACGCCAAGCCGGGAATATAGCGGTAAAGCCGGCTGCCTGCGTATAGGGCTGGGTAGCCGGGAGCCGGGAGCCGGCAGTGGTAAGCAGTGAGCGGGGGCAGGAACAGTCAACGGTGAGCGGTGAGCGGAAAAGCCTCCGGCTTCACCTCCCCCTTTAAAAAAAGGGGGATGACCCGCCAGTTGGCGGTTGAAAAGCTTTTGAGGGGGATTTGCTTTGCTTGAGAAGCAACAGCAAGAGCAAGAGCAAATCCCCCGTAGCCCCCTTTATGAAAGGGGGCAAAGCTGCATGCTTTTCCCGCTCACCGCTCACCGCTCACCGCTCACCGCTGGCAATAACCGCACCACACCGTGGCGCGTTGGCCGATGTTCGCTTGTTTCAGTGCCCGGCCGCATTGGCGGCAAGGTTCGCCACCGCGGCCGTAGACCAGTAGTTCCTGCTCGAAATACCCGGGCGCGCCATCGGGGCTGATGAAGTCGCGCAAGGTGGTGCCGCCGCGGACGATGGCGTTGGCCAGGATCGCCTTCACGGCGCCGGCCAGGGCGATGTAGCGGTCGCGCGAGACCTTCCCCGCCGCGCGCAGTGGCGAGATGCCGGCACGGAACAGGCTTTCCGCCGCATAGATATTGCCAACGCCCACCACCACCGCCTGGTCCATCAGGAAGGTCTTCACCGGCGCCTTGCGCTTGCGGCTGAGGGCGAACAGATAGTCGCCGTCGAACGCATCCGACAGCGGCTCCGGTCCGAGTCCCTGCAGCAGCGGGTGAATTTGCCCTTGCGGCTGCCATAGCAGGCTGCCGAAGCGGCGCGGGTCGTTGAAGCGCAGCACCCGGCCGGAACTGAGCGCGACGTCGACGTGGTCATGCGCGCTCACCGGCGTGCTGGCCGGCAGTACCCGCAGGCTGCCGGACATGCCCAGATGCAGCAGCGCGCTGCCGGTGTCGGCTTCCAGCAGCAGGTATTTGGCACGCCGGTGCACGGCGGCGATGCGCTGGCCAGGCAGGTCGCGCGCGATCTCCGGCGGAATCGGCCAGCGCAGGTCGGGCCGGCGCAGCGTCACGCCGCTGACCCGCTTGCCTTCGATGTGCGGTGCCAGGCCTCGGCGGGTGGTTTCGACTTCGGGTAGTTCGGGCATGGTAGGGGGCAGGGAGCGGTGAGCGGGTAGCCGGGAGCGGGAAAGCAGAAGCGGGCGCTTATCTGCGGGACTCGTCAGTGATGGGTGGCGTAGAAGCGGTCTTCTTCGCGGCGGATGTGCAGTGGCCCGCCATAGGCGAAAGAGAGGTTTTCCGAAGTGAGTGTGTCTTCGCGTGATCCATCCGCCACCACGCGTCCGCCGCGCAACAGCACCACGCGGTCGATCTCCGGCACGATCTCCTCGATATGGTGGGTCGCCAGTACCAGGGTGACGCCTTGCCGCGCCAGGTCGCGCAGCAAACGCAGGAAATGCTGCTGCGACACCAGATCCAAGCCGGTGGTGGGTTCGTCCAGCAGCAAAGCCCGCGGACGATGCACCAATGCGCGCGCGATCAGCACGCGGCGGGCTTCCCCGGTGGAAAGCTCGGTGAGGTAGCGGTCGGTGAGTGCAGTGGCGTCCATCTGCGCCAGCGCACTGCGCGCGCCGGCTTGCATCTCTGGCGTGGCTTCGCAATCCGGCGGCAGCACGAAGGTGGCGAAGTAACCGCTCAGCACCGCTTCCATCACCGTCAGCTGCGGCATTTCCAGCAGATCGCGGGTGAGGTCGCCGGTCACCACGCCCAGTTGCGTGCGCAATTGGTTGACGTTCCAGCGCGCCATGCCCAGCACCTTCACCGGCGCCTCGCCTTCGCGCGCCAATGGGTACAGCTCGCGATTGATCAGCTTGATGAAGCTGGATTTTCCGCAGCCGTTGGGGCCCAGCAACGCGGTGTGCTGGCCAAGCGCGATCCGCAGCGACAATTCATGCAACACCCGGGCCCCGCCGCGCACCACAGTGGCGCGGTCCAATTCGATCAGGGGGGGTGGGATAAGCGGCGAAGGCGAGGGATCTGCGGAGGGCGGCATCGTTGATTCTGTCAGGGGGAATAGGCGGCAAGCGTCGATGGAAACAGCACCGGCGCGGCACATTCACATGTGCTCATGAGGCCTGAATACCATACGCCGGCGACGGTGAAGTTTGACGGGCCAAGCCGCATTATTATGCGGTTGGCTCAGGACCAATCTGCGCCGCTGCCGTTGCCCTGGAGCTTTCGCAATGCCTGATTCACTGTACAACTTTCTCACCGGCGGCCTGGCGGGACTGGGCTGGGTGGGCATGCTGGTCGTGTTGCTGGTCTTTACCCAGCTCACTATTTTTTCGGTCACCTTGTACCTGCATCGCAGCCAGGCGCATCGCGGCGTGGATTTTCATCCGCTGCTCAATCATTTCTTCCGTTTCTGGACCTGGCTTACCACCTCCATGATCACCAAGGAGTGGGTCGCCATCCATCGCAAGCATCACGCGAAGGTGGAAACCGAAGAAGATCCGCACAGCCCGCAGTTCAAAGGCATCAAGACCGTGTTCTGGCGCGGCGTGGAGTTGTACCGCGAAGCGCGCTGGCAGCGCGCCGACATCGAGCAGTACGGCAAGGGCGCGCCGGACGACTGGATCGAGCGCCACCTGTATACGCCGCATGCCACGATGGGCCCGACCGTGCTGTTGTTCATCAACTTCGCGCTGTTCGGCGTCCTCGGCATCGCGCTGTGGGCGATCCAGATGGCCTGGATTCCGTTCTGGGCCGCCGGTGTGGTCAATGGCCTGGGGCACTGGTGGGGTTACCGCAATTTCGAATCCGCCGACACCTCCACCAATCTCACGCCATGGGCGTTTTGGATCGGTGGCGAAGAACTGCACAACAACCATCATGCGTTCCCCAGTTCCGCGCGTTTTTCGATGCGCCGCTGGGAGTTCGATATCGGCTGGGCGATGATCAAGGGCCTGGAGAAAGTCGGGCTGGCGAAGGTGCTGCGCGTGGCGCCCAGCCTGGATATCCGGCCGAACATCACCGTGCCCGATACCGACACGTTGAAGGCGCTGCTTTCGCACCGCTTCCTGGCCATGACCGACTACCAGCGCAACGTGTTGAAGCCGGCGTTGAAAGAAGAGGCCGCTCAGGCCGGCGCCAAGTTGCGCAAGCTGTTGCCGCGCCGCCTTCGCAAGGGTCTGGTCGACGACGGCCGTTGGCTGAAACCCGATGCGCGCGAGCAGCTGCAGCGTTGGGTGTCGCAACGTCCGCGCATCCGCACGCTGGTCGAATACCGCGCCAGCCTGGCCGCATTGCTGGAGGCGCGCAGCAACGACGCCAGCGAGCGGTTGAAACAGTTGCAAGCCTGGTGCCACGAGGCAGAAGCCAGTGGTATCCGCGTCCTGCAGGACTATTCCGCGCGTTTGAAGGGTTACGCCTTGGCGGCGCATTGATGCCGCCGTCCACCCGAGATTCGCGCAATATCCGTGGGCGCGCCTATCTGGCGCTTCTGTTGCTGCTGCCGGTTGTCGCGGCCGCACAAGTCAACGCCACCAGCGACTATCTGGCACGCATGGACAGCGATCACGACGGCCGCGTGGGCCCGATCGAATTCCTGGACTGGATGAGCTACGCCTTCGATGCGCGCGACGGAAATCGCGATGGCGTGCTCAGCACCGACGAACTGCCCGGTGGGCGTGGGCAAGCCATTACCCGCGATCAGCATCGCGAACGATTGGCCGCCACCTTCAAGAAGCAGGATACGAACGGCGATGGATATCTCAGCGCCCGGGAGCTTGCAGCGCCGCCGCAGTGAGAAGCTGGCGCACCTTTGTAGAACCATCCTTGTAGGAGCGACGTGAGTCGCGATGAGGCTTTACCGGTAAAGCCTCATCG
>CBFGZY010000114.1:0-7436 GCA_965653375.1 uncultured Pseudoxanthomonas sp.
TGGCCCTGCTGGTGCTGGTCAACCAGATCGTCACCGGCATCTTCCTGACGATGCATTTCAAACCGAGCGCGGCGGAAGCCTTCTCCTCGGTCGAATACATCATGCGCGACGTGGAGTGGGGCTGGCTGATCCGCTACATGCACAGCACCGGCGCCTCGATGTTCTTCATCGTGGTCTACATGCACATGTTCCGCGGCCTGATGTACGGCAGCTACCAGAAGCCGCGCGAGCTGGTGTGGATCCTGGGCATGCTGATCTACCTGGTGCTGATGGCCGAAGCCTTCATGGGCTACGTGCTGCCGTGGGGCCAGATGTCGTTCTGGGGCGCCAAGGTGATCATCTCGCTGTTCGGTGCCATTCCGGTGATCGGCAACGGCCTGACCGAGTGGATCATGGGCGACTACCTGCCTGGCGACGCCACCCTCAATCGCTTCTTCGCATTGCACGTCATCGCGCTGCCGCTCGTGCTGCTTCTGCTGGTGGTGCTGCACTTGGGCGCGCTGCATGAAGTCGGCTCCAACAATCCTGACGGCGTGGACATCAAGTACGGTCCCAAGGGCAATCGTTGGGATGCGAGCAAGCCCGCCGACGGCATCCCGTTCCACCCGTACTACACGGTCAAGGACCTGGTGGGTGTTGGCTTCCTGCTGATCATCGCGGCCTTCATCATCTTCTTTGCGCCGGCATTCGGCGGCTGGTTCCTGGAGCACGACAACTTCACCGAGGCCAATCGCCTGGTGACGCCGGAACACATCAAGCCTGTGTGGTACTACACCCCGTACTACGCCATGTTGCGCGTGATCCCGGACAAGCTGGGCGGCGTGATCGTGATGTTCGCGGCGATCGCGATCCTGTTCCTGGTGCCTTGGTTGGACAAGTCCAAGGTCAGATCGCACAAGTACAAGGGCTGGATCACCAAGCTCATGCTGGGCATGCTGGCAGTGTGCTTCGTGTGGCTGGGCAAGATCGGCGCCGGCCCGGGTACCGATCCGGTCGAGACAATCATCGGCCGTGTGCTGACTTTCCTGTACTTCGCCTTCTTCATCACCATGCCGCTGTGGACCAAGCTAGACAAGACCAAGCCAGTACCGGAACGGGTGACGACGCATGACTAAGACTTTCGTTTCCCGCCTGGCCGTCTTCGCCAGCGGATTGCTGCTGTCCTTTTCCGTGTATGCCGCCGGTGGCGGAGACCTGATGCAGGCCGGCAACGACCTGAGCGACAAGGCTTCGCTGCAGCGTGGTGCCCAGCTGTACATGAACTACTGCTCCGGCTGCCATTCGCTGAAATACCTGCGCTATTCGCGCATGGCCGAAGACCTGGGCCTGACCGAAGATGAGGTGATGAACAACCTCAACTTCACCGGCGCCAAGTTCGGCGAGCAGATCCAGGTGTCCATGCCGCATGCCGGTGGCGAAAAATGGTTTGGCAAGATGCCGCCGGACCTGAGCCTGATTTCCCGCGTGCGCGGCAGCGATTGGATCTATACCTACCTGAAATCGTTCTATCTGGACGAGTCGCGTCCGTTGGGCTGGAACAACAAGCTGTTCCCCAACGTTTCCATGCCCAATCCGCTCTGGGAGATGCAGGGCCTGCAACACGCCGAATACGGCGAGCCGGACAAGACAACGGGCGAGCGCCACGTCGAGAAGCTCCACATACCGCAGCCGGGGCGTTTGAATTCGACGGAGTTCGACCAGGCCGTACGTGACGTAACCAACTTCCTCGAGTATGCCGGCGAGCCAGCTGCACTCAAACGCCAGAGCATCGGTGTGTGGGTGGTGCTGTTCCTGGCGGCGCTGACGTTCCTGGCCTATCTGCTGAAGCAGGAGTACTGGAAGGACGTCCACTAAGCGTCTGTGGATCTCTCGCGGCAGCCGCGCATGCCAATCAATCGGGGCATGTGCAGGTTGCCAAGGAAAAGCCAGGCAGGGGCGCTTGGCTTTTCTTTGTAGGGATTGCACACTCAGGACCGTGACGACCGCTAGCAAGGGGCTGGCGGCGTCAAGTGCGATCGGCGGATTCCGGTCGTCGGAGAGCCGTGAATGGCTGCGAGTCCACGTATGCGCAATACACTGACTTTGTTTTCCTCCACCGACGATGTGCTCTGCCATCGCGTTCGCCTGGTACTGGCGGCAAAAGGTGTCAGTTACGACTTGGTGCCGGTCGACCCGCAGAATCCACCCGAAGATCTCATCGATCTGAATCCCTATCATTCCGTGCCCACCTTGGTGGAGCGGGATCTGGTGCTGTACGCCGCCTCGGTGGTCAGCGAATACCTGGACGAACGTTATCCGCATCCGCCGCTGATGCCGGTAGATCCGCTTTCGCGCGCCCGCCTGCGCTTGGCCATGCTGCGCATCGAGCACGATTGGGTGCCGCAGGTGCAGGCCATCCAGTTGGGTAACAAGCAGCAGGTTGAAGCCGGGCGCAAGCGCTTGAAGGAATTGCTGACGGCGGCGGTGCCGCTGTTCAAAGCCAGCAAGTTCTTCCTCAATCCGGAAATGAGCCTGGCCGATTGCGCGATGGCGCCGATCATCTGGCGCCTGCCAGCGCTGGATGTGCCCTTGCCTAAGGACGGCAAGGCCATCGAGGACTATGGCAACCGCATCTTCCGCAACCCGGGATTCGTGCGCAGTCTGACCGACGCGGAAAAGAAGCTGCGCGACCTGCCTGCCTGAAATCCCGTTGGGGTTCGAGCGCCAACCCGGCCATAGCGTCGCCCGGCTGGAATGCGGCAGCGCAGCAGCATCGTCCCGGGAAAGCGATCTGCCACGGCCGACTATCTCGCCGGTGCCTTCTTCGCCGGATTAACCATTTGCCGGCGCACGCCGCTGCGCGGCTCGCGCCCGCGGCGACTTCCCCCTAAACTGCCCGCATGAGTGAAGACGTGCTGCGCATGACCAGCCATCGCCCGTACCTGCTGCGGGCGCTGGCCGAATGGATCGCCGATAACGGAATGACGCCGCACCTGCTGGTCGATGCGACCCAGGCGGGCGTGCAGGTGCCAGCCAGCGCGGTCAAGGAAGGCAAGGTGGTGCTGAATATCGCCGAGCGAGCGGTGGTGCGCCTGCAGATCGATAACGAAGCCGTCAGCTTCACCGCGCGCTTTGGTGGTGTCAGCTATCCGGTTTCGGTGCCGATTTCCGCGGTACTGGCGATCTACTCGCGCGAAACCGGGCAAGGCATGGCGCTGCCGGACGATGTCAGCCACGGTCCCGGTCCGGAGGGTGACGACGATGACGAGCCGCCCACTCCCGAGACTCCCTCGCCAGACGACGTGCCGACTCCCGGCAAGCGTCCGCATTTGCGCGTGGTGAAATAAAGCGGGTCTCTGACGGGTAAGAGTGGCGCCGGTGAGCGGCGCCAGCGGGTCGCGGCGTACATCCAACGCTCTAGAGACGCGGATCAACCCGGATGAACACGGATGAGAGCCTTCCATGCTTTGTCCGCCACTTCCGCGTTAATCCGCGTCTGATGTTTTGATCGCGATTGCGACCGACATCGATCGCACCATCGGACAATCAGAACGAGCGCTTCAGTGCAATTCGAACGTCGTAGCCGAGGCTCGCGCAGGTCCGACGAACGACACCAGCTTTTCGCCGCGCAGCACCAGTTTGCCGATATGGCGATCCAGGCCGTCGTAGGAATATTCGAAGCGGAACGAGCGCTCGAAACCGAGCCGTCCATCTTCGCCGCGGCGCAGGCGTAGACCATTGGCGTGTACCGTCTGGTCCAGCCACAACACGTCGGCCGCGGCGCAGGCGTTACGTCCTAACTGCTCGGCACGCTCGGCGGCGGCCCGCGCGGCGTTCCAGTAAGCGAAGACGGCAGCGCCGGCGATCATCAGCAAGATCAGGCTGGGCATGGGGGAAAGGCCGAATAGGGAAGTGGAAGATAGCCTGTTCCGCGGTACTGCGCGGATGCGATGACGGGCAGCGCATCTTTGCGTGTCACTGCGAAGAAAGGCCGGGCGGCGATCCAAGCTTCATGGATAAGTCGATGGCCCGAACATGTTTGGTAAGCGAGCCGACCGAAATATAGTCCATGCCGTCTTCGGCGATGGCGCGCAAGGTGGCGAGGTCGACACCGCCCGAAACCTCCAGTGGGATCCCGGCGTTAAAAGGCGATGCGGCGGCGATGCGTACCGCTTCGCGCCGGGTGGCCGCGTCGAAGTCGTCGATGAGGATGCGGTCGCAGCCTTCCTTCAAGGCTTCTTCCAATTGCGCCAGGGTTTCCACTTCGACCACCAAAGGCAGCGACGGCTGCATCGCACGGGCGGCGCGTATCGCAGCGGTCAGCGATCCTGCGGCACGGATATGGTTTTCTTTCAACATGACCGTATCGAACAAGCCGATACGGTGATTGTTGCCGCCGCCACAACGCACGGCGTACTTCTGTGCCTGGCGCAGCCCAGGAATCGTCTTGCGCGTGTCCAGTATCTTCGCCTTGGTGCCGCGTACCGCGTCCACGTAGGCGGCCGTGGTGGTGGCGGTACCGGAAAGCGTCTGCAGGAAATTCAGCGCCGTGCGCTCGGCGGTGACCAACGCGCGTGCGCGTCCTGCGAGGATCGCCAGCACTGTCCCCGCTTCCACTTGGTCGCCTTCCTGCACGCGCCAGTCGATCCGAACTCGCGGATCCAGCGCACGATGGCAGGCATCGAACCATGGGCGTCCGGCGATAACCGCATCCTCCTTGCACAGCAGGTAGGCGGAATCGGCGGCGTCCGGCAGCAACGCGGCGGTGACATCGCCGCTGCCGACATCCTCGGCCAGTGCGCGGGTCACATCCGCGGCAATGACGTCGGCCGATGGAGGCGAGAAATCGCCGCTCATCGTGCGGGAAAATCGCCGATCTGGGTGGTGGGAATGCCTTCTTCGGCCAACAGCACCGGGATGCCGTCGTCGACGCGATAGACCGTTTTGCGGTCGCGCGTGACCAAGGCCTGGCGCAGCGTTTCGGTCTGTGCGCTGTCGTCGGCGCGGCGAACGCTGCCGTTGCCGATTGCCTGGTTAAGCGCTTCCAGCCCGCGCGCTTCGAGCAACGCCAATGGTTGCCGGGTGGTGGGGCAGCACAACAAGTCCAATAATTTGCGATCCATGGATTAAAGCCTGGAACCGGGAGTCGGGAATTGCGAAAGCCTACCATCCGGGCCGTTTTCTCGGTGCTGAAACGTCCGGCTGCGTGGCTTTCCATTTTCGATTCCCCAATCCCGATCCGCAGCCAGCTAAAATGCTTCTTTAGCGACTGAGGACGGCCATGACCGCCAATTCGTCCAGCCCCTTGGTGGGTATCGTGATGGGTTCCCGATCGGACTGGGAAACCATGCAGCACGCTGCGCAGAAGCTTGATGCGCTGGGGGTTCCCTACGAAGTGAAAGTTGTGTCGGCGCACCGTACGCCTGACGTGCTGTTCTCGTATGCCGAATCGGCGTCGGCGCGTGGACTTCGCGCGATCATCGCCGGCGCGGGAGGCGCGGCTCATCTGCCCGGCATGCTGGCCGCGAAGACCGCCGTGCCGGTATTGGGCGTGCCGGTGCAATCCAAGGCGCTGAACGGCATGGATTCGCTGTTGTCCATCGTGCAGATGCCGGCCGGCATTCCGGTTGCCACGTTCGCCATCGGTAACGCCGGTGCGGCCAATGCGGCACTGTTCGCCGCTGCCATGCTGGCACCGACGCATCCCGCCATCGGTGCCGCACTGGAGAGCTTTCGTACCCGGCAGACCGACGACGTCACTGCCAACGACGACCCCCGCCAGGCTGCTGGCTTGCCGGCATGACCACCGTCGGAATTTTGGGGGGCGGACAGTTGGCCCGCATGTTGGCGCTTTCCGGGGCACCGCTTGGACTGCGTTTCCTGGTGATGGATACCGAACCCGACGCTTGCGCCGGCCAGTTCGCCCCACTGCTGGTGGGCGACTATCGCGATGAAGCCGCCCTGGCGGAATTCGCGTCTAAGATCGATGTCGCCACATTCGATTTCGAGAACGTACCGGCCGAGAGTGCCGAATGGCTGGCTGAGCGCGTTCCCGTTTTCCCCAATCCGCGCGCCTTGGCCGTGGCGCAGGACCGGATGGTGGAAAAAAGCCTGTTCCGTCGCCTGGATATTCCGGTCGGCGAGTTCGCCGCAATCGCAGCACGTACCGAATTGGAAGCGGAAGTCGGCCGCATCGGCGGCCCCTGCATCCTCAAGACGCGCCGGCTGGGCTACGACGGCAAAGGCCAGTTCCGGATCAAGACGCCTGCCGATATCCCCGCCGCCTGGGAGGCGCTGGGTGCCCAGGCGCAGACGGTGGGTTTGATCGTGGAAGCGTTCATTCCTTTCCAGCGTGAACTGTCGGTGGTCGCGGTGCGTGGCCGCGATGGCGAGTTCCGTACTTGGCCGTTGACCGAGAACTGGCATATCGATGGGGTGCTGTCGGCGAGCCTTGCGCCGGCGACGGTCGACGCCGCCTTGGCCGACACTGCGTTCGGATACGCAAAGAAGTTGGCCGAATCGCTGGATTACGTGGGCGTATTCGCGCTGGAACTGTTCTACCGCGATGGCCAATTATTGGCCAACGAAATGGCGCCGCGCGTGCACAACTCGGGTCATTGGACTATCGAAGGTGCGGAAACCTCGCAGTTCCAGAATCATCTGCGCGCAGTGCTCGGTCTGCCGTTGGGCTCGACCCAGGTGTTGGGCCATGCCTGCATGCTCAACTGGATCGGCGAAATGCCCGCATCCGCGGCAGTGCTTCGCGAAGGCAATGGTCACTGGCACGACTATGGCAAACAACCGCGCGCGGGGCGCAAAGTCGGCCACGCTACGTTACGCGCGGATGCCGCCGCCGAACTGGCAGACGCGCTTCGGCGTGTCGGCACCGCCTTGGGCCGTGAATCGCAAGTCTCGCCGGTGGTGGAACGCCTGTCGTAGCGTGCGCTGTGCGCACGACATCGCGCCTCTTAATTGCCACGTGCGCGCGGCGCAGGCTACAAAAAAACGGCCGGGAAATCCCGGCCGTTTTTATGCGCTGCTAGTCAGTGCGGCTTAGCGCAGATTGGAAGCCACGAAATCCCAGTTGACCAGCGCCCAGAACGATTCCACATACTTCGGGCGCGCGTTGCGGTAATCGATGTAGTAGGCGTGCTCCCATACGTCGATGGTCAGCAGCGGCTTGTCTTCGCCGGTCAGCGGCGTCACCGCGTTGGAGGTGCTGGCCAGCGCCAGTGAACCGTCCGGACGTTGCACCAGCCAGCCCCAGCCCGAGCCAAAGGTGCCGATGGCGGTCTTGGTGAACTCTTCCTTGAACTTGGCGAAATCGCCGAAGGCCTTGTTGATCATCTCGGCCAGCACGCCGGTGGGCTCGCCGCCACCGTTGGGTTTCATGCAGTGCCAGTAGAACGTGTGGTTCCAGATCTGCGCCGCGTTGTTGAACATGCCGCCCTGCGACT
>CBFGZY010000115.1:0-7092 GCA_965653375.1 uncultured Pseudoxanthomonas sp.
CGAGCTCTTTGTCGGAGGTCAGGTTGATCTGCCCGAAGAGCTCGCGGCGGGACGCCGCTCCCACTATGTTGCGCCTACCAGCTCTCCTACAGGTCGAAAGCCCTGCCGAGGTGCGGCAGGAGAGCCTTACGGCGCCCGTAGCCTCGAGAACATGCGCAGGTCGTGCAGTCCGTCGGGCTTCATCACCGCGCTGCGCAGCACGCCTTCCTCGCTGAAGCCGTTCTTCAGCAGCACCCGTGCCGAGGCCGGATTGATATCCAGCACCGTGGCCTGCAACCGCAACAGCGACAGCTGGTCCATCACCCACGGGGCATAGGTCGCCACGATGCGGGTCATCAGCCCCTGGCCCCAGTGCGCATGGCCCAGCCAATAGCCTAGTTCGGCGCCATGCCGGCGCTCACCCGCTTCGGAGCGGACGCCGATGCCGCCACAGGCTTCACCGCCAATCTCGATGGCAAGCACCGGATCGTTGAAGTCGACCACTCGGCCGGCCAGGAAATCCTCGCCGTTCTGGCGCGTGTACGGAAACGGAAAACGATCGCTAGTGCCGCGCGATACCCGGGCGTCATTGGCATGCCGAATCAGCGCCTCCAGGTCTTCCCCGCGCCAACGTCTCAGTACGAAACCGTCGCCTTCCAGGCGCACGCCGTCCCATGCAGCCATGTCAGGCATGTCAGCCATGCCCGCCTACCGAGGGCGTCTCCGCTTCCAACTTCTCCAACTGATTCGCCACCGCTTCGGGCGAACGTGTGAACGGCGCCAACAGTGCGTAGAACGCAGGCACCACATACAACGACAGCAAGGTGGAGAACGACACGCCAAAGATCACCACAACACCAATCGTGGCGCGGCTGGCCGAACCCGGCCCACCTGCCAGCACCAGCGGCAACGCGCCCATCACGGTCGCCACCGAAGTCATCAGGATCGGGCGCAGACGCACTTTCGCCGATTCGGCGATGGCTTCCGCCACGCTACGGCCGTCGTCGCGCAGCTGGTTGGCGAACTCGACAATCAGGATGCCGTTCTTCGCCGCCAGGCCGATCAACATCACGATGCCGATCTGGCTGAACAGATTGAGCGTGCCGCCGGTAACCCACAAACCGATCAAGGCGCCCAGCACCGCCAGCGGCACCGTCAACATGATCACCAGCGGATGGATGAAACTTTCGAACTGCGCGGCCAAGACCAAGTACACGATCAGCAAGGCCAGGGTGAACGTCAGCAGCACCGCGCCGCCGGCTTTCAGGTACTCGCGCGATTCGCCTTTCCAATCGACTTGCGCGTAATCGGGCAGCTCTTCCTGCGCGACGCCCTGCGCCCAGGTCATCGCCTCGCCCAGGGTATAGCCCGGCGCCAACGACGCGCTAAGGGTGATGGCGCGCAGGCGATTGAAGCGATTGAAGCTGCCGGGTTCCGCAACTTCCGACAGCGTGACCAGATTGGACAACGGGATCAGTTCGCCCGCACCACCACGCACATAGGTGTTGGCCAGGTCCTCCGGCGACGTACGCCTGTTGCGGTCTGCCTGCATCAGCACGTCGTACTCTTCGCCGTTGTCGACAAAGGTGGTGACCTGGCGCGAACCCATCATGGTTTCCAGCGTGCGGCCGATTTCCTGCACTGACACACCAAGGTCCGCCGCGCGATTGCGGTCGATGTTCACCCGCATCTGCGGACGCGTTTCCTTGTAGTCAGAATCCACGCCGTAGAGCCGCGGATTCTGTTCCATCCTTTGCATCATGCGGTCGCGCCACTGCGACAACTCGTTGTAGTCCGGCCCGCCCAGCACCATCCGGAACGGCTGCCCGCCACCGCGCACCAGACCGGTACGCTGCGAAGGTTGCGCGCGGATGCCCGGCATCTTTTCCAGCTGACCACGCACCGATTCCAATACTTCAGTGGTGCTGACCTCGCGCTTGTCCCAATCCTGCAGGAATACGATCACCTGCCCGGTATGCATTTCCTCGCTGGCGCCAAAGCTGCCCGGCACACGCACGTTGGCGCGCTGGATCGGCTTGTCGTCGCCGATCAGTGTGGTAAACAGGCCTTCCACCTGCTGTATCTGCTTGACTGTGTAATCGAAGCCGGCGCCTTCGGGCCCCTGGATGGAGACAAAGAAAGCACCGCGGTCTTCCTGCGGCGCCAGTTCGGCCGGCACTCGCGAAGCCAACAGAAAGGTCACTCCGAAACAGGCGATCATGGTGATGACCAGCACTACCACCAGCCGCCGAGGACGTGCGGCGACCAATCGCGCCACCTGCCCGCCATAGCCATCGCTCAAGCGTCCGAGTTGCCGGTTCATCCACGCATTGAGGCCTTTCGGCTTGGTATGCGGCCTGACCAGCTTGGACGACATCATCGGTGTCAGCGTCAGCGCGACGAAGGCGGAAATCGCCACTGCTGCAGCCAATGCCACCGACAACTCGCGGAACAACCGCCCGGTATTGCCTTCCATGAAACCGACCGGCAGGAACACCGCCACCAGCACCGCCGTGGTGGCGATCACCGCGAACGCCACCTGTGCCGTGCCGCGCCGCGCGGCCACCAGCGGTGGTTCGCCCAAGTCCGCACGCCGCTGGATGTTTTCCAACACCACGATCGCATCGTCCACCACCAGGCCGATGCACAGCACCAACGCCAACAGCGTCAGCAGGTTGATCGAAAAGCCGAACGCATACAGCGCGACGAATGAAGTGACCAGGCAGACCGGCACGGTCACCGCCGGAATAAGCGCCGCGCGCAGGCTGCCCAGGAACAGCCAGATCACCGCGAAGACCAGGATCATCGCTTCGATCAAAGTCGCGTACACACGCTCGACCGAGGCCTCGATGAATACCGTGCTGTCGTACGCGACGAAGATATCGGTGCCTTCCGGCAGCGTGGGCCGGATGCGGTCGGCGGCGGCGCGGGCGGCGCGGGCCACATCCAACGCATTCGCGGTGGAGGTCTTGACGATACCCAGTCCGATATTGGGTTGGCCGTTGCTGCGGAAATAAGCGCGGCGTTCGGCGGTGGTCAGTTCCGCCTTCGCCACGTCGCCCACCCGCACCACGTAACCGTCCTCGCCCTTGACCAACGGCATCTGGGCGAACTGCTCGGCGGTCATGTAGCCGCGCTCGACCCGCAGGGTGAAATCGCGCGTATCGGATTCGATGCGTCCGGCAGGCAGTTCGACGTTCTCGCGCCGCAGCGCCGCTTCCACGTCGGCGGCGGTGACGCCACGCGCCGCCATCGCGCCGCGGTCCAGCCAGATGCGCATGGCATACCGCTGCGCACCGCTGATCCGCACCTGCGCCGCACCGTCCAGCGCCGACAGTTGGTCGACGATGTAGCGCTCCGCGTAGTCGGTGAGTTGCAGCGTGTCCATCTTGGTCGAACGCATGTTCAACCACAGGATGACGTCCGCATCGGCTTCGACTTTCTGTACTTCCGGCGGATCGGCTTCGTCGGGCATGCGGTCCACGACCCGGCTGATCTTGTCGCGCACGTCGTTCGCCGCGGCTTCGATGTCGCGCGTCAGCTTGAATTCGATGGTGATCTGGGAGCTGCCGTTCTGGCTGCGCGATTCGATGGTCTCGATGCCTTCGATACCGGCCAGCGCGTCCTCCAGAATCTGTGTGATGCGGGTTTCCACCACCGCTGCCGAGGCGCCTGGATAGTTCACCTCCACCGACACCACCGGTGGATCGATATTGGGCAGTTCGCGCAGGGTCAGGCGCATGAAGGACATCACGCCCAGCACGATCAGCAGCAGGCTCATCACCACGGCCAGCACCGGCCGCTTGATGGAAATGTCCGAAAGTTTCATCGCGTCAGTCCTGCGGCTTGGCAGCGCCGGCGGCGGCATCGGCCGCGGCCGGCTGCGGCTTGGCTTCGGTCACCTTCATGCCGGGACGCAGCTTACCGCTGCCGTCCACGACGATGCGGTTGCCGGCGGCAATTCCCTGGGTGATTTCCACTTTGCCTCCGCGGCGCCCACTGGTGACCACGTCCGCCCGCTCCGCCGTCCCATCGGGTTTGACGCGAAACACGAAGGAGTCGCGTCCCACCTGCACCACCGCGATCTCAGGGAGGACGAGCGCTTCGCGTTCCGGCCGGAACATGCGCACTTCCAGCAGCATGCCGGGGCGCAGGCTGTGGTCCGGGTTGGGGAAGTCGGCGCGCACCGTCACCGCGCGCGTGGTCGGGTCGATGCGGGCATCGATGGTGGCGACCTTGCCTTCGAATTCGCGCCCCGGATATGCGGCCGTCGTGGCGGTGACCACGTTGCCGACGTTCAACGAACCCAATGCGGCTTCCGGCACCTGGAAATCCACATACATCCGTGAGATGTCGTCCAGCGTGGCGATGACCGTGGTGGGCGTGATCAACGAACCCGGACTGACCTGGCGCAGGCCCAGCACACCGGCGAAGGGCGCGCGCACGGTGCGGTCGCCGATATCGGCGCGCATCTGTCTCACTCGCGCTTCGGCGGCATTGCGCAATGCCAGCTGCGTGTCCAGCGCGGAGCGCGCGACCAGTTGCTGGTCGGCCAGTTCCTTCTGCCGGCGATACAGCTGGTCCGCTTCCAGGAATGTGGCTTGCGCCTGCACCAGCGCCGCTTGCTGGGCGTCGCCCTTCAACGTGATCAGGCGTTCGCCGGCGGCGACTTGTTGGCCGCTTTCGAAATGCACGTCCTGGACTATTTCGCTGACCTTGGCGGTCAGTGTCACCGATTCGCGTGCCTTGGCCGTTCCCAGCGCCTCCAAGGTATCGTTCCACGCGGTCGGCTTTACTACTTGGGTAACCACCGAAACCGGTTTGTCGCCGCCGCCACCCGCGTTGGCGGCGTCCTTGCCCTTGCCGCAGGAGGCAAGCAGGAACACCGACAAAACGGCCACCGCCGCGCATACTCCAGACCGGCTCAACATGGACTACCCCGTAATTTTCGTTATCGGGAGTTTACCGGCCCTATGCTGTATCGGTGTTGCCGAACCGGGCCGGGCAGCCATGACTTATGGGCCTTGTTGCAGTGCAATTGCCCGCAGTGTCGCCAGAGGCGGCGCGCCGTTCCTACTCCAGCCCCAGCTTCTGCAGCACGCGCAAAGCCAGCTGCTCCGGGCTTTCCTCGCCCGCCTGCAGATGCAGGTCCGGGTGCTCCGGCGCTTCATAAGGTGAGTCTATGCCGGTGAAATTGGGAATCAGCCCGGCCCGCGCCTTGCGGTAAAGACCTTTGACATCGCGCTGCTCGGCCAGCGCCAACGGCACGTCGACGAAGATTTCCAGGAACTCGTCTTCGCCGAAGCGCTCACGCGCCATCTGCCGTTCCGCGCGGAACGGCGAAATGAAACTGACCAGCACAATAAGACCTGCCTCGGTCATCAGCTTGGCGACTTCGGCAACGCGGCGGATATTCTCCACGCGGTCCTCGTCGGTAAAGCCAAGATCGCGATTGAGTCCGTGGCGAACGTTGTCGCCGTCCAGCAGGAAACTGTGATAACCCAGCGCGTGCAAGCGCTTGTCGACCAGATTGGCGATGGTGGATTTACCCGCACCGGAAAGTCCGGTGAACCACAACACTCGCGGCTGCTGGCCCTTGATGCGCGCGCGCGCCGCCTTGTCGACATCCAGGTGCTGCCAATGCACGTTGCCGGCGCGGCGCAAGGCGAAATCGAGCGTACCGGCCGCCACCGTGCCATTGGTTTGCCGGTCGATCAGAATGAAACCGCCCAGCGCGTGGTTCTGTGCGTACGGCGCAAACGCGACGGGCTCTTCCAGGCTCAGGTTGCAGTAACCGACTTCGTTCAAGCCAAGTCGTTTGGCGGCCAGGTGCTCCTGCGTATTCACGTCGATGCGATGTTTGATCTCGCTGACGCTGGCCGCGACGGTGCGCGTACCGATCTTCAGCCAGTACGGCCGGCCGGGCAGCAGCGGCGTGTCGTCCATCCACAACAAATGAGCGGCGAACTGGTCGGCCGACTCCGGCGGATCGTCGGCTGCGGCGATCACGTCGCCACGGCTGATGTCGATTTCGTCATCCAGCGTCAGCGTGACCGCTTGTCCGGCACCGGCGCTCGACACCTCGCCATCGACTCCCAACACCTGCGCGATGCGCGAACGCCGCCCGGAGGGCAGCACGATGATCGGATCGCCCGGCTTGGCTTCACCCGCAGCGATCGTCCCGGCGAAACCGCGGAAATTCTGGTTCGGGCGATTGACCCATTGCACCGGCAGCCGCAAACCGGTTCCGGTGTCTTGTTGGGAGATTTCCACCGTCTCCAGGTGCTCCAGCAAACTGGGACCCGCATACCAAGGCGTCCGTTGCGAACGCTCCGACAGGTTGTCGCCATCCAGCGCCGACAGCGGAATGCAGACCACGTGCGGAATGCCCAACTGTGTCGCCAGCTTGCGATAGTCCGCGGCAATACCGTCGAACACCGCCTGGTCGAAATCCACCAGATCCATCTTGTTCACCGCCAGTACCACCTGGCGGATACCCAGCAGCGAAACGATGTAACTGTGGCGATGCGTCTGCGTCAGCAACCCTTTGCGCGCATCCACCAGCACCACCGCCAGATCGGCCGTGGAAGCGCCGGTCGCCATGTTGCGGGTGTACTGCTCATGCCCGGGACAATCGGCCACGATGAACTTGCGCCGTTCGGTATCGAAGTAGCGGTAAGCCACATCGATAGTGATGCCCTGTTCCCGCTCCGCAGCCAAGCCATCCAACAACAACGCGTAATCGATCTCCCCGCCACGCGTGCCATGACGCTTGCTGTCCGAAGCCAATGCCGCCAACTGATCGTCGAACAACCGCTTGCTATCGAACAACAACCGCCCGATCAGCGTGCTCTTGCCGTCATCCACACTGCCGCACGTGATGAACCGCAGCAACGGTTTTGTTTCGTGCCGCTTAAGATAAGTAGCAATGTCGCTATGGACCGTCATAAGAAGATTCCAACAAAATCACTCGACCGTCCGTCGACATACTTGTTGCTGTTGCTGTTGCTGTTGGACGTTGACTTACTTGCGCCATAAAGCGAGCCGAGCACCGCAGACTGACGCGGCCGCAGAGGCGCCCCTGTCTGAGCGCAGCGAGTTTGGGCGCCGTGC
>CBFGZY010000116.1:0-6761 GCA_965653375.1 uncultured Pseudoxanthomonas sp.
AGCAAAAGCAAATCCCCCGTAGCCCCCTTTAAAAAAGGGGGCAAAGCCGCATGCTCTGCCGCTCACCGCTCCCCGCTCCCGGCTCCCCGCTCCCGGCTCCCCGCTTCCCTCCACGCCGCCTCCCAAATATTCCTCAAGTCGGAACCCCTCCTGCCGATACCTCAAACAAGCCGCCCCTCCGGAGACATGATGAGCGCAGTGCCTTTGGGCGATGACCTTGGTATCGAGGCCGCCGCCGACCTCAAACAGCATCTGGCACCACACCTGGCGCAGCCGCAGCCGTTGCTGCTGGACGCAGGCAAGGTGCAGCGGGTGCATACCGCCAGCTTGCAGGTTCTGTGCACCTTCGTGCGCGACCGCCAGCAGGCCGGGCACAGCACCGGTTTTGCCGACATCAGCCATGTCTTTCGCGATGCCGCCCGCCTACTGGGGCTGACGGTACAGCTGGGGCTTCCCTTGCCCCAATCCAGTAATTCCATCGACAACGATAAAGAGCACAAAGTGGAGAACGCCGCATGAGCGCACGTATTCTGGTGGTGGACGATTCGGCGTCGATGCGCCAGATGGTCGCTTTCGCCCTGACTTCCGCCGGTTATTCCGTGGATGAAGCCGAAGACGGGCAAGTCGCGCTGGGCCGTGCGCAAGGCCAGCGGTTCAACGCCGTCGTCACCGACGTCAACATGCCCAACATGGATGGCATTTCGCTTATCCGTGCGCTGCGTGCCCTGCCCGACTACAAATTCACGCCCATGCTGATGCTGACCACCGAATCGGCGGCGGACAAGAAATCCGAAGGCAAAGCCGCCGGCGCGACCGGCTGGCTGGTCAAGCCGTTCAATCCGGAACAGCTTGTCGCCACCATCCAGAAAGTCCTGGGCTGAGCTTCACTCCTCTGCCCCGCTCTGATCTAGCCCGCTCTGATCCAGCCACGACACGAGTTCCGCAGCGATGAACATCGACATGCAGCGTTTCCATGCCACCTTCTTCGAGGAAAGCCGCGAAGGGCTGGAAGCGATGGAATCAGGTTTGTTGTCGCTCGAGCAAGGTAGCCGCGACGGCGATCTGATCAACTCGATCTTCCGCGCGGCGCATTCGATCAAGGGCGGCTCGGCGACGTTCGGCTTCGAAGCCATTGCCGGACTGACCCATGTGCTGGAAACCCTGCTGGATGAACTGCGCGCCGGCCAACGCGAAGTCAGCGCTCCGGCCATCGATGCCATGCTGGCTTCGGTGGACGTGCTGCGTAGCCTGTTGGCCGAAGCCGAACACGGACAACCGGCCGATCCGGGCGCAGTGGAAGCCGTGCGCGCGCGCTTGAACGCCGTGCTGTCGGGACAAGATGCGGCGGCAACCGTGCACGCCGTGAAAAACCCGGCCGATGATGTTCCGGAGGGCTGGCGTATCGGTTTCTCGCCGGCGCCGTCGTTGTTCATGAGCGGCAACGATCCGCTGCGCATCCTGCGCGAACTGGAACACCTCGCGCCGCTGGAAGTCGCTTGCCGACTGGATCGCCTGCCCGGCTTCGCGCAGATGGATCCGCTGGAAGCCTACCTGGCGTGGGATCTGGGACTGATCGGCAAAGTGCCACGCAGCGCTGTCGACGATGCGTTCGCCTGGGTTGTGGACGATTGCGAACTCGATATCAAACCGATCGAGCGTCAGGCCGCCGCCGCGCCCGCCGTGGCCAACGTAAAAACGGATACGCCTGTAGCTGCCGCAGGTACCGCGCCTGCCGCCAACGACACCGCCGAAAGCTCGATCCGCGTCAGCGTCGACAAGATCGACGGCCTGATCAACCTGGTCGGCGAACTGGTCATTACCCAGGCCATGCTGAAGCAGGTCTCCGGCGTACTCGACCCCGTGCAGTGCGAACGCCTGTTCGCCGGTTTGGATCTGCTGGAACGCAACACCCGCGATCTGCAGGAAGCGGTGATCGGCGTGCGCATGCTGCCGGTCGACGCCGTGTTCCGCCGCTTCCCGCGCTTGGTGCGCGACCTGTCGGCGCGCCTGGGCAAGCAAGTACGCCTGCGCACGATTGGCGAAGGCACCGAGTTGGACAAGGGCCTGATCGAACGTATCGCCGATCCGCTGGTGCACTTGGTACGCAACTCGATCGATCACGGTCTTGAGCTGCCGGAAGCGCGCCGCGAAGCCGGCAAGGACGAGACCGGCACGATTACCTTGGCGGCCTCGCACCAGGGCGGCCACATCGTGATCGAGGTCAGCGACGATGGCCGTGGCCTGAATCGCGAACGCATTCTGGCCAAGGCGCTGGAGCGCGGCTTGAACGTGCCGGAGAATCCCAGCGATGGGCAGATCTGGGACCTGATCTTCCAGCCAGGTTTTTCCACTGCCGAAGCAGTCACCGATCTTTCCGGCCGTGGCGTGGGCATGGATGTGGTCCGCCGCAACATTCAAGCGCTGGGCGGCGAAGTGCAGTTGGAAAGCACCGCCGGCGCCGGCACCCGCGTGGTGATCCGTTTGCCGTTGACCCTGGCCATCCTCGACGGCATGGCCGTGTCGGTCGGCGAGGAGACCTTGATCCTGCCGCTGTCCTACGTCCTGGAAGCACTACAACCGCAGGGCGAAGACATACGCACGCTGGCCGGCGAAGGCCGCGTCCTGCGCGTGCGCGGCGAATATCTGCCAATGGTCTCGCTGAGCGAGTACTACGCCTATGGCGAACGGCGCACCGCCGATTCGCTGGTGGTCGTGGTGGAAGGCGATGGCCAGAAACTTGCATTGGAAGTTGACGAACTCATCGGCCAACAGCAGGTAGTCGTCAAGAACATCGAAAACAACTACCGCCGTATCGACGGCATTTCCGGCGCCACCATCCTGGGCGACGGACGCGTGGCACTGATCGTCGACATCGGCGGCCTGGTGCGCTCGCTCCGCGTTCCGCAAGCGGCTTAAGAGGGGCGGAAGCGGGGAGCGGGGAGCGGGGAGCGGAAAAGGCTTTCGCTTTACTTCCCCCTTTGAAAAAGGGGGACCGAGGGGGATTTGCTTTTGCTCTTTCGCAACAAACAACAGCAACACCAAGCAATCTGAAACAAGACGCTTCAGCACCAGAAACCACCGTCGCGCGCTGCGCGCCATCACCCAGAACACGCACCCAAGCTGAGCGGCCATGGAGGCTCTCTCGTGGAGAGTGCTCGTCCGTACCGTAGGAAATCATCATGAAGTCGCTGTCCCTGCTCGCCCTCGCCTTGTTTGCCGTGCATGCATCCGCCCAGGCGCAAGACAAACCCGCCACCAGCCAAGTCTCCGCGTGGCCGCCGAAGCTGACTACCGCCAACGGCACCGAATGGGCTCTCACCGGCAATCTTGCCTATGACGCCAACGATTTCTCGGGCGACGGCTACGGTGCTTCCACTGCGCTGAACGACGACGACGCATGGCGACGCCAGGAAATCGGCGCCACCGTCAAGCGCAAGGGCTACTACGACTTCGGCGCGACCTTCGACTTCCAGGCCAAGACCTGGCTGGACGTGGCTTTGCGACTGGAAACCAAACCGTTGTTCGGGCGCGACCTGGGCAAAGTGCGCATCGGCCAGATGAAGCTGCCGCTGGGTTTCGAAGGCAACACCGCCACCCGCAATGGCAGCTTCATGGAAAATTCGCTGCCGACGCAGGCGTTCTATCAAGGTCGGCGCAGCGGCATCGATTGGGCGTTCGAACGTCCGGCCTATATCGCCAACGTGGGCTACTTCTTCGAGTCGGATCTGCAAGGCAACAACAAGGGCGAGACCGTCGCCGCACGCGCCGCATGGACACCGCTGAAAGAAGCCACCCGCGTGCTGCACCTCGGCGTGTCCGCATCGCAGGAAAATCCGGATAGCGAAATCAACGGACTCGGCGTGGAAGTGTTCCCCAGTGCTCGCTGGCGCGCCAAGCCGGAAGCCGCACTCACCGGCGTCCGACTGGTCGATTCCGGCACTCTCAGCCGCGTGGACAACATCCGTCGCACCGGCTTGGAAGCGCTGTGGATTGGCGGCGCCTGGTCGGTACAGGGCGAATACCTACGGCAGAAAACCGAGCGCGAACTGGGCCGGCCTTCTTATTCGGCCGATGGCGGTTATGTTTTTGCCAGTTGGTTGGTCACTGGCGAATCGCGCGTCTATAGCGGCGGCAACGTCGCCAATCCCAAACCTGCCGGTAAATATGGTGCCGTCGAACTGCTGGCGCGCTACAGCCGCATCGATCTGAACAACGACGGCATCGCCGGTGGACGCCAGCAGGATTGGACGCTGGGCGCCAACTGGTACCTCAACCGCTATTTCAAATTCCAAGCCAACCACGTGTGGATCGACGCCGAACGCGGTGCTTTCTCGGCTTCGCCCCGCGTTTTCGAGTTGCGCGCTCAGTTGAGTTTTTGATCCGGCGATCGGGACGCCGGCCTCTGGTAGGAGCGGCGTCTCGCCGCGAGCTCTTCCTGGCAGATCGCGATAAAAGCGAAGAGCTCGCGCCGGGACGGCGCTCCTACAGCGGCGCCCATTTCATCTGGACGTAGCGTGCGCCGTGCGCACGTCCGGCACTCCGCCGTGCGCACGGCGCACGCTACCTGATGGTCCCTCCCACGGTCGCCGACCGCTCGTCAGGTAAACGTAATTACTTTTTGACAATTCAGCATCAAGTTTGATAGCGCGCCGCCGTTACTTCGTTGGCAGACGACGCATTACCCGCCAGCCGGAGACCCCGCCTTCCTGCTGACGTACGCAGCGTCCGCCATGGCCGTGCATGGTTTGCACGGCACTTCACTGCATTACCGGAGATCTCTCGATGAAATGGTTCCAAAACATCTCCATCGCCAGGAAGCTGGCCGTGGCTTTCACCATCACCTCGCTGATGACCATCGGCTTGGGAATGTATGCGCTGACGCAGATGCGCGCTTCCAACAAACTGGCGGTGGAAATCCAGACCATTTGGTTTCCTGCGGTGGAACAGCTCGGCGAGATCCGCGCGCAACTGGGCGAATTGCGTACCTTCGAACTGGCGCAGATCGCACGCGCGGACGAACCCGAAGCCGTGGAGGACTACTTCAAGCGCATGCAGAAATCGCGCGACGCGGTCTCCAAGGCTCAATCCATCTATGAACGCTCCACGGCTGCGGGCCGGGAAGCGGAGCTCTACACCGAGGTCAAGAAGCACCTCGCGCGCTACTACGATGCCAACACGCGCATGGGCGATGCCATTCGCGCCGGTGACGTCGTCGGCGCTCAGACCATTTCCGACGAAGATTCGCGCCCCGCGCGCCGCGAGTTGTTCGCCAAGCTGGTCGAATTGACGCAGTTCAACGCGGACCAGTTGAACAAGGAGCTGAAGGCTTCCAACGATGGTTATCAACGCGGTGTCACCGGAATGATCATCTGCCTGGTGTTGCTGACGGCTGCTGCCGCCGGCGCCGGCTGGCTGATTTCCCGCGCCATCTCGCGTCCTCTGCATCAGGCCACCCGCATCGCCAGCGCCATCGCCGCGGGCAAGCTGGACAATGCCGTCCATAGCCACGGCCACGACGAAACCGGCCAGTTGCTGGACAGCATGCGAAAGATGCAGACCCAGCTGAAGTCGGTAATCGACGCACAGACCGAGATGGCACTGCGCCACGACGAAGGTGCGATCAGCTACCGCATGGACGAGGCCGCCTTCCCCGGCGACTACGGCCGCATGGTCCACGACACCAATGCCTTGGTCGGCTCGCACATCGCGGTGAAGATGCGCCTGGTCCAGATCATGCAGCGCTACGCCATCGGCGATCTGTCGGTGGACATGGATCGTTTGCCCGGCGAAAAAGCCGCGCTCACCGAGGCCATGGACGCCACCAAGGCCAACCTGTCGGCGATCAATGCCGAGATCAAGCGCCTGACCGAATCGGCCGCCGCCGGCGACTTCTCCGTGCGCGGCGATGCCGACCGCTACGAATACGACTTCCGGGTCATGGTCGAGGGCCTCAACGCCCTGATGAGCACCGCCGACGACAATCTGTCCACGTTGTCCGGCCTGCTGCAGGCGATCGCCCGCGGCGATCTGACCGCCCGCATGGACGGCGATTTCCACGGTGTGTTCGCCCGCATGCGCGATGACGCCAATGCCACCGTCGCCCAGCTCACCGACATCGTCGGCCGCATCCAGGACGCCTCGGTCTCCATCAACACCGCCGCCGGCGAAATTGCCTCCGGCAACACCGACCTGTCCCGCCGCACCGAACAGCAAGCCGCCAACCTGGAAGAAACCGCCGCCTCCATGGAGGAACTGACCTCCACCGTGCGCCAGAACGCCGAGTCTGCACGCCAGGCCAACCAACTGGCCATCGGTGCCGCCGGGGTTGCTTCCCAAGGCGGCGAAGTGGTCGGCCAGGTGGTCACCACCATGCGCGAGATCGAGCAGTCTTCCAAGAAGATCGCCGAGATCATCTCGGTCATCGACGGCATCGCCTTCCAGACCAACATCCTGGCGCTCAACGCCGCGGTGGAAGCGGCCCGGGCCGGCGAACAAGGCCGCGGCTTTGCGGTGGTCGCTTCGGAAGTGCGCACGCTGGCGCAGCGTTCGGCGAACGCGGCCAAGGAGATCAAGGGCCTGATCGAGAACTCGGTGGACAAGGTCGCCGACGGTTCGGCGCTGGTGAACAAGGCCGGCCAGACCATGGGCGAGATCGTCGCCTCGGTGCAGCGGGTGACCGACATCATGGCCGAGATCAGTGCCGCTTCGCAGGAACAAAGCGCCGGCATCGAGCAGGTCAACCAGACCATCACCCAGATGGA
>CBFGZY010000117.1:0-6508 GCA_965653375.1 uncultured Pseudoxanthomonas sp.
AGGGCGCGCCGCCAGGGGTGTGCTTGACCAGCCATTCGGCTGTTGAAAAGCGCTTGGTTGGTTACTTTCTTTGCACAAGCAAAGAAGCGCTTTTCAACAGCCGAATGGCTGGTCAAGTGACGCCCGCTGCAGGCGCGGAAACCACGAGCCCCAATGACCTACCCGCGCCAGCGCCTAGAAGCATCAGATTTGGCGGCCAACGCCACCTCGCGTATGCACGACTGGAGGAGCGTCGATGCGCAGGAGTTACGCCAAGGCTGGCGGCTCGACATTGCGGGTGGGGAAAGCGGCTACGTCGTGGAATTGAGCGAAAGGTGATCACCGTCACTGAACTGTCTGCAGCGGGTATCACGATTCTTTAGTAAAACACCTGCGGCCTCACCCTCGGGATCACTTTCACCGCATGCGGTGCATCGTGGCGCGCGGCATGCGCGGCCGGTAGCAAAGCAAACCCTTTTCACCCTTTTTGCCCTCAACAGCCGAGTGGCTAGTCGAAGAAGCAACGCTGGACTTTCGGTTCCCGGCTCCCGATTTCCCATTCCCGGCTCCAAGAAAACATGCCTGATACAAGCTGAACAAGCTGAATTCGCAGCGGCCGGTAGCGCCAAAACCTCACGTTATGATGCGCCCGCAAAGCGCGTATCTGGCCTGGGGGGAGCCGTAGCGGGACGACAACTATCGTGTTTGTCGACCGTCTGCGCGGGGCGTTATCAGGAGAGAGTCCGTGTCGCGCAAGACCATTCCGGCTGCTGCCGTCGTTGTGCCCGCTTCGCGTGCCTATGCACGCTTCAAACGCCTATCGGCGGCATTGCTGATAGGCTGCGCAGCGTTGGCCACCGTCACCATTGCCAGCGCCGCCGGCGTGTTCGGCGACTCTTGGCAGAATCGCTCGCTGCGTGCCTGGCAACAGGCGCAGGTTCTGGCCGAACGCCATGATTATCTTCGCGCGCAGCCCCTCCTCTACTGGGTCATCAAGCGCAAACCCGCCCGCACCACGGCGACAAAGACAGCCTCTTCGGCCAACAACGCTCAGGCCAACAGCTCGGCGACCCAAAGCCAGAGCGGTACCGGCACTGTCGGCAGTTCCAGCGGGCAGATCAGTTCCGGCAGCAGCACGGGTGCTGCCATCACCCTGCCCTCCACAGCGGTCGCGAGCAGCGGCACCGGCATGGTCTCGGCGAATTCTTCGCGGCCCCGCCTGGTGCGGCTGCCCACCTCGCTGCCCTATGTCGACCGCAATTCCGCCGCCTATACCCGCTTCAAGAGCTGGGTGGACAGCGCGGTAAACGGCAGCCCCGGTTACGGTTTCGCCGCCATCGAAGCGGCCATGATGTACCAGCTGTTGCCCGAGACCAGGTACTGCACGCTGGCCGTGCGGATGGTCGAACAACAAGTCGCCGATGCCGAAGCGGCCATTGCCGGTGGCGGCCGTCCCGCGATCTCGGGCGATTCTTACCTGGAAGTGGGCCCGATGATCGCCGACCTGGCGATGACCATGCAGACCTGCTCGGCGATGATCACCGCCAGCCAGCGCACCCGCTGGTCCAACTATGCGCAGCAAGCAGTCTGGAACATCTGGAACTACGAATCCGCGCAATGGGGCGGTCGCTCGTTCCCATGGTCCGGCTGGTCGGTCAACAATCCCGGCAACAACTACTACTACAGCTTCGTCGAAGCGACCATGTACTGGGCGCTGGCCAGCAACAACGCCACATGGATGAACGAGTTGCGCGGCCGTTTGCTGCCGGCATTGCAGGCCTATTTCGCAAGACTGCCGGGCGGCGGCAGCAGCGAAGGCACCGGCTACGGCACGTCGCACATGCGCTTGTTCTCCATCTACTACCTGTGGCGCGAGGCCACCGGCGTGGACCTGGCGAACAGCAATCCGCACGCGACCGACAGTATCGATTACTGGATCCATGCCACGGTGCCGACGCGCGACCGCTTCGCGCCTATCGGCGATCAGGCGCGCAACTCTATGCCCGAGTTATACGACTACCATCGCCGCTTGATGCTGCAGGCCCGCCAGAACACCTACAGCGAATCTGCGCAGCGCGCGGCCACCTGGTGGTTGTCGAATATCTCCGTGCCGCGCATGACCTCCGGTTTCAACTATCGCCACGACCTGATACCGGCAGGCACCGTCGCCACGCAGCCGGCCGCGTTGATCCACTACGCCGAAGGTACCGGGCATCTGTTCGCACGCACCGATTGGAGCACCTCGGCGATGTGGTTGGCGATCGTGGCCGGCCCGTACAACGAAAGCCACGCCCATCAGGACCAAGGTTCTTTCACCTTGTTCGCGCAGGATTGGCTGGCGGTCACCGCCAATGTATGGAGCGCCAGCGGCATCAACCAAGGTACCGATGTGCATAACCTGGTGCGCTTCGTCCGTAACGGCACGGTGGCGCGCCAGTGCGAATCCACCACGCGCAAATCCACCTTGGCGGTAACGCCGGGCTCGGGCGGCGCGTTCACCGCGGCGGCCAATCTCACGCCCGCGTTCTGCGACAACACCGCAGTGACTTCATGGCAGCGCCAGTTCACCTTCGGTGGCCGCAAGCTGACGGTGCGCGACCAGTTCGCCATCACCAGCGGCACCACCGCGACGTTCCAAGTCAACGTGCCGGTGCAACCGACACTGGTCAACAGCCGCGAAGCGACCGCCGGCCGCTTGCGCGTGCGTGTGCTGGAACCGGCCAACGCCACCATCAATTCCAACTTCAGCAGCGGCAAATATGTCGAGGGCGGCGGCCGCTTCCGGATTGACGTAACCGGCGGCACCACGGGTTATCTGGTCGAGTTGACCGAGATCTGATCCACGAAAAAAGCTGTTTCGTAGGATGGGTCGAGCGCAGCGACACCCATCGGCTCGCGTCATGGTTTCCGTGCTGATGGGTGTCGCTACGCTCGACCCATCCTACAGATTCCAGGGCTCTGGGTTGAACGGTATCTGATTCAATGGCGCCTGCCGACCAGCAGGCGCCGTCGCAAATTCATCACGCTGATCGGCACGAACGTGGCCGACCAAAGACTGAACCGCTCAAGATTCGGCCTGCGCCATAACGGCTGCGTCAGCATCCTGCGGGCCGCGCGCGGCTGACGCGCATAAAGCAGATGGCGGCCGAAATCGGTGCGGATCGACAGGACCTTGTTGCGTATGAGGTGCTGTTCCAGACCGAAGA
The DNA here is from genome assembly GCA_965653375.1 of uncultured Pseudoxanthomonas sp. Taxonomy (GTDB): domain Bacteria; phylum Pseudomonadota; class Gammaproteobacteria; order Xanthomonadales; family Xanthomonadaceae; genus Pseudoxanthomonas_A. The sequence goes on from CBFGZY010000117.1 coordinate 3,186, forward strand.
TCTCGCCCAGCTTGAGCGCATTGTGCAGCTCCGCGCTGGCGCAGTGTTCTATCTTGCTGGTGACGCTGCCCGCGGCGGGCGTGTAATGGCCCAGCAGTTCCTGCCGCGCCAATATCGACCAGCCCGCTCGCGCGATCCGCAGCCAGAGGTTGTAGTCCTCCGCGCCGATCAAGGCCAGTTCCTCGTCGAAACCGCCGGCCTGCTCGAAGGCGGCACGCCGCACTACCGCCATCGAGGTGCAAATGCGGTTCTTGCGCCACAAGGTGTCGAAGTCCATGCGCTCCGGCAATGGTGCGCGACCCAGGCAGGCGCAACCATGCAGCAGGCCTGCGCGCGTGTCCTCTCCAAGTTCCAACTGGCGCTGCATCTTTTCCGGCAGCCAGGCATCGTCCGCATCCAGGAATGCAATCCACGACGCCGACGACGCGCGAGCGCCATCGTTGCGGGCGGCCGCCGGACCGCCGTTCTCGCGCTGCAACAGGCGCACTCGTTGACCGTAACGGGCGACCACGGTTTCGATCGCCGCGCGGTCCGGAGAGCCATCGTCAACCACCACCACTTCCACCGGAAGCAGCGTTTGCGCGAACACGCTATCCAGCGCCCGCGCCAACGTGGCCGCCGCGTTGTAGGCAGGAATGACGACGGCGTAATCGCCTGCAGGTAGATTTTGAGCGCGCGGATTGGGATCGTCGACGGTGCACATCAGGTCACCACCGGTTTTCGTTTCCACAGCGCATGACGGATGTAGTGGAGCATGTACCAGACCGAGCTCAACCAAGGCAGGCGCTCCACCTGCCGATAGATGCGCCACTGCCAGCCCGCCGCCCGCAGCTTGTTGGCCGAAACCGAACCCGCCCGTACCAAGTAATAGGCCAACGGGCTGTCATGCTGCACACAAACCGCACCTCCGGCGCGACGTACCCGTTCTAGCCAGAAAACATAGTCCTCATGCCCGATGCGCTGGAACGGCACGTCGCCGAGCCGGCGATCGTAGACGCCGGTCAGATTGCCGATGTGATTACTCTTGAGCATGTCGGTGTAGCTCAACCGCGCAGGAGGATCGACGCGCGATAGCGGCCGCCCATCCTCGGCGACTCGCTGATACGCGGTGTACGACACCAGCGCATCGCTGCCGCGCATCTGCGCGATCTGCAGTTCCAGCTTGCGCCGGTCCCACCAGTCGTCACTGTCCAGAAACGCTATATGACTGCCGCGCGCGGCACGCACCCCGGCATTGCGTGCTTCCGCCACGCCAGCGTTGGCAGGCTGGCGCAAAGCTTTCACACGTGCATCGGACTGCACATACGCAGCGATGATCGCGGGCGAGTCGTCGCTGGACCCGTCGTCGACCAGGATCAGTTCCAAGGCCGCGAACGTCTGCTGCAGCACCGACTCAATCGATTTCCGCATGGTCCGCTCAGCGTTGAACACCGGCATGACCACGCTGACCATTACCTCGCTCGCAGCGTTGCCGGCAACATTGTCCAACGGGGCCGCGAATACGGCCTCGGTCGGCAGGGCAGCCGAAGTCATGCCGCCTTCTTGCCTGCCCCAGCCCACGAAGACAGCGGCGGCGGCAGGATGTAATCGCGATAGTCGTTGGGATTGCCCACGCGGCCGGCCTCCGCTGCTTTGATGATGTTGTACGACTCGCGCGCGGTGACGTAGTGCAGCACGTAACGTTCGCCATCGTTGTAGGCGCGCTCCAGGTGCTCATGCATCGCATCCATCGCGGGGCCCAGCAGGGTGTCCATGTCGTATTCCTGGGTGCCATGGGTGTGCACTTTCACGAATACCCAATCCGGCCGCCCTTCGACATGCACACCGGTACGCACCCACGCATCGACGCGCTCGGGCGTGGGCGGACAGCCGCGGCGCACGTCCGCGTTTTCGATTCGCGGCACCAGGCCCATGCGCCGGTCGCGCCAGTTCAGGCCCAGCGGCCCCTGCACGATCATCAGATCGCCGGTGGAGTGTCCGCCGACATGGACGGCCACACCGTCGTCGTGCGATTTGGGATGGCGCGGATCGTCGGTGGCGTAGTAGATGGAGTTGATGGTCTTGGTCTGGGTGTCGCTGGGCGCGGAAGGCAGGGTGAAATCGGCGTAGCACCCCAGCTCGCGCAACAGGATCAGTTCGTTGTTGATGCCGCACCAACGGCCATCGCCGCGCGAGTTGTCCAAGCACCAGTTGCCGTGGATGAAGCCGAAGCGGAGCTCGCCGGTTTTAGGATCACGCGACAAGGCGCCATGCCGCTGATGCAGGATGCGGCAGAAGCGCGAGATGCTTTCGCGGAAATTGTCTTCGGTATCGTTGTCGTGGTGCAGATGGATCTCGATCTCGCCAAAGCCATCCGTGCACAGCGACGCCAGCTTGTCCAGATGTTCCTCGGCGTACTCTTCTTCCGGATAGAAGAAGCTGTGCTGCGGCGGGCGCCCATCCGCGTCGCGGTGCTTGGATGCCAGCGCGCGGTAATCGCGGCACCAGCGGTCCACGCGTGCGCGTTGGGTCGGCAGGTCCGCGCCATGCCACATCGGCTCGAAATGGTCGACGAAGCAGAACATCACGTGCACAGGGCGGTCTTCCACCTTGGGAACGCGGCGACGCAGATAACTGCCGATCCAGATTTCCATGTTGCGGGCACGCAGCAACCGCCAGACCACCAACGCTGCGGCAGCCGGCAGCACCATGACGGCGATCAGCGCCATTTGCCAGAAACTGTTCAAGCCATCCCCTTTTTCGATCTCCGCCCGCGCGGTGGGCTACGTCATTGATAACGCGGGGAGGAGGTGTGACCGGCCAGCGGGTGTCTTTTCGTGTTAGTGGGCCGGCCTAGCGACTTTCTTTCTCTTGGAATCTAGGCACGGGGGTTTGCTCTTTAGCGCTGGCGCTGGCGCGGTTGGTTTATGGGAGCTGATGATCTACGCGCCTGCCGCGGGGCCCTACTTTCTTTGCTCGTGCAAAGAAAGTAGGCAAAGAAACACGCCCCAGGCGGCGCGCCCCTTCGGGGTCCGCAATCGGGCCGGGAATTTTCGGAAGGCACATCCATGTGCCTGCCGAAAACGGCGCACATCGTGTGCGCCGCCCCTGGCGGGGTTTAACCCGTCCCGCTTGCCGTGCCTAAACGGGGGCCCGAGAAGCCAAGAGCAGAGCAAGAGCAACAACAAGACAGCAACAGCAATAGCGGCAGTGACAGTGACAGTGACAGTGCAAAGCTAAACGCCTTTGCTTTTGCTTTGCTTTGCTTATTGCTTTTGACCTTTGGGGCCCCCTTTAAGGCGCGGTGGCGCCGGTGGGTACAACCCCTTGGGGCGCCGCGCAGG
>CBFGZY010000118.1:0-6483 GCA_965653375.1 uncultured Pseudoxanthomonas sp.
TCTCGCCGCGAGCTTTTTTGGGCGGAGCAAGATGAATCCGGCAAAAAAGCTCGCGGCGAGACGCCGCTCCCACAAGGGGGCACACGACACCGCCTGCAACGCATCGGTTTCACGGACTCGGCTGGCATACTGGCAGTCCGTCCGACCGCGAAACCCTCTCCGCCGATGACCGCGCCGCTTCCCGGCAACGAACCCGATACGCCCGGACTGTCCTCGCCAGCAGAAACCGCTTTCTCGGAAGCGCGCACCTGGCATGCCTGCCTGCGCCAACTTTCGCAGCTGCACGAAACCGACCGCCACAACGCCGCGCGGGCGCTGCACAACCAGATCGGCCAGGCCGTGTCTGCCATCAAGATGTCGGCACACTTGACGCTGGACGAAGCCGACGCAGCCCAGCGCCGCGACGATCTGCTGGAAATCATTCGCATCGCCGACGACACGGTGGCGCAGCTGCGCGACCTGCACGCCCTGCTCCACCCGCCACAGCTCGAAAGCCTGGGGCTGGAAGCCGCGCTGCGGGCCGAAGCCGAGCGGTTTTCGACGAGTTCGCCGGTAACGCTGGACATCGCCGCGCTGCCGCAGCGGCCCGATCCGGAAATCGAACTGGCCGGCTTCCGCATCGTCCAGTGCCTGCTGCGGCAGACCGCGGTCGACAATTCGCAGGCACGTCTCTTCCTGCAACTGCGCGATGACGGCGACAGCCTGCGGTTGCGGCTCGAGTCCGATCGGCCTGTCGATCGGTCTCTCCCCGATACCCGCAACACCGCGCTCAATGGCAATGCATCGCTGCTGCGCGCGTGGGCGATGGCCGTGCATGGCGACCTCAGCATCGACACGTTGCCCGATGTAGGTATCCGCTTCGAACTTCGCCTACCCTATGCGCTGCCGGAAGCGGCGGTGCCCACCCACGCCCCCGCGTACTGAACCGCCAATCCGATCCCATTGACTCCGCACACTCCCCCTCCTGCCTCACTGCCGCGCCTGGGCGCCGGCGAACCCGATCTGAACCGGATGGTCGAGGCCGCCGTCGGTGGCGGCACGCCGTTGATGCTGCTCTACATCGATATCGACCACTTCCGCTCCATCAACGAAAACATGGGCGTGGAAGTGGGCGATCAGGCCATGGCCTTGCTCGCCGAGCGGCTGCGCCAGGTGGTCGGTCCGGACGTGCATCTGTGGCGCCACGGCAGCGACGAGTTCGTGGTCGCCGCGCCGCGTACGCTGACCACGCTGTCGCCGGAAAACTTCGGCGATTACTTGCGCGAGCAGATCGAACTGCCGATGTCGGTGTTGCCGTACACGCTGTTTCTCACCGGCACGATAGGCGTGGCGCTGTGTCCTGAACACGCCGACACCGCCACCACGCTCCTGCAACGCGCCGAAAGCGCGGTCGACCAGGCCAAGCACGAAGGCATGAACCTGGTGCGGCTGTACCGCCAGGGCGCATCGATCAGCGGGCGCAGCGACAGCATCATCGCGCGCCAGATCGTCAACGCCATCGCCAACGACGAACTCCGCCTGCTTTATCAACCGCAGATCAACGCCCACGATGGCCGCGTGATCGGCATGGAAGCGCTGCTGCGCTGGTACTCGCCCGGGCTGGGCATGCTGGTGCCGGAACGTTTCATGCACATGGCCGAAAAGCTGGGCGTGATCGTGCAGATCGGCGATTGGGTACTGAAGAAGGCCTTTCAACAGGCGCGTATCTGGCGCGATTGGGGCTTCGACGATTTCGAAATAGCGGTCAACGTCTCCACGCTGCAGCTGTTGCGGCCCAGCTTTGTCGCCGAGGTGCTGGAAGCCATGCAGGAAGCCGGCATTCCCTCGCAGATGGTGGTGTTGGAAGTACGGCAGAACGCGCTGGCCAACGACATGAACCTGGTTCACCGCACCCTGGCCAACCTGCACCGCGAGGGCGTGCGCCTGACCTTGGACGATTTCGGCATGGGCGACTCCAACCTGGATTCGCTGATTCGTTTTTCGGTGGACAAGATCAAGATCGACCGCAGCTTCGTCAAAGGCGTGCCGGCCAGCAATCGCGAGGTCGCCATCACCTGCGCCATCATCGCCATGGGCCACCAGCTGGGCATGAAAGTCATCGCGCACGGCGTGGAAACCGACGTGCAACTGGGCTTCCTGCGGCGCAATCAGTGCGACATGTTCCAAGGCCATCTGTTCGGCGAGCCGATGTCGGCCGAAGAGGCCGGCGCGGTGCTACGCCGCCGCTATCTGCGCACCCAGGCCTTCGCCGCCACCAAGCCCGACCGCACGCTGCTGCTGCTGGACGACGAGGAAAATATCCTGCGTTCGCTGGTGCGCCTGTTCCGCCGCGACGGCTACCGCATCCTGGCCGCCAGCAACGTCAACGATGCGTTCGAGCTGCTGGCCACCAACCACGTGCAAGTCATCCTGTCCGACCAACGCATGTCGGACATGAGCGGCACCGAATTCCTGGGCCGCGTGCGCATGCTGTATCCGGACACGGTTCGCCTGGTGCTGTCGGGCTACACCGACCTGGCAACCGTCACCGAGGCGATCAATCGCGGCGAGATCTACCGGTTCCTCACCAAGCCCTGGAGCGACGACGACTTGCGCGAACATATCCGGCAGGCATTCACCGCTTACGAGAACCAACCCCATCACCGCACTCTGGGCTGAGAACAGGTCCAAAGCGTGCGGTGCTCGAAATGCTCATGTACCTGCACCTGCACTGCGCTTTCTGCGCTACGCCACGCGCCACACGGCAGCGCTGGCAACAGACTTTGGACAGGTTCTGAGAACAGGTTTTGACGACGACCGATAGATGACGACCTGGTACCTGTACCTGATCGAATGCCGTGGCGGCGCGTACTACGCCGGCATCGCCCGCGACGTGGACGCGCGCTACCAGGCCCACGCCAACGGCACCGGCGCCAAGTACACCCGCGCCAATCCACCGCTTCGCTTGCTGGCCAGCAAGGCCTATCCCGATCACAGCACGGCCGCGCGTGCGGAGTGGCAGCTCAAGAAGCTGCCGCGTGCGAAGAAGTTGGGATTTTTTGTTGGGTAACCCGACACCTTCCTTGTAGGAGTGGTGCCGGCATGCCGGCACCGGTAAGTCTCGATGGGGCTTTACCGGTAAAGCGTCATCGCGACTTACGTCGCTTCTACAACAGGATTAGGGAAATGACTTCAGGCCTCGTCGCGGCCGGGTTGCCTGACCGGCAGAGTGATGCGGAAGCATGAGCCCTGCCCGGGTGTGCTGCGCACTTCGATGCGGCCGTTGTGTTTCTTGACGATGCCGTAGGAGATCGACAGGCCCAGGCCGGTGCCGCTACCCACCGGTTTGGTGGTGAAGAACGGGTCGAAGATGCGCTGCTGGATATCTTCTGGAATGCCGTCGCCGGTGTCTTCGATTTCCAGCCAGACTTCATCGGCAGCCGCACCGGTGGTGAGGGTGATCTTGCCGCGCTCTTTGATGGCATGGCCGGCATTGAGCAGGATATTCATGAACACCTGGTTGAGCTCGGACGGCCGGCACTGCACCAGCGGCAGCTTGCCGTAGCGCTTTTCCAGCGTGACCTTGTACTTCAGCTCGTTCCAGATGATGTTGATGGTGGAATCCAGGCCGGCGTGCAAATCGGTCGACTTCCACGAATCGTCGCGCCCGGAATAGGAGAAATCCTTGAGATTGCGGACGATCTGGGTCACCCGCTCGATGCCTTCGCGCGACTCGGCCATCAGCTGCGGAAGATCGCCGCTGATGAAATCGATGTCGTAGCGCGCGCGCATGTCGTCGATCTCAGGCAGCAGCATTTTCGGATCGGGCGCGCGCAAGGCGCGTTCGTACATTTCGATCAGCGAGAACAGGCTGTGCAGATATTCCTGCAGCGAACCCAAATTGGAATGCACGTAGCCGATGGGGTTGTTGATTTCATGCGCCACGCCGGCGGCCAGCTGGCCGATCGATGCCATCTTCTCCGACTGCAGTAGTTGTTCCTGGGTACCGGCCAGCCGCACGAGGGTCTGGCGCAACTGCGCATGGCGGCGTTGCAGTTCCTGCTGGCGCGCATGCGCTTCGCTGACGTCATGAAACAGCACCAGGCAGTAGCCGCCGGCAGCGTTCTGATGCAGATAGACCCGCACCTGCAGGATGCGGCCGTCGTCGAAAGCCAGATCGCCATTCCAGCGGCCCGTCTGCCGGGCGACCAAGCGCGCCTGCGCGGGAATCAGGTCCACCAGTGCCTGCAAGGGTTCATCCGAATCGGGCACCAGCGCCCGGGCGGCGGAATTGGCGTGCAGCGGCCGCCTCATGCCCTGGCATAACAGCACGCCATCGTCCATCAACTCGCTAAGCGCCCGCATGTCCTCGAACGAGGGGCTATCCGCGGACGGTGCGCTGGCCGCGTGAAGGGGATGGGGGACGCTCACGATTGTGCCTGTGGATTGACGCTGCTTGCCGAAGCGGCAGTATCCGCAACCGCTACAGGCCGGGCAAGCGACCGCGTCGCGTTTTTGACGTTTTGCCGGGAGGCGGGAGGCGGGAGGCGGTGAGCGGTGAGCGGTGAGCGGAAAGGCTCTCGCTTTGCCTCCTCCTTTAAAAAAGGGGGACTGAGGAGGATTTGCTTTTGGCCTTCAGACGACCGCGAGCGGTCGCGTGGTCTTCACGGCGTTGGTCTGGCCTTGGGCATCGTAGGCCCCGGCGCTTTCGCTGCGGCCCAGGTGGCGCAACGCCCAGTTGACTTCACGGCGGCGGCGGGCGAGCAAGGCGCCGTTGGCGTGGTTGGCTTCCGCCAGTGCCGACAGGCGCGTTTCGAACTCGGCCGAGGCAATGGGGGCCGCGTTTTCCAGCGAACGCAATGATTCAAGTTTTTCCTGGGTGGAGCGGATCAGCGCTTCCACATCGTGCTCCAGGATGGCGCGCCGCTCCTCGCTCAACGCGGCGGCCAGGCGCTCCAACGACTGGTCCAGGACCGCGCTCATGCGCCCAGCTGGCTTTCCAGGTCGAGCATGCGGCCGGCGATCGCTTCCGCATTGACTTTGTAAGTACCGGCTTGCAGCGCTTCACGGATCGACTCCACGCGGGCGGTATCGACGGCCGAGGCCGAGGACAGCTCGCGCTGCATGGCTTGCAGGCTGGCCGCTTCACCGGTCAGGCGCAGGCTGTCGCCGCTTCCACTGGCTTCCACCGGCCGCGAACGGTCGGCACCGGAAGTCGCCACGCGACCTCCCACGGGCCCGGTGCTACGGAGAGCGGCGGGAGGTGTGCCTTCGATTTTCTGGCTCATGAGGATTTACCTATTTACCTGTAACGGGGTTCACGGAGGTTATCGGCGACGGGAGCGGAAGCTTTAGTGGTTGGGACCACGGGGACCAGGGAAAAGCCGGAGCGAGTCTACCCTCGCTTTCCCGGGCCTCGACCTTCCCGCCCACATCCGGTATCGGCGGCCGGCGGAGGAACTTTAGGGCCGATGTCGTGCAATTCACCGGCTGACCCAGATATCGCCCCCGGCGCCGACGATGCCCTGGATAACGCGGCGGGACGAGAGGTTTTCGACCATCACCCGCTCGTTCTCGCCGGCGTCGCCCAGCGCCTTGCCGGCCATGCGGACTTCCAACCCGCCGCGCCGGGAGACCAGCGCGACGTTGTCGCCACGCCGAATCAAGCGCGGGGCGACCAGATCGCCGGCGCTCAGCACCGTGCCGGCCGACAATGTACGCCGCGCCACCTGCCCTACCGCCTGCGCGGGATCGGCAACGGCCGCGCCCACAATCCGGCTGGCGTCGCGGGTTTCGGTGACGAAGGCATCGGCGGTGATCGGTTGCCCGGCGCCAATGCCTCTATTCAGCACCAGGACGGTCTGGCTGCGGCGAACACGCACCGGCACGAACAACCGCCACCCGGCCGCCTGCGGGCAACTGACCTCCACCGAGTGGGATCCGTTGACGCGGGCGCTGAGCGCTTCCTGGCAGCGCGGCAACCGCAACGCGGGATCCAGCGTCGCCTCAGCCTCCGCTCCCGGCGCCAGCGCAGCGAGCGCAGCCGCCTTGATCGATTCAACCGACTGGAAATCCGCTGCCAAGACGGCAAACGTTGCCAGCAACCCGGTCAGGGCGGTCGCAAAACGCAGCATGGGCGGTCTCTGTCGATTCATTGGCGGAGAGAATGCAAGCGGCATACCAAAGTTGGCAGCACACCCTGCCTTTTGTCGTTGCCGTGTTTGGTCGTGGCCGTTTTTGCGGTCTGGTTCTGGTTCTGGCTTGCGCTCTTGGCTCTTGGCTCTTGGCTCTTGGCTCTTGGCTTTTGGCTTTTGATCTTCGGGCCCCCGTTTAGGCGCGGCAAGCGGGACGGGGCAAACCCCGCAGGGGCGGCGCACACGATGTGCGCCGTTTTCGGATGGCACATGGATGTGCCTTCCGAAAATTCCCGGCCCGATTGCGGACCCCGAAGGGGCGCGCCGCCCGGGGCGTGCTTTCTTTGGTTACTTTCTTTGCACGAGCAAA
>CBFGZY010000119.1:0-6356 GCA_965653375.1 uncultured Pseudoxanthomonas sp.
ATGTGCCTTCCGAAAATTCCCGGCCCGATTGCGGACCCCGAAGGGGCGCGCCGCCTGGGGCGTGTTTCTTTGCCTACTTTCTTTGCACGAGCAAAGAAAGTAGGGCCCCGCGGCAGGCGCGGAAACCATCAGTTCCAGTGGGCCGCCCGCGCCAGCGCCAAGAGCTAAGTGATCCGAAGCATTTGGACACCAAGTCGTGCGCATGGCGCACGCTACGTACCCGCCTGCTCGACACACACGATTCCGCGTCAAAACCAACTACAAACCAACTTCCCTACGTTCAACCGAACTCCTAATCCCCAATTCGATCAACTGCATCACATCCAACGCCTCACTCGTCGACACCGGCACCGGATCGCCGTGCAGGATCGCGTCGCGGATCGCCATGTAGTAGCGCCGATAATCCCCCGGCACACTTTCCACCGACTCCACCCGTATCGTCCCCTGGTCGTCCACCGTCAACTGCCCGGGCGATGGATCCATCCCCCAGCCGGGTTCCCCGGGCTTGCCACCGGTACGCAGGCTGTCTTCCTGCGGATCCAGCCCGTGCTTGACGAAACTGCCGCGTGTCCCGTGCACCGCAAACCGCAATCCGTTGGCGGCGATGAGCGAACCCGCATGCAGATGCACACGATGCTTTGCATAGCGCAATTGCGCGTGGAAGTAATCGGTGGTCCGCGCGCCTGCGCGCTGCTGTGCCAGGTCCACCGATATGGCTTGCGGCTGGCCGAACAGTTGCAGCGCCTGGTCGATCAAATGTGGGCCGAGGTCGTACCACAGCCCACCACCCGGAGACGCACTTTCCCGCCAACGATCCACCACCGTGGGGCGGAAACGATCGAAGTGGGAATGGAATTCGGCAACGTCTCCCAGCAGGCCTTCGCCGAGCAGCCGCCGTACCGTCAGGAAATCCGCATCCCAGCGCCGGTTCTGGAACACGCTGACGCAGCGGCCGTTGGCGTGAGCCTGGGTGATGACCTGTTCGGCTTCCGCCACGGTCACCGTGAATGGTTTGTCCACCACCACGTGCTTGCCTTGCGCCAGGGCAGCCATAGCGAGCGGTGCATGGGTTTCGTTCGGCGTGGCGATCACCACCAGGTCGATCGCGGGGTCGGCGAAGGCCTGCTGCGGATCGGCGAGAACGCGCACTTGCGGGTGATCCAACCGCACCTTGTCGGGGTCGCGCGAGACCACGGTGTGCAGCTGCATTCCTGGGGTGTTGGCGATGAGCGGCGCGTGGAAGACCTTGCCTACGAAACCGTAGCCCACCAGGGCGACATTGAGGCGGCTATCCATGGGAGTGCTGTCCATGCGGCGTTCCGAAAAGGGCAGCCGCGATGATAGAGGGTACGAACGCTTTCATGCGACCTCTTCTTGCGGCGTTGTTTTCATGGAGAACTCCATGCTGAACGCGCCAGCAATCTCCACATGCGCTTAAAGCGTTCTTCACGTGCGCTGTACGTCGGCGCGCCGAGACTGCCAGCCGCAACACCAAGACAGGAGAAGCCCATGCGCAATATTCGTGCGATTTCACATTCGATGCTCGCCAGCGCATTGTCGATTGGTCTGTTGTTCGTAGCTGGCCAGGCATTGGCTTTCCAGCAGGCACAAACTGCCGAGAAGGAAGAACAAGCAAGAACCGATTCCACACAACCCGGCGAGGACACCTGGATCACCACCAAGGTGAAGGCCGCGCTATTGGCTGACGATGGCGTGCCGGGTACCGACATAAAAGTCGAAACCGACAACGGCGTAGTCAAATTGTCCGGCACGGTCGATAGCAAGGAAAAGATCAAAAAGGCTGTTTCGGTCGCCGAAGCGATCGACGGAGTGAAGAAGGTGGACAAGTCCGGCTTGACCGTCGGCAAAGATTGATCACTTTGTTGTGGCACGGAGCGGGTGCATCCCAGCGTAGGATGCACCCGCTCTTTTGTGTATCCGGCGCGTACGAGGAGGCGCAATGAATCGATTGGCTGTCCGGCTATTCTCCCTATGCGCGCTATGGTCGCTTGTCGCGCTGGCGCCAACGGCGGCAGACGCTGCGGAGCCGGTCAGCTCGGTGCCGGAGCTGGATATATCGCGTTATGCGGGGCAGTGGTATGAAATCGCCCGATTGCCAACATCGTTCCAAGAGGATTGCGCCAGCGACGTCATTGCGCATTACACGCTGGATAACTCCGACCATCTGGGCGTGCGGAATCGCTGCCGCAGGACCGATGGCGGCATAAAGACCGCGCAGGGCGTGGCGAAGCCCGTCGAGGGGCATCCAGGACGCTGGAAGGTGCGCTTCGCGCCGGACTGGCTGTCGTTCGTGCCGTTCGTCTGGGGCGACTACTGGGTGATCGATCTGGATCCCGAATACCAATGGGCAGTCGTCGGCGACCCGGATCGCGAGCATCTTTGGATACTGTCGCGGATGCCCAGCATGGAACTGGCTTTGTTCGAGAGAATCAAGAAACGCGCCGAAGCGATGGGTTATGACCTGCAGCCGCTGATCATGAGCGCGCCGTTGCATTGACCGTAGCGGTGCACGCTACGTAGCTGAGATTCGCTCTCGTATCTCGTAGAGCCGGGCTTGCTCGGCTGCTCTTCGGCCCGCGTACATGGCGGCATGAAGAGCAGCGGAGCCCCCAAGGGGATGCAAGTACGAGAAGCGCGGGGCGCAGCGCTACAGCTGTCGCGAATAGCGAAGCTGCAGAAAGTCTTCGCCAGGGTTGGGTTCTTCGATGCCGCCGTTGGAGAAATGCTGGAATCGCAGCGCGACCTCATGCTGCTGTTTGGCACCGAAGCGCTTGCCCACGGCAATGTGGTCGCCAAAGTTGAACACGGTACTGAAGCGCTTTCTTTCGCTGTGGTAGACCGGGAACAGCAGATTGGCGCCGATTCCGCCTTCGATGAACCAGCCTTCGCTCCAGCGTCGGGGATGGATGCGCAGCACTGGCGTCACGCCTACCTGGCCGACCCATTGCGAACCCTTGCCCTCGCTATGCCAACGGCCCAGCGATAGTTCCCAATAGCCGGTGGCCCGCCCGAAGGACAGCTCCTTTTCCCAGGCCCAGTCGCGGGTGACGCCGACGACCAGCATCTGGGTTTCCTTGGCGGCCACACCTGCCTGCACGAAGGCCGTGGTGGGCATGGCCGGGTGGCGTTCCTCCCGCGCGGCCGCGGGCAGTGCCGACAACAGCAATGCCAGCAGGAAAGAAATACGCGCGACCCAAGAGGTCCGGATTTTCATTTGCGTAGGTAGTGCGCGCGGACGCAAGGCAGTGAAGGGTCCGTTTACACCAGCGAAAAATCGTGAACGTTGAAACGACGGCACGGTGCTTACTCATCAAAAAGGGCGAGAGCCGTCCTGGGGGAGGGCGGCCGGCGCTCGCGGCGGCAGATACGTTTGTGTTTTTGGTCTTTCCAGCACGCGTTGTGCATTTGGAGCTTGCGCGTGCCTTGGGGGCGTTGCCAGGCAAGGCGCGGGCGATCGCCAGGCTTGGCTGCCCTGGCGAGGACCGCAACACCACCTTGCAGCGCCCCAGGCGCGCGGGGAGTGCTCCAACGTGCATCAAGCACGCTCAAACTATTTCACGCTCTAACTATCTAAGGTTGAGCGGCCAGCGCTGGCGCGACGTCCTGTTCGCCCCAACCGCCTAACGACTTGTAGATCGATACCACACCGACGTTGACGCCGGCTTCGGCCTGGGCAAGTGCATCGTCGGCGGCAAGCTGTGAACGCTGTGCATCCAACAGCGTCAAGAAGTCCGACGAGCCTTCACGATAGCGAACTTCGGCCAGTTCCGCCGCCCGTCTGGCAGCAACGGATTGTTCCAGCACCAACTTGAGCTGATCCTGCCGTTTGGCATAGGACAACAGTGCGTTTTCTGTGTCTTCCAGCGCGGACAGCACGGTCTTTTCGTACTGTGCGGCGACGCCATCGGCCTGCGCTTCGCTGGCGCGCAGCCGCGCCCGCACGCTGCCCATGTCGAACGCCGCCCAGCTGACCGAGGGCGTCAGCGACCAGGCTTTATTGTCGCCATCGACCAGTCCACGGAAATCGCCGGACAAGAAGCCGATGAAGCCTCGCAGGCTGACCCGCGGGAACAGATCGGCGGTGGCGACACCCACGCGCGCCGTAGCGGCCGCCAGCCGGCGTTCCGCCGCGCGCACGTCAGGACGTTGGCGCAGTAGCTGAGTGGTGTCGCCGATCGGCAGCGCCTTGGCGAACGCCGGCATTTCGCGCGGCGTAAGCAGCGAGTCCAGCGCACCGGGGCGTTGTCCCAGCAACACCGCCAGGCGATAGCGCGATTGCGCCTCGGCCGCTTCCAGCAATGGCACGCCGGCTTCCACCGCACGCACGCGGGCCAGGCTGCTTTGCACCTCTAACTGGCTGCCGGCACCCAGGTCGTAACGCGATTCGGTCAACCGCTGCGTCTCGCCCAGGTTTTCCAGCGTTTGCCGCGCCACTTGCAGACGGCGCTGGGTGCCGCGCAGTTCGAAATAATTTCGCGCCACCTCGGCGGCCACCGTCACTTGCGCGGCCGCCAGTTCGTTACGCTCGGCCTGCAGGTCCGCATGCGCGGCTTCGGCGCCGCGACGAATGCGGCCGAACAGATCAATCTCCCAAGCGGCGTCGAAACCGGCGCTATAGGTTTCCGTCAGCACGCGGCCTGCGCCTTCCACCGGCTGCTTGCTGCGGGTCTGTTCGACACCGACCGGGACGTGGGGTGCCAGATCCAATCTGCGCTCGCTGAACACCGCGCGCGCTTCCTGCACGCGGGCGACGGCGAGGCGCAGATCGGGATTGGCCAGCAGCGATTCGCGCACCAATTGATCCAGCACCGGGTCGTCGAACTGGCCCCACCACGTCGCGATGGGGTGTTCGCCAGCGACGAACGCCGCGTTGGGCGCGCGCTCCAAAGAGGCATTCTCCAGCGAGGTAGGCGTTTCGGCCGGGGCCACGTAATCCGGCCCCACCGTGACGCAGCCCGCAAGCAGCGCCACAGCGATGCCTACGACAAGGGTGCGCATCACCATGGCAGCACCTGTCCGGCGTGGGTGAAGCTGGCGTTGGGGCCGTCGTCGGCGATCAGCGCCATCGCCACGCTGGTGCGTGCACCGTCGGCGACTTCCAGTTCGCCTTCGCCGGAATTCATGTCGGTCTTCACGTAGCCCGGATGGATGGTGTTGACCTTGATCCGGCTGTCGCGCAGCTCGTAGGCCAACTGCACGGTCCAGGCGTTCAGCGCGCTCTTGGAAACGTTGTAGGCGGGAACCTTGAAGTCGTAGATCGGCGATGTCGGATCGTTGTGCAGCGCTATCGAACCCAGGACGCTGGACACATTGACGATGCGTCCCGACGGCGAGCGGTGCAGCAACGGCAGGAACGCCTGGGTCACCGCGATCACGCCGTACAAGTTGGTTTCGAACGTGGTGCGCCAGGCGTCCAGCGTTTGCTCGGACACCTTCTTGCCGAACTCATCAACGATGATGCCGGCGTTGTTGACCAGGATATCCAGCCGGCCATGGCGCTTTTCCACTTCCTGTGCGGCGCCGGCGATGCTGGCGCCGTCGGTGACGTCCAGCTCGATGGCTTCGACCGGCAGCCCTTCGCTTTGCAACTGCAGTGCGGCTTCCACTGCTTTGGCACGGTTACGGCCGGCCAGCAGCGTGTGCACGCCAGCTTCGGCCAGTTGACGCACGGTGTGCAGGCCGATGCCGCGAGTAGCGCCGGTGACCAGCGCGATCTTTGAAGTTGTGTTCATGGCAATACCTAGAGAAGAAAGTTAGTGGTGCGCCGTGGCGGAGGCTGGCGCGACGTTGTGGGATACCAGCGGCCGGTTGGCCAGCTTGCGCAGCGCCACGTAGAAAACGGGAGTCAGGAACAGGCCGAACAGGGTCACGCCCAACATGCCGGAGAACACGGTGATGCCGGTGATCGAGCGCACTTCCGCACCCGCGCCATGCGACAGCACCAGCGGCACGGTGCCGGCGATGAAGGCGATGGACGTCATGACGATGGGGCGCAGACGCAGGCGGCACGCTTCCAGTGCGGATTCGACGATACCCTTGCCCTGCATCTCCAGCTCGCGGGCGAACTCCACGATCAGGATCGCGTTCTTACATGCCAGGCCCATCAGCACCACCAGGCCCACCTGCACGAACACGTTGTTGTCGCCGGTCAGCCACACGCCCAACAGCGCGGAAAGCATCGTCATCGGCACGATCAGGATGACGGCCAGCGGCAGTGTCCAGCTTTCGTACAACGCGGCCAGCACCAGGAAGGCAAGTAGCACGGCCAGCGGGAAGATGATGAATGCCGCGTTGCCCTGCGTGGCCTGCTGGTAGCTCAGGTCGGTCCACTCGAT
>CBFGZY010000120.1:0-6337 GCA_965653375.1 uncultured Pseudoxanthomonas sp.
GACGTGAGTCGCGATGAAGCTTTACCGGTAAGGCTTCTTCGCGACTCACGTCGCTCCTACAAGGCAGAGCAGCCTAAGCGTCGCGGTTATGCCGGCGCATCACGCGCGACTTTTCGCGCGCCCAGTCGCGGTCCTTGCTGGTAGCGCGTTTGTCGTGGGTCTGCTTGCCCTTGGCCAGCGCCAACTCGGCCTTCACCTTGTTGCCTTTCCAATACAGCGCGGTGGGCACCAGGGTGTAGCCGTCGCGCTCCACCTTGCCCACCAGGGTGTCGATTTCCCGCCGGTGCAACAGCAACTTGCGGGTGCGGCGGTCGTCGGTGATCACATGGCTGGAGGCCTGGATCAGCGGCGTGATCTGCGAGCCGAACAGGAATAGTTCGCCATTGCGGATCGTGGCGTAGCTTTCGCCGATATTGGCGCGGCCGGCGCGGATCGCCTTCAATTCCCACCCTTGCAGCGCCAGTCCCGCCTCGTAACGATCCTCGAGGTGATAGTCGTGGCGCGCGCGTTTGTTCAACGCGATGGTGCCGCTTGCTTTATTCTTGTCCGGTTTCTTGCCCATCTGTCCATTGTCGCCGAAGGCGGAATTACAAGCGAGCCAAATGCAAACCATCCGCCGCAGCGCCCTGGTCGAACACTCCGCCGCGCGCATGTTCGACCTGGTCAATGATGTTTCCGCCTATCCCCGCCGCTTCGACTGGTGCAGCGGCGCCGAACTGATCGAGTCGGAACACAACCGATTGGTGGCTCGGCTGGACCTGGGCCTGGGCTCACTGCGGACCTGGTTCACCACCGAGAACGCGCTGGACCGTCCGCACCGTATCGATATGAAGCTGGTCGATGGCCCATTCCGGAAACTGCACGGACAGTGGGAATTCCACGCACTGGACGAGTCGGCCTGCAAGGTCACGTTGACGCTGGAGTTCGAGCCGAACAATCGTCTGCTGGGGCCGGCATTGGCGCTGGGCTTCCAGGGACTGGCCGACCGCATGGTGAACGACTTCGTGCGTGTCGCCGACCACGGGGAATAAGGCGGTGAATGAAATGAAGGTGGAAGTGATCCGCGCCTGGCCGCGCCGGTACGAAACCGCGCTGGTGGAAGTGCCCGAGGGCGCACGCCTAGCCGATGCGGTCAAGGCTAGTGGTTTCAGCGATTTATCGCAGGAAACGGCCTACGCGATCTTCGGTGTGGCGGCGGCTGCCGATACGCCGTTGCATGAAGGCGACCGCGTGGAGCTGTTGCGGCCGCTGCAGATAGACCCCAAGGAAGCGCGTCGGCGCCGCGCGCGCAAACCAGCCTGACGAACCCTGGAACTGTTCTGATCCGTCCGCAGCAGGACGGAGGACAGGGACTTAGCGGCGTCCGCCTTTCTTCTTTTCCTTGGCCAGGTTCGGACCGAACTTGCGCACGTCCTTTGCCAGTTGTAGGTCGTTTTCCGGGAAGTATTCGCCTTCCCATTTGCTCAAGGTGTTGCCGTCGAAGTACAGGGTGAGATTCTTGATCTCGGTGGTGCCGCGGCGGTTGGAGCGCTCGGCGGCCATGTAGTCCCAGCGGTTAGCGTGGAACGGATCGGCAATGGAGGGGGTGCCCAACAGCGCCTGCACCTGCTGCTTGCTCTGGCCGGCCTGCAGTTGGTCGACCGCGGCTTTTTCAAGCAGATTGCCCTGGTAGATCGGCTGCTTGTACAAAATGCCGCAACCGGCGGTAGAGAAGGCGAGGGCGGCGACCAGCAGGAATTTACGCATTGGGATCGTAAGGAAGGAAATCGCGTCGATGATACACTTCCCACGACCGCCGCAACCGAGCTACAGGCAGCTGGCGCTAAACCGAGAATGAACGGAGACGCCATGGAAACGCAGGATCTACGCAAAGTCGGGCTGAAGGTGACGCATCCGCGGATGCGCATCCTGGCGCTGCTGGAACAGAAGACCTCAGAGCACCATCTGTCCGCCGAAGACATCTACCGGCAGCTGCTGGAGCACGGGGACGAAATCGGATTGGCCACGGTATACCGCGTGCTGACTCAGTTCGAAGCGGCCGGCTTGGTGCTCAAGCACAACTTCGAAGGCGGCCAGGCCGTTTACGAACTGGACCGTGGGCATCACCACGACCACATGGTCGACGTGGACACGGGGCAGGTCATCGAATTCTCCAACGACGAGATCGAAGCCCTGCAGCGCAAGATCGCAGCACAGCACGGCTACGAAATAGAAGAGCATTCGCTGGTGCTCTACGTCCGCAAGAAAAGGCGCTGATTTATTGGTGTAGGGCGGGTCTCGATCCGCCGTTGCCATCTCGAAGCCCGCAATGCCAACTATCGAAACTCGTAAACACGGTATTTCGCGCCGACCTCGTTGATTGCCATCGGGAATTCAGTATGGCAATGGCGGGCCAAGACCCGCCCTACACCGCGTTCGCCAGCAGCCGCTTGGCGGCGGCGTGGGCTTCCTTGCTGACTTCCACGCCGCCCAGCATGCGTGCCAGTTCCTCTTCGCGTTGCTTGGCGGTGAGCGATTCGACCGCGCTCTGGGTCATGCCATCCACCGGCGCCTTGCTGACCCGGTAGTGTGCGTGGCCCTGCGCCGCGACCTGGGGCAAGTGGGTAACGCAGAGGACTTGGCGCTTGGCGCCCAGGGCACGCAATTTCTGGCCGACGATCTCGGCGACCGCGCCGCCGATGCCGGAATCGACCTCATCGAACACCATCGTGGGCACCGCATCCAGGCCCAACGCAGCCACTTCGATGGCCAGCGAGATGCGCGACAGCTCGCCGCCCGAGGCCACTTTGCGCAGCGCGCGCGGCGGCTGGCCGGCGTTGGCGGACACCAGGAATTCCACTCGTTCGCCCCCCAGTGGATCGGCGCGTTCGGATTCGTTGGGTTCTATGGCGATTTCGAACTTGCCACCGCCCATGCCGAGTTCGGCGATGAGTGTCGTGGTGGCCTTGGACAATTGCGTGGCTGCGCGCTGGCGGGTCTTGCCCAGGCGCGCGGCAGCGCTGCGCCAGGCATCGCGCGCGGCTTCTATTTCACTGTTCAGCTTGAGCAGGCGCTCGCCAGCACCGCGTAGCGAATCCAGTTCCGCCGCGATACCGTCGCGCTGTTCGGCCAGTTGCTCGGGCGAGATGCGGTGCTTGCGTGCCAAGTCGTGAATACGTCCCAGCTTGCGTTCCAGCTCTTCCAATTGCGAAGGATCGGCATCGAGATCGTCGCGGACTTGGCTTAGCAGGCCGAGCGCTTCTTCCAGCTGGATGTCGGCGTTTTCCAGCAGGCTGTCGACTTCGCGCAGCCGGGGTTCGTGTTCGGCCATGCGCGTCAGTTCGCTGCGGGTCTGTTGCAGCTGGTGCAGCAGGGAAGGCGATTCATCGCCACCCAAGCGGACCAGCGCGGCGTCGCAGGCATGGATCAGGCCGGAAGCATGCGCCTGGCGTTTGTGGTTGGCGGTCAGCGCTTCGATCGCCGCCGGCGAGAGATCCTCGCGCTGCAACTCGTTGAACTGATGTTCCAGATAGTTGATGCGGTCGGAAACGTCGCCGCGTTCGGACAGGCGTTCCCGCTCGCGCAACAAGGCTTGCCAGCGCTCGGCGGCTTCGCGCACGGCCGCAGCTTCGGTGTGGTTGCGGGCGTAGGCGTCCAGCAAGGCCAACTGGCTGTGTTTGGAGAGCAGCGCCTGATGCTCGTGTTGGCCGTGGATTTCCACGAGTCGCGACGCGAGGTCGGACAACTGCGACAAAGTCACACTACGCCCGTTGATCCAGGCGCGGGAGCCGCCATCGGCGCGGATGACGCGGCGTAACTGGCAATGGCCGTCATCGTCCAATTCGTTCTCGGCCAACCAGGCGAGCGCGGGCGCGGCAGGCTGCAGTACGAATTCGGCGGACAAGTCCGCGCGTTCCGCGCCGTGGCGAACCACGCCGCTGTCGGCGCGCAGGCCCGACAGGAAGCCCAGGGCGTCCACCAGCAGCGACTTGCCGGCGCCGGTTTCGCCCGAAATAACCGTCATGCCGGTACCGAACTCCAGTTCGGCGGATCGGACGACGGCAAAATCCTTGATCGCGAGGTGTCTTAGCATGGTCGCGGATTGTAAGGGTTAGCGGCTCATGTTCTGCGACAGGCATGCGCGGCGGCAGGACGGTGCTTGCAATAAACATCCGGCACAGCTATCTAGTCGGCTATGGCCGCCCCCTCCAATCCGCTCGATCCGCGCGCCCGCCAGCTGCTGCGCACGCTGATATCGCGGTACATCCGCGATGGTGAGCCGGTGGGGTCGGCGACGTTGGCCAAGCATGCCGGTTTGGACGTCAGCCCGGCCACTATTCGCAACATCCTGGCCGAACTGGAAGAAGTGGGTCTGCTCACTTCGCCGCATACCTCGGCCGGGCGAGTGCCGACCGAGCAGGGCTATCGGGTGTTCGTGGACAGCCTGGTGCAGGTGAAATCCTTGGGCGAAGGCGAAGTGGCGCGGTTGCGTTCGGAAATGTCGCCCGGTGCCGGAACCCAGGCGTTGCTCGGAAACGCTTCCGAGCTGCTATCGGCCATGACGCATTTCGTCGGTGTGGTCAGCGCCCCGAAGCGGGAGCAGTTCGCCTTCCGGCATATCGATTTCGTCCCATTGGACGCCCGGCGGATACTCGCCATTCTGGTCTTCGCCGACAGCGAGGTGCAGAACCGGGTCATCGAACCCCGCCGCGCCTACGATCGTTCCGAACTGGAGCGGGTGGCGAACTATCTCAACGCCCATTTCGCCGGCCGCCCGCTTTCCGACATCCGCGCCACGTTGTTGCGCGACTTGCGCGCCGCCCAATCCGAAATGGAGGGATTGCTGGCTCATTCCATCGAGCTGGCCGAGCAGGCGCTGGCCCCCACCGCGGACGATGTGGTGCTGGCGGGCCAAACCAAGCTCATGGGCGTGCAGGACCTGACCGATCTGGACCGCCTGCGGGAGTTGTTCGAAGCATTCGCCCGCAAACGCGAAATCCTGCAGCTGCTGGAGCGCACGATCCAGGCGCCGGGAGTGCGTATCTTCATTGGCGATGAAACCGGTCTAGCGCCGCACGCCAGCATTTCCGCCGTCACGGCGCCCTATATGGTGGGCGGACAGGTGCTGGGAGTGCTGGGGGTGATCGGTCCCACCCGCATGGCCTACGACCGGGTGATCCCGGTAGTACAGGCGGCCGCCGATGCGCTGGGCGCGGCCATGGACAACCCGGTCAAATAGAACGCGAAGGGCCGGGAACACTTCGGTACCCGGACGCGTTCATTCCCCATTCCCCGTCTCCAACTCCCCATTCCCGGCTTTATCGCCTTGAATCCGGCGCCAGCGGCCCCATTGGTTCCGATCAGGCGGCCGGACTTGCCGCGACGGGACCCGAAATGAGCGAGCACGAACAAGATTCCGACCTCGGACAGACCTCCGAGTCGAATGAGATTGATAGCGCGCAGGCCGAAATAGAGCGCCTGCGCAACGAGCTGGACCAGTTGCGCGCTTCATCGCTGCTGGAGCGCGCCGATCTGGACAATCAGCGCAAGCGCGTGGCGCGCGATATCGAGCAGGCACGCAAGTTCGCCAACGAACGCCTGCTTGGCGATCTGCTGCCGGTATTCGACAGTCTGGATGCTGGCCTAGCGGCGGCCGGCACCGAGCCCAGCCCGCTGAAAGACGGCCTGGAACTGACGATGAAGCAACTGTTGAAGGTGGCCAGCGACAATGGCCTGACCCTGCTGGACCCGACCGGCGAAGCCTTCAATCCAGAACATCACCAGGCGATCAGCCAGGCCGAAGCGCCTGACGCGGCACCCGGCACGGTCATCCAGGTTTTCCAGAAGGGCTATTTGCTCAACGGCCGCCTGCTGCGTCCTGCGTTGGTCGTGGTCGCGAAGCACGATTGAGGCGGGGAGCTAGTAGCGGGGAGCGGGGGTTCAGGTACACGGCCGGCTGAAATCGTCCGGAGGAAGGAGATGTTCCGAGAACCGGAAATCTTTATTACCTGTTCCCATTCCCGGTTCCCGGCTACCAGCCCTTGAAGCTTTCAGCTCGACCCCCACATTCCACTCATCAACCCGGCCGCCGGCCGGCCAAAGACTGAATCTCTTAGGGAGCAACCCACAATGGGCAAGATTATCGGTATCGACCTAGGCACGACCAACTCGTGCGTGGCGATTATGGAAGGCGGCAAGGCGCGCGTCATCGAGAACTCCGAAGGCGACCGCACCACGCCTTCCATCGTCGCTTACACCAAGGACGGCGAAGTATTGGTGGGCGCTTCGGCCAAGCGCCAGGCGGTCACCAACCCCAAGAACACCTTCTACGCGGTGAAGCGCCTGATCGGCCGCAAGT
>CBFGZY010000121.1:0-5875 GCA_965653375.1 uncultured Pseudoxanthomonas sp.
TAGAACGTGTGGTTCCAGATCTGCGCCGCGTTGTTGAACATGCCGCCCTGCGACTTGCGCACGATTTCTTCCAGCGGCATATCGGCGAACTCGGTGCCGTCGATCAGCTTGTTGAGGTTGTCCACGTACGTTTTGTGGTGCTTTCCGTAGTGGTAATCGATGGTTTCGCCGGAGATGTGCGGCTCGAGCGCCGTGCGGTCGTAGGGTAGGGGGGGCAGTTCGATGGCCATGGCTCGGTTCCTTACGCTAGGCGGTTTCAAGGGTGGGCGTCGGCGTGGCGACGCGCAGGGCTTACAATGTGAGCCCGCCGAACTCGCTTGGCGGGACAGACCCGAAAGTGTACCCGACGACGGTCGGCAATCCGTCAAGGTAGGAGAAAACAGCATGCCGGTGATGGAACGCATCCAGGCCGAAGTAGAAGGCCATCCCATCGTTCTTTTCATGAAGGGCACACCGCAGTTCCCGATGTGCGGTTTCTCCAGCCGTGCCGTACAGGCACTGAAAGCGGCAGGCGCCAACGAGCTCTACACCATCAATGTGCTGGAAGAGCCCGAGATTCGCGCCAATCTGCCGCGGTTCTCCAATTGGCCCACGTTTCCGCAGCTTTTCATCCAGGGCGAGTTGATCGGTGGCTGCGACATCACGCTGGAGTTGTTCGAATCCGGTGAGCTGCAACGCATCGTGTCGGAAGCATTGCCACAGTGAGCCTGATCGGATTGCCAACGCGGGCGACGCGTGCGCTGGAAAGTCGCGTGGTGCTGATCAGCGGCGCGCATGGCGGTTTGGGTGCCGCGGCCGCGCGTGCTTGCGCGCAAGCCGGTGCCACCGTGGTGCTGTTGGGACGCAAGGTGCCCAAGTTGAACCGCGTCTACGATGCCGTCGCGCAGGTCGGTAGCGAGCCGTTGATCTATCCCTTGGATATGGAAGGCGCCTCGCCCGACGACTACGCCGAGTTGGCCGATCGGCTGCATTCGGAACTCGGGCGCCTGGATGGTTTGTTGCACTGTGCCGCCGAATTCCGTGGACTGACACCGCTTGAGCACACCGATCCGGCGGCTTTTGCTCGCGCCATCCACGTCAACCTGACCGCGCCGTGGTGGCTGTCCCAGGCTTGCCTGCCGTTGCTCAAACAATCCACCGATGCCGCCTTGGTGTTCACGCTGGATGATGCGACGCGCGTGAGCCAGGCCTATTGGGGCGGGTATGGCGTGGCGCAGCATGGACTGGCTGCCTTGATGGGCATGCTGCACGCCGAACTGACCAATTCGCCTGTTCGCGTCGCGGCCTTGCAGCCGGGGCCCATGCGGACCCCGTTGCGGGCGAAAGCCTATGCCGACGACGAGGATCTGCAGACCCGCGAACCGGCCGATTACGCCGACGCCTGTGTCACCTTGCTGTCATCTGCCGGTAGCGAACACCGGGGCCGGATCTGGACGGTGCGGGCGTGACCATTCTGTCGGCGGCGTTGCTGCTGTTCCTGATCCTGGACCCGCTGGGCAACATCCCGGTCTTCCTGAGCGTGCTGAAACCGCTGGCGCCCGCCCGCCAGCGGATCGTGCTGGCGCGCGAACTGTTCATCGCCTTGATCGTGCTGATGGGCTTTCTCTGGGCAGGCCAGTACGCGCTGGAGATGATGCACCTTCGTCAGGAATCGGTTGCCATCGCCGGCGGCATCGTGTTGTTCCTGATCGGCATCCGGATGATCTTCCCGCGTCCGGAAGGGCTGATGGGCGAGATTCCGGATGGCGAACCCTTCATCGTCCCGCTGGCTATCCCGCTGGTGGCAGGGCCGTCGGGCATGGCGGCCGTCATGTTGATGGGTAGCAACGAACCCACTCGTCTTGGCGATTGGAGCCTGGCCCTGGTGATCGCCTGGGCGGCCACCGCCGCCATTCTGTTCTCCGCCACGTTGCTGTACCGGTGGCTGGGGATGCGGGTACTGACCGCCGTGGAGCGGCTGATGGGCATGCTGCTGGTCGCCATTTCCGTGCAAATGGTGCTGGACGGCGTCGGGACCTATCTCAAGCTGTCCCCACCCAATATCTAGGCGATTTCAGGTGTTGCCCGGGTGGTTCATCGCGCCCGCTCTTCCGCCGAATCAGGCTCACGGTCGAGGTCTCCCCGGCCGGCCGCGGCTGACCCGGCCAGCCGGGATTTTTGTCACGGCTCGGTCACAAAATGGTCCTATCGTGTTAACCTGTTATTAACCTTACGCGGCCGTCCGCGTGGGCTCAGGGAACCCGAAAACACCCATAGCCAGCTGACTCCCCCGAGTCCGCGACACGCATTTGTCATGTCCGCCTGTCTTCGCCACGCCAACTTCGTACCGAGGTTTACCTAATGAACCAATCCCGCCGTCTCCGGATGTCCAAGCTCAGCCTTGGCCTCATCGCTGCGCTTGCCGCCGCTCCCGTGTTCGCGCAGAGCACCTCCGCCGGCGTCGGCGGCTTGGTCACCGACAACGGCGGGCAACCCGTCGCTGGCGCTGAAGTCACGATCACACACGTGGAATCCGGTACGGTCAGCCGTGCCACCACCGATGCCAGCGGCCGCTACAACGCCCGCGGCCTGCGCGTCGGCGGCCCGTACCAGATCAACGTCACCAAGGCGGGTGCCGGTACCAAGACCGAGGACAACGTCTATCTGACGTTGAACCAGATCAATACCGTGGACGCAGCCCTGACGGGCGACATGACGACGCTGGAAACCGTGACCGCGGTGGGCTTCACCGGCGGCTCGGAAGTGTTCAGTGCGACCAAGATGGGTTCGGGCACCAGCGTTGACCGCGTGACCATCGAAGCGCTGCCGTCCATGAACGGCAACATCCAGGACTACATGCGCTTGGATCCGCGCGTGGCCTTCACCGATCGCGCTTCGGGCAGCATCAGCGCCGGCGGTCAGAACCCGCGCTTCAACAAGGTCACCATCGATGGCGTGTCGGCCAGCGACACCTTCGGCCTGGAAGGCAACAACATGCCGACCATGCGTCAGCCGGTGTCGATGGAAGCCATCGAGGCCATCGACGTCAACCTGTCCAACTACGACGTGACGATGTCCGGCGCCGCCGGCGCCAACGTCAACGCGGTCACCAAGTCCGGTACCAACGAGTTCCACGGTTCGGTCTATGGCAGCTACCGCGACGGTGACTGGTTCGGCGACTATCCGGCCCGCATCGCTGGCAGCACGCTGGACGTCACCGGCCTGCCGTTCGATGAGTACGATGACGAAAAGACCTGGGGCGTGACCCTGGGCGGCCCGATCGTCAAGGACAAGCTGTTCTTCTTCGCCAACTACGAGAAGCTGAAGCAGACCAACATCGGCCCGGCCGGCAAGAGCCAGGGTACCAACCCGCTGGCTGCTGGCAGCGCCGATTTCAGCGCCGCGGACCTGGCCGAAGTGCAACGCATCGCACGCGATGTCTGGGGCTTCGATCCGGGCGGCCTGACCGGCGGCGGCGACACCGAGCTGGAAGAGTACGCACTGAAGCTGGACTGGAACATCAGCGACAATCATCGCGCCAGCTTGCGCTACAGCAAGCTTGAGCAGAACCGCGTGCGTCCGGAGGCTTCGACCGCCAACGTGCTGTCGCTGAGTTCGAACTGGTACAACCACGCCAAGACCGTGGAAAGCTATGTCGGTCAGCTGTTCAGCGATTGGAGCGATACGTTCTCCACCGAGTTCAAGGTGTCCTACCGCGACTACTCGGCGATCCGCGTCAATCCGACCACCGCACCGACCATCCAGGTTTACTTCGACGACGGCGTTACCGGCAACGGCAACGACACTCCGATCGGCACCA
Source organism: uncultured Pseudoxanthomonas sp. (assembly GCA_965653375.1). Classification (GTDB taxonomy): domain Bacteria; phylum Pseudomonadota; class Gammaproteobacteria; order Xanthomonadales; family Xanthomonadaceae; genus Pseudoxanthomonas_A. Next base: position 3,800 of record CBFGZY010000121.1, read on the forward strand.
ACAACAACAGCATCAACGGCCTGGACGCTATTCGCCTGGGTACCGAGCGCAGCTCGATGGGCAATGCGCTATTGAACGAAACGTGGAACTACTTCGGCGCGGCTACGTGGACGCTCGGCGACCACGACGTCAAGTTCGGTGCTGAGTACAGCGAAAACGAGGTCTACAACTTCTTCCTGCAGGACTACTGGGGCAACTACAGTTTCTACGTTCCCCGTCCGCTGGTGGGCGGTAGCCGTGTGTCGGACTTCGGCAACTTGCTGCGCGGTCAGTACTTCGACTACGACCTGCAGACCAATCCAGCTAACCCAGAGGTCATCGCAGCCCGCTACAAAAACAAGAGCATGGGCGCGTTCGTGCAGGACACCTGGTACGTCTCGCCGAACCTGACGCTGACCTTCGGCGTGCGCGCCGACAAGCCCAGCGCCAGTCCGAACCCGCCGTACAACGAGTGCTTCGCCGCGGCTCCAGGCACCGTCAACGCTGCGTGCGGCACCGGCTATGTCGGCGGCTTCGGCATCCCCAACAACAACACCTACAACGGCGACTACATCATCCAGCCGCGCTTCGGCTTCAACTACACCTTCGATTGGGAGCGCCCGGCGCAGCTGCGCGGTGGCGTCGGCCTGTTCCAGGGTGACGCGCCGCAGGTTTGGGTGGGCAATGCCTACAGCAACACGGGCATGAACTACATCTCCTATCAGAACCAGACGGCGTGGCAGACGATCCCGTTCAGTGCCGACGGCCTGAATCAGCCGATCCCGCCCGGCGGCACCGGTGTTCGCAACGTCAACCCGATCAGCAGCGATTTCGAGCTGCCGTCGGTGTGGAAGGCGAACTTGGCGATCGACGTGGAGACGCCGTGGCACGGCATCGTCGCATCGGCCGAACTGTTGCTGACGGACGTCAAGAACGGCTTGTTCTACCGCAGCCTCAACGTGGGTCCGGGCTACACCGGCCCCGACGGTCGCACGCTGTACTGGAACCCCAACAGCCCGCGGCCGTTCGGCAACACAACTGCCACTGGCGGCATTCCGGCTAACACGGCGCGCTTTGGCCGCAACGCCTACTTCAACGATGTCCTCTTGTTGGAGAACACCAACAAGGGTAAGGGCCAGCAGCTGACGGTCTCGCTGACCAAGCCGTTCTCCGAAGAGAGCGACTGGTCATGGAGCCTGGGCTATACCCATACCAACGCCGAAGAAGTGTCCGCGCTGACCAGCTCCACCGCCGGCTCGGGCTATGGTTCGCAGTTGGGCTACAACATCAACGAGCCCACCAGCTCCACTGCTCGCTACGAGATCAAGGACCGCTTCAGCGGTTCGCTGAACTGGTCGCACAAGTTCTTCGGCGATTACGCCACCCAGGTCGGCCTGTTCTACGAAGGCCGCAGCGGCCGTCCGTACAGCTACATCTTCAACGGCGACGCCAACGGCGACAACCGCACGTTCAACGACTTGTTCTACGTGCCGAATGGCCCGGGCGACGTACTGTTCGGCAGCCTGAGCGCGACCGGCCAGTTCACCGCAAACCCGGCGATGGAACAGGCGTTCTGGACGTGGCTTGAGCAGCAAGACGGCCTGAGCCGCTACAAGGGCACCTATGCCCCTGAAAACGGCTTCACTTCCGGCTGGGTCAACACCTTCGACATCCGCATCAGCCAGGAGCTGCCTGGGTTCTTCAAGGGTCACAAGTCGAAGATCTGGCTGGATATCCAGAACGTCGGCAACCTGATCAACAAGGACTGGGGCCACGTGATCGACTACGGCTTCAACGCCAACAATGCGGTGGCGAGCTTGCAGGGCATCTACGACGGCAAGTACGTGTACGGCTATCGCGGCACCGTCAATGGTGTTGGCGAATTCGGCCAGGCTACCGCCTACGGCATCCCGACCAACTCCGACAGCCAGACCAACGGTATTTCGCAGTGGTCGATGCAGGTGGGCCTGAAGTACGAGTTCTGAGTCATCGGAAATCGCAGCACCACAAAACGGCCGGGGAAACCCGGCCGTGTTTTTTTTGGGGGGGTACGAGTGGGCCCGGGGGGGGGGTAAAGTGCTAGGTGTTTAGGCCGGA
>CBFGZY010000122.1:0-5277 GCA_965653375.1 uncultured Pseudoxanthomonas sp.
GGTCGGTGTTGCCGGAGGCAATTTCGCCGGCGGCGGTGTTGATGGAGACCGAGGCATCCTGGATGCGGCCGACGATGTCGGTGAGCTGGGCGACGGTGGCATTGGCGTCGTCGCGCATGCGGGCGAAGACACCGTGGAAATCGCCGTCCATGCGGGCGGTCAGATCGCCACGGGCGATTGCCTGCAGCAGGCGCGAAGCCTCGGCCAGGTTCTCGTCGGTGGTTTCCATCAACTGATTGACACCCTCGACCATGTCGCGGAAGTCGTATTCGTACTGCGACGCATCGCCGCGCACGGAGAAATCGCCGGCCGCGGCGGCCATCGCCAGACGTTTGATTTCGGCGTTGATGCTGGAGAGGTTGGCCTTGGTGACGTCCATGGCCTCGGTGATCTTGGCCTTCTCGCCCGGCAAGCGATCCATGTCCACCGACAGATCGCCGACGGCGTAGCGCTGCATGACTTCCACCGCGCGCATCTTCACCGCGATATGCGAGGCGACCAGCGCGTTGGTGTCGTGGACCATGCGGCCGTAGTCGCCCGGGAACGCGGTCTCGTCCATGCGGAAACTGATCTCGCCGGCATCGTGACGCAGCGCCATGTTGGTCTGCGCGTCGATCACCGATTGCACCTGCGACTGCATGCGATGCATGGCGCTCATCAACTGGCCCACTTCATCCTTGCCGCTGACGTCGATCTTGCCGTCCAGCTTGCCGTTGGATACATCGTTGGCGACGCGAACCGCTTCGCCGACCGATTTGGCGATGGCTCGCGCGAAGACCCAGGCCAGAGCCAGGCCGCCACCGATACCGGCGAGCAGCATGATGGTGATCAGGGTGCTGGACGCTGTGAATGTGCTGTCGGCAGCCTTTCCGGCGGCCACCGTTTGCTGGTCGACTTCAGCGATCAGTTTTTCCAGCGAACTCGAAGCCTTGGCGTGCAACTGGTAGGTAGCGCCAATGAAGGAATCGACTGCGTCGTCCTCCAGTTGCAGCTCCAGCATTTCGTTGACTTCCTGATACGACTGATGCGCCTTCTTCCAGTCGGCGACGAAGGCTTCATACAGCTTGCGCTCCTTCTCGGATGCGACCAGGGGCTTGTAGTCGGTGACTTCCCGGTTGATCTGCGCGGCGATCTTGTCGGCACGCGCACGCGCATCGGCCTTCACGGTATCGCTGGCGCGGACCATGGTGGTGAAGGCAGTGCTGCGGTATTCGCCCAGCAGGCCACGCAGGTCACCGGCGATCTTGACGCTGGGCAGCGTGTTCTGCGCCATGTCGGTGGTGACGCCATTGAGAGAGTTCAGGCCGAAGAAGGCCGAGATGCCCTGGGCGAGCATCAGTACAAGGACGACGCCGAAGGCCAACATCATCTTCGTCGTCAGTTTGAGGTTTTTGATCCGCTGCATGAAATCGATTCCTGTTCGTTGGCGCAGGCAGGCGCCATCCACATTGGGACGACCGAAAGGCGGGACGCATGCATGCGTCCCGCCGAGGTTGCGGCTTAGCGCATCGTGGCCAGCTTCAAGTTGGACGGCGAGTTGACGATGATTTCCGCGCGCGCGTTGTCGCGCTGGATGTTGCCGATGACGCAAACATCCTTGCCTTCCAGCGATTCCGGCGCCGGCTTGAACTTGGCGCGGTCCGCACCAGGAATGGTGGCGGTGAAGGTATGGCGCGGGAAGTTGCCGCCCATGTACAGGAAGGTGGGCGTGCCTTCGGAGTTTTCGGCGAAGCGGGCCTTGCCCACCTTGCCGCAGACTACGCCGGCCTTGCCAGCGAAGCGCACGGCCATGTCGGCAGGAATGGCGTTATCGACCTGCGACTGGCCCACGGCGGGCGAGGCGGGCATCAGCGCGGCGGCGCCGACAACGGCGATCGACAGGATCAATGCGGAGGCGATTTTCATTGTGATTACTCCAGGTTCGCTTTTACGGAAGGACGGAAGGGGGGAGAACTCCTGCTTCTCATCGGCGGACCGGAGGAGAACTTGAGTAGACGAAAGCCGAAGGGCGACCTGGAGAATGGCGATTGCTACGCGCGTCACATTTCTTTCGAAAGGTGCGGCGCCCGATACAGAGCCGCGCTGCGCACCGCAATAAAAGTCGGCATCGTAGGGCGGGTCTTGACCCGCAATTGCCATGCTTCGGTGAAAGCGGCGATGGGCGGGGCAGCAGCGCAGGCCGGACAAGCGAAGCGCATCCGCGCCCCGCGATAACACGGGGCCAGTAGCAATGGGGCCGTCGCAACGGCATGCGATAGCGAATAACCGAATAACAGTATCTATTTGCTCTATCCGGATGCCGCTCTACGTCGCCGTCGTCTCCAACGCATCGCGTGCGATGTAGTCGTTGGTCTGCAGCCACTGTTCCAGGTCGGCGGCGGGAAGCGGATGCGAGAACAGATAGCCTTGCAGGATCGGGAAACCGTTCTCGGTCAAGAAGCGGTGCTGCGCCGCGGTCTCCACGCCTTCGGCGACGACCTTCATATGAAGGCTTTCGCCGATGCGCAATACCGAGGTGGTCAGCGTGCGCGCGATGGCGCTGGTGTCGATATCGCGTACGAAACTCTGGTCCAGCTTCAGTTCGTAGATGGGCAGGCGGTGCAAGTGGCTGAGACTCGAGTAGCCGGTGCCGAAGTCGTCCAGCGACAGTCGCACGCCGGTCACGTAGATGGCTTCGATGTTTTCCAGCACATCGGGGTCCGGATCCAGCATGACGCTTTCGGTGATCTCCAGGGTCAGGTCGTCGGGTACCAGGCCATGCGTTTCCAGGATTTCGGCGATCTGTGCGGCTAGGTCCCGGTCGCGGAAATTGATCGCCGAAATGTTCACCGAGATTCGCGGGATATCCACGTCGCGCCGGCGCCAATCGGCCAGCTGGGCGCAGGCCTTTCGCAACACCCACAAACTGAGTTCCGAGATCAGCCCGCATTCCTCCGCTACCGGGACAAAGCGTGAAGGCGGCACGATGCCGAGTTCGGGATCGTGCCAACGCAGCAGTGCCTCCACGCCATACAGATGCGGGAATGCGTCACCGCTGATTTGCGGCTGGAACTGCAATTGCAATCGATCTAAAAGCAGGGCATCGCGAAGCGCCGTCTCCAGCGAAACGCGTTCCTGCGCGACACGGTTCATGTCGCCGCTGAAGAAACGGAAGCTTCCGCCGCCATCGCTTTTGGCGCGATGCATGGCCATGTCGGCGTGACGCACCAGCAGTTCGATATCGCGGCCATCATCCGGGAACATGGCGACGCCGATGCTGACGCTGGGATGCAACGTCATCATGCCTACCGTCGCCGGCGCGGCAACGGCGCCCAGCAGCCGTTCGGCGGCGCTGCCGGCCTGTTCGGCGCTGCATTGCGGCAGCACCGCGACAAACTCGTCGCCCGCCTGGCGGCCGACGATGTTCATGCCGGGCAGTTCCGCGCCGAGGCGGGCGGCGACATCGCGCAGCAACCCATCGCCGGCGGCGTGCCCTTGGGCATCGTTGACCCGTTTGAAGCGATCGAGATTGATAAAAAGCACGGCCGCGGTGCCGTTGCCTTGCGCCACGTTGGCCAACGCCTGTTCGGCCTTGGCGCTGAACATGATGCGATTGGGCAGACCGGTCAATGTGTCGTAGAAAGCGAGCTGGTGCACGCGTTCGTTGGTTTGTTCGCGTTCAAGCGCCAGCGCGCACAAGTGTTGGCAGGTGCTGACCAACTGCGCGTGCAGTTCGTCCGGTCCGCGCGATTCGCGGTAGTAGAACGACACCGTGCCCAGCACGCGGCCGCTGCTGGATTTGATCGGGTTGCTCCAGCAGGCGACGAAGCCCAATGGCAGGATCAGATGCCGGTGTTCGGCGCACAGCGGTTCGCTGGCGATGTCGGTCACCAGCAAAGAACGGCCGCGCCAGGCGGTGGTGCCGCACGAGCCGGCACGCGGCCCTATGCCCATGCCATCGACGGCCTGCAGCAGCGATTCCGGCAGGCTGGGCGCCGCCAGCGGACGCAACCGACCTTCGTTGTCGACCGCGGTGATCAATGCCACGACTTCCGGTGCGATGTGCTCCACCTCACGGCAGATCAGATCCATCACCTCCGCTGTCGGCCACTCATGGACCATGGCATCCAGCGCCTTGTGATGCAGCACCTGGTGCATCTTGGTCTGGGTGATGTCGCTAAGCACGCTGACCAGGCCGATCAACTTGCCCTCTTCGTCGTGCACCGGGTTGATCGCCGCGGACACCCACAGCGGCCGACCGTTCCTGGCATACAGCAATACTTCGGTCTGCAATCCTTCGCCGGCCTCGATATGGGACGCGATGCGATCGCCAAGGCCCGGATCGGTGTGCGGTCCGGAAAGGATGTCGGCCGGCCGGCATCCCCGCAGATCCTCTAGCTCGTAACCGAGCATGCGGGTGAAGCCGCTATTGACGTACACCACTTCGCGATTGGGATCGCTGACGAAGATGGCGTTGTCGCTTTTGTCCACCACGAACGACAGCTGTTGCAGACGCTCCTGCTGCCGTTGCTGTTCGCTGGTGTCGCGCACGAAGGCGGTGTAGAACACGCGCCGCCCCAGGACGATGCGCGACATCGACAAGGAAGCCGATAGCTGGCTGCCGTCCAAGCGCAGCACCGCGACATCGACATTGCTGCCCACCAGCGATTGCGCGGAGACCGCGGCGGAGGCGCCGGCCGGCTGCGCTTGCTGGCCGGCAGGGCAGATCAATCTATCGAGCGCAACACCCATTACCTCATCGCGGTGGCAGGCCCATAGCCGTTCCGCCGCCTTGTTGAACAGCACTACTTGCTGGCGATGATCGGTGACGATGACCGCGTCGACGCATTGTTCCAGCGTCTGCGACAGGAAATCCTGGATCTCGTCCGATGCCGAGTCCCGGAACAGCAGATTCATGGCATGAGGCTGCATGCGGATCCTTTTTGCAGGCGACCTGTGCGATGACAATGGGCTATGGGTGATTCGCTCATCTTTGGCCCGTCGGGATTACATCAGGATCGATATCGGCCGCGTGGCCGAAGACTTGAGCGGGAAGCGGGGAAAGCGGGAAGCGGGAAGCGGGAAGCGGAGAGGATGTGGTGACGGACCCCTGTAGGAGCGCCGTCCCGGCGCGAGCTCTTTCGGCCAGATCGTCCCGGCCCTCGACGAAAAGCTCGCGGCGGGACGCCGCTCCCACCGGCCTCGGGCGCGCCGGGGAAACCGGCCCGGGATGGGTAGGGCCCCAGAACACCAGCCCAACGGGGGCGGCCCCGGCCCGGTGGGGCCGCCCGGCCGGGG
>CBFGZY010000123.1:0-5210 GCA_965653375.1 uncultured Pseudoxanthomonas sp.
CTTGTCGGAGCGACGTACGCCGCTATGAAGCATTACCTGTACAGCTACTGCGCGCCTTACGTCGCTCCTACAAGGAATTGAAAAGGTGAACCTCAATCCCCCAAGTTGATCCAGGTGGCCTTGACCTCGGTGTACTTCTCGAAGGCATGCAACGATTTGTCGCGGCCGTTGCCGGACTGCTTGTAGCCGCCGAACGGGGCGGTCATGTCGCCGCCGTCCCAATAGTTCACCCATACGCTGCCGGCACGGAGCTTACGGGCGACGCGGTGGGCGCGGCTGATGTCTTTCGTCCACACGCCTGCCGCCAGGCCATATTCGCTGTCGTTGGCGATGCGTAGGGCTTGCTGCTCGTCATCGAAGGCGATCACCGACAACACCGGGCCGAAGATTTCCTCGCGCGCGATGGTGTGCGAATGCGATACGTCGTCGAATACGGTCGGCTCGATATAGCAGCCACCCGCCACGACCTCGGCGCGCTTGCCTCCGAGCACCAGTTGCGCACCCTCGGCCTTGCCCTTTTCGATGTAGCCCAGCACACGGCCGGTCTGCGATTCGTCGACCATCGCGCCCATCGGCGCGCCCGGCTCCAGCGGATGCCGAGGCTGCATCTTGCGGCCGGCCTCGACCACACGCGCGACGAATTCGTCCTTGATCGCGCGCTCCACCAGCAACCGCGATGCCGCCGTGCAAACCTCTCCCTGGTTGTAAAAGATGCCGCCAGCCGCCGCTTCCGCCGCTTTGTCCAGATTGGGCGCGTCGGCGAATACGATGTTTGGGCTCTTGCCACCGCATTCCATGTAGGCGCGCTTCATATTGGAAAGACCCGCGCACTGCAGCAGCCGCTTGCCCACCGCGGTGGATCCGGTGAACACCAATCCATCCACATCCATGTGCAGCGCCAGCGGTTCGCCTGCTTCTTTTCCGAAACCCGGCACCACATTGAACACACCGGCAGGCAAGCCGGCTTCCATCGCGATTTCCGCCAAGCGGATCGCCGACAGCGGCGATTTTTCTGAAGGCTTCAGCACCACCGAGTTGCCCATCGCCAGCGCCGGGGCCAACTTCCAGGTCGCCATCAGCAACGGGAAATTCCACGGCACGATGGCGCCTATAACGCCTAGCGGCTCACGCGTGACCAAACCCAGTTCATCCGGCCCGGTCGCCGCCACTTCGCCATAAATCTTGTCCAGCGCTTCGCCTGTCCATGCCATGCAGCGGATCGTCGCGGCGACGTCCACTTGCCGCGCGTCGCTCACCGGCTTGCCCATATCCAACGATTCCAGCAATGCGAGTTCGTCCGCATGCTTTTCGATCAGCTGCGCAAACTTGAGCAGCACTTTTTTTCGATAGGTCGGCTTGGCTTCGGCCCAGGCGCCGGACCCGAAACTGCGGCGTGCGGCCACGACTGCGCGGTTGATGTCTTCTTCAGCACACTCGGCCACCTTGCCCAGCACACGGCCATCGATAGGACTGATGCAATCGAAGGTCTTCCCGCTTGCAGCGTCGACGTACCGGCCGTCGATGAAGGCTTGCGTGCGGAGACTCAGGCTATCCGCCAGGGCCTGCCAGTTTTCGCGAGTGCGGGGTGCGTTCATTGCAGAGACTCCGATTTTTGCGCCCCCTCCCCCGTTTACGGGGAAGGGCTGGGATGGGCACGCCGCAGCCGATGATCAGCCGGCATGGAACAACGATTGAGTGTCTTGCGATCCATCTCCGCACTCGACAGCTCATTACTTCTTCGGGATATGGACTCCGTTTGCCCCATCCCAACCTTCCGTCGCGAGCGGGGGAAGGGGCTATGCAACAGCGCCTTTTTGGCAAGCCTAGAACGTCGCCGGCGTATTGGCACTGAAGATCACCGCCTCCTCTTCGCCAACGTTGCGGAACCGGTGCGGGACGCGGCTTTCGAAGTAGTAGCCTTCGCCGGCGCGCAGCACGCGCACTTGTTCGCCGACGGTGACTTCCACCTCGCCTTGCATCACCACCCCACCCTCCTCGCCGTCGTGCTCCAGCATCGACTCGCCGGTGTCTGTCCCCGGCGGCATCACTTCGCGCAGGATGCACATCTGCCGTTGCGGGCGATGCTGGCCAACCAGAAAGTAGTGGATGCCATTGCTGCCGACGTCCGGCAGTTCGTCAGCGCTATAGAACGGCGTGTCGCGCGCCTCGGCATCCAAGTCCAGGGTGAAGAAGTCGGCCAGCGAAATGGGAATGCCGTCCAGCACTTTCTTCAGGGAACTGATCGAGGGACTGACCTTGTTCTGTTCGATCAGCGAGATGGTGCTGTTGGTGACACCCACGCGCTTGGCCAGCTCGCGCTGGCTGAGCTCCTTGGATTTGCGGACCCATTGCAGGCGTGCGCCGATGTCCATTCCTGCCCTTGTGTCTGGCTGCCAGTGTTGCGGGATACTTTACACCGCAGGACGATGGGGTCAATTGTGCCGGAACCGCGACATTGGCCTTTCCGGACGCAGTCCGACCTCATTTCCGGCACCGATAAGCAGTCTTTCACTGCGACAGTTGTAAAGTTTTTTCAACGCGATAAGCTGCGCAAATCTCCCCCGCCCACCCCTCGGAGCCGCTTCCATGAGCGCTGACGACACCGCCACCACCCAAGCCCTTGCCGATTTCTACGGCCAGCAAGCCGTGCAGGCGCCACGTTCGATGGACGCGTTCTGGATGCCATTCACCGCCAATCGTCAGTTCAAGGCCACGCCGCGCCTGTTGGCGAGCGCCGTGGGCATGTACTACACCAGCGTGGATGGCCGCCAGATCCTGGATGCCACTGCAGGACTGTGGTGCTGCAACGCCGGCCATGCGCGCCCGCGCATCGTCGAGGCAGTCAAGAAGCAGATCGAGACGTTGGACTTCGCGCCCAATTTCCAGATGAGTTCGCCGCTGCCGTTCGTGCTGGCGGAACGCCTGGCCGCACTGACCCCGGGAGACCTCAACCATGTCTTCTATACCAACTCCGGCTCCGAGTCGGTCGACAGCGCGCTGAAGATCGCGCTGGCCTATCACCGCGCGCGTGGCGAGGGCCAGCGCACGCGCTTGATCGGTCGCGAGAAGGGTTACCACGGGGTCGGCTTCGGCGGGATTTCGGTGGGCGGCCTGCCCAACAACCGCAAGTGGTTCGGCTCGTTGCTACCGGGCACCGATCATCTGCCGCACACCTTGGACCTGCAGCGCAACGCTTTCTCGCAAGGGCTGCCGCAGCACGGGGTGGAACTGGCGGAGGACTTGGAACGCCTGGTCGCATTGCACGACGCATCCACGATTGCCGCCGTCATCGTGGAACCGATCTCCGGCTCGGCCGGCGTGATACTTCCGCCGGAAGGCTACCTGCAGCGCCTCCGCGAGATCTGCGACAGGCATGGCATCTTGCTGATCTTCGACGAAGTCATTACCGGCTTCGGCCGCATCGGCCATGCCTTCGGTGCACAACGGTTCGGCGTGGTTCCGGACATGATCACCGCGGCCAAGGGCATCGCCAACGGCTGCGTGCCGATGGGCGCGGTCTTCGTATCCGATCGCATCCATGACGCTTTCACGCACGGCGCGGAAAACGCCATCGACCTTTTCCATGGCTACACATATTCGGGTCATCCGCTGGCCTGCGCCGCCGCCCTGGCGACCTTGGATACCTACGAAGAAGAGAATCTGTTCGACAAGGCCCTCGAGCTGGGCGACTACTGGCAGCAAGGCATCCATTCGTTGAGGGGCCTGCCCAACGTCATCGACATTCGCAACTATGGGCTGATAGGCGCTATCGAACTCTCCTCGCGTCCGGGTGCACCAGGCACCCGCGCCTATGACGCATTCACCCATGCCTTCCACAAGGGTGGCCTGCTGACCCGGGTGACCGGCGATGTCATCGCACTGTCGCCGCCCTTGATCGTGGAGAAAACCCACATCGACCGGATCTTCGAAATTCTGGCGGACACTTTGCGCGCCACCCCGTAAAATTGCGCCACACGGCCAAAGCGCTCCCCACGCGCAAGCCTCATCTGCTCTTGGAGAGAAAAATGCTGATCGGCGTACCCAAAGAAATCAAAAATCATGAATACCGCATTGGCCTGACCCCGGCCGGCGCACGCGAATTGGCGCTGCAGGGTCACCAGATCATGGTCCAGCGCGACGGCGGCAAGTCCATCGGCCTGACCGACGACCAGTACATCAAGGCCGGCGCGGAAATCGTGGACAGCGCCGAGGAAATCTTCCAGCGCGCCGAGATGATCATCAAGGTCAAGGAACCGCAGCCGGTGGAATGCGCCATGCTGCGGCCCGGCCAGATTCTCTACACCTATCTGCACTTGGCGCCGGATCCCGAGCAGACCAAAGCGCTGGTGAAATCGGGCGCCACCTGCATCGCCTATGAAACCGTCACCGATCGCAAAGGCGGCCTGCCGCTGCTGGCGCCGATGAGCGAAGTGGCCGGGCGCATGTCTATCCAGGCCGGCGCGCATGCACTGGAAAAAGCGCAGGGCGGCTCCGGCATCCTGCTGGGCGGCGTGCCGGGCGTGAAGCCGGCCGAAGTACTGGTGATCGGCGGCGGCGTGGTCGGCATCAATGCCGCGCGGATGGCCATGGGCATGAATGCCCACGTCACCATCCTGGACCGTTCGCTGGATCGGCTGAAATATCTGGACGAGGTCTACGGCGACCGCTTGACCACCATCTATTCCACCCGCGACGCCATCGAGGAACGCCTAGCCTACACCGACCTGGTGATCGGCGCCGTGCTGATTCCCGGCGCCGCCGCACCCAAGCTGGTTTCGCGCGAACAACTCTCGCTGATGCGTCCGGGCTCGGTGCTGGTGGACGTTGCCATCGACCAGGGTGGCTGCTTCGAAACCAGCAAGGCCACCACCCATCAGAACCCGACCTACGAAGTGGACGGCATCATCCACTACTGCGTGGCCAACATGCCCGGCGGCGTCGCGCGCACGTCCACGTTCGCACTGACCAACGCCACCCTGCCCTATGCCATGCAACTGGCCAACAAGGGCGCCAAGCAGGCACTGCTGGACGATGAGCATCTGCTCAACGGCTTGAACGTGCATGCCGGCAAGATTACCTACAAGGCAGTGGCCGACGATCTGGGCTACGAGTACGTGCCGGCGGCGAAGGCGCTGGCGTAAGCAACACACCCCAACCTTGTAGGAGCGACGTTAGTCGCGATGAAGCGTTACCGGTAAAGCCCCATCGCG
>CBFGZY010000124.1:0-5058 GCA_965653375.1 uncultured Pseudoxanthomonas sp.
TGTTGGGCGCGTGGAGCGGGCAGCGCCTCTCGTAGAGCCGTGCTTGCTCGGCTGCTCTTCGGTCGGTTTACTTAAGCATTGCGATTGCACGACAAAGCAGCCGAGCAAGCTCGGCTCTACGAGAAGCGACAACGGCAATTCATTGTCGCCTGCCGTTGCGACGGCCTAAATGCTACTGACTCGGTGCTATCGCGAGGCGCTACAAATCGCCGCCGTGAATGCCGCATTCGCGCTTCAGGCCGAAGAAGCGGGTGTCTTCTTCGCGCATGCCGGGCTCCCAACGGGAGGTGGTGTGGAAGTCGCCAATGGAGACGTAGCCCTGCTCCCATAGCGGGTGGTAGGGCAGGTCGTGCTTCTTCAGGTAGACCCAGATGTCGCGGTCGGTCCAATCGACAATCGGGTTGACCTTCAGCCGTTCGCCACGCAGCTGCAGCACGGGCGTGTTGCTGCGGCTGGTGGACTGGCTGCGGCGCAGGCCGGTGAACCAGGTTTTCACTTCCAGCTCGTCCAAAGCGCGCTTCATCGGCTCGACCTTGCGCAGGTTGTTGTACTGCTCGATACCGACCAGACCCTGTTCCCACAAGCGGCCGTGGCGTGCTTCCATCCAGGCGCGGCTGACCAGCGGGCGGAACACCTGCAGATTCAATTTCAGGCGCTCATGCAGTTCGTCGGCAAAGCGATAGGTCTCGGGAAACAGATAGCCGGTATCGATCAGGATCACCGGGATGTCCGGCTTCTGCTGCGTCACCATGTGCAGCAGTACCGCAGCCTGCGCGCCGAAGCTGGATGACATCGCCGGGTTGGCTTGCCCGTGTTCCAGCGCCCACGCGACGCGCTCTTCCGGCGTGCGGCTTTCCAGCCAGGCATTCTGTTCCGCGGTGGCGTCCTTTTCGTACGGTCCAGTGGCAGGTTGGGTGGCGCTCATGCTTGCAGTTCCAGTGCGATCTGTCGGTGAGTGGGGTAGGGCGGCAGGGCGACGATGCCGCTGCGATGGAGAAAATCGCCAAAGCCTTCACTGCTTTCGCGTTCTGCGGAATAGCGCGCGAACAATGGCTCCAGCGTGTCCAGGATTTCGGCTTCGGCGATGTTTTCGCGGTACAGCGTATTGAGGCGTTGGCCGCGATGATCCGCACCCAGCATCAGGTTGTAGCGGCCTGGCGCTTTGCCCACCAGCGCGATCTCGCCCAGATACGGTCGCGAGCAGCCATTGGGGCAGCCGGAAATGCGCAACAGGATGGGCTCGTCGCGCAGACCGTGCTTTTCCAGCAGCGGTTCGAGCTTGGCGGTGAAGTCGGGCAGGTAGCGTTCGGCTTCGGCCATCGCCAAGCCGCAGGTGGGCAGCGCCACGCAGGCCGCGGCGGCGCGCGCAAGCGCGGTGCCGGTGCGCAAGCCCGCGTCCAGTCCGTGCGCGTGCACCAATGCATCGATGCGTTCGCGTTCGCCCGCCGGCACGCCGGCGATCACTAGGTTCTGGTTGGGCGTCATCCGGAATTCTCCGCGATGCACGTTGGCGATCTCGCGCAGTCCGGTGAGATGCGGTGCATGCGGTCGGTCGGCGATGCGGCCGGCGGAGAAATGCAGGGTCAAATGCCAGCGGCCGTCTTCGCCTTCCACCCAGCCATAGCGGTCACCGTTGTGGTCGAAACGGAAAGCACGTGCCGGTTGGAGAGAGATACCGGCACGGCTTTCAATCTGCTCTACGATGAAGGGCAATCCATGGTCGTCGATGGTGTATTTGAAACGGGCACGCTTGCGCAGTACTCGGTTGCCGAAATCGCGTTGAGTGGTGACCACCGCAGTGGCGACGTTCAACAGCTGATCCGGCGTGATGAAGCCAATGACATTGGCGATGCGCGGATAGGTTTCGGCGTCGCCATGGCTGGCGCCCATGCCGCCACCCACGGTGACGTTGAAGCCAGCCAGTTCGCCGTCCTCGAGGATCGCGACAAAGCCCAGGTCGTTGGCGAACACATCCACGTCGTTGACCGGCGGCACGGCGAAGCCGATCTTGAACTTGCGCGGCAGATAAGTAGCACCGTAGACCGGCTCTTCTTCCTCGCCGCTGCCGGCCACGCGCTCTTCGTCCAGCCAGATTTCGTAGTAGGCGCGCGTATTGGGCAGTAGGTGTTCGGACAGCTTGGCGGCCCAGGATTGGACCTGCGCGTGCGCGCGCGATTCCAGCGGATTGGCGGCCACCAGCACGTTGCGATTGACATCGCCGCATGCGGCCAGCGTGTCGATCAATGCGGCATTGATCGCCTGCATCGTCGCTTTCAGTTCGCGCTTGATGACGCCATGGAACTGGAACGCCTGGCGAGTGGTGATACGCAGCGAGTGGTTGGCGTAACGCGTGGCGATGTCGTCCAGCTTCAGCCATTGCGCCGGCGTGACCACACCGCCCGGCGTGCGCGTGCGGATCATGAACTGGTAGGCCGGCTCCAGCTTCTGGCGACGGCGCTCGTCGCGCAGATCGCGATCGTCCTGCTGGTAGCTGCCGTGGTACTTGATCAGCGTCTGATCCGACTCGCGCAGGGCGCCGGTGACCGGATCGGCCAGGCTGTCCAGCAGGCTGCCGCGTAGGCGCTTGCTTTCGGATTTGATGTCTTCTACGGAGTGGATGGTCATTTAACGGGAATCGGGAATAGGGAATCGGGAATCGTGAGTAGCTACCAAGTGCCGTGACGTAGGCCGTGAAAGGTTGGTTTTGTGGGATCGCTATCGATTCCCCGTTCCCAATTCTCGATTCCCGGCTTCAATACACGTCACGGCTATAGCGTCCCTCCGCTTGAAGTTTGGTGAGGTATTCGGCGGCGGCTTCGGCGTCCAGGCCGCCGTGTTGGGACACGATTTCCAGCAGTGCCGTGTGCACGTCCTTGCCCATGGAGATGGCGCCGCAGACGTAGAAATGCGCGCCGCTTTGCAGCCATTCGTAGACTTCCCGGCCTTGTTCGCGCAGACGCTGTTGGACGTAGATCTTGCTGCGCTGGTCGCGCGAGAACGCCAGGTCGAGCTTGTGCAGCTCGCCCTTGCGCAGGGCGTCCTGCCATTCGGTCTGGTAGAGGAAGTCGCGGTTGAAATGCTGGGCACCGAAGAACAGCCAGTTGCGGCCGCTGGCGCCGGCTTCCGCGCGTTCCTGCACGAACGCGCGGAACGGCGCGACGCCGGTGCCGGGGCCGACCATCAGGATGTCGCGCGAGTTGTCGGCGGGAACACGGAAGCGTTCGTTGGCTTCGATGTAGACGGGTGCGGTGTCGCCTTCCTGCAGCGCGGACAGGAAGCCGCTGGCGGCGCCGGAATGAGCATGTCCGAAAGCTTGGTAATCCAGCACGTCCACGGTCAGGTGCACTTCTTCGCCCACGCGCTTGCGGCTGGAGGCGATGGAATAAAGGCGCGGCGCCAGCGGCCGAAGCGCGGCGACCAGTTCCTGCGCTTCCCAGTGAGTGGGCCAGCGGCGCAGCACGTCGATGAGTTGGTGGCTGTTGAGCAGTGCGGCGAGTCCGACGTTCTGCGTTGGCGCCAGCAGATCGTTCAGTTCATCCGCGCGCGCATGCGCCGCGTGGGTCGCCAGGAACGGACGCGACAGCTTGGTCAGCTCGCGGCGGGCGGCCAGCCATTCGCGCAGGGGCAGCGTTTCGCCTTTCTCGGACACGGCAGCATCGCCATCCAGTTCCAGGGTCTGCAACACCGCGTCGACCAGCGGGGCCGAATTGCGGTGCCACACACCCAGCGCATCGCCTGGTTCGTAATGCAGGCCGCTGCCCTGCAGCGACAGTTCCACGTGCCGCACGTCCTTGCTGGAGGGGCCGTGTTCCAGGAATCGGCTGCCCTTGAAATCGCGGCCGCTGATGCGCTGGTTGAGCAGCAGTTCGGCGGCGAAGGGTTTCTCGTGCGACCACGCCGGCAGCGCGGCAGCCGGACGCAGCGGCGTTACCGTGGCCAGCGGCGCATGGGCATTCTTCAGCAGCTCGCGGGCGCGCTCCAGCGCCTGTTCGCGCCAAGGTGCCGCCACGGTGTCGATGTCCAGGTCGGCTTCGCCGGCCGGGAACAGGCGGCTGGCGCCCAGTTCGGCCAGACGCGCATCCAGGCGCCGGCCGATCCCGCAGAAGTCGGCGTAGCTGGAATCGCCCAGCCCCAGAACCGCATACTTCAGTTCCGGCAGTTTTGGCGCGCGCTTGCCGGCGATGAATTCGACCAGGCCGATAGCGTCGTCTGGCGGGTCGCCTTCGCCTTGGGTGCTGATGACCACATAAAGCAGCCGCTCGTTGGCCAGCTCACGCTGCGGGTAGGCGTCGGCGCGCAGCAGACGCACCTGCAAGCCGGTGCCTTCGGCGTCGTGGGCCAGTTTTTCCGCCACCCGCTTGGCATTGCCGGTCTGGCTCCCGTAAACCACGGTCAGCCGTTGGCTGGGCGTGGCCACCGTGCTGGGCAGCACATTGCCTGTACGTACCGCGTGCGCGGCCGGCTGAACCTGTGCCAGGCCGGCGGCGTAGCCCGACAGCCACCACAGCGAAGCGCTGTCCAGCCCGTCCACGACTCGCGCCAGTAACGCCTTGCGTTCTTCGGGCAAGGGACTGGGTGCCAGCGCGGGTTGGGAAGCGGTCATGGACCGGCCTAGGCCTGTAAGGAGGGAGGTCCTAGGCTAGGGAGGGGGAGGGGCCAGCAGAAAGGACTTGTGGTTATGGCCTTATCGCTGCGGCTTATTTCTGCCGGGCACTGTAAAACCGGAATACTCGCCGCTCCTTCCCGGCCGGCTGCTAATCTTTCTGGCCCAGATGCCGACCTTTCTGCGACCCGAACCTTGATGAGTGCTTCCCCGCCGTTGTCCCACCTCGACCGCCTGGAGGCCGAGAGCGTCCATATCCTGAGGGAAGTCGCGGCCGAGTTCCGCAACCCGGTATTGCTGTACTCGGTAGGCAAGGACAGTTCGGTGCTGCTGCACCTGCTGCTGAAGGCGTTCGCCCCCGGCCCGCCGCCGATTCCGTTGCTGCACGTGGACACGCGTTGGAAGTTCCGCGAGATGATCGCCTTCCGCGACCGCCGCGCCGCCGAAACCGGCGT
>CBFGZY010000125.1:0-4896 GCA_965653375.1 uncultured Pseudoxanthomonas sp.
TCACCGCTCACCGCTCACCGCTCACCGCTCACCGCTCACCGCTCACCGCTCACCCCAAGCTACGCGCCGTATTAATGACATTGATGCCATTGAAACGCGTCGTGCTGGAGCCGTGCGATACCGCCGATACCTGGCTGGGTTGGCCTTTGCCGTCGAAGAACGAGCCGCCCAGGCGGTAGTCGCTTTGGTCGCAGATCGCCACGCAGGCATTCCAGAATTCCGGCGTGCGGATCTGGTAGGCCACGTCTTCGATCTGACGGGTGATCTGGCCGTTCTTGATTTCGTAGAACAGCTGACCGCCGAACTGAGCGTTGTAGCGTTGTTGGTCTATCGAATAGGAGCCGCGGCCGTGGATATAGATGCCGTTCTCCACGTCCTTCACCATGTCGGCCACGCTCAGCTTGGTTTTGCCTGGCGCCAGCGAGACGTTGGCCATGCGTTGGAACTGCACGCTGGCCCAGGAATCGGCATAGCTGCAGCCGTGCGATTCGTTTTCGCCGAGGATATGTACTTCATCACGCGTGGCCTGGTAGTTGACCAGCACGCCGTCCTTCACCAAATCCCAGCGCTTGGTCTTGACGCCTTCGTCGTCATAGCCGACCGCGCCCAGGCTGCCCGGCTCGGTCTTGTCGGCGGTGAAGTTGACGATCTCGCTGCCCCAGCGGAATCCGGTCTCTCGTTTGTCCAACGTGGCGAAGCTGGTGCCGGCGTAGTTGGCCTCGTAGCCCAGCACGCGATCCAGTTCCAATGGATGGCCGACGTTCTCGTGGATGGTCAGGAACAGATTGGAAGGATCCAGCACCAGGTCGTACTTGCCGGGTTTGACCGATAGCGCGGTCAGCTTCGCCCGCGCCTGCTTGGTAGCGGCGACCACATCTTCCATCACGTCGTAGGAACGGCCGTAGCCGGTCACGCCACCTGGCAGCGCGAACTTGCCGGCGGGGTCCGCGTCCAGGTATTCGTAACCCAGTCCCATCGGTGCGGACAGGCCGTCGCGGGTGCGGAACTTGCCGCTGGCCTTGTCGATGGCAGTGACGGTGAACGGGAGCCAGATGCGGTGCACGTCCTGGTCGATGTAGGAGCCGTCGCTGCTGGCGAAGTATTTCTGTTCGTTGATCAGGAACATCCGCGATGCGACGAAATCGGCACCGGCGTTGAGCGCAGCGGCATTGACGCCCAGCAGCAACTCGACTTTCTCCTTGACCGGCACTTCCATCGCATTCTTCTTGATGGGTGTCTTCCAGGCCACCTCGCCCACGCCTTTCACCGCGGCCAGTTGCACGGGCCGGTTTCGGTGAGCGGCGTTGGCCTTGGCGATGGCGGCGGCTTGGCGGGTGGCGGCTGCGACCGCATCGGCGTTGGTCTGATGGGTGGCGGCAAAACCCCAGGCGCCGTTGACGATCACACGGATGCCGACCCCGGCCGACTCGGTGTTCACCACGTTCTGCACCTTGTCTTCGCGGGTGATCAGCGACTGCCGCAGGTAGCGGCCGATACGCACGTCGCAGTAGCTGGCGCCGGCCTGCGTGGCGGCGGTCAGCGCGGCGTCGGCCAGGGTTTTCTTGGTACCGATATCCATTGGCACCACCAGCGCTTCGGCCGCAATCAGGCGCGTATGCGGCAGCATCAGCCCGGCCAGGCTCAAACCGGAAAAACTCAGGAAATCGCGTCGTTGCACTCGGGTGGTTCCGGCAAAATGGCTGGCTTTGGACTGTGCTGAGCCGACCGCGTTGGCGTCAAGTGACTACGGTCATGGAAAGACACTCGGCACATCACCTCGACAGATAGAAGCAATGTCGTGGGAGCGGCGTCCCGCCGCGAGCTCTTCGGTTGGACTGGCATGAACCAGGAAAAAAGCTCGCGGCGGGACGCCGCTCCCACTCGACAAACCCTGTCGCGCAATACGAAGTGATGCACAATCACTGCTGCGCAACGGCAGCAAAGAGCCCGCCATGAAACCACGTGCCAACGGCAAACCGGAATCCGACGACGAACAAAGACGGCTGGCGGTGCTGATCGACGCCGACAATGCGCAGCCGACCGCCATCGAAGGCCTGCTGGCCGAAGTAGCCAAGTACGGCGTGGCCAGCGTGAAGCGCATCTACGGCGACTTCACCAGCACCCGCATGACCCAGTGGAAGCAGGCGCTGCTGAAGCATTCGATCAGCCCTGTTCAGCAGTTCGCCTACACCAGCGGCAAGAACGCAACCGACAGCTCGCTGATCATCGATGCGATGGACCTGCTGTATACCAATCGTTTCGACGGTTTCTGCCTGGTGTCCAGCGACAGCGACTTCACCCGCCTGGCGCAGCGCCTGCGCGAAGAAGGATTGACCGTCTATGGCTTTGGTGAGCGGAAGACGCCCGATGCCTTTGTGCAGGCCTGCGACAAGTTCATCTACACCGAGGTGCTGCGGGCGCAGACGCCGGCCGTGATGCCGGCCAAGCCTGCGAAATCCGCGCAAACGCCAGCCAAGTCCAAGACCAAGAAGAACGCGCCCGCAGCCGTCGCCGAACCCACTGCGGCGCCGGTAGCGGAATCCACCGGCAAATCCGAAGCCTTGCCATTGGGTTTGATCCGCCAGGCCATCGAGGAAGCGTCGGACGACCAGGGCTGGGCGTTTCTCGGCACGATGGGCAGTTATCTCAACAAGATCCGCCCCAACTTCGATCCGCGGCTGTATGGGCACAAGAAGCTCAGCGATCTGCTGAAGCAACACCCCAAGCATTTCGAGATACAGGAGCGGGGTGGCGATGGCGGCACCGGCAAGCGATTCTATGTGCGTATTCTGGGTTGACGCTTCTCCGCGATGAAGCCGCATTCCCCCGCCTGCGAGCGCAACCGCGATCCCATCCTGGCCGTTCTGCTCCGCCACTTCAGCGCCGCTCGCACGGTGCTGGAAATCGGCAGCGGCACCGGCCAGCACGCGGTGTATTTCGCACAGGCCATGCCGGGCTTGGTGTGGCAATGTTCCGATCGAGCATCGTATCTGCCGGGCATCCGCCAATGGCTGGACGAAGCACAACTGCCGAATACGCCGCCGCCGCTCGAACTGGATGTCGTCGCGGGCCCGTGGCCTGATGCGAAATTCGATGCCGTATTCAGTGCCAACACGCTGCATATCATGGGTTGGGAGGAAGTACAGGCTTTCTTCCACGGATTGGATGCGGTGCTTGCGGAAAGTGCAACGCTCATCGTGTATGGGCCGTTCAACTACAACGGCATGTTCACCAGCGACAGCAATCGTGAGTTCGACGCGTCGCTGCGAGCCCGCGATTCGCGCATGGGCATCCGCGATTTCGAAGCGGTCGATACCTTGGCCCGCGACATCGGGTTGCAACTGGTCGAAGACGTATCGATGCCGGCCAACAACCGCTGTTTGGTTTGGCGGCGGGATTAGGGAGCTCTGGGCACGGATCAATGTCGTTCGCTGTTGTAGGAACGCCCGTCTCGGCGCTAGCCCTTTGCCTCTATCGCGATCCGACACAAAGAGCTCGCGCCGGGACGGCGCTCCCACGGGAGCTGGATGACTGTATAGCGTGCGCCATGCGCACGGGGCATGCTTCGCCCACAACGCAGCCCGAGAACGCTAAGCTCAGCCGATGTTCGAGCTAAGACAAGTAAGCAAGCGCCATGGTGCGACGGTCGCGCTGGACGGCATCGATCTGTCGATCGCGGCAGGCCGGACGACGGCGCTGATCGGGCCTAGCGGCGCGGGAAAATCCAGCGTATTGCGCATGCTGATCGGACTGGAATGGCCGGATGCCGGCGAGGTGCGCTTCGATGGCGCTCCACTGCAACGCCAGACACTGCTGGAGCAGCGCAGGCGTATCGGCTACGTGATTCAGGAAGGGGGATTGTTCCCGCACCTCACCGGCGCCGGCAACGCTGCGTTGTTGGCGCGGACTCTGGGATGGGAGGCCCCGCGTATCGAAGCGCGGCTGCGTGAGCTGGCGGAACTGTGCCAGTTGCCGTTCGCCGCGCTAGCGCGCTACCCCGCGGAACTCTCGGGCGGACAACGCCAGCGCGTTGGCTTGATCCGCGCGTTGATGCTGGACCCGGCGGTGCTGCTGCTCGACGAACCGCTG
Organism: uncultured Pseudoxanthomonas sp.; assembly: GCA_965653375.1. GTDB lineage: Bacteria > Pseudomonadota > Gammaproteobacteria > Xanthomonadales > Xanthomonadaceae > Pseudoxanthomonas_A. The sequence goes on from CBFGZY010000125.1 coordinate 4,090, forward strand.
GGCGCCTTGGATCCGATCGTCCGCCACGATCTGCAGACGCAGATGCGCGAACTGTTCGCCCTGTTGAACAAGACGGTCGTGCTGGTGACCCACGACGTGGCCGAAGCCGCCTGGCTGGGCGACACGCTGGTGCTGCTGCGGGCCGGAAAAGTGCTGCAACAAGGCGGTATCGACGAGTTGCTGGATGCGCCGGCCGATCCCTTCGTGCATCGGTTCATGCATGCGCAGCGGCATTTGCGAGAACGCGCATGAGAAAGCGTCTACTCGCGTGGGCATCCCTGCTGCTGCTTATCGGCACGGACGTTTGTCTGGCGTCGGCACAGACACCGGGGCAGAAACCGAAATCCACTCAGGTCGTCATCGGTTCCAAGAATTTCACCGAGGCGGTGATCCTGGGCGAAATAGGTGTCGCCGTGGGACGCCAGGCCGGCGTAACCGTCGAGCACCAGCGGCAGTTGGGTGGCACGCGCATTCTCTGGCGAGCGCTGGAAACCGGCGCCATCGATGCATATGCCGAATACACCGGCACGCTGGCGGAAGAACTGCTGCAAATGCCGGGTGCCGATCGCGAGGCATTGCGGCATGCATTGGCGCAGCGCGGCCTGGCGATGACCGAGCCATTGGGCTTCGACAATACCTATGCCTTGGGAATGCGCGAAGACCGCGCTCGGGCGCTGGGTGTCGCCACGATTTCCGATTTGCGGGCGCACCCGGACCTGAAGGTTGGCCTGAGCAACGAGTTTCTTTCCCGCGCCGACGGCTGGCCGGGCCTGCGCAGCGCCTACGGCTTGCCGCAGCGCCCGGACG
>CBFGZY010000126.1:0-4777 GCA_965653375.1 uncultured Pseudoxanthomonas sp.
TGTCGCCGGCGCCGTTGAAGGCCTGCACCGCCACCATCCACCAGCCGTAGACGAAATAGGAGTACGACAGGATTCGCAGCCATTCGCCGCCGATGGCGATCACTTGCGGGTCACTGGTGAAAATGGCGATCAAGCGATCGTGGAAGAAGAAGAAAACGATCGATATCGCGACCGTGAATACCATGTTGTACCAACCTATCCGCCATACCGAAGCCTCGGCGCGAGCGGGCTCGCTGGCGCCCAGGTTTTGTCCCACCAGCGTCGCCGCTGCGTTGGACATGCCCCAGGCCGGCATCAGGGTGAACATCATGATGCGGATGGCGATGGTGGCGCCCGCCACCGCTTCGCTGCCGAGATTGGCCAGGATGCGCATCAGGAAAATCCACGACGTCATCGCCACGATCATCTGACCGATGCCGCCCAGCGAGGTGCGAATGATGTTCCACATGATCGCGCCGTGCCAGGCAAGTTGCGAGGTCGCCACGCGAATGTGCTTGCCGCCGCGGAACAGAACCCACAGCTGGTACAGCACACCGGTTCCGCGACCGATGACGGTGGCCAGGGCAGCGCCTTCGATGCCCATCTCGGGGAACGGACCAAGGCCGAAGATCAGCAGCGGGCACAGCAAGATGTTCAGGCCATTGGCAAGCCACAACACTCGCATGGCGATTGCGGCATCACCGGCGCCGCGGAAAATCGCGTTGATCACGAACAGCAACATGATCACCGCATTGCCGCCCAACATCCATTGCATGTATGGGTAGCCATGTTCCAGAGTCCAGGCGTCGGCGCCCATGAGACGCAGCAAATCCTTGGCGAAGAAGATGCCCGCCACGGCAAACGGCACCGACAGCAACACTGCCGCCAGGATGGCCTGTACCGCGGCAACTGCTGCTCCCTCGCGATTGCCCTCACCGATACGCCGTGCGACCACCGCCGTCACCGACATCGCCAGCCCCATGGCGATCGCATAGAGCAAAAACAGCAGGCTTTCGGTAAGCCCCACCGTGGCCACGGCGGAGGGACCGAGCTTGGCGACGAAGAAGATATCCACCACCGCGAAGGTGGACTCCAGCACCAGCTCAAGCACCATCGGCACCGCCAGCAGGAATACGGCACGACGCATCGGGATCTTGGTGTAGTCGGCGCCCGTGCCGCGTATCGCGTCGCGCAATTCCGACCACATGGAGCGATTGGGCTCAGCTACTGCCAACGTGGCAGCGCCGGACTCGGCATTAACATCGGGTCGCTGGTCGTTATTCATCGGCACATCCCTGGTCTGCGAAAACGAACGCGCATGGTAACCGCAGTGCGGCGCTTGGGTGGCCATTGCTTGCCGCCCGAGTTTGGAGAATAGCGCCAAAGTCCTCGATTATCTTTTCGCTGCCGGTCCTGAACACGGTGGGTCCGCGGGCGTCGATGTCGGGCATGTTTCCTCCTGTGCGATGACGAATACATGACAGCCACCGGCTGCCTCCCCTTTATGACGAACAGGCGGCGGCAAAATCGACATAATCCAATAGCACCGACCGGCGATGTTATGCACGGATAGCGGAAATGGGCGGCCCAATCCGGATACCGACCCGAATGAGACACAACTCATCGCACGAAGCCCGATCTGCCGGAAGATAGGGCTGTTCTGCCTTAATCGGCAAGGCAATGTCGATTTCGGGCTGCATACTTCGTCGTCAAGACAAGTACCCATTTCTCCACCGGAGCTTTCGTATGAGTCTTTATCGCTTACCCGCTCTGCTTGTCCTCGCCGCCACGTTCGCCGCCGGCGCCGCCTCGGCGGCCGAAGCGGTCTATGTGCTTGAGCCTGAACACACGTTTCCCAGCTTCGAGGCCGACCACATGGGCATGTCCACGTGGCGCGGGAAATTCAACAAAAGCCGCGGGGAAGCGCGGATCGACCGGGAGCGCGGCACGGGCCGGGTGGAGGTCACCATCGACACGCGCAGCATCGATTTCGGCCTGGATGCGCTGAACGAGTGGGCGGTGGGCGATCAGTTGCTCGATACCGCCAAGTATCCTGAAGCGACCTACCGCGGCACGCTCACCGACTTCCGCGACGGCTCGCCGAGAAAGATCGAAGGCGAATTCACGCTGCACGGGGTAACCAAGCCGCTGACGCTGGTCATCGACCGTTTCAAGTGCCAGCCCCACCCGCTGTACAAGCGCGACTGGTGCGGCGCCGATGCCCACGCCACGTTCGATCGCAGCCAGTTCGGCTTGAACGCCGGAAAGGAATACGGCTTCGACATGAACGTCACGCTGCGCATCCAAGTAGAGGCGAACATCAAAACCGATGCAGACAAGTCCGACGCTGCCAAGCCATAGCCTGCATCGGGATGTTGCGGCGCAATACTGCGATAGCTTGCCTAGCCACACACAGTCACGAGGTGCCATCCCATGATTCAAACCCGACATGGAAGCTGCCATTGCGGAGCGGTGCGGTTCTCCTGCGAAATCGACCTTGCACCAGAAGGCGAGCGCTCTCCACAGCTGCGTCCCGGCCCATGGTACGCATCCACGTTGCGCTGCAACTGCTCGTTCTGCGGCAAGACACGCATGTGGAAGAACCACATTCCTGCCGAAGCCTTCCATCTGATCCAGGGCGCCGACCAACTGAGCCACTACCGCTTCGGCGAAGGCTCGATCGACCACACCTTCTGCAAAACCTGCGGCGTCTACGCCTTCGTCAGCGCCAGCGAACCGGTCATGGGCGGCGACTTCTACTGCGTCAACGTGGCCTGCCTGGATGACGTGAGCGAAGATGAGTTGGCGGCCGCACCGATTCGCTACGAAGACGGCGCACACGACGACTGGGGCAACGCACCGCGGGTCACCAGCTATCTTTGATCGAACGTCGAATGAGACACGAGGTGGGCCAGGGCCCACCCTATGATTCCCATATAGGGCGGGCTCAAGCCCGCCGCAAGATCGCAACGACGCCTAATTCGATCGACGCTGGGTCGCCCTACCGAATGGCGCAAAAAACCTAACGCACCATCGGCAGCTTCAGCCCCATCTCCCGCGCACACTGCTTCGCAATCTCGTAGCCCGCATCCGCATGCCGCATGACGCCTGTGCCCGGGTCATTCCACAGCACGCGCGCGATGCGCTTGTCGGCTTCGGCGGTACCGTCGCAAACGATCACCACGCCCGAGTGCTGGGAATACCCCATCCCCACTCCTCCGCCATGATGCAGCGACACCCAAGTCGCGCCGCCGGCCACGTTGAGCATGGCGTTGAGCAGTGGCCAATCGGAAACGGCATCGCTGCCGTCCTTCATCGCTTCGGTTTCGCGGTTGGGTGAGGCGACACTGCCGCTATCCAGGTGATCGCGGCCAATGACCACCGGCGCTTTCAGTTCGCCATTGCGGACCATCTCGTTGAAGGCCAGGCCCAACTTGTGGCGCAACCCCAAACCGACCCAGCAGATACGCGCAGGCAGGCCCTGGAAGCTGATGCGCTCCTTGGCCATGTCCAGCCAGCGATGCAGGTGCGCGTCGTCGGGAATCAGTTCCTTCACTTTGGCGTCGGTCTTGTAGATGTCTTCCGGATCGCCACTCAACGCGACCCAGCGGAATGGGCCGACACCGCGGCAGAACAGCGGGCGCACGTAGGCAGGTACGAAACCGGGAAAGTCGAACGCGTTCTTGCAGCCTTCATCGAGGGCCATCTGGCGAATATTGTTGCCGTAGTCGAAGGTCGGAATGCCTTGTTTCTCGAACGCCAGCATTGCTTCCACATGCACGCGCATGGATTGTTTGGCGGCGTCGCGGACCTTCTGCGGGTTCGCCTTCTGTTCGGCCAACCACTGCTCCACGGTCCAGCCGATCGGCAGATAGCCGTGTACCGGGTCGTGCGCGCTGGTCTGGTCGGTGACTGCATCCGGGCGCACGCCCATGCGCACCAGCTGCGGCAGGATTTCCGCGGCATTGCCCAGTAGCGCGATGGATTTGGCCTGGCCGGCCTTGGTGTATCGCTCGATCCGCGCCAATGCGTCGTCCAGGTCGTTGGCTTGCTCGTCCACGTAACGCGTGCGCAAACGCATATCGATGCGCGACTGCTGGCATTCGATATTGAGCGAACACGCACCGGCCAGCGATGCGGCCAACGGCTGCGCGCCGCCCATGCCGCCCAATCCCGCAGTGAGAATCCAGCGACCGGTCAGGTTGCCGCCGTAGTGTTGGCGGCCCATTTCCACGAAGGTTTCGTAGGTGCCCTGCACGATGCCCTGGCTGCCGATGTAGATCCAGCTGCCCGCCGTCATCTGGCCGTACATGAACAGGCCCTTCTGGTCCAGCTCGCTGAAGTGCTCCCAGTTGGCCCACTTGGGCACCAGGTTGGAGTTGGCCAGCAGCACGCGGGGCGCATTGGCGTGGGTCTTGAACACGCCCACGGGCTTGCCGGACTGGATGAGCAGGGTCTCGTCGTCGTTCAGGTCCTTGAGCGACGCGAGGATCTGGTCAAAACACTCCCAGTTGCGCGCGGCACGGCCAATGCCGCCGTACACCACCAGGTCTTGCGGGCGCTCGGCCACTTCGGCGTCCAGGTTGTTCTGGATCATGCGATAGGCCGCTTCGGTGAGCCAGCTCTTGCAGGTGAGCTGGCTGCCACGCGGCGCGCGGATCACGCGGCTGGCGTCGTGGCGGGGGTCGGTGTTGGAGGCGGCGGCGATGATGGCGTCGTTGGCGTTCATGGTGGGCTCCTGTGAATCAGTGGGTGTGCGTGGAAAAAATCAGGCGAAGCTGGGCAGGCATTGCGTGAG
>CBFGZY010000127.1:0-4741 GCA_965653375.1 uncultured Pseudoxanthomonas sp.
GTCCACCCATCGCTCGCGTCAAGCTAACAGGGCTGATGGGTGGACCGGCTGCGCCGTTGAAAGCCGCTGCGCTCGACTCATCCTACCCATGCTGTCGCTTGCTCAGGAACCCGAATCGACCGGCGGGTCCTTGCTTCGGGTCCGGGACACCGCGGTGACGATGCCGATGCCCAACAGCACCACCGCACCCACCGCGATCCATTGCGTGGCCAGGCCGGCCAGATGCGCGCCATAGGCCAAACCGCCGATCAATACCGCCATACCTACGAGATAGATCGCTAACGATGACATGAGCGTGCCTCCTGTCTGTGGACGGCGCGATTCTAGGCGCCGCACTTGGTAGCCGATGTGAGGCTGGGCTACCTGGCGAAAAACCCAGCCAGCTTGGCTTCATGCTGCATGGCGCAAATGGCGCCCTACGGGGCTATGGCTGGCACGAAACAACGCCAATCAGCCGCAGAATTCCTTCATCGCGGCCAATCCGGATAAGCTTGCGCGCATTGACGGCTCGCGCCCCATCCGGCCCGCGAATGCGGTATATGCCGCCGCCGTTGTTGTGCCTGCTATCTGTTCTTCCGTTGCGTCCGGCCTGATCCGGACGTGGCGCCCCAGACCTTCACCTAGGCAGATGACCATGACGACCCAAACTTCCCAGGTTCAGTACGTATCGCCGCATGCCGTACCGCAAACGCGCGTACTGAAAATGGCACGGCAAATTTTCAGCGACACCTTTTCCCATTTGTACGAAGAGAACGCCTTCCGCGATTTCTGCGACCAAACATGGGCAGAGAACGGGCCCATGGCAAAAGACCTTGCCGATCCATCCGTCCATTGGCGTATCGCCACCGTGAATGAAGAGCCCATCGGATACGCGAAGTTGACCCCGCTGCGAGCACCCGCACAAGACGCACGCGCAGGCGCGCTGGAACTGCAGCAGATATACGTTTTAAGCCCGTGGCACGGGAAAGGCGTCGCCGAAGAACTCATGGGCTGGGCAGTGCAATCAGCCCGCGCACAAGGCGCGCCCGAGCTCTACCTAACCGTGTTCGACCACAACCAACGCGCCAAGCGCTTCTACACCCGCCACGGATTCGAGGAAGTGGGCAGATGCACGTTCCAGCTGGGCGACCGCGTGGATGATGACCGCATTTGGCGAAAGGTTCTTTAGCCGTACGGCGGGTCAACCGTCTTAGCTTTCGACACATGGATGGCAGTGAACGAAATCAACTCGATACGCCATGCCCCTCTAAGCGTTGGAGTTCGCAAGCTCACTCAACCTACGCCGTGGGTTCACCATCTAAACCCGCGCAGACGCATGCAGCTACTTTCTATGATTAACCCATTCCACACGCACCTGGCGCAACTCCACCTCGGAGCTAACTTCGACCTTTGTGAATTTTACGCCAGGTGGAACTCCATCTTTACTGTCAAGGACTACGTTCATGAATTTGCCATCCCAAGACGTTTTCCCGTTGAAGGCAAGGTGCTCGTTACCGCTACATTCTGAGCAATACAAAGTCGCCGTCAGCGAGCCACGCGGGACATGGCTTGCCACCCATTGCCTTGCGGTTGAAATATCGACCATCGCGCTCCGCGGCATCATAGATGAAACATCCACATGCAGCGCAGCTCCAGAGTTCAGCGCGGAGATTTCTTTTGTGAAAGTAACAACCGCACCAGCGTGAATATCCACTGGACTAGGCGAAAGCAAGAAGGTACTCGCAAGCAAGAAAGCTCTTATCGTCCTCCACATCGTTAGCACTCCTACTCCATTTTTAAGTACTTATTTGTTTCTTCAACAACTTTGTGCGCTGCCACCACCCTAGCCGCACTCAGATTCTCTTCTCGCCCCCGCTTCGCTGCATCGCTCTGATCGTCGATATCGCCAGAAGCAACATGACAGCTCCCACCCCAAACATAAGTAAATCCGCCGTGTCAAACGTGTAATCACTTCCGAAGCGAAGAAAGAAGTAGATAGCTGCCACAATGAAACAGCAAGTATAGATAAGTACGCTAAGTGCGTTGAATACGAATCGAAAAAGATTCATCCCTGTTCCTCTTAAGGACGTAACGGCTGCCGGTAGGATGGGTTGAGCGCAGAGATACCCATCTCGTTTGCATTCGAACCACCCGGATTGATGTATCGCTGTGCCCAACCGTTCGCTCACGCCGCTAAACGGCTTGCCACGCTTTCGAGTACACCACGGATTTGACTGACAATGGGACCGTCGCCATGGTGGGAAAGGTTGAGCTGGCGCAAGGCGCGCGTCATAGCGACATACAGCAAACGGACCTGCTGCTGTCTTCGTTCCAGATCGTCGATCGGCCCGGCGGCAAGCTCGCACAACCCGGGAATGAACACTGAATCGAACTCGAGCCCTTTGCTCGAATGCATCGTCATGACCTTCACGGATGGCGCTCCATCGAATAGTTCCCGCCGATGGGCGTCCGTCGCTAGCATTACGGGCAAGCCGCGCTTCTGCAGCTGTCCGGCGATCAAGTTGGCCAGCTGATTCGAATGACACAAGACGGCGAAATCGTTGGGGGTAGCTCCTGTCAGAATGAACTGGTGGATCCTGAGCGCAATAAGATCGGCTTCGCCCCAGATACTTTGAGCTTGAAACAATTCCGGTAAGGGGCCACGCCGGCCCGCACTCTCCGGGACGATGACGGGCACGTGGTCTTCATCCGCATCTTGTGCAGCCAGCACCTCCTCGGCAAATGCCTTGGCGGTTGCCAGCACCTCGAGCGTGTTGCGGTAGTTCAAGCGCAGGACTGTGGTTCTACCCTGGGCTTGGATGCCGACGCTGGCGAAAGAGAATTTGCGCCGACCGCTATTGCCGTAGAGCGTCTGTGCGTCGTCGTAAAGCAGCAGCAGGGCGTTCGTCTCAGGATCGACCATTTGCGCCACAAGACGTAGCCATTCGGGAGCAAAATCATGTCCTTCGTCGATTAGCACGGCGCCGTACTGCGCGCGCGGGATAGCACCGGATTCGACGCCATCTATGACGGCCTGCACAAGCAACTCGGCATAACGATTGGCTTGCGCCTGCGCAGCGGGCGACTTCAAACCATAACTTTTCAACTGGTCACTACACCAACCGTGGAAATGACGGACAACTACCTTGTCCTGTACACCGTGGCTGACCATCAGGTGCTCCAGCCGACTGGCGAGAGTCTTGTTGTAGCAAAGCACCAGCACGGGCTTGTGCTGCCGGCGGGCGAGTTCAACGCAGCGGTAACCAAGGATCATGGTCTTGCCGGAGCCGGCTACGCCGTGGATAACACGATGGCCGTCGCCGAGGGATCGCGCCAGTTGTTCCTGCTGCAGGTCCATCACTCGGATCAGATCGGGAATCTCCATCGGTGCCACCTCTTCCTGGCGTGGCAGGCTGGGCAGTAGTTCGCCCTGCGTAACGATGCGTAGCTGGGGAAACAAATGCCAACGGACGCGCTCGATCTGCGGCAGGCTGAGCAGGCAGGGAAATGGCATCATAAACATGTCCCACAACAGCTTCTGGAAGGCTTCGGTATCGATGCTTTCTGTCATTTCGTCGCGGCAGATAACGTTGGCGGGCGCGATGAAGGTTTCCAAGTCCATCTGATCGAACTGAGCGCGAGTGATGCCTGTTAGCACTACGCCAAATCCCCAGGGCATCGACAGCTTGCCTCCGCGCCGATGCTCCGGCGGGTGGCAGAGGGCTGGATCGGCCTGCAGCAGCCGCGTAATCTCCATCGTGTATTCCCGGGCTTGTCGCAGCGGATTGGCCTCGACCACGCGACCGCGCTCGGTGTTAATGGTGGTCCTGTCCCGGTCCATCTCGACAATCGTTTCTGGCGCCCAGTCCTTCACTTCCAAGACGAGGATGCCCCTGTTCGGATGCAGCACCACGAAGTCCGGGTGGCGATAACGCGGACCGACCGGTACGTCATACCAACATAAGTAGTCGTCGCCGAGTTTGTCTTCGAGCCGCTGCGAAAACCGACGCTCGCCCGGCGTCATGCGGGAAACGCAGGTGCTACGGCTTGGAATTAATATCGCCATATAGCTTCCCCAATCCATGGACGGCTGGACTATACAAAGAATGAGGCTTTATTTCCGCGTTGGCGTACAAAAGAAACAACGTCAAAATTCCGTCACTTACCCTGTCAGCCTGATTAAAGACACCGACTTGACGCTGCTGTGGGGCATCAAACTCAGTTCCATGGCGCCAGAGATGGTGATCCTACGCCCTGCTTACGGCCTGCCCACCTGGCTTCGCACTGGCGTGATACTTCGTATTCGACGCGGGACTTGATCTGCCTCTGCATCCAGGAGACGCCATCAAGACGTTTGTATAGGCTGGATCCTGGCGGCAACAGCGCCTGCAATGATCGACTAAGGGCAACGACCAGTTCTCTCCCGACGCCGGAGGTGATTGGGTGGGCACACCGATATCCCAGGGCAGCATCAGCGCCTCACTCAAGGTGCTGTTCGTGGCGATCAGGGAAGAACTGGAAATCGATCCATCACTGGAAGCCAGCGCGCAAAGCTTCCAGGTCCTGTTCGGCGAGGAGCGCGTGCCGCCGAGTGCACTGTGAAAACCGAGGTTACACAGTTCGTTTGACAGACCTCGGACATTTACTCTGGCCACTTTTTCTGACCCGACAACCAAGCCCGCTACTGAGTTCCTTGGCAACTTCCTTACCGATACCCGAGATCGTCCCATATGTCGCGATCTTCCTCTTCCTCTTCCTCTTC
>CBFGZY010000128.1:0-4135 GCA_965653375.1 uncultured Pseudoxanthomonas sp.
GATGATGGGTGTCGCTGCGCTCGACCCATCCTACGTATCATGAAGGCATTACGAAGACACCTGGTCAGCCCCGGGTAATGCTCCGAGATCGTCTGCGACCTCATCCTGGTCAGCGGCCGGATACTGCCTGCGATAAAGCACACACAGGTACAGCATGCAGGCCAGCGCGAAGAAATTGAGCGCGATGGCGATATTGCTGCCCAGATTCAACAGATTGAATTGGAAGGTGCTGCCCACTTGGTACGCGAAGCCAGTTCGCGAGGCGGTCACGTCCCACCAAACACCCAAGTTGGTGGGAGCCCAGAAAACATAGGTCACCACCGGAGAAATCAGCTGTGGCACCTGCAATGCCCAGAACACCAGATTCAACGCCACGGCATGACGATGGCCTTCCAGCATCCATAGGCCGGCCATGATGCCGACCAGGTAAAGCAAAGCGAACGCCAACAGGATGACGACGCCTAGCACGTTCAAGTTCTGCTGACCGGTAATCACGGTCGTCAATACCGCCAGCCCTGCCCCACCACCCACGATGGGAAGCAGGCCCAGCGTCCGCCTCAGCCATGTCTTCATGGAGCCTCCCCGTTCGCGGCACGTTACCGCCGGCCGCCCCCGGACAAATGCGGACTACGTTGCATATCTCGATACTCGGCGCGGCGCATCGGCTAGTTGGCCGTCGCACCGCCCAGATGACGCGCCAGGAAAGCCAGCAAACGGGTGTAGTACTCGCGCCGGTGCGGCTCGGTGTAGAAGCCATGCCCTTCGGTGGGGAAGTACAGCGTTTCCACCGGTGTACCAGTGGCTTTCAGAGCCTTTTCCATCTTCTTGCTGTGGCTTATCGGCGCGCGTTCGTCCTTGCCGCCCGCCGCCATGAACACCGGCACCTTGATGCGATCGGCCAAGGTAGTGGGCGATCGCGAAGCCAAGGTGCTGCGTTCGCCCACCCATTCGTTGGCCCATGTTTCCAGCCAACGGGTAACTCCGGCATCGTCCTTGTGCATCGCGGGCAGATCGTAGACACCTACATATCCCGCCGCGCAGCGGTACAGCGCGGGCTCCATCGCTGCGCCCATCATCGCGGCATAGGCGCCGTAGCTCGCGCCATAAATGCAGATACGCTGCGGGTCGGCGATCTTCTGCTCGATCGCCCAGCGTGTGGCATCGGTTAGATCGTGCTGCATGGTGCCGCCCCACTGACGTGCGCCCGCCTGGTGAAAGGCGCGACCGTAATTGCCCGAACCGCGAAAATTCACTCGCAGAACGGCGTAGCCCGATTGCGCAAGCATCTGCGTCTCGATATCGAAGCTCCAATCATCGAAGACGCCGAAAGGTCCACCGTGCGGCATCACCACCAGTGGCAGCGGCTCAGCGGCGGCCTCCCGCGGCACGGTGAGAAATCCATGCAGTACCAGGCCGTCGCGTGCGGTCAACTTCACCGCACGCGATGGCGCCATCAACGCGGGGTCTAGCCATTCGCGCCGGCTGAAGACCCGGTCGGCGCGCTTTTGTTGCGTGTCGTACAGGAAGAAATCGCCCACATTGCGATCGCTCCATACATGCAGCAAAAGCAAGCGGCCATCGCGGGTGGCCGAAGTAATGGAAAGTGCAGTGTCGGGAAAAGCTCTCTCCAGCGACCGATACATACGTGCAGTAGATGAGGTTTCGTCGAAGAAACGGCTGCGAGTACGGTCGGAAGAAAAAAGCGCACCGACGGGTTCCGCCGCGTTGTGCTGGTGCAGAATCACGTATGGATCCACCGTCGTGTCGCGCAGCAATTCGCGCCGGTCATTGCTGTCCAGATTCACTGCCACAATGGCGTCGGGGCCTTGCGGGTGCTCCACCTGCAGATAGGCGGTGCGGCCATCGGCCGAGAATCCCAACGGCACCTCGACACGATGGGTCTTGGCTTCGTCGTTCATCAGCCGCCACTCCGCGTCGTTGTTATCGCGGTAGTACAGCTTGCTGATGTTGTCGTTGCCCGAACCGCGCGCGAACCGCACCATTCCTTGGGCGTCGGTGGCGAAGCGAGCGCGGCGGATAGGCGCACTGGCGACGCGCACCAGCCTGCCGGTGTAGATATTCAGCTTCTCCACGTGGGTCATGGGATTGGCGCTGAACGTGCTCATGCCGACCAGCACCTGGCGGTCATCGTCAGGCAGGCTGTCTATCAGGAAAGCGGCGCGCGGCTCCGGCCCGCCGATGCGTATCGTGTTGACGGAATTATCCGTCCCGCTCGGGCTGACCAGCAGCTTCGGCTGACTGCCATCGGCATTGATCGCATATAGCTCGCCTGTGGCGTACGGCTCGTCCTTGGAACCGTATTTCTCGGCCATGCTGACCACGATGCGTTCGTCGTTGGCCCACCAGAAGTCGTCTACCAGTGAATGCTCTCCGCCGCCCACTTTCGCCGTGACCTGCTTGTCCGAGCGCCGGATGACCACCAGCGCGGTGCGGTCTTCCAGCGGCATGGTCACCGCGTAGTACTCGCCAGTGGGCGAGATTTTTATGGTCCCCAGCCGGTCCTGCTTCAGGAACTGCGTCAGATCCACCGCCGCGACAGGCGCAGCCATCAGCATCGCCGCAACGGCGATACATACTTTCCAAGCTTTCATCCCTGACTCCCCCGAGTCCCCGGTCAAGACGAGAAATGTAACCGCAGAGCGAAGAATTGTCGTGTTCGCGGTACGGGTAAGTCGGCAGGGCGGGACGACTCCGAGGACCGAGCCCATTGCTGCGCGGGGTGATGGGAGTCGAACGTCCCGGGACCGGAACCCTAGGAAGGCTCAAGCAGCCTGGGTCCCACCCTGTGAAAGCAGAATCTCGGCTCGACCGCCGGCGAGGAATGGCCAGGAGACCGCCACCTCGACGTCCGTTTAGTTTTCCCCGAAAGTAATATTTCCCTGTCCCAGCGCGCTTCCCATCCGCTCAAGCGCTCGAGCAGCGCCTACATTTCAAACGAACGCTTAAAGCGCGGCGAACTTCGGCGATCTGGACAGCATCGCCGGCTTCGCGCAGACTGCCGGCCTTCACCGGAGTGCTCGATGGCAAAGCTGCTGGTCCTACATGGCCCCAACCTCAACCTGCTCGGCACCCGCGAGCCGGGGGTTTATGGCCATGCGACCCTGGCCGACATCAACGCCCAGTTGGCTTCCCAGGCGAGCGCCGCCGGCCACGAACTGACCTCGTTCCAGTCCAACGCCGAGCATGCGTTGGTGGACCGGGTACAAGCCGCCGCCGGCGATGGCACCGCTTTCATCCTGATCAACCCTGCCGCTTTTACCCACACCTCGGTCGCGTTACGCGACGCATTGGCTGCGGTGGCGTTGCCCTTTATCGAAGTCCATCTGTCCAATCCCCACGCCCGCGAACCCTTCCGCCACCACAGCTATTTCAGCGATCTGGCGGTCGGCGTGGTTTGCGGTTTCGGCGCGGACAGTTACCGCTTCGCGCTGGATGCCGCTTTGAAGCGGCTAAGCGAGCGCGCATGAGGCGTTGCTCAAGCGCTAGGCCGGCACCGGCCACGATGCCGGTTCCTTCCAGCACCATCATCTCGCACCGCCACCCCCGGCGCGAACATCGCGATATTCACTGAAACACGTCGTTCGCCGATCAGTCGCTGCATACCTGAACGGCATTCACCACACCCCTAAGAGGCCCCTATGGATCTTCGCAAAATCAAGAAGCTCATCGACCTGCTGGAAGAATCGAATCTCGCCGAAATCGAGATCAAGGAAGGCGAAGAGTCCGTACGCCTGGCCCGCGTGCCCAAGGGCCAATATGCAGCGCCGGCCCCGGCCCCGATGGTGGTCCATACGGAACCGCGCCCGCAGGCGCCGATGCCGATGACCTCGCCGACCGAAGCGTCGACCGGCGGCAGCGCCAAACCGGCCAGCAATCTGCCCGAAGGCCACGTGGTGCGCGCGCCGATGGTGGGCACGTTCTACATCTCGCCGGCGCCGGACAAGCCGCCCTTCGTTTCCGTCGGCCAAGCCGTCAAAGCCGGCGAAACACTGGCGATCATCGAAGCGATGAAGATGTTCAACCCCATCGAAGCCGATGTATCCGGCACGGTATTGGCGATCCTGACCGAAAGCGGCCAGCCGATCGAGTTCGATCAGCCGCTGTTCGTGATCGG
>CBFGZY010000129.1:0-3980 GCA_965653375.1 uncultured Pseudoxanthomonas sp.
CCGACGACCCTCTGCCCCCCAGGCAGATGCGCTACCAGGCTGCGCTACGCCCCGAACTAAAGCAAATCGCCCCGCCTTGCGACGGGCCGGCAATTATAGCCGCATCTCGGCCATTCTCCCAGCGGGAGGTGCCAATCAACGCCGCAGCAGCTGCAGGATTTCTTCCAGCTCCATCCGCACTTGCTTGACGATCTGGTTGCTGAGTGCCGATTCCTGCTTGGCGCCCTCGCCTTCCAGTCGCAGCCGCGCGCCGCCGATGGTGTAGCCCTGCTCGTACAGCAGGCCACGGATCTGGCGCACCATCAGCACGTCATGGCGTTGATAGTAGCGGCGATTGCCCCGGCGCTTGACCGGTTCCAGGCTGGGAAACTCGGTTTCCCAGTAGCGCAACACATGCGGCTTGACGTCGCAAAGTTCGCTGACTTCGCCGATGGTGAAATAGCGCTTCGCCGGTATCGGCGGAAGTTCGCGGTTACTGCCCGGATCCAGCATAAGTCTCCACCCGCTCCTTGAGTTTCTGGCCTGGCCTGAACGTCACAACCGTGCGCGCCGAAATCGGAATTTCTTCGCCGGTCTTGGGATTGCGGCCCGGGCGCTGGTTCTTGCGCCGCAGGTCGAAATTACCGAACCCGGACAGCTTGACCTGCCGGCCCTGCTCCAACGCCTCGCGCAACACGTCGAAATACGCGTCCACGAATTCCTTGGCCTCGCGCTTGTTCAGCCCGACTTCGTCGAACAGACGCTCGGCCATCTCGGCCTTGGTTAGTGCCATGGATCTTGCTTCCCCGTCTTTTGCCCAGCTGTTGCTAGCCCCGCTAGCGCATTCGCATGTTTCATCCGCGGATCCTGGCGCCGTGTTCCCGCTCGATGGCGGCCATGGCCGTGGAAACGACTTCATCCACGTCGCGTTCGGTCAGGGTGCGTGAGTTGTCCTGCAAAATCAAGCCCATAGCCAGACTTTTATGCCCCGATTCGACCCCCTGCCCCACGTACCGGTCGAACAGCAGCAAATCGCGCAGCAGCGGGCCCGCAGAGGCCCTGACGGTGGCCGCGATGGCCGCCCACGGGGTCTGGTCGGCGACCACGAAAGCGAGGTCGCAGCGGACGGAGGGGAAGCGCGACAGTTCCGCCGCCCGTGGCAGCGAACGTGCCGTCAACGGCAACAGATCCACTTCGAATGCGAGAACATCGGCGTCCAAATCCAGGCCGCGCTGCAACCTAGGATGCAACTGGCCAATCCATCCGATTAGCTTGCCGTCGCGGTAGATATCGGCGGATCGGCCGGGATGGCCGAAACCGCACTGCGACGGCCGATATTCCAGCACGGCACCTGCCGCGGCGGCCAGACTGTCCAGATCACCCTTGAGATCGTGGAAATCAGCCTTGCGAGCCGGCTCCCCCCACTGCTCGACCTTGGCGTCGCCACAGACCGCACCCGCGAGACGCAGAATTTCGACAGGCGCCTCGCCCATGTCCGCCTCCCGCTTCCCGTCTCCCGTCTCCCGGCTTCTAAACACATTGCCGAGCTCGAACAATCGCACGCGCTCCGCTTGCCGCGCCGCGTTGCGTTGCAGTGCGGACACCAATCCAGGCAGCAACCGTGTGCGCATCACGCCCAGCTCCGCGCTCAAAGGATTGGCTAACGGAACGGCACCTTCGCTCAGCCCCCATTGCGCCAGCAGGCCGGCATCGACGAAGGCGTAGTTGACCGTTTCCAGATAATCGCGGGCAGCGAACTGGCGCCGTACCGCCGATGCTTCCAACTGCATCTCGGTCGGTGCGGCGGCCCGGGTGGCACCGCCGGGCAAAGTGGTGGGTATGCGGTCGTAACCGTGGATCCGCGCCAACTCTTCGATCAGATCTTCTTCGATGGCGATATCGAAGCGCCGACGCGGCGCCACCACGCTCCAACCATCCGGCACCGCCGCGGTCTGCATGCCCAAGGCCCGCAGAATGCGCTCGACTTCGCTATCGGCGATCTCGATACCCAGAAGGCGGGCGATACGAGCGCGGCGCAAATGGATGGCGGCGGGCGCGGGCAGATGCTCGGGAAGTTCCGCGATGGTCACCGGACCCGGCATGCCGCCAGCCAATTCGATGATCAGGCGCGTGGCGACTTCAATCGCCTGCACCGGCAGTTCCGGATCCACGCCACGTTCGAAGCGGTGACCGGCATCGGTGTGCAAACCGAGCTTGCGTCCACGGCCGATGATCGCGGAAGGAATCCAATGCGCCGCTTCCAGGAACACATTGCGTGTCGCATCGGTCACGCGGGTGTCGTAGCCGCCCATGATGCCGCCAAGCGCGACCGCACGGCCGCCGTTGCCGCCCTCGCTGCTGTCGGACACCACCAGGAAATCCTCGCTGAGCGAGACCGTGCGGCCGTCGAGCAACTTGGTTTCTTCACCGTCGCGCGCGTGACGCACCACGACAGGACCCACCAGCGTGTCGCGATCGAATGCGTGCATCGGTTGCCCGAGTTCCAGCATTACGTACTGGGTCACGTCGACCAGGAAACTGATCGATCGAACGCCGCTACGGCGCAAACGTTCGGCCATCCATATTGGCGTGGCGACGTTGACGTTCACGCCTTCGATCACGCGCCCGGCAAAGCGCGGCACTTTGGCGCCCGCATCCAGTTCGACCTTCAGCGTGCTGTCGGTGAGCGCCGGCATTGGCGTGGCGTCGAAAGCGACCACTTCGCTGCCGAAGGCCGCGGCGACGTCGAAAGCGATGCCGCGCACACCGAAGCAGTCGGCGCGATTGGGGGTGAGCTTGATTTCGATGCTGGCGTCCGGCAGCCCCAGATACTCCGCAATGGGCGCACCTATCGGTGCGTCGTCAGGCAGTTCCAACAGGCCGGAAGCGTCGGCATCGGTACCCAGTTCCTTGGCCGAGCACAGCATGCCGTTGGATTCCACACCACGCAGCTTGGCTGCCTTGATGCTGATGCCGGCAACGTTCGCACCCACCATCGCCAATGGCGCGACCAGGCCAGGACGTGCATTCGGCGCACCGCAAACGATCTGCAGCAACTCGCCGTGTCCCGCATCGACCTGGCACACCTGCAAGCGATCCGCTTCAGGATGTTTGGCGCACTCAACGATGCGCGCCACCACCACGTTGGCGAGGTTCTCGCCCAACGCGACAACCTCTTCCACTTCCAGGCCGATAGCCGTCAGCGTAGCAGCGAGCTCTTCGCGCGTCGCATCGGTGGGTACGTGGCTGCGCAGCCAGTTTTCAGAGAATTTCATCGTTCGTGATCCGTAGGGTGGGCCCAGGCCCACCATTTCCATGCATCAGATTGGCAATCGCCGGCGGAAGCATAGATCCAACCGTCATTGCTAGTTGTCAGCGGTGGGCCGGGGCCCACCCTACGCAAATTGTTTGAGGAAACGTACGTCGTTTTCGAAGAACGCTCGCAAATCGTTGACGCCGTAGCGCAGCATGGCGAAACGCTCCACACCCATGCCGAAGGCGAAGCCGGTATAGCGCTCCGGATCGATATCGCAATTCTTCAGCACATTGGGATGCACCATGCCGCAGCCCAGCACTTCCAACCAGCGCGTGCTGCCATCCGGCTGCTGCCAAGCGATATCGACTTCCGCACCGGGCTCGACGAATGGGAAGTAGCTGGGACGGAAGCGCATCTCGAAATCGCGCTCGAAGAACGCGCGCACGAATTCGGTCAACGTGCCCTTGAGATCGGCCAGGGTGGAATGCTCGTCCACCAACAAACCTTCCACTTGGTGGAACATCGGCGAATGAGTCTGATCGCTATCGCTGCGGTAGACCTTGCCGGCCGCGATCATGCGCAAGGGCGGCACGTGATCACCCATGTAGCGCACCTGCACGCCGGAGGTGTGCGTGCGCAGCAAGCGGCCGTCGCCAAAATAGAACGTGTCGTGCATGGCGCGCGCCGGGTGATGCGGCGGGAAGTTCAGCGCCTCGAAGTTGTGCCAGTCGTCCTCGATCTCCGG
>CBFGZY010000130.1:0-3735 GCA_965653375.1 uncultured Pseudoxanthomonas sp.
GCCCCCGTGCCGCCCCCCCCAACCCCGCTACTCCCCTCAACCGCAAACCCCTCACCGCGACTTACGACGCTCCTACATGAGTTGGCTTACGCTGCGACGCTGTCGTCGACGGTCGCCACTCTTCCGCGCAGTGAGTTCGTCATTGCCTCGGTAATCACCAGGTCGACGAACTGGCCGATCATCCGCGGATGGCCGGGGAAATTCACCGAGCGCATGTTCTCGGTCTTGCCGGTCAGTTCGTTGGGGTTCTTCCTGGAAGGGCCCTCCACCAGCACCGATTGCACGCTGCCGACCATGGCTTGCGAAATCTTCGCTGCATGCGCATTGATGTGCGCTTGCAGGCGTTCCAGTCGTGCGTGCTTGGTGGCGTCGGAAGTTTGGTCTTCCAGATCGGCCGCCGGCGTGCCGGGGCGGCGCGAGTAGATGAAGGAGAACGACTGATCGAAGCCCACGTCCTCGATCAGCTTCATCGTCTTGTCGAAATCCGCATCGGTCTCGCCTGGAAAGCCGACGATGAAATCCGACGAGATAGAAATGTCCGGGCGTACGGCACGCAGTTTGCGGATCTTCTGCTTGAATTCCAGTGCCGTGTAGCCGCGCTTCATCGCCGACAGGATGCGGTCGCTGCCGGCCTGCACCGGCAGATGCAGGTAGTTGGCCAGCTGCGGCACGTCGCGATAGGCCTCGATCAGCGAATCGGAGAATTCCAGCGGATGCGAGGTGGTGAAGCGGATGCGGCCCACGCCTTCGATCTCGGCGATGGCGCGGATCAGCAGGCCCAGATCCGCATACTGCACACTTTCGCTCGGGCCAACGCCTTCACTCGCGCCATCGCCATATGGTCCGCGATACGCGTTGACGTTCTGGCCCAGCAAATTGATTTCGCGCACGCCTTGCGCGGCCAGTTGCGCGACCTCCACCAGCACGTCTTCGAACGGCCGGCTGACTTCTTCGCCGCGGGTGTAGGGCACCACACAGAAACTACAGTACTTCGAGCAGCCTTCCATGATCGACACGAACGCGCTGGGCCCTTCGGCACGCGGCTCCGGCAGGCGGTCGAATTTCTCGATTTCGGGAAAACTGATGTCGACCTGCGGTTGCCCGCTGGCGCGGCGCTCACGGATCAGTTCCGGCAGGCGATGCAGGGTTTGCGGGCCGAATACCAGATCCACATACGGCGCACGTTTGACAATGGCCTCGCCCTCTTGCGAGGCGACGCAGCCGCCCACGCCGATCAGGACGGGCTTGCCGTCTTTTTTCAGCGCTTTCCAGCGGCCAAGTTGGCTGAAGACCTTTTCCTGCGCTTTTTCGCGGATAGAACAGGTGTTGACCAGGACAACGTCGGCTTCTTCCGGGTTGTCGGTCAGCTCCAGGCCCTCGGCCGCGGCCAGCACGTCGGCCATCTTGGCCGAGTCGTACTCGTTCATTTGGCAGCCGTGGGTCTTGATGAATAGCTTGCCGCGCGCAGGCACGGTCGGGGCGCCCTGGGCGGGCATTTCGGAAGCGGGCTTCCCGGGCATGGTGATTATTCCAGGCGGGTGGCAGGTAGGGCGCGTAGTTTAGAGCGTGTCATGCAGTTTGGGACGGGACACTCATCGGGAAGCCCTCCGTAGTGGTCCTATACGCCGTCGCGGCCGGAATCACGGCTAACTGGCGTTGAACAGTAGGCAGCCGGGGGAATGACCCCAGCCGCCATCGCTGCCCGGATATCGGACCGACCGCACAGATTGGAGGAATCCTTTGTTGGACAAGGACTTGGCAACCCGTCGGGAAGTTGGGACACTGCGCGCCATGAGGGGGATCCTGCCGCTTTGGGGCGTCATTGCCGTGTTGTTCGCGCTGCCAGCCAGCGCGGGCACGCTATACAAATGCCTTGGCGCCGACGGCGTTCCCAGTTATGTCAGCAAGCGGGTCAGCGGCGCCCAGTGCCAGGTGGTCAGCCAGTACAGCGCCAGTAGCGCTCGCTCCGTACCGGCATCGGCGACTTCCAGGCCAAGTAGTGTGGAAACCGCACGTGTGCCCGCAACGCCTACGATGACGCCCGCCGCTGCCCTAGGCGCAGTAGCCACCGCCACAGCGGCGAACTCGTCCAATTTGGTGACATCCAATGACGCTCTGCCGGCTGCGGCGTCTGCTCCGGCCCAGACCGGCGGCAGCGGCACCCGCCGCGTGGTCAGCGGACAGGTGTATTCCTACATCAAGGACGGCGTGCGGCACTACACCAGCAGCAAGCCCAAGGGCGCGGCCGATGTGGCCAGCATCCGGACGATCAAGTACAGCTTCATCGAAACCTGCTTCGCCTGCGGCAATCCCGGCGTCAATTTCAGCCGTTTGCGTCTCAACACCACCGCTTACCAGAACGAAATCGCCGCGGCCTCACGCGAATTCGGCGTCGAAGAGGCGGTGATCCGCGCCATCATGCACGCGGAGTCCTCCTACAACCCGATGGCTTTGTCGCATGCAGGTGCGCAGGGCCTGATGCAGCTGATGCCGGGCACCGCCCGTCGCTTCGGCGTGTCGGATGCCTACAACGCTTCGCAGAACATCCGCGGCGGCGCGCAGTATCTGGCATGGTTGCTGAAACGCTTCAACGGCAACCTGACCCTGGCCGCCGCCGGCTACAACGCCGGTGAGGGTGCCGTCGACCGGTATGGCGGAGTACCGCCGTATCGGGAGACCCAGCGCTATGTCGAACGCGTGGCGGTATTGGCCGAACGCTACCGCGGCGTGGTGGCGGCGCGCTGATTAGGCCCCGCGCGCAAGGCCGCGCATTCGCGGCCCGCAAGTCATTGATTTTCTGAATCCCGTTGTCGCCGGATTAAGGCTTCCGCTACACTTCCACGTCTTTTGCGGCCCGCGCGAAGTTCCTGTGCGGGTTATGGCAGCCTTTTAGCTACCTGATTGTTTTGCGGAGTGCCGGATGGCCAATGATGGGGTCAATGGGCCTGTTAATACAGGTCGACGCCGGTTCCTGACTGCGACCACGGCTGTGGTCGGTGCAGTGGGTGCCGGTTTTGTAGCAGTACCGTTCATAAAGTCGTGGAACCCAAGTGCGCGGGCCAAGTTGGCCGGCGCGCCGGTGACGGCCGATCTCACCGGTCTGCAGGAAGGTCAGCGTTTGATTCTGGAGTGGCGCGGCCAGCCGATCTGGATCGTCAAGCGCTCCAAGGCCACGTTGGATGCGTTGCCGACCCTGGATGCGCGCCTGCGCGATCCGGAATCCAAGAACACCGACCAGCAGCCGGAGTACATCAAGGGCGAAGCCCGCTCCATCAAGCCGGAGATTTCCGTGCTGGTGGGCCTGTGCACGCACCTGGGCTGCTCGCCGGAAATGGCGGCGGAAATCAAGCCCGAACCCTACGATCCGGAATGGAAGGGCGGCTACTTCTGCCCTTGCCACAAGTCGCGCTTCGACATGGCAGGCCGCGTGTTCCAGGGCGTCCCGGCGCCCACCAACTTGGTGGTGCCGCCGCACCACTACGAGAACGACACGACGATCATCATCGGCGTGGATCCAAAGGGAGCGGCGTAAGTCATGGCGAACATCTTCACCCGCACCGCCAACGGCGTATGGGATTGGGTCAACGCGCGCGCGCCCGGCATGATGCCGGTGTACCGCAAGCACATGACCGAGTACTACGCGCCCAAGAACTTCAACTTCTGGTACTACATGGGCTCGCTGGCCCTGCTGGTGCTGGTCAACCAGATCGTCACCGGCATCTTCCTGACGATGCA
>CBFGZY010000131.1:0-3486 GCA_965653375.1 uncultured Pseudoxanthomonas sp.
GCGATCGCGACTGACGTCGCTCCTACAAAATCTACAAAGGCATCAAGCGCGGTGGTAGGGGTGATTGGCCAACAAGGCCGCCGCGCGGTACACCTGCTCGGCCACCACCAGCCGGGCCAGCATGTGCGGAAGCGTCAGCGGCCCCAGCGACCAGGTTTCGTGTGCCGCCGCCAGCACATCGGGGGCATGCCCTTCCGGTCCGCCGATCAGGAAGGCCAGATCGCGTCCCTGTCCGCGCCAGTGCTCCAGCCGCTGCGCCAGTTGTTCGGAGGAATACGGCTTACCGCCCACTTCCAGTGCCACCACGTGCGCATTCTTCGGTAATGCCGCCAGTACGCGCTTGCCTTCTTCTTCGATAGCGCGCTGCGGGTCGCGGCCCTTGCCGCGCAGTCCGGGTTCTATTTCCACCAGCTCCATCGGCAGCCAATGCGACAGGCGCTTTTGATATTCGGCGAATCCCTGCGCGACCCAAGCCGGCGCGCGTTCGCCGGTGGCGATCAACTTGCTTTTCATGACCGCATGATAGCGGCGTCGCACTTCTGTCGGGCGGCCTGCAAGAGACGTACCTTTGTCATATTCCGGTTACACCGCGGCCCTAGCTTGCAGGTTCCCCCAGCCAGCAGGAGTCGCACGATGAGTGTCTTCGATCCCGCCCGCCGCCAGGTCCTGAAAGGTAGTGCCGCCGCTGTCGCGATGGGCACCATCGGCAGCCTGGGCGCGCTGTATTCGCGCCAAGCCCATGCCGCCACCGCATCGACCCGGCTTTCCCCTGTTCCCAGCCGTTACGGCCCGCTAGCACCGGTAGCCGACCGCACCACCGGATTGCCGCTGCTGCAGTTGCCGCGCGGCTTCAGCTATCGATCCTTCGGTTGGAGCGGCGACCGTATGGACGACGGCCAGCCCTGCCCCGACCGCCACGACGGCATGGCCGTGGTCTCGGTGCGCAAACCTGGCTGGAAACATCGTGGCCGCGGCCATGGCCTTGGTCTGGAATACGTTCTTATCCGCAACCACGAGCGCGGTGCCGGCACGCCTATCCAGGCGCCGGGCATGTACGACACCGGCATCGTCAGCAATGGCCTGCAGGCTGCCGGCGGTACCACCACCCTTACCTATCGGCATGGCCAGTGGGGCAGCCTGGAACCCAGTCTGGGCGGCACGCTGGTCAATTGCGCCGGCGGACTTACCCCGTGGGGCACGTGGCTGACCTGCGAAGAGATCAAGACCGATGCGGTGTCCAGCACCGGCCGCAAGCACGGCTATGTCTTTGAAGTCGACCCGCAGAACGAACGCACCACCGGCCGGCCTTTGGTGGGACTGGGCCGCTTCAGCCATGAAGCCGTCGCGGTGGACCCGCGTACCGGCATCGTCTATCTGACCGAAGACGATCGCAACAAATCGGCGTTGTATCGCTTCATTCCCCATGATCGTTTCGGCCGCAGCGGCTCGCTGGAAAACGGCGGCCGGCTGCAGGCCGCGCGCGTCCGCGGAAAGCCCAACGCCGATCTGACGGTCGCCAACATGGGCGACGAGTACGCGCTGGATTGGGTGGACGTTCCCGATCCGGATCTGGATACGGTCGTCGCGCCCAGTGGCTTTCCGGACGTTTCCGCCGGCGACACGCTCAGTGGTCCGTTTGCGCAGGCGTGGAGCGAAGGCGCGCTGCGGATGAGCCGCGGCGAAGGCATCTGGTACAGCTACGGCAAGATGTTCATTGTCGACACCAGCACCGGCGTGGATAGCCAGGGACGCAAAGGCCGCGGCAATGGCGCGGTCTGGGTGCTGGACCTGTTCACCCAGCGGTTGCGCGCACTGTTCGTCAGCGGCAACCAACTGGCCGCGCACAACCCCGACAACATCACCGTCAGTGCCCGCGGCGGCGTGCTTCTATGCGAGGACGGCGGCGAAAGCCCGGACGAATACGGCCCCGGTTCGCGTCTGGTCGGCCTGACCCGTGCGGGCGAATCTTTCTATTTCGGCAAGAACAACATCGAGCTGACCTCCACTCAGATCGCCAATGCCGGCAAGACGATCGAGGAAGGCGACTATCGCGATTCCGAGTTCTGCGGCGCGTGCTGGGATCCGCTGTCGCGGACGATGTTCGTCAACATCCAATCCCCCGGAATCACCGTTGCGATCACCGGGCCTTGGGAACGCGGGCCGCTGTAGGTGGTGTTTGCGGGAAGCAATAAACGAAAACGGCGCCATGGGGCGCCGTTTTCTATCGAGAACCTTTCCAACGACATGTAGGAGCGACGTGAGTCGCGATGAAGCTTTATCGATAATCCTTCATCGCGACTCACGTCGCTCCTACACGTCCAACCGGCGTCAGGAGCGATCCGCGCCTGCTTCCAGTTCGTCGTACTGCGGCGGTTGATCGCCCACCGTCCACAAGCGCTCCAGCGCGTAGAACTCACGCACTCGCGGCAGCATGACATGGACGATCACATCGCCCAGATCGACCAGCACCCACTCGGCTTCGCGCTCGCCTTCCACGCCCAACGGCATGACGTCCAACTTCTTGGCGAACTTGACCACTTCGTCGGCGATCGATTTGACGTGGCGGGTCGAGGTGCCCGACGCGATGATCAGATAGTCGGTGACGCTGGATTTGCCGCGCACGTCGATCTCGACGACATCCTTGGCTTTGAGTTCTTCCACCGCCGCATGTACGTTGGCGAGCAGGTCCGGCAAGGCCGGAGGCGGGCTGGGAAGACGGGTCTTGATGACTTGCGCTTGGCTGGACAAAGGTTTGCTGTCTTTGGGGAATGCGGCCGAATTATACCGAACTCCGGTCCGGCGCTTACGTGAAATAAAGCCGGTTATCGGTGATGTAGCCGGCGACGGCCAGCGGCACCAGATTCTGCCAAGTCTCGCCCGCAATGATGCGCTGCCGTATCTCGCTGGCCGATTCCATCTGCAACGGGTGTTTGAGCCGAAACAGGCCCCCAGCGGGCGTTTCGGTCAGTTTTTCCGGCGACGACAGCCAACGCCCTTCGATGAAGCCTGCGAGTTCTTCCGGCATCGCACCATTCAGCGGACTGCCGACGCGTTCGGCGACGATGAAATGCGCATAGTCGGACAGTTGCCGCCATTCGCGCCAAGTCGGCAGGCCGACCAGACTGTCGGCACCGATCAGCAATGCGATTGGGGCGCGTTCGCCCAACTCTTCGCGCAGTTCGCGCAAGGTGTCGATGGTGTAGGAGCGGCTGCCCGGCTGCGCCTGCGCGCGCCGCAATTCGCGCCGGTCGACCAGCAAACCCGGCTCGTCGGCCACGGCCAATTCGAGCATCGTTGCCCGCTCCTCCGCGGTGGCGCCGGGAGGCGCGCGGTGCGGCGGATCGGCAGCGGGCATCAGGCGCACCACGGTATCCAACTCGTCGCGAGCCGCTCGGGCGATAGCCAGGTGCCCGTTGTGAACCGGGTCGAAGGTGCCGCCGTAGAAGAGGTTGAGCATTGGGGGAGCGGGGAGCGGGGAGCGGGGAG
>CBFGZY010000132.1:0-3342 GCA_965653375.1 uncultured Pseudoxanthomonas sp.
CGGCTCCCGGCTCCCGGCTCCCGGCGCCACCGGACCTGACTGGAACCCCTGGCTGTTAACAAAGATTTTGCAAAACAGTCGCTTTTGTTCAAGAACCGGGGTAGAGTGCGCTCACTGTGCTTGCCAGGGTCACCGTGAATCGTGAGCCTGATGCGGTAGATACATCTGCTACATCTTCCCGCTTTACCAACGCCTGCAACTCAGTCTCGGACCGGAATTCTCCGGAACCGCGATGTATTTCCACCTATGTTTCAGGAGTTAGTAAAGATGTCGAACCGTCAAACCGGTACCGTCAAGTGGTTCAACGATGCCAAGGGTTTTGGTTTCATTACCCCGGAAAGTGGCGCCGACCTGTTCGTGCATTTCCGCGCGATCCAGGGCACCGGCTTCAAGTCGTTGCAGGAAGGCCAGAAGGTGACGTTCGTCGCCGTGCAGGGCCAGAAAGGCATGCAGGCCGACGAAGTCCAGCCGCAGTAATCCTGCGCTGAACTGAGTTATCCAGAACGCCGGGGGCGCAAGCCCCCGGCGTTTTTATTTGGAGGCAGCTTGGATTCCGAGGAATGCGACGCACTGTGGGAGCGGCGTCCCGCCGCGAGCTCTTTGTGGGATCCATCTGATCTGACTGAAGAACTCGCGGCGGGACGCCGCTCCCACAGCACCGGTTCTTTCTACACTGGTTCGGCAGATACCTGGCGAAAACAAGTCAGAGCTTACGTACGCGGAAGCTGCGGCCCTTGATCTTGCCGGCGTTGAGGCGAGCCAGGGCGGCACTCGCTTGCGAGCGCTGAACCGCCACGTAGGATCGGGTGGCGAAGATGTTGATCTTGCCGATGGCGGTGCCCGGCAGGCCGGCGTCGCCGGTCAGCGCACCCAGCACGTCGCCCGGACGCAATTTGTCGGTCTTGCCGGCATCGATCCGCAGGGTCGCCATGGCGGCCGGCGGGGCGCTACGCGCCTTGGGCGCGGCCGGGATGGTCCGCTCCCAGCGCAGCGGCCGGCCCTGGCGTGTTTCGATGGCCGCGGCGCGCGGCAGTTCGCGCGAGGTGCATAGGCTCAGCGCCAAACCTCCGCGGCCGGCGCGGCCGGTGCGGCCGATGCGATGCAGGTAGATGTCGGGATCGCTAGGCATGTCGTAGTTGATGACCGCCGCCAAATCCTCGATATCCAGCCCGCGCGCGGCCACGTCGCTGGCCACCAATACGTTGCAACTGCGGTTGGCGAAGCGCACCAGCACTTCCTCGCGGTCGCGCTGTTCCATGTCGCCGTGCAGGGCCAGCGCAGAGAAACCGAAATGCTGCAGTGAGCCGGCCACTTCGTCGGCATCGCGACGGGTGTTGCAGAACACTACGCACGATTCCACACCTCGCTCGGCCAGCAGCCCCGCCAGCGCGGTCTGCTTCCTTGCCGGGTCCACTTCGTAGAAGCGCTGGTCGATTTCGGCAGGCGGCTCGTCGTTGCCGATCGTCACTTCCACCGCATCGCGCAGTGCGGTGCGGCCGATTTCGCGCACCCCATCGGCGAACGTGGCGGAGAACAACAGGCTTTGCCGCTCCTTGGGCGTCTTGCCGATGATCTCGCGGATCGGTTCTTCGAAGCCCATGTCCAACATGCGGTCGGCTTCGTCGAGGACCAGCGTCCTCACGCCACCCAGATGCAGCGCTTTCTTGCGCATCAATTCCTGGATGCGGCCGGGCGTGCCGACCACCACCTGCGGATCGTGCGCGGCCAGCGAACTCAATTGCGGCGCCAGCGGCAAGCCGCCGCACAGCGTCAGCACTTTCAGATTGGGAACGCCGACGGCCAATTTGCGAATCTGCCGCGCCACCTGGTCGGCCAATTCCCGCGTGGGACATAGGACCAGCGCCTGGGTACGAATCAGGCCAGGATCCAGGCGATGCAACAGGCCCAGGCCAAAGGCGGCGGTCTTGCCGCTGCCGGTGGGCGCCTGCGCGATCACGTCGCGGCCGGCCAGGATGGACGGCAGGCTTTCGGCCTGGATGGGGGTGGGGCGGGTATAGCCGAGGGCTTCGACGCCCTGCAGCAAGCCGGGCGTCAGCGGGAAAGAGGTGAAATCATGCATGCGACATGATCGCAGATCGCGGCGGCATGCGCCGGAAATGAGGCTCACCGAGGTTTCTGATCACCCCGTGGGAGCGGCGTCCCGCCGCGAGTTCTTTTCAGGCGGTTCGGGAAAAGCAAAAGCTCGCGGCAGGGCGCCGCTCCCGCAACGCTAATCCATCTCGGGGAAATCTTCCTCGGGCAGCGCCACGAACGCCCAGAACGGCACATCCTGCTGCGTCCATTGGCGTGATGCTTCGTCCAGCACATCCAGCAGCGTGTCGAACTCGGTTTCGTGCTGGGAGCGGAAGTCGTGGGCTTGTTCGAACAGCAACACATAGCCCTTGGACTTTGGCTTTATCCACGACAGGTCGCGCAAGCTGTCCGACAGTGCGTCCCAGTTGCGCCCCGACGTCTGGGGAAAGTCCAGCACTGTCGCGATCCGCAGCAGCAATGCGGCCTTGCTGTCGCAACCGGACAGATCGATGCGGCGCACCGATAGGCCGGCGTCGCGGCCCACTACCGTCAAGGTATCCAGGTCTTCGTCGGCAACGAAGAAGACGCCCGCTTGCGAAGCGTCGTCCAGGCCCGGTTCGAAGCCGGATTCGCTCATCGTTGCACTCCCGGTGCGCCGATCTCAAACCGGCGGAAGCTTTCGTAGTGGTCGTCGGTGTAGTAGTACTCGCGGGGCGGTTGTCCGCCAGTGACGATGCGCCGCGCGCCGCGGTGATCCAGCCCGGGCGTATCCACGGTGTATTCGCGATAGTAGCCCCGCGCTTGGCGAGGCAGGCGGCCTTCGCGATTGGCGAATACGCTGCCGTCCTGCCGATGCGGGAAAGGCCCTCCTTGCGCGATCAGCCGCAGTGTCTGGCGGGCTTCAGGCGGAAGGAAATCGGGCAAGGCATCGGCCTGAGTGGCCGTTGATGTCGCCGCAGCGGCGGGTGCCGTCGGTGCGATTGCCGGGCCAGTGGAGTCTGGCGGCGGCAGCGGCAAAGGTTCGCTGCGGACGCCCGTTTCCGAGGACGTGGACGCTGCCGGTGATTCGGTGACGGTGGGTGGCACCTCGCCACGGTGCTGCCACCAGAACCAGCCGCCCAACACCACGGCCAGCAGAACAATGGCGATCAGCGTGGGTTTGCTGCCGCGGGATTTCTTTCGGGATCGGGAGCGTGAAGGCATGATCGGTCCTAGAGCGTGTTATGCACTTTGGGGTGAGTGCGAAGGCGGCTTTTGTAGGGTTTGGCGTTGCGGTGGCAGGCAAGGCGTGCAACGCCGCATGGCGCC
>CBFGZY010000133.1:0-3200 GCA_965653375.1 uncultured Pseudoxanthomonas sp.
GAGTCGCGATGAGGCTTTACCGGTAAAGCCGCATCGCGACTCACGTCGCTCCTAAAAGAACAGAATCGCCCTGCAACGGGCGGAGTATCAGCTCCCCGCCGGCATCAGCAACAGCAGCAATCCACCTAGAACAATGCGGTACACGGCGAAGCCGGTGAAGCGGTGCGCCTTGATGTAGCCCAGCAGCCATTTCACCACCACAAAACCGGTGACCGTCGCAGCAGCGAAGGCCAGGCCCACCGCGGCCCAGTTCTCCTGGCTGACATCGCCCTCCATCAGCAGCTCCAGGAAGGCATAGCCGCTGGCGGCGAACATGGTCGGAATGCCGACCAGGAATACGAATTCCGTTGCCGAAGACCGCCGGCTGGTGCCGGCCAGCATCGCCATGAAGATCGCCGCGGCCGAGCGCGAAGTGCCGGGAAATACCCCCGCCACCACCTGCGCCAGGCCAACCAGCACGGCCACCTTCCAAGTCACCTGCCACTGGTCGCCGCGGCGCTCCGCAAAGTGCTCCGCCACCAGCATCCACACGCCGCCCAGGATCAGCGCCCAGGCCACCGGGGTGACGGTTTCGGGCAATTCCCAGCCGGCCATGCGTACCGGCAATCCCACCAGCGCGGTCACCAGGAAAGCGACGATGAGTTTGGCCAGGTAATCGCGGTTGGCGGGGTCGCGCCAGCCGGTCGCCAGATCCCACAGGCGCTGCCGGAATACGAGCGCGATCGCCAGGATGGCGCCGGCCTGCACCACGATATTGAAGAAGTCCGAGCGCGCGCCCAGCCAGTGCTGGACGATCAACAGATGGCCGGTGCTGGAAATGGGCAGGAATTCGGTCAGGCCTTCGATGATGCCGAGCAACAGGGCGGCAAGGAGATCGGTCATGGGCGATTGGATGGGGTGGGGAACGGCCAAGGATAGAGGAAAACGGTTACGCACCAAATCGAGGATATCTTGCGAGCGATAGAACCAGTTTGGTGCAGTTCGGGTTACGGCGACCGGGCGAGTGATAATAAAATCAAGCAGTTACGGATTCTTGAAGGTTGGCACGGCCCTTGCTCTCAAGCAGGCACGTTCATATCCAACCTGAGGTTCCAAGATGTCTGCGGACAATGTTGAAAAGCTGATCAAGGACAACAAGGTCGAATTCGTCGACCTGCGCTTTGCCGATATCCGGGGCGTGCAGCACCACGTGACATTCCCGGCGAACATCGTGGAGCCCTCCCTGTTCGAAGACGGCAAGATGTTCGACGGCAGTTCGATCAGCGGCTGGAAAGGCATCAACGAATCCGACATGGTGCTGCTGCCCGACCCCAGCACCGCCTATCTCGACCCATTTTCCGCCGATCCCACCGTGATCCTGGTCTGCGACGTGCTGGATCCGGCCACCATGCAGAGCTACTCGCGCTGTCCGCGCGGCGTGGCCAAGCGCGCCGAGTCCTACCTGAAGTCCAGCGGCATCGCCGACCAGGCGTTCTTCGGTCCGGAGCCGGAATTCTTCATCTTCGATTCGGTGCGCTACGCCAATGAGATGGGCAACACCTTCTTCAAGATCGAATCCGAAGAAGCGGCCTGGAACAGCGGCACCAAGTACGAAGGCGGCAACAGCGGCTATCGTCCTGGCGTGAAGGGCGGCTACTTCCCGGTTCCGCCGGTCGATTCGCTGCACGACATCCGCGCCGAGATGTGTAAGACGCTGGAGCAGATCGGCATCGAAGTCGAAGTGCACCACCACGAAGTCGCCACCGCCGGCCAGTGCGAGATCGGCACCAAGTTCAACTCGCTGGTCAAGAAGGCCGACGAGCTGCTGGCCATGAAGTACATCATCAAGAACGTGGCCTTCCGCAACGGCAAGACCGCCACCTTCATGCCCAAGCCCATCGTGGGCGACAACGGCAGCGGCATGCACGTGCACCAGTCGCTCGCCAAGGGCGGCACCAACCTGTTCACCGGTGACGGCTACGGCGGCCTGTCGCAGATGGCGCTGTGGTACATCGGCGGCATCTTCAAGCACGCCAAGGCCATCAACGCCTTCGCCAACTCCGGCACCAACAGCTACAAGCGTTTGGTCCCGGGCTTCGAAGCGCCGGTGATGCTCGCCTACTCGGCGCGCAACCGTTCGGCTTCGTGCCGCATTCCGTGGGTGTCCAATCCGAAGGCGCGCCGCATCGAAATCCGTTTCCCGGATCCGCTGCAGACCGGCTACCTGACCTTCACTGCGCTGATGATGGCCGGCCTGGATGGCATCAAGAACCAGATCGATCCGGGCGCGCCGAGCGACAAGGATCTGTATGACCTGCCGCCGGAAGAAGAAAAGAACATCCCGCAGGTCTGTTCCAGCCTGGACCAGGCCCTGGAAGCGCTGGACAAGGACCGCGAGTTCCTCAAGGCCGGCGGCGTGATGAGCGACGACTTCATCGACGGCTACATCGCGCTGAAGATGCAGGAAGTGACCAAGTTCCGCGCGGCCACTCACCCGCTGGAATACCAGCTGTACTACGCCAACTGAGTTACCCCTCTCCCTTTCGCCGATGGCGAAGGGGAGAGGCAAGCGTTCTTGCGGCGATGGCGACGGCCTACCCCTCCCACCCGTCGCCATCGCCGCACCTTACGACTCGGCTGGGGAGCCGGGGCAACACCGCAAAAAAACCATCTGTTATCGCGTCATGGAGATCGCAACAGCCCATCACACGGGAGCCCAGCCACGCAGGAGCACCCAGGAGAGATTCATGAGCCGCAACTCCCTCCCACGTCATCCGTTTTCGTCGCAAGTCATCGCGATGGAAGCGGCTGCGGTTCGTGCATCGCTTCGCACCGACATCGTGTCCGCCACCAGGGGGCTGCGCACGCAGGTGTACTGAAACCGCCGGCCGGCATTGGCCGGCCGGTTCCATCCACCATCGGGGTATGCGCATGAAACTGATCACCGCCATCATCCGGCCGTTCAAGCTCGACGAGGTCCGAGAGTCCTTGTCGCAGGCGGGCGTGTCCGGCATCACCGTGACCGAAGTCAAAGGCTTCGGCCGGCAGAAGGGCCACACCGAGCTGTACCGCGGCGCCGAGTACGTCGTCGATTTCCTGCCCAAGATCAAGATCGAAACCGTCGTCACCGACGAGCGCCTGGATGCCGTTATCGAGGCCATCCAGCAGGCCGCCGGCACCGGCAAGATCGGCGACGGCAAGATCTTCGTCACCACCATCGA
>CBFGZY010000134.1:0-2717 GCA_965653375.1 uncultured Pseudoxanthomonas sp.
AAGATCGAATACCACCTCAAGGACGCCATCGGCCGCACCTGGCAGCTGGGCACCATGCAGGTCGATTTCATGATGCCGGGCCGGTTGGGCGCCGAATACGTGGACGAACACAGCCAGCGCCAGCATCCGGTCATGCTGCACCGTGCCATCGTGGGCTCCATGGAACGCTTCATCGGCATCCTGATCGAGCACCATGCCGGTGCATTCCCGGCTTGGCTGGCTCCGCAGCAGGCCGTGGTCATGAACATCACCGACGCCCAGGCCGGCTACGTGGAAGAGGTCCGGAAAACCCTTTCAAATCAAGGTTTCCGGGTCACGGCCGATTTGCGGAACGAGAAGATCGGCTATAAGATTCGCGAGCATACGCTGCAGCGGGTGCCCTACCTGCTGGTCGTGGGAGACCGCGAAAAGGAAAATGGCGCCATCGCCGTCCGTACCCGTTCCGGCGAAGATTTAGGCACAATGTCCGTCGCCGCCTTCGCCGAGCGTTTGCGTAGTGAGCATGCTTTGTAAGAAGCGCGCCTGGTAAGAAGCAGGCTTCGGAAAAGCACGTGGTGTAAGAGTACGGCGCGTAGGACAGTGCCGGCCTAGATGGGCCGGATCGATTCTCTTTGGAGACTGCAACATCAGCATCCCTGACAACAAGCAAAACCGTAAGAACAACGAAATCCGCGTGCCGCGCGTACGCGTGATCGGCGCCGACGGCGAAATGGTCGGCGTGCTGTCGCGCGACGAAGCACTGGCACTGGCGGAAGAGTCGGGCCTGGATCTCGTGGAAATCCAGCCGCAGGCGGATCCGCCTGTTTGTCGCATCATGGATTTCGGCAAGTACAAGTTCGAACTGCAGAAGAAGGCCAACGCGGCCAAGAAAAAGCAGAAGCAGGTCGAAATCAAGGAACTCAAGTTCCGGCCGGTCACCGACGAAGGCGACTACCAGATCAAGATGCGCAACATCCGCCGCTTCCTTGAGGAAGGCGACAAGGTCAAGGTCAACATTCGCTTCCGTGGCCGCGAAATGAGCCACCAGGAACTGGGTCGCGAAATGGCCGCGCGTATCGAGGCCGAGCTGGGCGACGAGATCGTCATCGAGTCCCGCCCGCGCCTGGAAGGGCGCCAGATGGTCATGATGATCGCCCCCAAAAAGAAATAATCTCGCGCACCGCAGTGCGCGAGGCATACCGTTCCCCTCCCTCGCTCGCGGGGGAGGGCAAAGGGTGGGGGAGCGCCACAAGGCGCTCTTTGTCGTTGAGGAGCTTCCTTCCTTGTAGGAGCGACGTAAGTCGCGACCTGCAAGCTTCCGTTCGCGACTTACGTCGCTCCTACATCTAGGTCTGGCAGCCACACGGAACCGACGTACCAAACCCGCTGATTTGCAAGGGAATCCAGTCCCAGGCATAATACGCGGCCCAGTTCATCGGGTTGCCGCTTGCGGCATCATGGAACCTGTTGGGATCCCTTTGGGATCAGCAACTTACAAGCCGGTTTGGGCAGGATGGAAAGCGTGGCAGCCTCGTTGAGGTGAGGCCACCGCCCAGGTCAGTGACAGAAAACTCCCTAAGGACATCGCAATGCCCAAGATCAAGACCCATCGGGCGGCGGCCAAGCGCTTCCGGAAGACCGCTTCCGGCAAGTACAAAGGCGGCCACGCCAACAAGAGCCACATCCTCACCAAGAAGACGACCAAGCGGAAGCGTAACCTCCGCGGCACGAATATCATTCGCGCCGAGGACAGCAGCCGTCTTGACCGTATGCTTCCGTACCTCTGAGGACTGACAAATGGCACGAGTCAAACGTGGTGTAACGGCACGCCGCCGTCACAAGAAAATCCTGAAGCTGGCGAAGGGCTACTACAACGCCCGTCGCAAAGTCTTCCGCGTCGCCAACCAGGCCGTCATCAAGGCCGGTCAGTACGCCTATATCGGCCGTAAGCAGAAGAAGCGCAATTTCCGCTCGCTGTGGATCACCCGCATCAACGCGGCGGCCCGCATCAACGGCATGAGCTACAGCCGCTTCATCAACGGCCTGCTCAAGGCCGGCATCACCCTGGACCGTAAGGTGCTGGCGGACATCGCCGTGCACGATCCGGTGGGTTTTGCGGCCCTGGCCGAAAAAGCGAAGGGCGCGCTCGCGGCGTAAGCCAGCGATCTCCACCGTAAAGCTGTACTGGCAGTTCATCGCCGAATATGTGGGGAAGGGCGCAAGTCCTTCCCCATTGTTTTTTGTGGCCCGCGCCTGCAGGCGCGGGCGCAGTGGAATTTCATTCGGATACCCAATGAGCGATATCGAAACCCTGTCCTCGCAAGCGCTGACCGACATCGCGTCCGCGCAGACGCCGGATGCATTGGAGCACTTGCGTGTGGCATTGCTCGGCAAGCAAGGTAGCGTCACCGCGCAACTGAAACAGCTGGGCGCGCTGCCGGCCGATCAGCGCAAGCTGGCGGGCGAGGCCATCAACCGCGCGCGCGATACGATTTCCGAAGCGCTATCCACCCGCAAAATAGTGCTGGAAGACGCTGCGCTGGATGCTCGCCTCGCTGGCGAAACTATCGACGTCACGCTGCCCGGTCGCAATCCGACGCGCGGCGGTCTGCACCCGATCAGCCGTACCTTGGAACGTATTGCCGACATCTTCGGCCGATTGGGCTACGAACTGGCCGACGGCCCGGAGATCGAGGACGACTGGCACAACTTCGAGGCGCTGAACTTCCCGCCGCATC
>CBFGZY010000135.1:0-2480 GCA_965653375.1 uncultured Pseudoxanthomonas sp.
CTTACACATCAACCCCAAACCCAACCACCCCCCCCCACGTCGCTCCTACAAGGATCATAGAAATGCCGCCTATCGGTCCACGGCTTTGCGGCCTACCGCTGGATCGTCGGTGAAGAAGCCGTCGATCCCGGCCTTCAGGTAGGCGCGGATTTCGGCGATGGAGCCGGCTTCGTTACGGGTCCGCGGATCTTCGCCCTTCCACAGTGCACGCGGCAGGAACTGGTTTTCCGGGCGGAAGGTATACGGCTGCACCTGCAGTCCTGCCGCATGCGCGTCGCGCACCAGGGACGTGGGTTTTCCCAACTGGCCCTGCGTGTCGACCGGGATGACGGTACGCGAGTATGGGCCGATGGCGTCGGCATATTCGGCAATCGTCCGTAACCCAGCCGGCGTCATCATGTCGGCGTAGCGAAGTTCGCCGCCGGCTGCCAGCACGTCGCCAGGTTGCTCCTTGGGATCTCCCAGAAGCTGCAGCAAGCGGATATTGCCCGGCGAATCACCCAAACGCCCACGCAGGTCGCGCAGATTGGCGATCTCGAAGGATTGGATGGTCACCGTAGCGGTACGTGTATAGGCGTGCGCGGCCAAGGTCGCCAGCAGCTTCGCTTCCATGGCCAGACCAATACTCTGGAAATAGCTTGGATGCTTGATCTCGGGGATCAAGCCGATGACGCGGCCGCGCGCGGATGATTCGGCGGCCACCAGCGCGATGATTTCCTGCAGCGTCGGTACTTCGTAGCGGCCGTCGTAGTCGGTGCTGCGCAACTGCGGCGGCCGCTCACGGGCACGCAAGGTCTTCAGTTCGGCCAGGGTGAAATCTTCGACAAACCAGCCTTCGACTTCTTCGCCATCGATAGTCCGCTTACGTTTGCGCTCGGCGAACTCGGCGCGCTGGGCCACATCCGTGGTGCCGCTGATTTCGTTCTCGTGGCGCGCCACCAGCATGCCATCGCGGGTGGACACCAGGTCTGGCTCGACGACGTCCGCGCCGTCCTCGATCGCTTGCCGGTATGCCGCCAATGTGTGCTCGGGCCGAAGCGCGCTGGCGCCGCGATGGCCGATGACCATCACGCGTTCGGCGATCGGGCGTTCCGCCGCAATGGCCGCGGCGGTCATGGCGATCCACCCCGCCGCAACGACCGCGATGGCAAACAGATTGCGCTGCATGATCCGATCCTCATTCTCATGGCGAAGGATATAGCGTGTATTGGCAGCGCAGCGCGAACGGCAGGACGCATTCACGCTGTCGCATCGACTATTCCCACCGCACTGACGACCGCCAGGAAGCACAAAGCCCGACGAAAGCCGGGCTTTGGGGTGCGACGCGGGAGGAGAGAGGTGCCGCGTTGCGTGGGTAATTCTCCACGCCGATTGTTACAACCTGGCGACGGTTTTCATTCCACCGTAACCGACTTGGCCAGATTGCGCGGCTTGTCGACGTCGGTCCCGCGCGCCAGTGCGGTGTGGTACGCCAGCAGCTGCACGGGAATGGTGTGCACCACCGGGCTCAGTACGCCGGTGTGGCGGGGTGTGCGGATGACGTGGACGCCTTCGGATTCGGTGAAGTTGCTGTCCTGGTCCGCGAACACGAATAACTCGCCGCCGCGTGCACGTACTTCCTGCATGTTGGATTTCACTTTCTCCAGCAGCTTGTCGTTGGGCGCGATGACGACCACCGGCATGTTGGCATCCACCAAGGCAAGCGGACCGTGCTTGAGTTCGCCGGCGGGGTAGGCTTCGGCGTGGATGTAGGAGATTTCCTTCAGCTTCAACGCGCCTTCCAGTGCGATGGGATAGTGCAGGCCGCGGCCGAGGAACAGCGCATCGGATTTTGCCGCGAAGCGTTCGGCCCACACGGCGATCTGCGGTTCCAGGTTCAAGGCATGCTGCACGCTGCCCGGCAGGAAACGCAGTTGCTCCAGATAGTCGGCTTCCTGCTCCGGCGTGACCCGGCCATGCAGCTTGCCCAGCACGACCGTCAGCTGGAACAACGCCGCCAGCTGAGTGGTGAACGCCTTGGTGGAAGCGACGCCGATCTCGGCGCCGGCACGGGTGTAGCTGACCAGTTCGCTGGCACGCGGGATGGCGCTTTCGGGCACGTTGCAGATCGACATCGTGTGCTTGTGGCCCAGCGACTTGGCGTATTTCAACGCTTCCATCGTGTCCAGCGTTTCGCCGGACTGGGAGATGGTCACCACCAGGTGCTTGGGATTGGCGTATGCGGCGCGATAGCGGTATTCGCTGGCGATCTCCACGCTGCACGGCAGGCCGGCGATGGCTTCCATCCAGTAGCGCGCGGTCAGGCCGGCGTAGTAGCTAGTGCCGCAGGCGAGGATCTGCACGCCTTCGATGTCCTTCAAAACCGCTTCGGCATTGGCGCCGAACAATTGGGGCGAGAAACCCGCTTCGATCACCGCTTCGATGGTGTCGGCGATGGCGCGCGGCTGCTCGTGGATTTCCTTCTGCATGAAGTGGCGGTA
>CBFGZY010000136.1:0-2038 GCA_965653375.1 uncultured Pseudoxanthomonas sp.
CCGATGAGGCTTTACCGGTAAAGCCTCATCGCGACTTACGTCGCTCCTACAGGGTGTTTCCCAATTCGGTTCAACCCGCGCAGCGGGCGCAGAGGCCGTGCACTTCCAAGGTCTGCGCTTGCGGTTGGAAACCTAGCGCCTTGGCGCGCTGCTCCAGTTGGTCGACGACTTCGCGATCTTCCAGTTCCACCGCGCTATGGCAGCGGTCGCAGATCAAGAACGGAACCGAGTGCTGGGCGCTGTTGGGGTGGTGGCAGGCGACGAAGGCGTTGACCGATTCCAGCTTGTGTACGAAGCCGTTGGCCATCAGGAAGTCCAACGCGCGATAGACCGTCGGCGGCGCGTCGGCGCCCACGCCTTTCTTGCTGCGTACCCACTCCAGCAGTTCGTAGGCTTTGACCGGCTTGCCCGCCTCGGCGATGAGCTCCAGCACACGGGCACGGATGGGCGTGAGCCGCAGGCCGCGCTCCTGGCACGCGTGCTCAACCGCGTCGACGAAGCTCTTCGCGTCGCTGACGTGGTGCTTGGGGTCTGTGCAGGCGTGCTTTAGGCGGGGCATGGCTAGGGCTCAGGCGGGCTCAGGTAACTTGATAAGCGCCGCGTCGATGCGTTTCAAGGCCTCGTCGCGGCCAGCCAGGTAGACCGTTTGGGAAATGTCGGGGCTGACCTGGGTACCGGTGATCGCCACACGCAGCGGCTGCGCCACCTTGCCCATGCCGATGCTCAACTGTTCCGCCGCCGCATGCAGCGCCGCGGACACGGATTCCACGTTCCAATCCGCAACCTGGGAAAGCACTTCGCGGGCCTTGGACAACGGCGCCTGGGCGGCAGCCGTCAGATGCTTGGCCACGGCGGCATCGTCGTAGTTCTCCAGCGGCTGGTACCAGACCACCGCGCGCTCAGCCATTTCCTTCAGTGTCTGCACGCGATCACGCAGGGCGACCACGACGTCGGCCGGTTGCGGTCCTTTCGCAGGGTCCAAGCCAAGCTTGCGCAACTGATATTCCAACTGCGGCGCGATGCCGGCCGGGTCATCGGCCTTGAAGTAATGCTGATTCAGCCAACCCAGCTTGGCCATGTCCAGGCGCGCGGCCTTGGAATTGACGTCTTCCACCGAGAACAGGTCGATCAGTTCCTGGCGGCTGAAGATTTCCTGGTCGCCATGCGACCAACCCAGGCGTGCCAGATAGTTGATCAATGCATGCGGCAGATAGCCGGCATCCTTGTACTGCATCACGTCGGCCGCGCCCGTGCGCTTGGACAGCTTGGCGCCCTGCTCGTCCAGGATCATCGGCATATGCGAGAACAGCGGCACTTGCGCGCCCAACGCGTGATAGATGTTGATCTGGCGCGGGGTGTTGTTGATGTGGTCGTCGCCGCGGATGACATCGGTGATACCCATGTCCAGGTCGTCCACCACCACCGCGAAGTTGTAGGTGGGAAAACCGTCCGGGCGGAAAATCACCATGTCGTCGAGTTCGCTGTTGCTGATCTCGATACGGCCCTTGATGCGATCTTCGAACACCACGCTGCCGTCGGTGGGATTCTTGAAGCGGATCACCCGATTGGGATCGTCGCGATACGGCAGATTCAATTCGCGAGCGCGTCCGTCGTAACGCGGCTTGAGGTTGGCCGCCATCGCCGCTTCGCGCATGGCCTCCAGCTCTTCCTTGGTTTCGTAGGCGTAGTAGGCCTTGCCGGCCGCGACCAGTTGCTCGGCCACTTCGCGGTAACGGTCGACGCGCTGTGTCTGGTAGATCGGGCCTTCGTCATAGTCCAGGCCCAGCCAGTCCATGGCTTCCAGGATCGCATCGATGGCCGCTTGGGTGCTGCGCTCGCGGTCGGTGTCTTCGATGCGCAAGATGAACGTGCCGCCGCGATGACGCGCCTCCAGCCAGCAGTACAGCGCCGTGCGGGCGCCGCCGATGTGCAGATAGCCAGTGGGACTGGGGGCGAAACGGGTACGGCAGGTCATGAGAAGTCCGGAATTGCTGAATAGCGTGATTTTAGCTTGTTGGGAGGTGGGAGGTGGGAGGTG
>CBFGZY010000137.1:0-2033 GCA_965653375.1 uncultured Pseudoxanthomonas sp.
ACGTAAGTCGCGATGAAGCTTTACCAGTGAAGCCTCATCGCGACTTACGTCGCTCCTACACTTTTCTAGCTTTGGAAACCCGCGCATCCTTGCGCGGGTGTGAACTTGGCTATTGCCGTCACGCCCCTGTGCGGCTCGAAGTTCTTATTCGCCGGCGATAGAGGGGGTGTCGTTGCTACCAGCAACCAATCGCTGACCTTGTCCCACCAGTTCGACGAATTCGCGACGTAATCCATAGCGGTCCTCTCCGCCAGCACTCCGAGCGGCAGCGGCGACGTCGTTCCAGGTCCAGTTTTCGATATGCGTGCCACCGCGCAGCAAGTCGGCATAAGCGGCGACCGCACTGGCGAAACGGAACGAAGGACTGGGACTGGTGGTGAGCGATGTGCGCAGCACTGGCGTTTCGATCAGCTCGCTCTTGTCCTGCCCCGGACGCTTGTAACGCAGCCGGAGGTGACCGAGTTCGTCGGTGCTGGCGCGCGCTGTCGACTTTCCTTCGGCGTAACGCAGTGCCGGCAGACGATCCGCACCGGTACCTGCTGGCGTGATCTCGTAGAGTGCGGTGACTTCATGGCCTGCGCCGATATCGCCGGCGTCGACTTTGTCGTTGGCGAAATCTTCGCGGTTCAGCAGGCGATTCTCGTAGCCGACCAAGCGATATTCGGAAACCACCGCAGGGTTGAACTCGATCTGTATCTTCACGTCGCGCGCGATGGTCATCAGGGTCGCCTGCATTTCCTCGACCAGCACCTTGCGGCCTTCCTGCAGGGTGTCGATGTAGGCGTGGTTGCCGTCGCCGACATCGGCCAGCCGTTCGGCCATCGCGTCGTTGTAGTTGCCTTGGCCGAATCCCAGCGTAGTCAGCGCGATGCCGGATTGGCGCTGATCGGCGACCAGTGTTTCCAATGCATCTTGATCGACCGTGCCGACATTGAAATCGCCGTCGGTGGCCAGGATCACCCGATTGACTCCGCCCTTGATGAAAGTCTGCCGCGCCATGGCGTACGCCAGACGGATGCCGTCGCCGCCGTTGGTGCTGCCGCCGGCTTCCAGCCGTTCCAAGGCGGCCAGGATGTCCTGATGGCGGTCGCCCGCGGTGGGCGGCAGCACCAGGCCGGCGGAACCCGCGTAAACCACGATCGAAACGCGGTCTTGTTCGCGCAATTGCGGTACCAACTGAGCCAACGTCTGCTTCAGCAGCGGCAGCTTGTCGGGCGAATTCATCGAGCCGGAGGTGTCCAGCAGGAAAACCAGGTTGGCGGGTGGCAACGTCGCTTTCGGCACGTCATAGCCCTTGATGCCGATCATCAGCAGCTGTCGCTTGCTGTTCCAAGGCGCCGGCGCCAATTCGGTGGTGACACGGAACGGACGGCTGCGGTCGGCAGGGGCAGGATGCCGATAGCTGAAGTAATTGATGAATTCTTCCGCGCGTACCGCGTCCGCTGGCGGCCGGATACCTTCGCGCAGCATGCGTCGTACATTGCTGTAGCTGCCGGTGTCCACATCGACCGAGAAAGTGGATACCGGTTGTTCGCTGGTGCGATGCACCGGGTTGTCATCGCGCTCGGCATATTTTTCGGTGTTGGCCGGTTCTGGCGGAGCAGGGTGGGCCAGCGGCGATACGCCGCCGTACATTTGAGGGCTGGCTGTCGTCATCACGGTGGATGGTGAGGGCGGCGCTGGAGCGTAGAGGTCGCGGGTTCTGGCATCGGAAGCGTCGCGTTGCACATTTCGCTTGGCGAATTGCTCTTCGCGCAGGACTGCCTTGTGATCCACCGCAGCAGCGGCTACTTCTTTCGGATACTCGGCGGCGGATGCGGCGGCATCTTCGGTGGAGGGACTGGAACGGCAGCCGGCCAGAACGGCTATGGTCAGCAGCGTGAGACAGAGGCAACGGTGGCGCATGGCAGGACTCCTGTGGTGGGCAGGAAGTCGAACGTGCCGCTTCGGGGAGTGGGGTTAAGGCTCAGCAGATTCCTGTAGGAGCGGGGGTAGTAGGCGAGGGGGGGTTTGGGGTAATGCCCCACGCCCAC